>NZ_QJRI01000182.1 GCF_003254565.1 Flavobacterium nitrogenifigens
TATTGAAGAGGATAAAATTTGTGACAAGATTTATTTTATAAAAATGGGAGCAGTTCGAAGGTTTTGCATCGAAGATGGAGTAGAAGTTACGAAGTGGATTTATACCGATAATCAATTTGTAACTTCAATGAGTAGTTTCTTTGAACAGAAAGCCTCATTTGAGAATTTTCAAACTTGTGAAGAAACTGTTGTGTATTCATTGTCTTATTCAGATGAACAGGCCTTATTAGAGTATCCTCTATTTATAAAATTTCATATTAAACAGCTTCGGCATTATCTTTCCAAAATAAATGAGTTTAATCATTTATTTCGCTTAATGACTGCAGAGAAAAAATACTTATTTCTGTTAGAGTCATTTCCTCAAATTATTAAAAAAGCTAAATTGAAGCATATTGCGTCATTAATAGGGGTAAGTCAAGAAACTCTGAGTAGGATTCGTGCATCAATTATTTGACATTACATCAATAAAAAGTATCTAAAGTTTTTGAATTTTTGTGGCTAATTAAAGATGTAAAAATTGAAAGATACTTTTATTGATAAGAGAGCTGTGCTGGGAACTAATATTCGCATAGGAAATAATGTTGTTATTGAGCAGGATGTCACAATTGGTAATAATACGCAGATAGGTAATAATGTGACTATTTTAAGCGGATCTAGAATTGGAGAAAATTGTGAGATTCATTCTAATGTAGTTTTAGGCGGTGCGCCTCAGGATTTGAAATACAAAGGAGAGTACACTCTTTTGGAAATAGGAGATAAGAATATAATCAGGGAATTTGTAACAATTAATAAAGGGACAATTTCCAAAGGAAAAACAAGTATTGGCAATTCAAATTTGATTATGTCTAATGCACATATCGGGCATGATTGTATTATTGGCAATAATTGTATCATAGGTTTTAGTGTCGGAATGGCTGGTGAAGTAATTGTAGAAGATTGGGTAAATATTAGCGGACTAACTGCTATACATCAATTTTCGGTCATTGGCGAACATGCTATGATTAGTGGTTTAAGCCGAGTAGTTAAAGATGTTCCGCCTTATGTAGTTGTTGCACATGAGCCTTTGAGATTTGCTGGAGTAAATACTGTTGGTCTGAGACGAAGAGGATTTGATTCTAGAAATATTGATGAGCTTCGGTCGATTTATAGAATTCTATTCCAGGAAAGGAGAAATACAAAATTCGCACTTGAAGTAATCAATAATGAATTTGAGAAAACCGAAGAAAGAGATAAGATTCTAAATTTTGTTCGTGATTCTAAAAGAGGAATTATTAAAGGTTTTGAATTTTAAATTTATAAAAATGCTAAATTTATATGTTTAATAAATAAATCCATAAATGACAAAATATAGTGTAAACTCCAAAGTTGATTTTTATTTCGAAAAAGCTGAAAAATGGAAAGCTGAAATTGAACAAATGAGAGAGATTGTTTTAGACTGTCATTTGTCTGAAGAATTGAAATGGGGATCTCCTTGTTATACTTTCGAAAACGCAAATATTGTTTTGATTCATTATTTTAAAGAATATTGTGCTTTTTTGTTTTTTAAAGGCGCTTTAATGAAAGATCCCGATAATATTTTGATTCAGCAATCAGATAATGTACAGGCAGCGCGTCAAGTTCGATTTACTAAGGTGGAAGATATTTTGGCGAAAAAAGAAATTTTAAAAAAGTATATTTTTGAAGCGGCCGAAATTGAAAAATCAGGGCAAAAAGTAGAATTGAAAAAAGTTTCTGATTTTGAAGTTGCCGAAGAGCTTCAGCATAAATTTGATTCTGATGCAGATTTTAAGAAAGCTTTCTATGCTTTGACTCCTGGAAGACAGAGAGCATATTTACTCCATTTTTCCCAACCTAAACAATCTAAAACTAGAGAAGCTAGAGTAGAAAAAAATATTCAACGAATTCTAGATGGAAAAGGATTGAATGATTAAAAAACATATTGATAAAAAGAAAAACTCCTTTAAAGCAAAGGAGTTTTTTTTGTTTTTACAGTTCTAAGAGATTTGTTGCTCTACTATATCTTTCCTTCGAATAGAAATTATAGATTGGAATAAAACAGAAGTCATGACCAAGCTTATTCCTATGTAAAAAGAGAAATTGACCGATTGGCCTTCATTAAAAAATAAAAAGGCTAATATTATAGAATAAATTGGCTCTAAGTTAAATGTTAGATTTATGGTAAAAGCAGGAATCTTTTTTAGCGATTCTGCAAACATTACATAAAGAGCAACGGTACAGCATGAAGCTAAAATCAATAAATACATGATATCTTTTAAACTCGGAATAAAAGTCTGTTCTGGAAAGTTGTAAAAGTAAAATGGCAGAATGAGTCCTAATACTAAAGTTCCGCCAAGCATCTGATAAAAATTAATGAGTTTGCTGTCGTAAGATTGTACCAGCCTTTCGTTGTAAATAGTGTATAAGGCCGCAAATGCAGACGAAATTACTCCAAGTAAAATTCCTAGTTGATAAGAAGAATCAAAATGGAAAATGAGACTTATTCCCAACAAGGTCAGCATGCTTAATAATACCTGAACAAGATTGAATCTTTTTTTATTGAGAATTGGCTCAAAAAAAGCAGTAAAAAAACTAGTTAGACAATAACAGACCACACCAATTGATATGTTAGAATATTTAATGCTGGCATAGAAGAAAATCCAATGAATGGTAATCAACACTCCAGCTTTAGAAATTTTTACGGCTTCAGAAAAAGACTTCAGCGTTTTGAGCTTATATATTTTTAGAATAAAAAATAGAATAATAGAAGCAAATAATACTCTATGCCAAACTAAAGTAATTTCGTTAAGAGAAATAAGTTTTCCGAAAACGCCAGTAAAACCGGCAAGTAAAACTGCAGTATGCAGTATCAAATAAGATTTTTTCATAAGAAGTTGTCTATCCTTTTTTGAAGGATATTTTTGAATATTAATAATGTAATTGAGATAAAGGCACAAAAAATCGGACTGAAGATTCAGTCAAGTGTCAATACTAAAGAAGGGTATTAATATTTATGGAGGAGGAAGACAACCTTTAAAAGTCATAATAAAATTTGATTTTCAGCAAAATTAGAAAAAAAGCATTCTTAGAAAAAATGTAAAAAGTTATTTTAATGTGAAACTTCAAACATTTTAACAGTTGAATTGAATAAATCTGATTTTGATTTCAGTATTAATTTGTAGAACTTGCAACGATACCAAATTATCTAATTTATAAGTTTATTGCAATCTAATGAGTACAAGCCAGTCAACTACAGCAGTTCTTGAAACAAAACAGCATTTTGAAATTTTAGATGGATTAAGAGGTATCGCAGCTTTTGCAGTTGTTGTGTTTCATTTTATGGAATGGATTTTTACCGATCCAAGTCAGAATTTTATAGGACATGGATTTTTGGCTGTCGATTTTTTCTTTTGCCTTTCGGGATTTGTAATAGGATATGCTTACGATGACCGCATTGCAAAAATGGGACTTCGCAATTTCTTTATATCGAGAATTATCAGATTACATCCTTTAGTCATAGCAGGATCAATATTAGGATTATTGGCGTTTTTATTTGATCCGTTTGGAGGACATTTGGAATTGTATAGTACAGGAAAAATTATTTTGACATTTATTTGTTCTCTGTTTCTTATTCCCTTTCCTGTTATTGCCGATCGCGGATTTAATTTATTTAGTTTTAATGCGCCTGCTTGGTCATTGTTTTGGGAATATATTGCCAATATCGTTTATGCATTTGTTCTATATAGAATTAGAAAGAGCTTTTTATTACTGTTAACTATATTAGCAGCAATTGCAATTTGTTATGTCGGATATAATTCAGGAAATTTATTAGGAGGCTGGAGTGGTCCGACTTTTTGGGATGGATGTGCTAGAATTTCCTATTCTTTTTTAGCTGGATTACTTATTTACAGATCCAATTGGATTATTAAAAATAAGCTTGGTTTTGGCGGATTGACTATTTTATTACTATTAGCTTTTATTATGCCATTTTCAGAATGGAATTGGATATCAGAACCATTAGTTGTGTTGATTTATTTTCCATTATTAATTTCTTTGGGAGCTGGAGCTGTCTTTAGACCTGGATTAAAAAAGGCTTGTATCTTCTCGGGGAAAATATCGTATCCATTGTATATGACACATTATGCAGTTTTATGGATGTTTGGAAATTATTATACCAATTATAAACCAGACACAACACAATTGACTTTAATAGTAATAACTTCTGTCATTTTGTTGGTTGGGTTTGCATATTTAGTAATGGTTTTATATGATATTCCGTTACGAAATTATTTGAACAATAAAAGAAAGAAAAGGGCAACAGCAAATCCTTAACTATAAATTTTCGATACGAGCTTCTGGTTATTTCTGTTAATTGCGATATCAGAATTAATAAACATAGTATATTAGCTTTATAATCTTACAAAGGGTTTAATAACTTAAAATAAGTCAGCTTGAAAATTAATATTGTAACAAAGTATTTGTTTCTTCTTTTAGCAGTACAGACGTTTGGGCAAAATGCCACTTTTAAAATTAAATATTCAGAACAGTTGGCTGTTTTTGTTTTTTTAGAAAATTTATCGGATTATTATCCAGACAATGCTTTTAAAACAGAATTTCAAAACTCAAGATACAATATTGAGAAGTATAAAAATATAATCTCAAAATTTGATCAGTTGTCTATTTCTTATAGTTTTCGATTTGAAGATTTTCCGTACGGATCAAAGAAAACAATGCAGACGCAGGATGTTTTGAAAAAGAATTTGATTGAAACTAACAATTTAAATGATTTCAAAGTTCGTTCTATGGGAATGATTCCTAATAAAACTTTGAGCGATTTAGGAGAATGTATTTCAGAATTTACCCCGATTTACAATGAATTGATCTATAATCCGAATAGAGAAAAGTTCGAAAAGCAGCTAGATGAAATTAAAAAATATTCTGAAGAACATCAGATAGAAAATTATTTTAAAACAGGATTAGTGTTTTATAATTCCAGTTGGGATAATTCAATTCCGTTTGAAGCTGCTTTTTATCCGCTACCCAATTCAAAAGGATTTACGGCCTCTGCTTTTTGCAATAATTTCGTGAGTGCAATTCAAACGGATTTAAAATCACATAAAGATTTGTTTAGTGTAATGATGCACGAGACCTACCATATCATTTATGACGAACAATCGCTGGAAGTCAAAAGAGAAATGGATACTTATTTCAAGGAAAACAAATCAAAATGCAGTAATTATTCGTATCAGTTATTGAATGAAGTTTTGGCGACCGTATTGGGCAACGGATATGTTTATGAAAAATTGGATGGAAAAGTAGATGCTGGAGAATGGTACAATAATAAATATATCAATTTGATGGCAAAACAAATTTATCCGTTAGCCAAAGAATATATTGAACAAAAGAAGCCAATTGATAAAAATTTCATAGATCAGTACATTCAGCTATATGAAGCCAATTTTCCAGATTGGATTAACGAACTAGAGAACATAATGACGTATCGTTATGTGATTACAGAAAACGAAAAAGATTTTAGAGATATAAACAAGATATTTCGTTATCGTTCAAGAACAGAATACGAAGATCAAATCACAGAAAATAGTATAGAAAAAATGAAGCAGACGCCATTGACCAAAATGGTAATTATTTCAAAAGACAGTAAGGGAAAAATTAAATTGCTAAAAAATAAGTTTAATGAATTGAAAAACTGGAAAGCAAATCCCGATAAAGAATTTGCAGACAAGATTTTTTTAGCCGATAAAAGTCAGTTGATAATCGTGAATCAGAAAAAATCTGATTTGCAAGTATTAATTAATTCTATAAAATAAGCTCGGCGAGAATATTTCTTATATTCGTTTGAAAAAAAATAAAACCAAAAAATAAAATAGTGAATGGATAAGATTAATGTATTAATTATTGCAACCATAATTACTTTGTTCATTTCATTATTGCTAATATTTTTTCTGCTCACCGTTAAAACAAAAGACAAAACAAGTAATATTCTTTTTGCTGTTTTTCTTTTTATAAATGCAATAGACTTAACAGATCCTCTCTTCGGATTAATGTTTGATGGTCCCTCAAATCTTGGAATGTTTAAAACTACAATTGCTTTTTTTCAAATTCCGATATTTTACCTTTATGTATTATCCGTTTCCTATTCTGACTTTAAATTAAAACCGAAATATCTCATACATGCAATTCCGTTTTTAATAGTAAATGTAGTTTTAGTGCCACGTTTTTATGCTGTGGATGCCGCTTCGAAAATGGATTTTATTATAAATCGCAGAAATATGATCGAACTGCAGTTTACTCATATTTTAATACATATTCAGATCATTGTTTATTTTACAACTATTTTTATGTTATTAAAAAAAGCAAAAAAGCTGTATCTCGAAAATAATGCTGGCACTCATATTAATTCTTATAATTGGTTATTTCAGTTTACAACTGTTCTAGCGATTCTGTATTTGATTGTTATTGTAAAAAATATTTTCAAATTTTCAGAATATCCATATATCTCTGAAGGGATAAAAGTTGGAATTATGGTATTACAGCTTTTTATCATTTGCTGGTATTTGTTTAAAGCTTTAAATAATCCCGATCTATTCAGGAATATCGATTCAAAATTAAAACTGGTAAAAGATATCGTTTCTGAAGAAAAAACTAATACACCTACAGTAGTAAGCGATAAAGAGTACAACGAGGAGCTATTGAAACTGCAGCGTTATATGAATGAAAAAAAGCCATTTCTTAATCCTTCTCTAACAATTCAAGATGTCTCAAATGAAATTCAAATTCCTGTTCGAGATTTATCTCTTTTGATCAACCATAAACTAGAACAGCACTTTTACGATTTCATTAATGCCTATCGCATAGAAGATGCAAAGAGTATTTTAAAAGATATTACAAAAAGTAAAGTGACTATTTTAGAAATTTTGTACGAAGTAGGCTTTAATTCAAAATCTTCTTTCAATACTGCTTTTAAAAAGCATACTGGTTTTACTCCTACTGATTTTCGTAAATCCTTGTAGATTATAGTTTTGTAATTATTCGTACGCGTTTTTTTTAAGAAATGCGTACGAGTAGTTTTATTCGGTCGCGTACCATAAGTTTCTTTCGCAAGTTTGTATCGAAATAAATTTATAACCATAAAAAACGATACGATGAAAACTTCAGTAAAACTTTTAGCAGCACTTTTATTAGTAACTAATTTTTCTTTTGGACAAGGAATTTTTCAAAAGATTGATTCGATAATAAAAGATAATCACCAAAAAAATCCCAATGTAGGCATTAGTGTAGGCTTTGTTTTAAACAGTGAAGAATATTATACAGCATACGGAAATTTGAATGCTGAGAGTCAAATTAAAATTGACAAAAATTCAATATTTGAAATTGCGTCTATTACTAAAATTTTAACCTCAAACTTAATTGCACAGGCTGCTATTGAGAAAAAATTAAAATTAGAGGATTATATTGACAGCTACTTACCAAAAGAATATGTGCTGCAAAACAATCTTAAAAATAAAATTAAAATTTCAGATCTGGCATCACATCAATCTGGTTTACCAGATATAGATTTTGGGAAATTAATTGAACTAAATCCGCAACAGCCTATAAGCAGTGTAACCAAAGAATCATTGGCTGCAATTGTTAATAACTGCACAGAATTAAAAGATTATGGCAAATACCGTTATTCTACAATCGGATATACTTTGCTTGGACAGATATTAGAAAAAGTGTATAACAAAAGTTACGATGAGATTATCACTAGCAAAATGATAAAACCATTAAAAATGACTCGTACCTTAACTAAGGATTTTAATGTAAAAAACTGTACAGTTGGCCATAATCCTGAAGGAGGCATTCAAGAGTTTTTTAATTGGAATATTACTGCACCTGCAGGATTAGTAAAATCGAATGCTTCTGATATGGTTACATATTTAAAAGCAATTTTAAACAAAGAAGCGAAAGTAGGAAAGGCAGCCCTGATTACCGAAAGTATATTTTATAAAGATGAAAAGAGAGAATTAGGATTGGGTATAAATATTGTAACAGATGAGAAAAATACAATTTATATGAAATCTGGCGATTCGATGGGGCAGTCTTCAATAATATGTTATGATAGGGCTAAAAATTGGGGAATTATAATACTGTTAAATTATAGAAACTCAAAAATGAGACAAAACATGTTAAATGAAATTTATGAAACAGTTTTGAAAAATTCAGAATTAGATAAGACAGATTTATAATATTCGCAAAAAGCTCCAAAATCAAATGACTTTGGAGCTTTTTTAAATTTAATCTCTTTTATAAATTGTCTTTAATTCGTTTTGTTATTTCTTCAATTGTTCCCATTCCGTCAAAAGTTAATACTTTAATCTTTGATTTCATATATTCGATTGCAGGTCTGGTAGAACTCTCAAAAACTTCAATTCTTTTAAGATGAATTTTGGCATCTTTATCATCTTTTCTGTTAGACGTTTCAGCTCTTTTTTGTGCTCTTTTTAAAAGTTCTTCTTTTGGAACATCAATATTAATTACTTTTCCGATTTCTAGATTTTTAGACTTTACTAACTCTAATAAATCATTTACTTGTGGTTCAGTTCTTGGATAACCGTCTAAAATGATTCCTTTAGCAGCGATGTTTTCATCCAATATTTTACTGAAAAGATCTTTCATGATAGAATCTGGAACCAAATCTCCTTTTTCTTCATATTGAGACATTATTTTTCCAATTTCGGTTTCATTTTGTTTTTCCAAACGGCATCTGTCTCCCGTCGAAATATGTTCAAAATGAAGTTCGTCTTTTAAAATTTCGCACTGAGTGCCTTTTCCAGAATACGGAGGACCAGTAATTATTAATATTTCCATTTTATTTATAAAGTTTTTAATTCTCTTTTGATTCTTTAAAGTTAAGAATGATTTATTCTAACCTTGCAAAGAATCGTAAAATTTAAAAGAAAAATATCTCTTTTCTTTGATAATGTAAAACTTCATTATATGAGATATTGATAAAAAGATTGTCGAAGAATGCGACAATTCATCAGTTGTAAACGACAATTCGGTCAATAAAAATTGAATGTTGTATTGAATAAAAATACTTTTACATCAAAATCAAAACAACCATAATCCATAACCATGAAGAAAATTTTAAAATTTATCAAAATCACGTTTATTAGCCTTTTGAGTATTATTTTACTTTTTATTGCTTATTTATACATCAGCAATAAATTATTTTTAGAATCGAAAGATGATGATAATGTAAAGTATTTGGCAGAAAACAATGTTCAGATTGGAGCTTCTATCGACGAGAAGCTGTTTGATGCAGATTTTTATAAGTCACAAGTTTTTTTGTTAGGAGAAATTCATGGTTATGCCGATAATCAAAAGATAGATCAAGAAATGCTTTTTTTCTTGAATAAAAAATTAGGAATCAAATATTATATTGCCGAGATGGATAGTTTGACAGCAAAAAAGCTAAATGCTTTTTTATTTTTAGAAAAGGAAAAAAATAAAGTGGCTTTGAGAGAAGTCGTTGAATCTATCAAAAGGAGAATTCCACAGCAATCTAGCCAAGAATTATTTGATAAATGGAGCGCTGTGCATGATTACAATCAAAATTTGGCTGACTCTCTAAAAATTACGGTTATCGGAATTGATAAAAATTTTGATGATGAATCAAAAGGTTCTAGAGACGAAGCTATGGTTGCTAATTTTAAAAACGCGATTAAAAAAATGCATCTTGAAAATGAGAAGTTTTATGGGCTTTTCGGATATTTTCATACACTGCAAAAGAAAACAGAGTCGGGTAGAGCAACTTTTGCCGCAGGATTAAAAGACTCGGGAGTAAAAGTGACAAGTTTTGTAAGCTATACAATTGACAGCGAAATGTATCTGCCTAAAAATCCTCAGTTTCCAACTCCTAAAGATGAAAAAGTAAATTGGATAAATGCCGACGGACCATTAATGCTTGTAAAAGGAATTAATGATTTGAAAGAACTGAGCAAACCAGAATCAATCACACTTTTTAAACTTGATTCGAAAAATTCACCATATTCAAAATCTCAGAATCTAATAACAGTAAAATCTAGAGCGTTTGGAGAAAATATTGTGCCTCTAAAAGATGCTTCTGCGACTGATTATTTTCAATATGTGTTTTTGCTGAGAAATTCTAAAGCGTTGACGAAATTGAAATAGAAACTTCTCAATAAAAAAAGCTCCATTAGAAATAGTGGAGTTTTTTTTATGTAAAATCTTATTTCTCGTGTTTTAAAATTTTAAAAGTAAAAACAATTAGTATATTTGTAACTCATAAGTATAGACTATACTCTATGCTTTATTGTTTTTTCATCAAAAAGATAAAATTATGCTTGTAAACGAATTATCAAAAAGAACCGGATTGTCCATCCACACCATTAGATATTATGAGAACTTAGGAATGATCAAAGGGGTTACTGATGAAAATGTGACTTCTAATAATTATAAGCATTACGATGCTAATACTATTGAGCGTTTAGAAATTATTATAGAAGCAAGAGAAGTTGGATTTACATTAGCAGAAATAAAAAAAATATTAATAAGCTGGTTCGAGACAACAGATTCGAAACCAGAAACGCTAGAGCTTTTTCAAGCCAAAATAAAAGAGATCGATGATAAAATGAAATATTTCAAGCAAACCAAAAGTCTTCTTGAAAAAGTATGCGAGAAAATACAAAGTAATAATGATTGATTATTAAAGTTTAAAAGCGTGTAGAGAACTCCTTAAGAAATTAAGGAGTTTTTTTATGGTTCTTATTTTAACTGTTTAATAAAAGTTTTATGTGGAATTTAAGAAATTAGTAAGAGATTTTGCAAATAGTCTTATATTCGCTTTTGAACTCGTAGAATGAAATAGCATACTAAAATAAACTACAGATAACAACTAGAATTAAAATTACAAAACTAAATTATGCAAGAAGAAATAACCAAGCATTCAAACAAAATTTACAAAGCAGTGAAAAAGTCAGAACACACGTTGGGTGAGAAAGTAAAAGAGATCATTATAGAAATATGCATAATCGTTTTTGCTGTTACACTTTCAATATCGCTACACAGTTGGAGCGAGCATAGGCATCAGCAAGAAGAAGTACGTGCGTTTCTTGCTAATTTAAGAAATGATCTAAAGAATGATATAGAAAGTATTGACAGAGAATTGGGAATGTACCAAAAGACAAACGCAGACTACGAAAAAATTCTGGCATTAACGACTTCTCAACTTGACAGTATTTATAAATCTAAAGGTAAGGTAAACTTTCCAATTCATTCACATGGGCAAACAATGACTATCGGTAATTATGAAAGTTTTAAGTCTAGTGGTAAACTTGGCTACATTGAAGATGAAAAATTGAAACAGAAAATCTTAAACTATTATCAAATATTTGTGCCAGCTGCTAATGAAGTTGATAAAATGTACACTGAATTTTTGTTTAAGTGTTTTGATAAAGAAATTGAAAATGCAGATAAGCCAGAAAAAGAATTATATTCAGACCCAAAATATAAAAAGACACTTGCGTATCTTGTTAAATTAGGTAAGAATAATATAAGGGTTTATAAAGAAAATACAAAACCACTCGCAGTTGAACTTATTAAAGAAATTGACAAAGAGTTGGGCAAATAATAATAAAAAAACTCCATTAGAAATAATGGAGTTTTTTTTATGCTTTAAAAGGTTGTTTTTCTTTTACTGCTTTTTCAGTTATAAAGTAGATTTAGATATAAAGATTTGTTTGTCATTTCAACTGAAAGGAGAAATCGCCTAGAGTAAACAATTTTTAAATTTCTATATCCCATTTCCAGTTTTTTATTCCTTTTTCCGTTAATCTTCTTTTAGAAACTTCGTCCAGCCAATGAAAGAGATTCGTATATTCAATAGTGTCACTTGTTGTTAAAATTTTTAGGGATTGATCTATTAAATTTTTGCGGTCATGGGCTTTTGAGTTCTCGGCAAAAGACAGATATAAAAGTTTTAAATTTGGTACTTTGCTAATTTTTTTTATGTCATTAACTCTAAGGTTGTTGCTTATAAAGATTTTTTTAAGGTTATTTAGTTTAGACATGTCTGGTATTTCTTCCATCTTAGACATCCCTTCAAATTCGATTTTTTCAAGATTTTCTAATGAGTTTAAAAAATCAAAATCAGGAATTTGTCTGACGCGACTAAACTCAATGGATTTTAAGTTTTTAAGATTGCTTAAAGAATCTAAATCTTTATAACTGCCAAAAAGTAATTTAAGGTCTTCTAAATTTTGTAAGTCCTTTATAAAATCAAGATTGTCTAGTTTAATTCCTCTTAATGTTAATTTTTTCAAATTTGTCAATGACTGTATATTATTTAATCCCTTCTTCATTCCATCAATATATAGAGATTCTAGATCTATAAAATTTTTGATAAAAGAAACATCAACTGCAGTTGATTTTGTTTCCTCAATTCCAAAGTGCTTTAATTTAGTATTATTTTGAAGTTCTGAATAATCAAATGTATTATAGGATGCGATAGTAAATTTTCTAATATTAGGAATTAGTTTGTAAAATGAAAAATTCTGAATTTCGAACCATAAAACGCGCAATCCAATATTTGGATAATCTTCAAAAAACTCATTTAGGACTTCCCAAGTTTCATTTTTTGGATTCATGAATTGATAAAATTGAAGAGAATGAATGTTTTTTTCAGCAAAAATTTCAGCAATGTCATTTTTTTCTAAATCCTCATAGATATTGATGTTTCCATTAAAGTTTTTCCACTTTTTTTTCATACTAAATAATTTTGCATTAGGTTGGTGTTCAAATAATGCTTTGTAACTTTTAAGAAAGCTATACTTGTAAAAAAATCTAATTAAATTAAAATTTGTGAATTTTAGTTGTAATGATTTGTGTATTAATATAAAAACAAATTTTTAATTAGTTTATAGGGTGGTTTAATCATTAAAAGTAATGTTCGTGTTTATTTTCTTTTAAGAACTACAAATAGTAAGTTTTTGTATTTAGGTTTCTTCACAAACATGTTAAAAATTGTTTTATTGCTCAAAATAAAAAAAAACTCCAAAATCAAATGACTTTGGAGTTTTTGGAATTCTGTGGGCGATGAGGGGTTCGAACCCCCGACCCCCTCGGTGTAAACGAGGTGCTCTGAACCAGCTGAGCTAATCGCCCTATTTTACTAGGTTGCTATCGTTTGTGATTGCGAGTGCAAATATACGCTAGTTTTTGAGTTCTGCAAAGAAATTCGAATAAAAAATAAAACTTTTTTAAAAATAGTTTATATCTCCTTGTTTATGAATTTGTTATTAAAATGATTTTTTTGAAGTTTTTTCTACATCAAAAGTATATTTTAGTCCAAAGGCAATTCGGCAACAACAAAAGTGCTTCCGCCAACGTAGATAAAATCATTTTCTGATGCATTTTTCTTTGCTTCCGCGAAAGCGATTTCAACTGAATCGTATTTTTCTCCTATTAAACTGAATTTTTCAGCCACATTTTTTAAAGTTTCAGCAGGCAAAGCACGTGACGAATCTGGATTACAGAAATAATATTGCGCCTCTTTTGGGAAAAGTGGCAAAATAGAATCCAAATCTTTATCATTTACAACACCCAAAACAATATGCAATTTCTCGTATTTCTCATGTTGAAGCTGATTCATAACAACCGATAATCCGTGTTTGTTGTGAGCAGTGTCGCAAATAATTTTTGGGTTTTCTCCCAATTGCTGCCATCTTCCTTGCAAACCCGTATTTTTTACAACATGCAATAAGCCTTCTTTTAACTGTTCGATCGAAATTTTAAAATCGGTTTCATTATTCAAAATCGAAATCGTCTGCTGAACCGTTTTTTTATTGTGAAACTGATAATCTCCAATCAAATCAGACAAATAAATCTGATCAATCAAATCTGATGCAAAATAAATCGGCGCATTGTTCTCTTCGGCTTTAGCCAAAAATACAGGTTTTGTTTCATCTGTATATTCGCCAATAACCACAGGAATATTCGGTTTTATAATTCCAGCTTTTTCGCCAGCAATCGCTTCCAGAGTATTTCCTAAAAACTGAGTATGGTCTAAACCAATATTGGTAATTACCGAAACCAAAGGCGTAATAATATTGGTAGCGTCCAATCTTCCGCCCAAACCAACTTCGATAACGGCAATGTCTACTTTTTCTGCAGCAAAATAATCAAACGCCAAACCAACCGACATTTCGAAGAAACTCATATCGTTGGCTTCAAAAAAAGATTTGTGTTTTGCGATGAATTCTATCACAAACTCTTCAGAGATTTCTTTTCCGTTGATTTTAATTCTTTCTCTAAAATCTTTCAAGTGCGGAGAAGTATATAAACCCACTTTATAACCTGCTTCCTGTAAAATAGAAGAAAGCATGTGCGAAGTAGAACCTTTTCCGTTTGTTCCCGCAACGTGAATGCATTTCAGCACGTTCTGCGGATTATCAAGATGAGCTGCCAACAATTTGATATTCGTTAAATCTTCTTTATACGCAGAAGCACCTTGCAATTGGTACATTGGAAGCTGATTAAACATCCAATTGGTAGTCTCTTGATAGTTCATTTGTTTAGATAAAATGGTTGTTCATTGAAATAAATTTCGATTTTTGTAGTTTAATATTACAGCGAAAATTATCTTTATTGCAAATTTCAAATATTTTTTAGAATTAATTATTAAAAACCAGAATTAATATATGTTTACTTTTATTCAGTTACAAACAGATACAATCGCAAATGCTTCAAATGTAGTGGTCGAGAAGATCGCGGCACCGCAAAATGAAATTTCAATGTTTGGTTTCATTATGAAAGGGGGAGTGTTCTTAATTCCAATCGCGTTGTTGTTGTTTTATACTATCTACCTGATTTTTGAACGTTATATGTACATTAGCCGCGCGTCTAAAATTGACAGCAGATTAATGCAAGATATTGGCGAAAAATTACATTCTGGAAATATCGAATTAGCAAGAACAATTGTAGAAAGAAATAATACTGCGGCTGGAAATATTTTGAAAGAAGGGGTTTTGGTAATCGGAAGACCAATTGCAGAAATTGAAGCCAACATGGACCGTGCTGCCGATATCGAAATTGGCGAAATGGAAAGACATTTAGGCCATCTTGGACTTATTGCTGGTATTGCACCGACGTTAGGTTTCATCGGAACGATTTCTGGAGTTATTAAAATTTTCTACAGTATTTCGGTTACAGAAAACATCAGTATCGGAAATATTTCTGGAGGTTTATACGAAAAAATGATCAGTTCAGGATCAGGATTAATTGTGGGTATTATTGCTTATAGCGCTTACCACTTATTGAACGGAAAGATTGATAATTTTGCTTTAAAAATTCAGAAACAGATTTTAGAATTTGTCAATATAATTCAAAGAGCATAAGCCATGTCTATTAAAAGAAAAAGAAGATTTCACGCCGAAGTTGCGACTTCATCTTTAAGCGATATCATGTTTTTCCTGCTGTTGTTTTTCTTAATTATCTCAACACTGGCAAATCCGAACGTGATTAAGATGACATTGCCAAAAGCTAAAGCGAATGAAAAGACCAATAAACAGCTAATAAGTTTATCGGTTACAGAAGATAAAAAATTCTACATTGACAAACAGGAAGTAGATTTTGAAAATCTAGAAACTAGTTTAATGTCAAAAATAGGAACAGATAAAGAGCAAACTGTTGTAGTTCGAATTCCGTTTAATCTGCAAGTTCAAGACTTAGTAGATGTTTTGCAAATAGGAGTGAAGAATAACTTGAAGTTTGTAATTGCAACAAGTCCGAAGTAAAAATAATTATAAGGGCGTGACCATACCGAGATAAAAAGGCAAATATACTTTGCGCATATACGCCTTTTTATCTCGGTACGGTCGGGCTATCCGCTCCGCCGCGGCGGATTGCTCCTATCCCTCACGCGAAAAACGTTATATTGTGTCATTCTGAGGGACGAAGAATCACACTAGAAACTCGCCAAAGATTGGAGACTTAGTGTGTGGAATTACTTGTGTGATTCTTCGTTCCTCAGAATGACAAACTTAATGAAATAAAGAAGGCTTTCAGATTCCTGAAAGCCTTTTTCTATGACAGCAGATTTAGTGTAAATCTGTATAACTCGTGTTTTTTAATCCAAACTAAAATTATAAATAATTTTTCCAACTTGTTTTGCAGGAGCATCACTATCAGATTCCCATTTGGTATTCATTGCCGCAATTCTTGCCTGATCTAATAAGCACTTTGCAGTATTGGTAGTTCCTTTAATTCCAGCTGTTGCGCTTATCGTTTTTCCGTTTTGGTCAACACTTACTTCAACCACAACCTTGCCTTCTTCGTTGCAGGTATATTTTGGTGCAGGTTTAGATAATGCCTTTCTGTTTCCTAAAGAATATCCAGTCCCTCCACCTGAACCGCCACCAGTTCCTGCTCCGTAACCGCTTCCGGTTCCAATGCCATTTCCAGTTCCGTTACCACCTCCAGTTCCTCCGCCAGAACCACCACTTCCGTAGTAACCGTTAGAGTTTAAGCTTCCGTTAGATTTTCCTTTATTTCCTGTTGCTTTATCGTCTCCGTCTCCACCTTTGTTCGAACCTTTCATAATGCTTGCTAATGCATCGTTTGTTGAGTTGGAAACTTTTGGTTTTTCCGGTACAGGTTTTTGTATCGGTTTTTCAACAGGAACAGGTTTCTTCGGTTTCTCTTTTGTCGGAATTACAACATCATTATCGGCAGTTGTATTTTCTTGTGTAATTATAGATTCTTCTTGTGGAGTTGCTTTTGCAGGTACTTGTTTTACGTTATTTTTTACATCCAGGACTTCGCTTTTATAATTGGCACCAGAACCTAAATCGCTGTCTCCAAAATTTATGGTTACGCCACCGCCACCTCCGCCGCCATCAGCAAGAGCTACGTTATTTTCTGGATTATATGGTGGCCAGAAACGGATAAAAAACAGTAATAGAATTATTACTGCATAAATAGCTGTTGTGAATAGCAATGATTTCTTTTGATCTGAAGAAATTGAGGAACTCATTTAGATTCTAAATTTTGAAATGTATTATTTTAAAAACGTTTAAAAGTAGTAAAAATTGTTTAGAATGAAAGAGAGAATTTAACCGCAAAGGGCGCAAGGGTTTTGCGCAAGGTTCGCAAAGCGTTTTTTTTTTAATCTCGCAAAGGTGCAAGGTCGCAAAGAAACTTAAAAAGAAAAACTTTGCGACTTCGCGACTTTGCGAGAAATAAACTAGCGCTCTTTGCGTAAACCTTTGCGAGCCTTGCGGTTAAAAAAAAAAAACGAGCTAAATGATTTAGCCCGTTTTAAAAGTGAAGTATAAAACTAATTACACTAACTGTTTCAATGCAATCTCAAAAGCAGTTGCACTAATATTTGTTTTTGACGAACTCAAAGCGTGAGCTTTAACAATCGCATTTTTAATTGTATCTGATGTATCGTTAAAAATAGCCTCGTCTGTCATTTGAACTTTTTTCTCCATGAAATAAGCAAAAACTCTTGCCATTCCGCAGTTTGAAATAAAATCTGGAATCAAACTTACTTTGCTATCTACTTCTTCCATAATAGAACCGAAGAAAATTTCTTTGTCAGCAAAAGGAACATTTGCACCACAAGAAATTACTTCCAATCCGTTTGCAACTAAACTGTCAATTTGAGCTTGAGTTACCAATCTTGAAGCAGCACAAGGAGTGAAGATCTCAGCACCAATTGTCCAGATTTTAGAATTGATTTCTTCAAACGGAATCATGTTGTCGGCAACTAATTTGTTTCCGTCTTTATTTAAAAACAAAGTTCTGATTTCTTCAAAAGAAAAACCTTCTTCTTTGATTAATCCACCATCGCGATCAATAATTCCAATTACTTTCGCGCCCATTTCAGCTAAATAAAAAGCAGCAGCAGAACCTACGTTTCCGAAACCTTGCACAATTGCTTTTTTACCTTTTATGTCTCCGCCGTAAGTTGCGTAAAAATGACGAACTGCTTCTGCAACACCATATCCAGTAATCATATCGGCAACTGTATATTTTCTAGTTACGTCTGGTGAGAATTTTGGGTTTTCAATTACCTTAATTACACCTTGACGCAATTGCCCAATTCTATTGATTTTATCTGCTTCTGTTGGTTTAAAGTGTCCGTTGAAAACACCTTCCTGCGGATGCCAAACACCACATTCCTCTGTCATTGGAATTACTTCGTGAATCTCATCAACATTCAAATCTCCTCCAGTTCCATAATAGCTTTTCAATAACGGAGAAACGGCTTTGTACCAACGTTGCAAAACACCTTTTTTGCGAGGATCGTTCGGATCAAAATTTATTCCAGATTTAGCTCCTCCAATTGCAGGACCAGAAACTGAGAATTTAACTTCCATAGTTTTAGCCAAAGACAAAACTTCATTCATGTCTAAGCCTTTTCTCATTCTCGTTCCTCCACCCGCAGCTCCTCCACGAAGTGAATTAATAACAGTCCACCCTTCGGCTTCTGTTTCTGAATCTTTCCAATTGAAAACAATTTCAGGTGCTTTGTTTTCAAATTGTTGTAATAAATCTTTCATTTTGTTGTGATATGTTTATTTTGCGTAAATGTATAAAATAGAATAATGCGAATAATGTATTTCGCATCAAATTTATAAAACAAAAAAGAAAAGCCGAAAACTATTTGGTTTTCGGCTTTCGGAATATTTAAAAAATTAAGATTTATTGTCCTAATAAGTGTTTTTTCAGAGTTTCGTCTACTGGTTTGTCAGAAAGCCAGATTCCGAATAATGCTTTTTTGAAATCGAATCCAGGAATTTTTCCTTTTAGAACTTCATTTTTACTTACATAAACATTTTGATCTAAAGGATTGTATGCTAAAATGAAAACATCTTTTTCTGTAATAGCATCGCTTAAATAACTTTTTAACTGCTCAATTCTTGGGCGCAATTGCTCAAGATTTGCTCCCGCAGATTTTTCAAAACCTGTATTCATTGCTTTTGTCAGTTTGTTTGAAGAGACCATAGAAGAAGTGATTTCGATTCTAACAGCCATTTCAGTATCGCTATCAATAATGAATTGCGGATCTTGAGTTAATTGCGATAAGTACAATGCTTGAACATAAACTTCCAACCACATTTTTGATCTTCCGCCTGCTCCGTTTAATTGTAATGGCTTGCCTTGAAATTCTATTTTTCTAGGAACTGTAACACCATTAACATCAATTTGGGTTTGGGCTGAAACAGTAGAAAATTGCAAACTTAAAAGGACTGTTAGTAAAAGTAAAATCTTTTTCATATTCTATCAAATTTTTATTTTTAAGGCAAAAATAATAGTAATTTATTAATATTTGGGTCATATAGAAAATGTTTTTTTACTAAAATTTTGATGTTGGGATTTTGTATTATATTAACAATCAAATTAGTAAGAGTAGGTTTACGTACTTTTACTAATTTTAAGAATTGTTTAATTTTTTGGGTAGTTAAAAACCGCATTTTTCAAATTTTAAAACACTTTCTAGCCTAATTTTTCAATCAGAAATTTTATAGAAATTGTTATCAAATTAATGCTCTTTTCAAAAAAAAGTTAAATAATAGCGAAAACGTTATCGTAATCTTTGCTGATCTATTAATTTTATATGCGCGCATTGTAATTTAAACATTTAAAAAGTATCTTTGGAAGCCTTTGTATTATAAATTAAGGCATCGAAAAATCACAAAAAAACATAAAAAAACAATCAACTAAAGAAATCTGTTTTGAAATCTGGTTGAGAAAAACATTTAAAGTAAACTACTATGGATTTTAATCTTACCGAAGAACATTTAATGATTCAGCAGGCAGCAAGAGATTTTGCTCAAAATGAATTATTGCCGGGAGTTATTGAACGTGACGAAAAACAAATTTTTCCAACTGAGCAAATCAAGAAAATGGGTGAGCTTGGATTTTTGGGAATGATGGTTGATCCTAAATATGGAGGAAGCGGTCTTGACGCTATTTCTTATGTTATTGCGATGGAGGAGATTTCTAAAGTTGATGCTTCTGCTTCTGTTGTAATGTCGGTAAACAATTCATTAGTTTGCTGGGGATTACAAGAATATGGTACTGAAGAACAAAAACAAAAGTATCTTCCAGGTTTAGCTTCTGGAGAAATTCATGGTGCATTCTGTTTAAGTGAGCCTGAGGCAGGAAGCGATGCAACTTCACAAAAAACGACTGCAATCGATATGGGAGATCATTATTTAGTTAATGGTACAAAAAACTGGATTACAAACGGAAATACTGCATCTGTATATTTAGTAATTGCGCAAACTCATCCGGAATTAAAGCATAAAGGAATCAATGCTTTGATTATGACGAAAGATATGCCAGGTTTCTCAGTTGGTCCAAAAGAGCAAAAAATGGGAATTCGCGGTTCTGATACGCACTCTTTAATGTTTTCTGATGTAAAAGTTCCAAAAGAAAACAGAATCGGTGAGGACGGTTTCGGATTTAAATTTGCGATGAAAACTCTTGCAGGAGGTAGAATCGGTATTGCTTCTCAAGCTTTAGGAATCGCTTCTGGAGCTTATGAATTGGCTCTAAAATATTCTAAAGAGCGTAAAGCTTTTGGAACAGAAATCTGCAATCACCAAGCAATTGCTTTTAAATTGGCTGATATGGCTGTAAACATTGAAGCAGCTCGTCATTTATGTATGAAAGCGGCTTGGGATAAAGACAATCATAAAAATTACGATGTGAGTGGTGCGATGGCAAAATTATTTGCTTCGCAAGTTGCGATGGACACTGCAGTTGAAGCTGTTCAGATTCACGGAGGAAATGGTTATGTAAAAGAATACCATGTAGAGCGTTTAATGCGTGATGCAAAAATTACTCAGATTTATGAGGGAACTTCTGAAATTCAGAAAATCGTAATTTCTAGAGCAGTTATTGCTGGATAAATAAAATTTTAGAATTTAATTTTTAAACCCTTTTGGCTTTTTAGTTTGAAAGGGTTTTTTTATGAATATTGTATTACTTTTCATAAGTTTATGCCTTAAAGTAAATTTTTGTTTCTTACTTAATATTAAATCAAACCAAACATTATGAAAAAGCTATACTTTCTGCTTCCCCTTATTTTTTTAGCGTGCAAATCAGGAACTTCAACAAAAAAAGAGAATGAAGTAAAAACAGATTCGAAGCCAATAGAAATCAGCTATAAAGTAAAAGAAGCTGAAATCTCAGATTTTCTGAAATATCTTTCTTCTGATGAAATGGAAGGGCGTGAAACAGGAACTAAAGGAATTGAAAAAGCGGCTGTTTTCTTGGAGGATTTTTTAAAGAAAAATAAAATTAAACCGTATTTTAAAACCTATCGTGATACTTTGACCAATTTTGAGGCTCCAGCTTTTAATATTGTTGGAGTTATTGAAGGAACTGATCCTCAATTAAAAAAAGAGTTTGTAGTATTGAGTGCACATTATGATCATATTGGTTTGGAGAAAAAAGAGCAAGCCGATAAAATAAATAATGGTGCGAATGATGATGCTTCAGGAGTAACTTCTGTTGCGGCGATGGCAAAATATTTTAGCGAAACAAAATCAAATAAGAGAAGTATTTTAATAGTATTTTTTGCTGGTGAAGAAAAAGGTTTATTAGGGTCTAAAAGTTTAGTGGAGAAATTAAAAAAGCAAAACTTCAATCTTTATACCCAATTAAATATTGAAATGATTGGTGTGCCAATGAAAAGAGATTATCTAGCCTATATTACTGGTTTTGATAAATCGAACATGGCGCAAAAAATAAACGAATATACAGGGGAAAAGACTATCGGATTTTTGCCAAAAGAAGCAGAATATCAATTGTTCTATCGTTCTGATAATTATTCGTTTTACGAAGTTTTCAAAAAACCATGCCAGTCTATAAGTACTTTTGATTTTGAAAATTTTGATTTTTATCACCATGTTTCAGATGAATTTAAAGTAATGGATATTCCTCATATTACTGCATTCACTCAGGAATTATTGCCAGCCGTGACAAAAATTGCGGTTTCGCCTACGCAAGAAATAACCATGAATAAATAAGAGGCTGTTTTACAGCATTTGATTATTTTTGCGACATGAAAAATATTATCGTTACAGGAACAAGCAGAGGAATTGGTTATGAATTGGCCTTGAAATTTGCTGAAGCAGGTCATCAGGTTTTGGCCATTTCCAGAAAAATACCGCAAGCACTTTTAGAACATAAAAACATAACTTGCCTATCTGTTGATTTGGCAGATGAAACGGCTTTAGGCCAAGTCGAAAATTTCCTTTCCTCAACATGGAAAAGAGTAGATGCTGTGGTTCATAATGCAGGTGCTTTGCTTCTAAAACCTTTTGCAGAAACTACTCAAGCAGATTTTGAGAATATTTATAAAGTGAATGTTTTTGCAGTAGCAAATTTGACTCGCATCTGTATTCCGTATTTAGAAAAAGGAAGCCATGTTGTTACGATTAGTTCTATTGGCGGGGTTCGCGGAAGTTTGAAGTTTGCCGGATTGGCAGCTTACAGTTCTAGTAAAGGCGCTGTTATTACTTTAAGCGAACTATTAGCAGAGGAATACAAAGAGAAGGGTATTTCATTTAATGTTCTGGCTTTAGGATCTGTTCAGACTGAAATGCTAAACGAAGCTTTCCCAGGTTATCAAGCTCCAATTTCGGCAGAGGGAATGGCAACTTATATTTATGATTTTACACTTAACGGAAATAAGTATTTTAACGGGAAGGTTCTGGAAGTTTCTTCAACGAATCCTTAATTAATTATAAAATGTCAGGCTGAGCGAAGTCGAAGCCTTTTGTTCTTTTAACCAATCGAAAAAATCATAACTCAAAACTCATAATTCATAATTAAATTGAGCGAAACTTTAGCTAAATATATTCCAGAACATGCGGTAAAACCCGTTTTTGATTTGATAGTGGCCAATCAGGTTCATTTGAAAATCGTAAACGAACGCCAGACCCGTCATGGAGATTATAGACGCGGACCAAGTGGAAAGCACGAAATTACGGTTAATGCAAGTTTGAATAAGTATAGGTTTTTAATCACATTAATTCATGAAATTGCACATTTGGTTGCTTTTGAGAAGTTTGGGCGAAATATAAAACCGCACGGAAATGAATGGAAATATACTTTTCAGCGTTTGATGGTTCCGTTTATTCGGCCAGAAATATTTCCTGGGCATATTTTGCCTCTATTGGCAAGACATTTCAAGAATCCATCTGCAAGTAGTGATACAGATACGACTTTGTCTTTGGCTTTAAAGCAATATGATAAAGAAAATGATAAAAATTACGTTTTCGAAATTCCTTACGGAAGTATTTTTAGAATTAAGAATGGCAAAGTCTTTAAAAAAATAGCCGTTAGAACAAAACGTTTTGAGTGTTTAGAAATCAGCTCTGGAAAAACGTACCTTTTTAATCCAAATGCGGAAGTGGAATTGGTAACGCTGAAAAATTCCAATATCTAGATTCCAAATTCCAATTACTGGAAAAGTCAATAAAAAAATCCCAAATTCCAATTTAGTTAACGTTGGAATTTGGGATTTGTATTTTGAGGATTCTTGTTTTTGGAATTTTTAATATTTTGAAATTTAAAAATCTAAAGCCCTTTCAAATAAGCTTCACGGACTTTCTTAAATAAATTTGAAGAATAGACGAATTTAACGATTGCTTCATTATCGGTTCTAAAGATTTCTTCTTTAGTTCCCTGCCAAGCTTTTAATCCTTTCTTTAAGAAAACAATATTTTCACCGATTTCCATTACAGAGTTCATATCGTGTGTGTTGATTACGGTTGTGATATTGTATTCTTTTGTAATTTCCTGAATCAAGTTATCAATCAAAATCGAAGTGTTCGGATCTAAACCTGAGTTTGGTTCATCACAAAACAAATATTTCGGATTGTTTACAATAGCACGAGCAATTGCCACACGTTTCTGCATACCTCCAGAAATTTCAGAAGGTAATTTTTTATGTGCGTCAACCAGATTTACTCTTTCTAAAACAAAATCTACACGTTCTTTGATTTGTGCTTTGCTATTGTTAGTAAACATTTTTAACGGGAAAGCCACATTTTCTTCTACAGTCATAGAGTCAAATAAAGCACTTCCTTGAAATACCATTCCGATTTCAGTTCTCAAGTCACGTTTTTCGTCTTTATCTAAATCAGAATAAACTCTTCCGTCAAATTCAATTGTTCCTGAGTCTGGGGTGTGAATTCCTAACAATGTCTTTAATAAAACTGTTTTTCCAGATCCACTTTGTCCGATAATCAAGTTGGTTTTTCCAGTTTCAAAGACCGTCGAAACGCCTTTTAAAACCTTGCTGTCGCCAAATGATTTTTCTATATTTTTTACTTCTATCATTATCCTAGTAATAATTGAGTTAATATATAATTTAAAAGGATGATAGTAACAGATGTCCATACAAATGACGTTGTACTTGCCTTACCAACTTCTAATGCGCCACCTTTCATATAATAACCATGAAAAGACGGGATCGTTGCCAATAACATAGCAAAGATTAAAGTTTTGATAAAGGCATATGTAATATGAAATGGTATGAAATCTTTTTGAGCTCCCATAATAAAATCTGCACCTGTCGAAAATCCTCCGTAAGCACAAGCAAGCCATCCTCCAAAAATTCCTAAAAACATACTAATTCCGATTACGAAAGGATACATTAATAGTGCTATGATTTTTGGGAAAACAAGATAATTTACTGAGTTAACTCCCATAACTTCAAGAGCATCAATTTGTTCTGTAACACGCATAGTTCCGATACTTGAAGTGATGTAAGATCCCATTTTTCCAGCCATAATAACCGAAATAAAAGTAGGGGCAAACTCCAAAACTACAGATTGACGTGTTGCAAAACCAATTAGATATTTTGGGATTAATGGATTAGTTAAGTTTAAAGCTGTTTGAATGGCAACAACTCCTCCAATAAAAAAAGATATAAAGCAGACAATTCCAAGGGAATCAATAATCAAATCATCAATTTCTTTGAAAATTAAATTTTTCATAACAGGCCATTTAGTCTGTTTATTGAAAATTTCTTTCAGCATTAAAAAATATTTTCCTATTTGGGATAAATAACGAATTAGCATCATAAGTTTTAAATATTGGCTAAGGTAAAAAGAAGTTATGAGTTATGAGTTATGAGTTCAGTTTTTTCGAGTGTTTTGGTACTCAAATTAACTTTTCTTTCATTTTTTTTAAACGATAATTTCTAATAAACTTAGCTTGTTCGGGAGTTACTAATAAAGGAGTTTTGGCGCTTTTCGCTTTCATAAATCCTTTAATATAATCTAAAAATAGAAATGGTTTTTTCTTCATCATTGCCAGTTTTGCAGAAGCAATAGCAGTAATCCAAAAACCATAACCTAAAGTATAAAAAGCTTCGCCTTGTTTGTAACGAGCTGTTTTGTTATAGTTTGCGCCAGTTGGTTTTAGATGTTTTACATGCAAAGATTGGTCAGTAACTATTTTCCAATCGTAATATTTACAAAGTAATTCATCAACTGTGTCCCAGCCCATTGCGGGTTTTAAACCTCCAATTTGCTGAAACGTTTCTTTGCGATACGCTTTCAAAGCACCGCGGATATGATCTTTATCGGTTAGGTTTTCTAAAACCCATTCGCCGTTTTTATCAATATAGCAGAATCCGCCGACCATTCCGATTTTTGGATCAGATTCGAAATGTCTGATTATAGTTTCGAAATAGTTTGGAGGAAAAATTAAATCGCCGTCTATTTTAACAATAATATCATAATCAGAATCTAAAGTTTCAAAACCTTTCTGAAAAGCCTGAATTACTTTACTTCCTGGCAAATGAATGGCATCTGAAGTTTTGTTTACAACAGAAATGTATGGATTTTCTTTTGCGAATTCCAAAACAACTTCTTCAGTTTTATCTGTCGAATTATCATTTACAACCACAATCTTTGAAGGTAAAATAGTTTGCGAAACCAAAGATTCTAAGGTTAGGCCAATTAAATTCTCTTCATTGTGTGCGGGTATGACGATGTAGTACTTCATATTAAATTCCAATTTTTTAAATTCCAATTTCCAAATTTTGGGAATTAATCCCAATTTTCTAAAATTCCAAATTCCAATCTTACCGTTAAGGTTAAAATTGGAATTTGGAATTTATATATTGGAATTTTTATTTTATTCTTTCCGCTACCACGATATAATATCTCGGAGTGAAATATCGTAATAATGGTCTGATTCCAAGTTTTTTTACTGGATGTGTAAATTGAAGACGATCTGTTATTTTCCATCCTGTTTTTTCTAAAAGCCAATCCAATTGCCAGTCTTCAAATTCGTGGTAATGTCTGTCCCACATATCTGTTTTAGAACGATATGCTGGTGAAAACCATAAACGTAACGGAATTGAAATTAACAATTTATCACATTTTACATTTTGTAGAATAGTGTACGGATTTAGTAAATGTTCGAAAATTTCAAATGCTGTAAAAACAGTATATTCTTCTGTTTGTAAAGCCGTTTGGTCGTTATCTAAATCTTCTCCTTTTGTATTTTTTACAGTATAACCGTTTTCTTCCATTATTTTGGAGAACGGATTTGGAACACCAAAATCAAAAATGGTTTCTGATGTGTTAACGTGTTTTTTTAAAAATTCTAAAGTAAGTCTGAATCTTTTATTCGGAAACGTTTTTTCGTACATAGTCATTGCGAACGAATCTCTCGTTCATGAATTGTTAATTTGGTCGCAAATATACTAAAAAAGTAATCAGTGTTTAGTTTTTAGTATTCAGTTGAGGCGCTAAGTTTTAAAATGAATTTCTCGCAATCCCGATAGCTATCGGGAGCGAAGTCGCAAAGTTTTGATAAAAAAATAAACCATATAAGTAATAGAAGTTCAATTAAGAGAAAACTTAATATATCTTAGTATTACTTATATGGCAAAAAAACTTTGCGACTTCGCGTCTTTGCGAGATTATTTCGCTTAAGCTTGTAAAGCTTTATTTAATATCGATAAACAAAGGCATTAATGTTCATTCCGGCTCCGACTGAAGCAAAAATAAGAACGTCGCCTTTATTGATTTCGTGGCCTTCAACTTTTTTCTGAAGAATTAAATCATATAAAGTTGGTACAGTTGCAACGCTGCTATTTCCTAAATCGTGAATGCTCATTGGCATAATATCTTTTGGCGCTGTTTTGTCGTATAATTTGTAGAAACGTTCGATAATTGCTTCGTCCATTTTTTCATTTGCCTGATGAATAAGAATTTTTTTCACTTCATCAATTCCGATGCCGCTTTTATCTAAACAGCTTTTCATCGCGCAAGGAACATTGCTTAAAGCAAATTCGTAGATTTTACGTCCGTACATTTTAATGTATTTCGTATCTGGATCTAAATCTTTATTGTATGATTTTCCGAAGAAAAGGTAATTGGCTTCATCAGTTGCATAAGTAGCGCTTTCATAAGCTAATAATCCCGTTTCATCCGTTGAAGCTTCTAAGATTGAAGCACCTGCACCATCGGAATAAATCATCGAATCGCGATCGTGATCATCAACAACTCTTGATAGTGTTTCGGCACCGATAACCATTACTCTTTTTGCCATTCCAGATTTGATGAAAGCATTTGCTTGCAAAACACCTTCAATCCATCCTGGACATCCAAAAATAATATCATAAGCCACACACTTAGGATTTTTGATGCCTAGTTTGTTTTTCACACGTGTTGCTAAACTCGGTAAAATATCTGATTGGGTAGTTCCAGGTTTTACATCTCCAAAATTATGGGCAATGATAATATAGTCTAAAGTTTCTGCATCAATAGCAGCATTTGCAATAGCTTTTTCAGCAGCAAAGAAAGCTAAATCAGAGGCATTATATTGTGGTTCGGCATAACGGCGGTTTTCAATTCCGGTAATGCCTTTGAATTTTTTAATTACAACTTCATTCGGATAACCAAAAGGAGTACCATCCTCATTTAAAAAAACATGTTTATCAAAATCTGTGTTTTTTACTTCTAGATTAGGAATATAGCTCCCAATGCCAATAATTTTTATTTTCATTTTTCCCTTTATTATCCGATAAATTTAGCGCTAATGTATAAATAATATTATGATAACAATCATAAAAAATAGTATGCATGCATATAATTGTGAAATAACTATTTTTAGCTTGATATATTGTTTTTCTTCTAATGATTTTTTAACATTTCCTATATTTCAAACGATTGAAGACGATTTTGAAGATAAAGTTTTTTTGCTTTTATTTTAATTTAGTGACAATAATTTCACAAAAGATTAGCAGAAAGTTATGTTTCTTTAAATCAGATTTCTTCTTTGGTGTTTTTGTTTAATAAAAGTTTCAAGTTTCAGGTTTCAGGTTTCAAGTTATGTTAGAACCTGAAACCTGAAACCTGAAACTCGAAACTCGAAACCCGAAACTTGAAACAAAAAAATAAACCCGACAAATTTTGAAAATCTGTCGGGTTTGAATATTTATAAGAAAACTAATTTTTAGCTTTCCATGTAAGCTTCAATTGGAGCACAGCTACAAACTAAATTTCTGTCACCATAAGCATCATCTACACGACGAACAGATGGCCAGAATTTATTGTCAGCGATGTAATCTAATGGGTAAGCTGCTTTTTCTCTAGAATAAGGGAAATCCCAAGCATCAGAAGTTAACATTGCCAATGTATGAGGTGCATTTTTTAATACATTGTTGGTATCATCAGCAGTTGCCGCTTCAATCTCTTTTCTGATTGAGATAAGAGCATCACAGAAACGATCTAACTCAGCTAAATCTTCAGATTCTGTAGGTTCGATCATTAAAGTTCCTGCTACTGGGAAAGAAACTGTAGGAGCGTGGAAACCGTAATCCATTAAACGTTTTGCGATATCACCCACTTCGATTCCGTTTTCTTTAAATGAACGGCAATCTAAAATCATTTCGTGAGCTGCTCTTCCGCATTCTCCTGTATAAAGAATTGGATAGTGTCCTTCGAAGCGTGCTTTCATGTAGTTCGCATTTAAGATTGCATGTTCTGTAGCGCTTTTTAATCCTTCAGCACCCATCATAGTGATGTAGCCGTAAGAAATTAAACAAACTAAAGCAGATCCGTAAGGCGCAGATGAAATAGCAGTAATTGCTTGTTCACCACCAACTTTTAAGATTGGGTTTGTTGGCAAGAACGGAACTAATTTTTCGTTCACACAAATTGGTCCAACTCCAGGTCCACCACCACCGTGAGGAATAGCAAATGTTTTGTGTAAGTTCAAGTGACAAACGTCAGCGCCAATTGTAGCAGGATTTGTTAATCCAACTTGCGCGTTCATGTTTGCACCATCCATATATACTAATCCGCCGTTTTCGTGGATTAATTTTGTGATTTCGATAATTGAAGACTCATAAACTCCGTGAGTAGAAGGGTATGTAACCATTAAACAAGATAAGTCATCTTTGTGTTCAATAGCTTTTGCTCTTAAATCTTCTACGTCGATATTTCCTTCTGGAGTTGTTTTAGTAACAATGATTTTCATTCCAGCCATAGCAGCAGAAGCAGGATTTGTTCCGTGAGCTGATGAAGGAATTAAACAAACATTACGGTGACCTTCGTTTCTTGACATGTGGTAAGCACGAATTGCCATTAATCCAGCGTATTCTCCTTGAGCTCCTGAGTTTGGCTGTAAAGTTGTTCCAGCAAATCCAGTGATTACATTTAATTGCTGCTCTAATTTTTTAAGCATTGTGATGTAACCTTCAGCTTGCTCAACTGGTGCAAACGGGTGAATGCTGTTCCAGTTTGGCATTGAAAGAGGCAACATTTCAGAAGCTGCGTTTAATTTCATCGTACAAGAACCTAATGAAATCATCGAGTGATTCAACGATAAATCTTTACGCTCTAATTTTTTGATGTAACGCATTAACTGGCTTTCTGAATGATGATTGTTGAAAACATCATGCGTTAAGAAAGAAGAAGTTCTTTCTAATGAAGCTGGTAATTGGCTAGTTTCAGTTAATTCAGAAACTGTGAAAGTTTCTTTTCCTAAAGCTTCAGCAAAAATCGCAATGATTTGGTTAATGTCAGCAACAGAAGTTGTTTCGTTAAACGAAATAGAAATTGATTCAGCATCAGGGTAGAAGAAGTTTACTTCGTTTTTCTCCGCAACAGCTTTTACTTTTTGAGCATCTGCTTTTACTAAAATAGTATCAAAGTAAGCTGTGTTAGTTTGGTAAACTCCTAATTTATTTAAAGCCTCAGCAGTAGTAACTGCAGATGCGTGAACTTTGTTTGCAATATATTTCAAACCTTCTGGTCCGTGGTAAACAGCGTACATTCCAGCCATTACTGCTAATAAAACCTGAGCAGTACAAATGTTTGAAGTTGCTTTTTCACGTTTGATGTGTTGTTCACGAGTTCCTAAAGCCATACGTAAAGCACGGTTTCCATTTGTATCAACAGAAACTCCAATGATACGACCCGGCATAGAACGTTTATACTCATCTTTAGTTGCAAAGTAAGCCGCGTGAGGACCACCGTAACCCATTGGTACGCCAAAACGTTGAGTTGTTCCAACAACAACTGCAGCTCCCATTTCTCCTGGAGAAGTTAAAGTTGCTAATGATAAAATATCAGCAGCAAAGGCAACTTTAATTTCGTTTTCTTTTGCTTTAGCAACAAAAGCACTATAATCGTTTACTTGACCAAATTTTCCTGGGTACTGTAAAATAGCACCGAAGAATTCATTTGAAAAATCAAAAGTTTCGTGGTTTCCAACAACTAATTCAATTCCGATTGGAGTTGAACGTGTTTGAAGTACAGATAAAGTTTGTGGTAAAATTTCTTCAGAAACGAAGAATTTATGTGTATTGTTTTTCTTTTGATCTCTCGTACGAACGTCAAATAATAAAGCCATCGCTTCTGCAGCAGCTGTACCTTCATCAAGTAACGATGCATTTGCGATTTCCATTCCTGTTAATTCGATAACCGTAGTTTGGAAATTTAAAATAGCTTCTAGACGACCTTGAGCAATTTCTGCCTGATAAGGTGTGTAAGCTGTGTACCATCCTGGGTTTTCGAAAATATTTCTTTGAATTGGAGCAGGAACGATAGTTGGGTGATAACCCAAACCAATGTAAGATTTGAATACTTTATTTTTCTTTCCTAATTCCTGAATGTGATTTGCGAATTCATATTCAGTCATCGCAGGATCTAAATTCAAAGGTGCTTTTAAACGAATGTCGTCTGGAAGGGTTTCGTAAATAAGTCGCTCGATAGAGTCAACTCCAATAGTTTTCAGCATATGCTGAAGATCAGTTTCTCTTGGACCAATGTGTCTTAAAGCAAAAGCATCTGTTTTCATGTAGCTATCTAAGTTTTTTTAATTAATGTGTTCGTACACCATTTTACGGTACGAATCACATTTAAAAGTAAATGTGTTGTTTTTTTGTGGCGCAAAATTAAGTATTATTAATAATTTAATAGGTATTTTTAACTTCATTTTTTATCAAATTTATAATCAAAGACTTGGTTTGTTAATAAATGATTAGATTTGAGGTATGATAGTATCAAAACGCATCTTAGATTTTTATCTAAATAGCAGTATTCATGTGGCTTTATCGTGTTACGCTCTTGTGCGAATCACGTTTCATGTGTTTCATATTCAATATGATGAGCCGATGGCGCTTTTTGTTTTTTTTGGCACAATTGTAGGATATAATTTTGTAAAATATGATGCTTTAGTTCGCGTTAAGAAAAATCCAATTGGAATTCAGCTAAAAATTATCGCCGTTTTGAGTTTTATTTCGCTGATTTTGGTTGGGTATTATTTTTTCCATTTAAAGCGAATTACACAAATAGTCTCGGTCGGAATTTTTGCCATAACGGCGCTTTATACTTTACCCTTTTTTCCAAATAGAAAAAATGCCAGAAACTGGGCAGGTGTAAAAATTTATATTGTCGCACTTTGTTGGGTTGGAGCAACTTTAGTTTTACCATTAATAAATGCTGAAATTCCGTTTACCACAGATTTCTTTATCAAATGCATTCAGCGATTTATATTGGTTTTTGTGCTGATTCTGGTTTTCGAAATTTTAGATTTAGCCAATGATGATCCACACTTACAAACCGTTCCGCAGACAATAGGAGTGAAGAAGACTAAGCTTTTAGGATTTCTATTATTGGTTCCGTTTTGGTTTTTAGAAGTTTTTATCACAACTTTCAATTATCATGATGCCGTAATAAATTTGATTATGGTCGTCATGCTGATGTTGTTTATTGCCTTTGCCAATCCAAATCGTTCCAAATATTACACTTCGTTTTGGGTAGAAAGTGTTCCAATTTTTTGGTGGCTTATGGTAGTATTTTTGTAAATAAAAAAAAACCGATACATCTGTACCGGTTTTTACAATTAAATACTTTATTTTTCTTTTTGAGCAAGAATAGCCTCATTCAATTCAGCATTAGCTTCAGCTAATTTTCTTCTTTTCTTGGCTATTTTTTCGGCACTTTCTTGCTTTCTGATAGCTTTATTTAATTCTTCTGTCCTATCTTCCACTTTTTCTCGCTTGTCTTTAACTTTTTTATCGAGATCACAATTTGCAGAGTTTGTGGTACAGTATGTTTTGGTTTTCTCTATAGCATTTTTGAGACCTCTAATTTGATTTTGATTGTTGTACTTTTTTGCATACGTTAATTTGGTGTTAAGCTCGCATAGTTTTCTTTCGCAACCTCTCAAATCTCTACAGTTATTTTGTGCAAATGCACCAATAGAAACAGCAAATAATGCCACCGACAAAAAATTAGCTTTAAACATCATAAATTTTATTTTTAAATTATGATTTTCTGATTTCATGTTTGTTTGTCAGAAAATCGTACTATATTAAAGATTAAGCTCTTTTTAAAAGAAAGTTTAATCTTACATATCGATATCATAAAGCATGCCACTTTTTGTTTTGGTTTAGAAGTGTGGGAGGGAGGGATGATTGGTGAATTTTTTGTTGTTATTTTTTAATAGATTATTTTCTCGTTTGGTTTTTGGAAAACGACTTTTAAAACGTCGTTTCTTTCACTTAGAAACTTAATGAGATGTCTTTTTAAAAAAAGATAATCAAACAGTCTTCCCAAAAGGCCAAATGGAGTTTCATATTGTAATTTGTCTTTCATAATCGTAATTCCATTTTCTTCTTCAAAAAAATGTTCGTGTTTGAAGGATTTGAATTTGCCTTTTTCCATTTCATCCACAAAATAATCATAAAGATTCATTGCAGTAATTCGGCTTTTGTGAGTGAGATAAAATCCAAAATGCTTTCCTCGCCAAGTTACGGTTTCTCCCAAGTTTATTAAACCTGACATAACACCGTCAATTGCTTTTTCTTTTGTTGCGCTCGCAGATTGTTGATGAATATCAATATTTCTTGAAACGTCGAAAACGATTTGTTTTGGTGCTTTTATTTTGGTTGTGAGGTTTATTGTTGTCATGATTTTGGTTGTTTTCTGTGTTATGTTTGTCATCCCGAGGAACGAGGGATCACACTAGAGATTCCGCAAAGTATATTGACAATTCTTTGTCGATCTCCTAGTGTGATCCCTCGTTCCTCAGGATGACAAAATGCGTGTGGTTTTAGCGCAATAAATCTTTAAAAGCCTCATCAATATTCCCAAACTTAAATCGAAACCCATTTTCTAAAAGTCGTTTTGGAACTACGTTTCTGCTTTTCAAAACCAATTCTGTTTCTGTACGAATAAAAAAAGAACCAATTTCCAAAAAGAATTTATTCATCGGAATTCCAAATGGAAAACCAACCACTTTTCTTAGTTTCTGCATAAAATCAACATTTCGAATCGGTTCTGGAGAAACTACATTGATAACGCCAGTAATTTCTTTTTCAATAATAAAATTAACTGCATTCGCAAAATCCTCTTCATGAATCCAGCTTACAAATTGATTCCCTTTTCCTTGTTTTCCTCCGAAACCCATTTTTGCCAAAGTCTTTAACGGAATAAATGCACCGCCATTTTTTCCTAAAACAATAGAAGTTCGCAAAGCCGTTTTTAAAGTCTTTGGTGTTTCAGTTTTAAAAAATGCCTTTTCCCAAGAAAGTGCCACGTTTATAGAAAAGTCATTTCCAATTTCGCCATCAACTTCATCCATTTGTTCGTCAAGTGAAAAACGATAAATAGTTGCCGTTGATGAATTCAGCCAATGTTTCGGTGGGTTTTGGCAATTTAAAACTGCTTTATTTAGAATTTTTGTACTGTCAATTCTAGACCAGAGAATTTCTTTTTTGTTCTTTTTGGTATAACGACAATCAACAGATTTTCCTGCGAGATTAATTAAAGCTGTTGCGTTTTCTAATTCCTTTTCCCAGCCAGTAAAAGTTCTGGCATTCCAGTTTACATATTTTATTTCGTCAATTGTTTGAGATTTTCCACGAGTTAGAATTACAATTTCTTCAAATTTATTTTTGAAATGATTCACTAAAACTTGTCCTAAAAATCCAGTTCCAGCGGCAATTATGAGTTTTTTCATTTTCTTAAGTATTAAACTCAACAGGTTTTTTAAAACCTGTCGAGTTTCGTTAAAAATTAAGCTTTAAAAACTAATCTCTCTTCTTGCTGAGCTTCTTTAGCTTTTCTTTTTCCTCTAAAAAAGAAATATAAATTTAAGAATAGCATTATACCAAGATAAATAGAAAATCCGCCAATTTTGTAGCTTAATCTCTCAATTAATTCCTGATAACTGTCTTGACTTAATTGTAGTTCTAGAATCATTAAGGCAAAACCAATATTTAAAAGATAGAATCCAGTTTCAAAAAGTTTGTTGGTTGCTTCAGCGATTTCTTCGCGCCCTTTAAAAATGTCAAGCATAAATATTTTTCCGTTTTTGAAAAGAGTTTTAGAAACATAGTAAGTTAGAAGTAAAGCAACTGGTAAATAAATTCCGTAACCGATTAAGATTTTTGTAGTTTCCATGATATTTGAGTGTTAGTTGTTGTGAATTAATTTTTGAACGTATTTGGTTATAATCAAAATGTTGAGGTAATGCAGAATGGAAATAATAAAAACGATGATAGCTGTTTTTATACAAATTGTTTCGATCAATTGAGTGGAAGAAATGATTTTTCGCCAAGAAATTAAAGTCATCGCACAATAGCCAATGTTTAAAAGATAATAGGCCAAAAGCAAAACCTGATTAATTTTTTGGCAGATGCCAGCGTGATGCGGAATTAGATCTGCAACATAAATATTTCCGTTTTTGTAGCAGATTTTTCCAACTTGCAGAATGATGAAAGTTGTAATTCCTAAATAGACTAAATATCCGATAATGTTAAGGTTCATAATTTCTTTTTTTGATTATAGATAATAAACGTTAGAAAGAATATTAAGGAAATTGGTAATAAGAAAAGCCAAGTAAATTCTCCGTCCCAAATCAAAAAGAAAAAAATTACCAATGAGAAATAAATGTATATGAATTTGTTTTTCGGAAATAAAATAAGAAATAGAAAAGCAGCTAAAACTTGTAGTGCTCCTGTAATTGCTATTCCGTAAGCTCCTGCCAGTAAAAATGTTAATGCACAAATATTGATAATTTCCACTATTTTAAAAGTTGTTTTCATAATTACTGTTGTTTTTAAACTTTCAGAAAAAAATGAAAGTTTGAATTAAATTTTTTTATTTCATCATTTTGATAACCAATTTCCCTAGCCAGTTTTCGTTGAATTCAGTCATTTTGTCCAGCATATTATCAGCTTTTAAAACGAAATCATACAATTTAGTTGTCTGATCCACAAAGTGTTTTTCTTCTGCAGAATCTTTAGCTTCGATTGTCGAAACTTCTTTTAAGATTTTAAGAGTAGGTTTAATTTCTCTTTTGCTTCTTTCTCTGGAAATTTTAACTGCCAATTCGTCTAAATCTTTTTCAGCTGTGAAAAACTCTTTTCTTTCTCCAGCTTTAAATTCTTTATAAACAATTCCCCAATCCATTAATGCTCGTAGGTTCATGCTGGCGTTTCCGCGAGAAATCTGCAATTCTTCCATAATGTCTTCCATAGAAACAGGCTCGTTCGAAACCATTAATAAAGCGTGGATCTGTGCCATCGTTTTATTAATTCCCCATTGAGAACCTAATGCTCCCCAGGTTTGTACAAACTTATTTTTTGCTTCTTTGAATTCCATGGATCAAATGTAAGTAAAAGTTTTTAAACTTTCAAAAATAATTGAAACATATTTAACAAATTATAAAGTTGTGTTAATTCGGCGCTTGAAATTTTCGATTAAATAATTGTACAGCTATTTTTGTAAAAATCACTTTTTATGGAATTATACTACACATTTTCGGTGCTGATTGTATTGGCATCTTTCTTCGCCTATTTGAATTTAAGATTTTTAAAACTTCCTGGAACCATCGGAATTATGATTATTGCTATGTTGGTTTCAGTAGGAATTCGTCTTTTGGGAGATTCTTATTTTCCTGCAACGACAAAGCATTTTTTTGATCTGATAAAAGAATTCGACTTCAACGAAATCCTAATGGGAGCGATGTTGAATTTCCTTTTATTCGCAGGAGCTCTTCACGTAAATATGTTTGACCTTAAGGAACAAAAGGTTCCAATCATGATTTATTCGACAGTGAGTGTCGTTTTATCAGCCTTAATTATTTCTGTTCTGCTATATTATATCGCGCCACTTTTAGGTATAACTATTCCGTATATTTTTTGCTTGGTTTTCGGAACATTAATTTCTCCAACAGATCCAATTGTAGTTTTGGGGGTTTTAAAAGAAGCTAAGGTTCCTAAAAGAATCGAAACCAAGATTGTTGGTGAATCATTATTTAATGACGGAGTTGCGGTTGTAATGTTTGCGGTTGTCCTTAAAATGGCGACTGATCCAACATTTGATGCTACTTTTGGTTCAATTAGTTGGTTATTTATCAAAGAAGGAATCGGCGGACTTTTATTAGGTGCAGTTTTCGGATTTACAGCGTCTAAGGTCATGAAGAAAATCGATGATTATAAGGTTTCGGTTTTAATTACCCTTTCTATCGTGACAGGAGGGTTTTTAGTTGCTCAAGCGTTGCATGTTTCTAGTCCGCTTGCAATGGTGGTTTCGGGATTGATTATTGGAAATTATGGTAAAAAAGTTGCGATGAGTGAAGTAACTAAAGATTACCTTGGCAAGTTTTGGGAGCTTATCGATGAGATTTTGAATGCTGTTCTGTTCCTTTTTATAGGTTTTGAATTGTTGTTACTTCCAAATTTAGACAAACAGTTATTGACAGGGGTTGTTGCCATTTTTATAGTGCTTTTTTCAAGATTAACATCAATAGTTTTGCCATGGAAATTCTTTGATATATTCAAGTTCTTCGGAATCAAATCGGCCTACAACAAAGGTTCTTTGATGGTTTTGGTTTGGGGAGGAATTCGCGGAGGAGTTTCTATTGCATTAGTGCTTTCTATGCCAGAGGGAGAATATAAAAACCTGCTTTTGGAAGTAACTTATATTGTAGTTTTATTTTCTATTGTGGTTCAAGGATTGACAGTTGGGAAATTAGCTAATAGAGTTTTGGAGAAAGAGTAAAGATTTCGAAAGATACAAGAGCAAAGAAACAAGATTTTTGCTCTTTGTCATTAAAATTTATAACTGAAAAACCCTGCAAAGAACTAGCAGGGTTTTGTTTTTTTATCGTTTATCGTCTTTAGAATAATTCGATTCTCCATTAATATTAATTTCTCCACCTAAAAAGCGTGGTTCGCGATTTCTCAAAACATCAAAAAAAGATTTGAAAATCGAACCATATTCTCTAAAGCGAACATAATTATATCCAAGATATTCTCCTTTATTAGCGGAATATCCAGAAGATTTAATGCCAAGTTTTTGTCCGATATAAATAGCACGATTTAAATGATATTCCTGCGAAATTAAAGTTGCTTTTTTAATCTTAAAAATATGTTTTGCACGATACATTGTTGAGTAAGTGTCGAAACCTGCATAATCGATAAAAATCTTTGTAGTGTCAACACCATGATTATAACAGTAGTTTTTCATAACCGTTAATTCGTCATATTCATCGCGACCATTATCACCCGAAAGTAAAATTTTATTAATTCGTTTTGCCTTCCAAAGCATAATTCCTGCATCTAGACGATCCTTTAAATATTTGCTTGGCTGATTTCCATTAATGCCTGCACCAAAAATAATTCCGACATCATTTTTAGGAAACTTCTTTATTGAATAATAAATGTACTTTTTGGTCGAAGATTTGACGTAGTAATTTACCGAAACAATGGCAATCAATCCGATAATTGCAAGATAAAGTGCTATTTTAAAATATTTTTTCACGGCTTGTATTTGTAAGATTAAGATTTAAAAGACGAAGATAAGTAAATTTATTTCTAAGAAAAATCAAATAAAAAAACCGAAGCTTTTTTGCTTCGGTTTCAAAATTCGGTTCTCTAAGAAGCTTAGCAACTTAGAACCTTAGTATCTTAGAATCTTTACAACAATCCTGCTCTTTTCAACAAAGCTTCAGGTTTTGGTTCTTGTCCTCTAAAACGTTTGTACAAAGTCATCGGATGTTCTGTTCCTCCTTTTGAAAGCACATTGTCTTTGAATTTTTTTGCAATTTCTTCATTGAAGATCCCATTTTCATGGAAATATTCAAAAGCATCGGCATCTAAAACTTCTGCCCATTTGTAGCTGTAATATCCAGAAGAATATCCGCCTTGAAAAATATGTGAAAAAGCGGTACTCATCGCATTTTCTTCTACATCAGGATACAATTGCGTATTGGCAAATTGTTCTGTTTCGAAAGTTTTTAAATCTGAAATAGAAGTTGGATCTTGTCCGTGCCAAGCCATGTCTAATAATCCGAAACTTAATTGACGCAATGTCGCTAAACCTTCCTGGAAACTTGCACTTTCTTTAATTTTCTGAACATACTCAATCGGAATAATTTCTCCTGTTTCATAATGATTTGCAAACAAAGCCAAAGCTTCTGGCTCGTAGCACCAATTCTCCATAATCTGACTTGGCAATTCTACGAAATCCCAATAAACAGAAGTTCCTGATAAACTTGGATAAACAGTATCAGCTAGCATTCCGTGTAATCCGTGCCCGAATTCGTGGAATAAAGTTGTTACTTCATTAAAAGTCAATAACGAAGGTTTTGTTTCTGTTGGTTTTGTAAAATTACAAACGTTCGAAATATGTGGTCTTTCGTTTACGCCATCTTTTACATATTGTGATTTGAATGAAGTCATCCACGCGCCGTTTCTTTTTCCTTTTCTTGGGAAGAAATCGGCATAGAAAATCGAAACTAAATTTCCGTTAGTATCTTTTACTTCATAAGTTGTAACTTCTTCGTGGTATTTATCGATATCAAAAACCTCAGTAAAAGTTAAACCATATAATTTTTTGGCAACGGTAAACGCCCCGTCTAAAACTTTTTCTAATTGAAAATATGGTTTAAGCTTTTCATCATCTAAATTAAAAAGCTGTTGTTTTAATTTTTCAGAATAATAAGCGCCGTCCCATTTTTCTAATTGTTCGATTCCGTCCAATTCTTTTGCGAAAGCAGTTAATTCTGCAAATTCTTTTTGAGCTGCTGGTTTTGCTTTAGACAATAAATCATTTAAGAAAGAGAATACTTTTTCTGGACTTTCGGCCATTCTTTCTTCTAGAACAAAATGCGCATGCGTTTTGTAACCTAATAAATTGGCTCTTTCATGACGAAGTTTGGCAATTTTTAGAACGTTTTCTTCATTGTTGAATTCATTCTTTTGGAAACCTTTTGCACCAAACGCAATTGCCATTTTTTTACGCAATTCACGATTATCAGCATAAGTCAAAAACGGAACGTAACTTGGATGATCTAAAGTGAAAATCCAGCCTTCTTTTTCCTGATTTTTGGCTAGTAATCTTGCCGCTTCGATTGTGCCTTCTGGTAAACCTGAAAGATCTTTTTCATGAGTCAAATGCAATTCGAAGTTGTTAGTTTCTGCCAAAACATTTTCACCAAACTGCAAACTCAATTTCGATAATTCTTTGTCGATTTCTCTTAATTGATTTTTCTTGCCTTCTGGTAAATTCGCTCCGTTTCTAGAAAAGCTTTTGTATTTTTTATCTAATAAAGTAGTTTGCTCTGGATTAAGATTCAAACTTTCTTTTTGATCGTAAACAGCTTTTACTTTCGCAAACAATTCAGCATTCAAACGAATGTCATTTCCAAGTTCTGAAAGCCAAGGCGAAACTTCCTGTGCAATTTTCTGCATTTCGTCATTGGTTTCAGCCGAATTCAAATTGAAGAAAATACTTGAAAGACGATCCAAAATATCGCCAGAATAATCCATAGCTACAATTGTGTTTTCAAATGTAGACGCATCTGGATTATTTACAATTGCATCAATTTCGGCTTTAGCCAAAGCAATTCCTTCTGTAAAAGCAGGAACATAATCTTCGATTTTGATTTGCGAAAAAGGTGCAGTGTTATGTTTGGTGTTGAAATATTGTGTTAATACGCTCATATTTGTAGTTTTCAGTCTCAGTCTCAGTTTTCAGTGCAACTGAGACTAAAGAGTTAATTTTTTGAGTTTTCGGTCGCAGTCTCGGTTTTCACTGTGACTGAAAACTGAGACTGCGACTTGCGAACTATTTAAGGCTTTCAGCCGCTTTATTAACCGCAGCTTTCAATTCTTCTTTATAAGAAATAATCGTATCTAAAACTTTTTTATCGTGGCTTCCGATGATTTGTGCTGCTAAGATCCCAGCATTTTTTGCACCGTTTAAAGCTACCGTTGCAACTGGAACTCCACCAGGCATTTGCAGAATCGATAAAACAGAATCCCATCCATCAATAGAATTGCTTGATTTTACAGGAACTCCAATTACAGGAAGCGGAGACATTGAAGCTACCATTCCAGGTAAATGTGCTGCACCGCCCGCTCCAGCAATAATTACCGAGATTCCGCGGTTGTGTGCATTTTTGCTGAAATCGAATAATTTCTCCGGCGTTCTGTGTGCCGAAACGATATCTACTTCAACTTCTACATTAAATTGTTTTAATATGTCGATTGCATCCTGCATAACTGGCATGTCGGAGATGCTTCCCATTATAATAGCTACTTTGCTCATTTTGTTTTTTGTTTTATTGGTTTCAAGTTTCAAGTTTCAGGTTTCAGGTTTCAGGTTTCAAGTTAATACTGAGACTTCAAAAAAATATAGTTTTTAAACTGAATACTGTGACTGAGACTGAAAACTAATTTATTCACTAATAACTTTAATAGTTTCCTTTACTTCTTGCGCAATTCTTCTAGCCTCAGCCATATCTTCATTTACGATAGTAACGTGACCCATTTTTCTGAAAGGGCGAGTTTGTTTTTTTCCGTAAATGTGTGGTGTAACGCCGTCCCATCCTAAAATGGTTTCGATGTTTTCATAAACCACATTTCCAGAATGACCTTCGGCACCTACTAAATTTACCATAATTCCGGCAACTTTGCTGTCTGTATTTCCTAACGGAAGATCTAAAATAGCGCGTAAATGATTTTCGAATTGTGAAGTATAACTTGCTTCAATAGAATAATGACCAGAATTGTGCGGACGTGGTGCCACTTCATTAACTAAAATTTCATCATCTTGAGTCTGGAACATTTCAACTGCTAAAAGACCAACGTGGTTGAAATTCTCTGAAACTTTTAAAGCAACAGCTCTTGCTTTTTCGGCTACTTTATCGTCGATTCTTGCTGGACAGATTACGTATTCAACTTGATTTGCTTCTGGGTGAAATTCCATTTCTACAACCGGATACGTTTTCATTTCTCCTGATGGATTTCGTACCACAATTACCGCCAATTCATTTTTGAACGGAACCATAGTTTCTGCAATACATTCTACATTTGGCAATGTATCTAAATCTGAAACTTGGCGAACTATTTTTACACCATTTCCATCGTAACCAAATTCGGTGCATTTCCAAACAAATGGCAATTTGATTGTTGATTGTTCATTAACGATTTCTGATTTTAGATTTTCAAGGTTCTCAAATCTTTTGAAAGGTGCAGTTGGGATATTATTTTTAGCGTAAAAATCTTTTTGAACGCCTTTATTCTGAATTCCTTTTAAGGTTTTTGGAGATGGATATACTTTTAAACCTTCATTTTCTAGTTGCGTTAAAGCTTCAAGGTTTACCAGTTCAATTTCAAAAGTCAAAACATCGACTTGTTTTCCGAAATTGTAAACCGTTTCATAATCCATTAAATCGCCTTGAAAAAACTTGTTGCAGGCAATTTTACTAGGCGCTTCGTCGCTTGGATCTAGAACGTATGTTTGTATATCAAATTTTCTGGTGTCAAACAAAAGCATTTTGCCTAATTGTCCGCCACCTAATATTCCTAATTTAAAATCAGAAGAAAAATAATTCATTTTGTGTTGTGTTTTTGCAAAGATACTTTTTAATCTTTTTTTAGCCAAAATTTAGTTTTTTATGCCACTCCCGATAGCTATCGGGATAAAAGGATTAGAAAGGATTTTTTTTGTTTGCCACGAATTACACAAATTTCCACTAATTTTTTTAGACCGAATTTGAAAAAAAATAATTCGTGAAAATTTGTGTAATTCGTGGCAACTAAAACCTATTTTATTTTCTTTAAAACTTCTTTGGCTACGGCTTTATAGGCTGCAGTATGATCGCCGAAATCTTTGTCAAGAATAACTTTGAGTTCGGGATGTATCCAGTCGTAATGATTTCCTAGAATGTATAGAGTTCTTATGGAATAGGCCTTTGTAGCGACTTTGGTGTCATTAATAAGCCAGTCAAAAGAAGCTTCAATACAGTCTTGAAGATTTTCTTCGGAGAGTTTTATGCCATTTTCGTTTTTCTTATAATGGGATTTTACCAAAAGCTGAACGACTTTTGCAATCGGACGCATGGCACTTTCATCTTTTAAAACTTTCAGATTTGAACAGAAAAAATCTAGATGAGGTTGGAGCCAATTTAATTCTTCGTACGAAACAAATTCTAAAATCCAACAAGCTTTATGATTGTTTTTATCTTCGGGTGAAAAGCAAATCGAAACCAATTCGCTAAAAAGCGATGGGTTTTCTAGAACATCTTGCGCAGCTTTTAGACGGTTTTCTCTATAAGCATTTACGTAATCCAGTTTTTTCTGCAGTTCGGAAAGCATTGTTTTTGAGATTTAATACGGCGCTAAAATAAATAATTTAGCGAGACAATTCCGTAATAGTTTGTGAGTGGTATGAGATAGTAAAATCGCTCCACACAATTCAGCGCCATAAACACTAGAAAGTGGACCTTATCAATATTTTGGACTTCACTTTTTTGGGCGGAACTGTTTTTAGAATAAAAAAGAAAAACAAAGAAGAAGAAAATATTTTTTGAAAGGCATAAAAAGAGCTGGGATAGAACGCAATTTTATTTAACACATAGAAACATAGCATTGATTGAGGCAAAAAAGGCGTTTGACTTATTTAAAACTCACATCCCGATGCTTCGGGGTCATGCAAGAAAATGAGATTTTTTGTAACATCTTTTTAAACAAAAATCTATATTTCTATGTGTTTAGAATCTTTTTAGAGTTGGAATTTGGTGCTTCAAAATTGCCCATAGGCAAGACAGTCACTTTAGTGACATTACTTTTAGATTCGATAGCGTAGGGTGCAGGAAGCGTAATATCTCCAATAGCAGTTTTTACAACATTTCCAGGCTGTTTGGCAAGAGCTTCTTTTTCTTCTTTTTTTACTTGCCCATTGCAGCCTGTCATTAAGGCTAATAGCGGTATATAAAATAGGGCTAAGGGTTTTTTCATTATTTTTGCGGTTAAATGGTTAGGGTACAGCAATTTACTTAAATTTGGAATAGGGTTAAAAAATATTTTGTAAACATTAACTGATATTTAACATTCTTAAAAAATATCTCGATACAGTTTATTTTGATAGAAGCAGTTAAGTTGTAATTCTGTATCTTTGTCCATTATTTTAAAAAGAAAAATAATGATACAACTTCACGATAAACAATTTGTTCCGTTTATTTCGGCTAAAGAAATTGATTTTGCTTTAACTAAAATAGTAGCTCAGGTAGAAGACGATTTTGGAGATGATACGCCAATTTTTATTGGAGTTTTGAATGGTGCTTTTATGGTCGTGTCAGATTTTCTAAAAAAATATAAAAAACCATGCGAAGTTTCGTTTATAAAAATGGCATCGTATGAAGGAACTGAAACAACAAATGCAGTTAAAGAATTAATTGGAATCAATCAGGATCTTTCAGGAAGAACCGTAATTATCATCGAAGATATTATTGATACCGGAAATACGATTGAAGAATTAAAGCACTTGTTTAAAGCGCAAAATGTAAAGCATTTTAAAATTGCAACATTGTTCTTTAAGCCAGAAGCATACAAAAAAGACATAAAAATAGATTATATCGGAATTCGAATTCCGAATAAATTTATTGTAGGTTACGGTCTGGACTATGATGGTTTAGGAAGAAACTTAACCGAGATTTACAAATTAGCAGAATAACAAAACACAACTAAATATTCATTTAAAGACTTCTGAAAGACAGAGGTAACAACACTCATTTCAATTATGATTAACATCGTTTTATTTGGAAAGCCTGGTGCAGGAAAAGGAACTCAGGCAGAATTTTTAAAAGAGAAATACAATTTAACACACCTTTCAACAGGAGATATTTTTCGTTTCAATTTAAAAAATGATACTGAACTAGGAAAACAAGCAAGAGTTTTTATGGACAATGGAGAATTGGTTCCTTGCGAAGTAACAACTGCAATGTTAATTGATGAGGTGAAAAAACACCCAGATACAGCAGGATTTTTGTTTGACGGTTACCCAAGAACAATCAATCAGGCTGAAGCTTTAGACAAATTTTTACCAACAATCGGATCTAACGTAACTGCAACAATCGCTTTAGAGGCAGATGACGAAATTTTGGTTGCACGTTTATTGGAAAGAGGAAAAACAAGCGGAAGAGCTGATGATCAAGACGAAGAGAAAATTCGTGTGAGATATCAGGAATACAATGAGAAAACAGCTCCGCTAATTGGATATTATAAAGAACAAAATAAGTTTCACGCCGTAGATGGTATCGGAACGATTGAACAAATTACAGAGCGCTTAACGTCAGTTATAGATAATTTGTAGAAGCTTCTTCCAGCTGTACGTTACGAGTCCTCGCTAAAAAAACTATTTTTCTATACCATAAAACGAGCTTCCTTCGGTCGCTGTTTTCTGGCAAGAAAAATTAGTTTTTTTAGCTCCGGGCTCTTCTCTTCCATCTGGGCTATTTTAGATTACGATTACAAATTACATTAACGAGACTATTTTATAACGAATCCCCTATCAATTGGAAATACTAATAATATTTTTTCTAATTCTATTAAACGGAGTTTTCTCCATGTCTGAAATCGCTTTGATTTCGGCCCGTAAAAACAGGCTCGAAACGGCAGCAAAAAAAGGCAATAAAAGTGCTAAAACGGCACTCGATTTAGCCAACTCCCCAAATAAATTTTTGTCTACAGTACAAATTGGAATTACCTTAATCGGAATTTTAACCGGTATTTATTCTGGAGATAAAATCACGGCAGATGTTGAACTTTTTGTGGCGGGAATTGCCGTTCTTAAACCTTACGCACATTCAATCGCTGTTGGAATTGTAGTGGTAGTTTTAACTTTTTTCTCATTGGTTTTGGGAGAATTGCTTCCAAAACGAATCGGATTAAATTATCCAGAAGCTATTGCTAAAATGGTGGCGATGCCAATGAAAGTGATTTCGATTATTACAGCACCATTTATTTGGTTGCTAACTTCTTCAACAGATTTTTTACTGAATGTCCTTCAGATAAAACCAACTGCTGATGGAAAAGTTACAGAAGAAGAAATTAAAGCCATTATTAAAGAAGGAACTGAAGTTGGGGAAGTTCAAGAAATAGAACAAGACATTGTGGAGCGTGTTTTTCATATTGGAGACAGAAAAGTAAACTCTTTAATGACACACCGCAAGTCGGTAGATATGCTGCCATTAAAAGCAGATAAAGAAAAAATCAAAGAATTAGTAGTTCAGGATCTTCATGCGGTTTATCCTGTTTACAATGATAATTACGATGATATTGTTGGAGTTGTAACACTTAAAAATATTTTTGCGAATATTGAAAAAGATAATTTCGATTTAGCAGCCATAATGTCTGATGCTCCTTATTTAATGGAACAAACTACGGCTTATAAAGCATTAGAGAATTTCAAAAAAACAGGTGTTCACTATGCTTTAGTTTCAGATGAATATGGAGTTTTTCAAGGTATGATTACTTTGAATGACATTTTGGAAGCGTTAGTTGGTGATGCGGCAGAATTTTATAAAGACGAATTCCAGCTTATAGAAAGAGAAGATGGTTCGTGGTTGGTTGATGGACATTATTCGTTGCATGATTTCTTGACATATTTCGAGTTAGACGAACTAACAAACGATTACGAAGTAAACACCGTAAGCGGAATGATTATGACTGAGCTGTCTCACATTCCAAAAGAAGGAGAGAAATTAGTTTGGCAGAAATTCGTTCTAGAGGTAATCGATATGGACGGCGTTAAAATTGACAAAGTGCTTGTAAGAGCATTAAAAGAGTAGAGAGAATTTGTTTTAAGTTTCAAGTTTCAAGTTTCAAGTTGCGTAACGCATAACCTGAAACCTGAAACTTGAAACTTGAAACTTTACATAAACAAAGAAAATGACAGAAGGAAATTTTGTAGACTACGTTAAGATATATGTTTCTTCCGGAAAAGGAGGAAAAGGATCTACGCATTTACATAGAGAGAAATTTATTGAAAAAGGCGGTCCCGACGGAGGAGATGGAGGTCGCGGAGGACATGTGTATTTGGTTGGGAATAAAGGACTCTGGACATTATTTCATTTGAAATTTGCACGCCACATTAAAGCGGGTCACGGTGGAGACGGTGGTGGAGATCGTAGTACTGGTGCAGATGGAGAAGATAAAATTATCGAAGTGCCACTAGGAACTGTTGTTAAAGACAAGGAAACTGGCGAAACACTTTTTGAAATTACAGAACACGGAGAGAAACAAATCCTTGCAAGAGGAGGAAAGGGAGGTTTAGGAAACTGGCATTTTAGAAGTTCTACAAACCAAACACCTCGTTATGCACAGCCAGGTTTACTTGGCGTAGAAATGGATGTTATTCTAGAACTTAAAGTTTTAGCCGACGTTGGTTTGGTAGGTTTCCCGAATGCTGGAAAATCTACTTTATTGTCTGTGCTAACTTCAGCAAAACCAAAAATTGCCGATTATCCTTTTACGACTTTAAAACCAAATTTAGGAATTGTGGCTTACAGAGATTTTCAATCTTTTGTAATTGCCGATATTCCCGGAATTATTGAAGGTGCTGCTGAAGGTAAAGGTCTGGGGCATTATTTCTTGCGTCATATTGAACGTAACTCAACTTTATTGTTTTTGATTCCTGTTGACACGGCAGATATTAAAGGAGAATATGATATTTTGGTTAACGAATTAACGAAATACAATCCTGAAATGTTAGATAAAGAACGTCTTGTTGTTATTTCAAAATGCGATATGCTGGATGATGAATTGAAAGCAGAATTGAAAGCAGAATTAGATGTTTCTTTCAAAGATGTTCCTTATATGTTTATTTCGTCTGTTGCGCAGCAAGGTTTGACAGATTTGAAAGACAGGCTTTGGAAAATGCTTAATGAATAATAAAGCTTACTTAGATATCAAAAAGGTGTTCTGTTTTCAGAACGCCTTTTTTGTTTTATAATGTTAAATTCGTAATAAACAGTTAAAAATCTATTCTCATATTTAATTTTAGAATCGTTTAAGATGGAATAATTGTCAAAATGGCTTATATTCGCATCACTTAAACAAAATAACATGAAAAAAGTAATTTTATTCTTGACCATGTGCCTTATGGCTTTCCCAATGAGAGCCGATGAAGGAATGTGGTTTTTGATGTTTATCGAAAGATTGAACCATAGAGATATGGAAAAAATGGGCTTGCAATTGACAGCCGAAGAAATTTACAGCATTAATCACCATAGCTTAAAAGATGCGATTGTACAGTTCAATGGAGGTTGTACTGCTGAAATCGTATCAAACAGCGGTTTGGTTTTGACTAATCACCACTGTGGATATAGTGCAATTGCAGAACTTTCAACTGCAGAGCAAAACCATTTAAAAGATGGTTTCTGGGCAAAAAGCCGTTCAGAAGAACTAAAACCAAAATCTTTATTCGTTCGTTTCTTCGTTCGTATGGATGATGTTTCAAAAAGAATCTTATCTAAAGTAAACGATCAGATGACAGAAACTGAAAGAAATAAAATCATTCAGCAAGAGATTGCTTTGATTGAAAAAGAAAACAGCGAAAACGGGAAATACACTGTTTCTGTTCGTCCTTTCTTTCAAGGAAATGAATATTACTATTTTGTGTACCAAGATTATACAGACGTTCGTTTAGTGGGAACTCCTCCTGAAAGCGTTGGTAAATTTGGTGGAGATACAGACAACTGGGAGTGGCCTCGCCAAACTGGAGATTTCTCTATGTTTAGAGTTTATGCAGATAAAGACGGAAATCCTGCTACATATTCTAAAGACAATGTGCCTTTAAAACCAAAACACTATTTGCCTGTTAGTTTAAAAGGTGTAAAAGAGAATGATTTTGCAATGATCTTGGGTTATCCAGGAAGAACAAACCGTTGGATGCCAGCTGGAGGAATTGAGCAAAACATTAAATATGCTTATCCTGCTTGGGTTGAAGGTGCAAAAACAGGAATGGATGTAATGAAAAAGTATATGGATAAAGATGCAACTGTTCGTTTACAGTACGCTTCTAAATATGCTTCAACTGCAAACTACTGGAAAAATCGTCAAGGTATGATCGATGCTTTAACAAAAGCAGGTACGGTTGATACTAAAACAGAACAAGAAGATAAATTCTATGAGTGGGCTACTAAACCTGCAAACAAAGAGAAATACGAAAATGTAATTCCGACTATCAACGATTATTACAGAGAAACAAACTTAAAAGCACGTCACGATAATTATTTGACTCAGCTTTTACGTACTTCAGCTTATGCTACAGCACCAGCTAATTTAGGAAATGCATTAATTGCTTACTACAAAGAAAATGATGCGAAGAAAGCAGAAATGCTTCCTAAAATCAATGCAATGGTAGAAAGCATTTATGGAGATTTTTATGCTCCATTAGAAAAAGATGTTTTAGTAGCTCAACTGAATCTGTATGCTTCTAAAGCTGCAGAATATGGACTAGCTCCAGAAATTGCAAAAATGAAAACGGCTAACAATGGAGACTTTGCTGCTGATGTGGCAAAAGCAACAGAAGTGAGTTATTTTACAACTAAAGAAAAAGTATTAGCATTTTTGGCTGATCCGAAACCATTAGCAATTGTACACGATCCGTTGTATATTATTTCTAATGATTTGTTGACAAAATACCGTGCTAAAACAGACGATCAGGCAAAAGCAGATGATGGTTTTGCAGCAGCTTACCGTAAATTGGTTGAAGGTTTAAGAGAATCTAAATTGAACGCAATTAAATATCCAGATGCAAACTCTACTTTGAGATTGACTTACGGAAAAGTTCGCGCTTTACCTGCAGATCCTCGCAACGATGCAAAAATCAACAACTATACTACAATGGAAAGTATGGTTAAAAAATACAAAGCAGGAGATCAGGAATTTGACTTGCCAGCTCGTTTATTAGAATTAAACAAGAAAAAAGATTTCGGACAATATGCTGATAAAGCGGGTTACATGCCAGTAAACTTCTTAACTGACAACGATATCACTGGAGGAAACTCTGGTTCACCAGTTCTTAACGGAAAAGGAGAATTAATCGGAATTGCTTTTGACGGTAACATCGAAGCTATGGCTGGAGACGTAATTTTTGATTCTAAATTGCAAAGAACTATCAACGTAGATATTCGTTATGTACTTTGGATTATCGACAAATACGCTGGAGCTAAAAACATTATCGACGAATTGACGATTGCAAAATAATCTTTAATTCTGATTATAAATATCAAACCCGACAAGTTTTAAAAACTTGTCGGGTTTTTTTATTGTCTTCTAATTAATTTATCTCTAAAACCAAATGTGACATATTATATTTCCTTATTTTTGAAAAATAATTATGGAGTTTAATAAGTTATTTGCCATTTCGATTAACCGATTAAACAGTTTAACGATTAAACATTTTAAATGAAAACACATTTCATCGCCATTGGCGGAAGCGCTATGCACAATCTTGCATTAGCATTACATAATAAAGGATACCAAGTTACAGGAAGCGACGATGCTATTTTTGAGCCTTCAAAATCAAGATTAGAGAAAAAAGGAATTCTTCCTGTAGAATTGGGTTGGTTTCCAGAAAAAATCACTTCAGATATTGATGCTATTATTTTGGGAATGCATGCGAAAGCAGATAATCCTGAATTGTTAAAAGCGCAAGAATTAGGTTTGAAAATCTATTCGTATCCTGAATTTTTATACGAACAATCTAAAAATAAAACTCGTGTTGTAATTGGTGGTTCTCATGGTAAAACTACGATTACTTCAATGATTTTACACGTAATGCACTATCATAACATTGCTGTTGATTATATGGTTGGCGCGCAGTTGGAAGGTTTTGATACTATGGTGCATCTCACGGAAGAAAATGATTTTATGGTTTTGGAAGGTGATGAGTATTTGTCTTCACCAATTGACAGACGTCCGAAATTTCATTTATATCAGCCAAACATTGCTTTGATTTCTGGAATTGCTTGGGATCATATTAATGTTTTTCCAACGTATGAAAACTATGTGGAGCAGTTTGAGATTTTCATCGAAAAAATTACAAATGGCGGAATTTTAGTTTACAACGAAAATGATCCAGAAGTAAAACGTGTTTCTGAAGCAGCAACAAATCCAATTAGAAAAATTGCTTATTCAACTCCAGAATATTCTGTAAATGATGGTGTGACTTTGTTAAAAACTCCGGAAGGGGATATGCCGATTGAAGTCTTTGGAGCGCACAACTTGAATAACTTAGCAGGAGCAAAATGGATTTGCCAAAATATGGGCGTTGATGAAGAAGATTTCTACGAAGCAATTGCAAGTTTTAAAGGCGCATCTAAACGTTTAGAAAAAATTGCCGAAGGAAAAGGAAAAGTAGCTTATAAGGATTTTGCGCATTCGCCAAGTAAAGTGGCTGCAACAACTAAAGCGGTAAAAGAGCAATATCCAAATAGAACTTTAGTCGCTTGTTTAGAATTGCATACTTATAGTAGTCTAAATGCTGAGTTTTTAAAAGAATATGAAGGAGCTTTAGAATATGCTGATGTTGCTGTTGTTTTCTATTCGCCAGATGCTGTAAAAATTAAACAACTAGAAGAGGTGACTTATGAGCAAATAGCGACTGCATTCAATAGAAAAGATTTAATCATTTATACTAATCCTTCTGAGTTTAAAGAATATCTATTTAATTTAAATTTAGACAATTCCGCACTTTTATTAATGAGTTCAGGAAATTATGGAGGTTTGAATTTTGATGAGGTTAAAAGTTTGATTAATTAGAAAATTAGTCATTTAGATAATTTGCCGATTGTTTTTACAATCGGCTTTTTTGTTTAAATCAATATTTTTTTTGAAAGATTTTTCTTCTTTTTTAAATATCTTCGCTTCTTAAAATTATTATTATGGAAGGAGGACATTTTGCTATTAAAAATTGGTCTGATGATGACAAACCTCGTGAAAAACTTATGCTCAAAGGAAAAGAGGCTTTGAGTGATGCTGAGTTACTAGCAATTTTAATAGGTTCAGGAAGCCGCAATGAATCTGCGGTTGCATTAAGCCAACGGATTTTGGCTACTACAAAAAATCTAACTGCCTTAGGAAAAATGTCTATTTCTCAATTGATAAAATTTAAAGGTATAGGTGAGGCAAAAGCTGTTTCAATTGTTTCGGCTTTAGAATTGGGTAGGAGGCAAAGAATAGAAGATGTTGAAAAAGTAAAAAAAATAACTTCAAGTAAAGCTGTTTTTGATATTATGCAACCCATTATTGGGGAACTTCCTCATGAAGAATTTTGGGTGCTTTTTCTTAATAATTCAAACAAAGTGATTTCTAAATCTCAATTAAGTAAAGGAGGTATCGCTGGAACAATTGTAGATATACGTTTAGTTTTTAAATTGGCATTAGAAAATGGAGCTACAGGCTTGATTTTGTGTCATAATCATCCTTCGGGAAGTTTAGTTCCAAGTAGTGCTGATAAACAGATTACCAAGAAAATTAAAACAGCAGGAGAAATTTTAGATGTTAAAGTTTTGGATCATGTTATTATAACTGAATCAAAATATTATAGTTTTGTAGATGAAGGAATTTTTTAATACATGAATACCAATATTACCGACATCTTTTTTGATTTAGATCATACGCTTTGGGATTTTGATAAAAACTCAGAAATGGCTTTTGATCGAATTTTCAAAACTAAGTATCAGGAAATCGTTACTCAAGATTTCATTAAAGAATATATTCCGATCAATCAAGAATGCTGGAGATTGTATCAGAATGATAAAATTACGCATCAAGAATTGCGCTATAATCGTTTGAAGTTTTCTTTCGATGCTTTGAATTATGCTATTTCAGAAGAGAATATTTTGGAAATTGCCAATGATTATATTGAGTTTTTGACTGATAATAATTATCTTTTTGATGGAGCAATTGAAGTTTTGGATTATTTAAAGCCAAAATATAAACTTCATATCATTACAAATGGATTTGCTCACGTGCAGGAAAAGAAAATTAATAATGCTTCGCTAGGAGGTTATTTCAGCACTATTACAAATTCGGAGCTAGCTGGGGTTAAAAAGCCAAATAGTATTATATTTGATTATGCATTAAATTTGGCTAATACTTCAAAAGAAAACAGCATTATGATTGGAGATGATTTTGAAGCAGATGTAAATGGTGCCTTAAATGCTGGTCTAGATGCTATTTTTTTTAATGAGAAAAAAATCGACGTTTCGAAAAACTATAAACAAATTAACCATTTATTAGAACTAAAAAAATATTTATAATGATGAGAATTAAATTTTTATTTGCTGCACTTTTATGTTCAGTTGTTGGATTTGCGCAGTCTATTAATGATTACAAAGCTGTAATTATTCCTTTGAAATATGAGTTTATGAAGACTGAAAATCAATATCGTTTGGCGACTTTAAGTAAACAAAATTTGATTAAAGCTGGTTTTGAAGCTTTTTATTCAAACGAACAGCTTCCTGATGGTTATACAGATCGTTGTCAGGTTTTGTATATTGATGTGGTAAAAGATAATGCTTTCTTAGTAACTAAACTTATTGTGAAATTAAAAGATTGCTTTGGTCAAGTTGTTTATACTTCAGAAGTAGGAAGAAGTAAAGAAAAAGATTATGAGGTAGCTTATAAAGAAGCGCTAGATAATGCTTTTAAGTCAGTCTCTGCTTTGCATTATAAATATAGCGGTAATCCGGTTGCGACTTCAAAAACACCTGCTCCTGTAAAAACTGCTGTAGCGACTACTGCTGTAGCAACAACTGCAGTTGCAACCCAAGTAGCTACTGCGTCTTCACCTGATTTAAAAGATCCAAATTTGTTATATGCTCAGCCAACAGAATCTGGTTACCAATTGATTGATAAAACACCAAAGGTAGTTATGAAGCTTTTTAAAACTTCGCAACCAAATGTTTATATTGCAAGCAAAGATAATGTTCAAGGTTCTTTAATCTTAAAAGAAGACGGACAATGGTATTTTGAATCTTATCAGAATGATAAATTAGTTTCAGAAAAAATTGTAGTTAAATTCTAAAATATAAAATGCGGTTTAATAGCCGTATTTATCTTTCCAACGGTTCTTTAAAAATTCGCGGGTACTGTTCTCTCTAGAATTGTTTCCAGGATTGTAAAGAACCGTTTTTTTTATGGCATCTGGCAAAAACTCTTGTTCTGCAAAATTATTTGCATAATCATGTGAGTACTTGTATTCATCTCCATATCCTAGTTCTTTCATTAATTTGGTCGGAGCATTTCGCAAGTGGAGAGGAACAGGCAAGTCGCCTGTTTGCTTTACTAATTGCTGTGCATTTCCAATTGCCAAATAAGAAGCATTGCTTTTTGGCGAAGTCGCTAGATAAATGGCACATTGGCTTAATATAATGCGACTTTCTGGATACCCAATAGTGGTAACGGCCTGAAAAGTATTATTGGCCATTATTAATGCAGTTGGATTGGCATTGCCAATATCTTCGCTTGCAAGAATCAGCATTCTTCTGGCAATGAATTTTACATCTTCACCGCCTTCAATCATTCTGGCTAGCCAATAAACGGCTCCGTTGGGATCGCTGCCACGAATAGATTTTATAAATGCAGATACTATATCGTAATGTTGTTCGCCAGTTTTGTCATAAAGAACAGTGTTTTGCTGTACAAGCTCTAGAACGCGATCGTTGGTAATTGTAATTTCGTCCCCTGCAGAAGCATTAATAACAAGTTCAAATACATTTAGAAGTTTTCTGCCGTCACCGCCCGAAATACGTATTAAAGCTTCTGTTTCCTTTAAATTTATCTTTTTTGTCAATAAATAGGCGTCAGTTTTTATTGCGCGCTCTAAAAGAGCTTCTAAATCGGCTTTTGTAAATGCATTTAGGATATAAACCTGGCAACGTGACAATAATGCAGGAATCACTTCAAAACTCGGGTTTTCGGTTGTGGCGCCCACCAATGTTATCCAACCTTTCTCGACAGCTGCCAAAAGTGAATCTTGCTGTGATTTACTAAATCGATGAATCTCATCAATAAATAGTATTGGATTTTTAGCAGTAAAAAGCCCGCCACTTTGTTTTGCTTTATCAATAACATCGCGAATGTCTTTTACGCCAGAGTTTATGGCGCTTAGAATGTAAAAAGGTCTTTTTGATTCCTGAGCAATGATTTGGGCCAAAGTTGTTTTTCCTGTGCCAGGAGGCCCCCAGAAAATCAACGAAGGAATTATTCCTTTTGAAATTTGCTGTGTTAAAGAACCAGTTGGTCCAACCAAATGTTGCTGGCTTATATAATCTTCTAATTTCTGCGGACGAATACGCTCTGCTAAAGGTGCTTCCATAATTACAAAATTACTATTTTAAGATTTAAATTTCATTCATTCAAAAGTTAAAACAGTTCGCAGAAAGAAGGATTGTTCTGATTTGAGACATTTTTTTTTATCTTGGTATGACAAAATATCAGTTAAATATTTTTGGATAGTTTTTTGAGTTCCGTTAATTGTTATTTTGTAAACATATGAGCAACACTAATTTTAAGTTTTCAAATTCGGTTATTGGGCTTCCGCTGTTTTTTGTCCTTTTTTTATGGGTTGTCTATTGGCTTCAGATTCGCTTCGATTTTGATTTTTATCGATTTGGAATTTATCCTCGAGATTTTGTTGGACTGCGAGGTGTTTTATTCAGCCCATTTATTCACGAAAATTTAGATCATTTATACAATAACAGTATTCCACTTTTGATACTGTTGGCAGCTATGCAATTCTTTTATCCTAAACAGACTTTGGGTGTCATAGCCTATGGGATTTTATTTTCAGGATTAATTACTTGGATTGTCGGACGAGAGAATTTTCATATAGGAGCAAGCGGGTTGATTTATGTTTTGGTAAGCTTTATTTTTTTTAAAGGGATTCAAACTAAATATTACAGATTGGTGGCTCTATCCTTGACAGTTATTTTACTTTATGGTGGAATGATCTGGTATGTTTTTCCGGATGTTGATCAATCTATTTCGTGGGAAGGGCATTTGGCAGGGCTTATTACAGGATTTGTTTTAAGTTTATTCTATAAAGCGCCCGAGTATGCAAAACCAATTGTTTACGATTGGCAACGTCCCGATTTTGATCCAGACAGCGATCCTTTTATGAAGCATTTTGACGAAAATGGAAATTTTGTTGTTTTTCCTGATGAAGAAGAGGAAGATTTAGGATATTTTTTGTCTAGTCATCCAGTAAATTATATTGTGACTAAAAAAGAAGCTACTGAAGAAGATGGTGCTCAATAATTTTCATTAAGATAAAAAGATTAAATTTGTTAGATAACAATTTAATTTTTGGGCACTATGAAGAAAATGAGCTTTTTAGTTTTGTTTTTGTGTTTTATATTTTATGCAGAAGGTTTTGCTCAGTGTGAAATAAAAAATAGGGTGCAGGCCGACGGGAGTATGATATACTATTTTGAGCCTGCCGCTTTTTATACCACAAAATCAAAATCCTTAAAAATTAATATTGTTACTGATAAGGAACATTATTTTGTTGCATTGCAGCCTACACCATTTCCCGAAAAGAAAGTTGGAAAAAAGATAAAAGAAGATTTAATAATTCATCTTGCCGATAACAAGACTTATAATTTAGCGCATTACGACACACAATATTGACACAACGATTCTATAATGCAAGTTCTTTATTTGATCAATGATAAAGATCTTGATGCATTTTCTAATTATGAAGCTGTTAGTGCAGAAATCAATATGCAGGGTACTGAATTTGTTAGAAGCTATAATTTTAAGCTTCATAAAAATGCTATTGTCGAACAGCTCAAATGTTTTTTAAAGAAAGAAGAAAATTAAGCTATTCCTCATCTTTAACTTCAGGATGTTTTTTGTTTTTTATTTTCTTTTGAAGATTTCTTAAAAGATTATTGAAAGTTATGGTGAGTGAAGCTGCATTGGTTGTCTGGTTCCCGTTACTTCGTGGGAGATATTCATTGCAATAAGTCAATTCTATCTGAAAATCATCCGAAAACAAATAGCCAGCTCCAACGTTGAATCGATTCCGGTCAAAGAAACTTTCGCCCGTAACATTTGCTCCAGATTTAAAATAAACTTCGTCTGAAGCAATTGCATATACAACACCAGCTCTTAACATCTTACTATTGATTGGTTGCATATATTTAATTTGCTGACGGTATCTAAAAACATTTTCATAATCATCATCTTTGTTTTTCATATGACGGAATTCAGTACGCATTCTTGTACTCAAAGTATATCCAGTTTTATGAAAATAGTAAATTCCTTGGAGAGCAAATCGTGTTTCGGGAGACTCGAATTGACCTATTTCAGGAACGTCTCTATTGTTGAAATAAGCTATAAAAGCGGAGAATTTCCATCTTGGAGAGAAATAGTAGTGCCCCCAACCTCGAATAGATCTCTGTATAGTATTTTCGAATAAATTTGGTGATGATTCAGTACTACTGTAAGCGGCCGCAAAATCTATTTCAGTAGCCCACTTTTTACTTAAAGTTTGGTTGAACTGAATTTCATTCCAGAACTGATTATACGTAGTACTTTGTCCGAAGCTGTTTGTGATAAATAAAATGACAAACAGGCATCGGAATATTATAAGTCTTGATTTTGAATTAGATTTTGAAAGCATTAATTAAAGGTATTTAATTATTTCATTCGCATCTTAATTTATCAATGTATTTTAGGTTCTTTGTCGAACAGCTTCATATAGGAAAGCACCGCAGGCAACAGACACGTTCAAAGATCCGATTGATCCAAACATTGGCAGTTTTGCTTTTTCATCTACTATTTTTAAAACAGAAGGATTAATTCCGCGATCTTCAGATCCCATAATAATGGCTAATGGTTCTGAAAGCGATATGTCATATATGTTTTGATCAGTTTTTTCAGTCGCAGCAACCGTTTTTATTCCAGAACCTTGCAGATAAAAGATAGCATCTTTTATGTGCTCAACTTTGCAGATAGGCACATTAAAAACAGCTCCAGCAGAAGTTTTAACTGTGTCACCATTTACTGGGGCAGATCCTGCTTTTTGTACAATGATCCCGTTAACACCTGTGCATTCTGCAGTTCTAATTATAGCTCCAAAATTTCTAGCATCTGATATTTGATCCAATATAAGAAAAAGAGGTTTTGCACCAGATTCAATTGTAGATTCAACTAAATGTTCTAAATCGATAAAGCCAATAGGAGAGATGGTAGCTACAGCACCTTGGTGATTGTTTGGAGTAAGACGGTTTAGTTTTTCTACAGGCACATAAGAGAAATTAACGTTTGCACGTTTCATTACCTTCATTAAATCTTTCATAAGCTCACTAGAAATCTCTTTCTGTATGAAAACTTTGTCTACTTCTTTTCCTGCCTGAATTGCTTCTATTATGGCTCTAATGCCAAATATTTGATGTTCTTTTTCCATGGGACAAATATAGGTAATATGTTTATATAAAAAAACCACCCCAAATTAATGGGATGGTTTAAGTAAAATGCTATATGCAATTTTTTAGTGCTCGTCTTCTTTGAAACCAGTTCTCTTATATCCTTTTATTTCATAGACAGTTCCTGCATCAGTGTCATCTGAGAATGTAGCTTTGAAAGAGATACCATCAACAATATGACCTCCAGTAGATTTAGTGTCATTCTTAGTGACTTTCCCTTCTGTGATAGTTACATTAACTTTATATCCATCGACATCACTTGCTAAATTACTTCCTGCAAATACAGATGAACCTACTGTTACTGGTGACTTAACTTTAAAATTCCAAATTTTGCCATGGTCATCAATCCACATTTCTTTTCCGTCATTTGCGGATGTGTTATAAGTAGAAAGAAGAGTATAATTAACTACTACTTTTCCATTAACTAATGTTTGAACATACCAGTCTCCTGACATTGATTCAGTTGATGTTCCTCCTGGGTCAGTGTCTCCAACTTCATCGCAAGATGCAAATGAAGCAAGTACAAATATAGCTGCAATTATACGTGTTATATTTTGTTTCAATTTTTTCATTTTAATAATTTTAAGGTTGTACTTGAGTTAATGTTGATACAAAAGTATAAGTAGTTTCAGCATCAGCTTCCCAAACCGTTGTAAGTACAAGTGTTTTAGTGGCAGGATCAACAGTTAAACCTGTAATGTTAGCAGATCCTCCGAATTGCTTGTTTGTCAAAGGGTTGCCTGGAAAAGTGAAAGTATTTGTTGGAATATCACCAGCAATTTTTCCTCCTAAAGTAGCAGAGTTAATTCCTATACTTCTACCAAGATCATACCAACCTCCAAAAGCATCAGAAACACCGAAAGTACCATCAGTATTTTTCCAAATATAAACATATTTCATATTTACTGAGCTTCCTTGAGAAGCACTCATCAATACTCCATTTCTTTTTACTGTAGAGGTGTATACTCCTTCTATACTGTTAACTAAATCTCCAGTTTTATAAACAATAATTTTTCGGGCTTTAGTTGCCTTGTATCCATCTTTGTTTACTGCACTATAATTTTCTGTATACTCGTCAATTTTGTTAACATCTAGAGTAGTGCCTCCTCTGTATTTTCCACCTGTCAAAGCTGTTGCAGTTGGTATTACAGCTCCGCCTTCTGTAGATACAGCACCTGGATCTGTATAAGTTTGACCAAGTGGTAAGAAGAATGGATTGTCACCTTTGATAGTAATAACAGCATAGTTTGTTACTTTAGAGACATTGTCAGAATCTGCTGAGCATGATGTTAGTAGCAAACTGCTAAACACCATTAATTGTATAAATATTTTTTTCATCAGTTAATTTTTTAGTTAACATCCCACCATACTGGAAGAGTTATTGCTTTTAATGCTGGAGCATTTGGATTTCTAGATTTTACTATGTTTGGTAAAACAATTCTCTTAGGGAAATTTTTACCAATTACACTTCTCACAGATACAGCAAAGTGTCCAGGCACATAATCTTCACTTGATTGAGGAATAGTAGTAGATGCTATTGGATAACCAGTTCTGTTTTGCTCAATGAATGATTCATAACCATTCCCAGGGAAACTTGCAATCCATTTTTGAGTGATAATTGCCTCAATTTTTTCAGCATTAGTTCCAGTTGAAGGAAATTCATAGCTTCCTCCAGCGTTTAATAAAGTACCAGGAGTTAATGAGTATTTTTTTAAATTCGCTGTAACACCTAAATCATATGCTGCTTTAGCTCCAGCTCCGCCATAATATCTTGTAAGAGCTTCTGCTTGTAAGAAGTAGCTCTCTTCAGCACTTATTAAGTATGCAGGAGTAGTTGGTGCTAATATTACTGTTGAAAGACCAGTTGCATTATTTAAGAAGTCTCCTTGGTTATTTGCTTTTCCAGCAGGAGTCCCTCCATCTTCGTAGTATTTAGCGATACGTGGATCATCATTTAAATCTAGGTAAGAATACATTGTTGTACTAGCTTTAAGGTTTAAAGTAGTATTTAATTGTCTTCTGTCTGATTCGAATAAAGGATTACTTTTACTATCTGCATCTTCAAAATTGTGCATTGAAGCGTCTACATCTAAAAATTGAGCACCAGAGTTAATTAAAGCTTTGATTCCTGATTCAGCTAATGCTGGGTTTACTTCTGTCAATCTTAAGTGAAGTTTCAATAGTAATGTGTTACCATATTTAGTCCACTTTTTCATGTCTCCATTGAAAATGAAATCATCTTTAGCAGGAGTATCTCCTACTGATGCACTTAAATTTTTTGATAAAGCTAATTTTAAATCAGCAATCATTAGATCATAAGCTTCTTTTCCTGTGTTGAATTTTGGCTGTAATATTGCTGGATTGTTAGATTCAGCATAAGGGATATCGTCATATAAATCTGCTAATACTTGTGAAGCTTGTACTTCAAGTACAGTAGCAATTAAAAAGTAATTCCAATTACCTTCTGCTAATGCTTTTGCTTTTACTACTTTAATGTCGTTTAAAGCGTCATACGTTGCTCGCCAACCTTCTTGGTAATCATTTGTACCAATGCTGTACTGATCTACATCTTTATATTGGTTTGAAGTAGTATTTTGTGTCCAAAATTGTGACCAGAATCCTCCTACGATTGCATAGTAAGATCCTTGAGCTCCCACAACTCCTGCAATACCAGCAGGTAGAATAGTAGCGTACGCTTGTCCTGCAGGTAATAAGTCTGGATCTCTATTAATGTCAAATGTTTCGTCACATGACACTAATAAAAAAAGCGCTGTTATTAATGTTGCTATTTTTTTCATTTTTCTATATTTTATTTTAGAATGATAATTTTAAAACTCCACCAATAGATCTTTGTGATGGGTTAGATCCAAACTCTCCAAAATCTGAGATTGCACGTGATGCTCCGTAAGTAGATACCTCTGGGTCAACATAAGGGTTTGCTCCAGGTGTCCACATGAAAAGGTTTCTTGCATAAACTCCAAGTGTGATTTTATTTAATCCCATGTTTTTAGTTAATGCAGAAGGGAAATCATAGTTGAAGTTAACCTCTCTCAATCTAACAAAAGTTTTGTCAATTACGTGATTGTTTTCGTAAGCAGGATTATCTTGAGTATTATAGAATGATGAAACGTTTTCAAAAGAAACTGGAGTTTTGTTTTCTACATAAGTTGTTACGCCATTTACTACAACTGCATTTACTGAGTTTGGAACGATGAATGTGTTTCTGTCGTTGTATGTAGTTTCAATACCATTTCCTACGAAGTGAGAAAGTCTTTTTGTGTAAGAATACATTTCTCCACCTTCTTTCCAATCCAATGAAAATCCTAAGTTGAAGTTTTTGTATTTGAACGTGTTTTGTAATCCCATTACGAAATCTCTTTGCGAATCTCCAACGCGTTGGATATTGTCGCTAAGTTCATACATTCCTGAATTAGCGTTTACGATAATTTGTCCAGCATCATTTGTTTTTGGAACATAAGCAAAGTATGTACCAATTGGCTGTCCTTTTGTAGCTCTATATGTAACTGCATATCCACTTGTTAAATCAATGTTCGCAAAACCATCAGCAGTTTCTGTAACTTCGTTTAAGTTTTTAGTGAAAGTATAGGTAATATTCCAAGAAAAATCTTTGTTTTTGATTGGGCTTCCAGTAAGAGATAGCTCTATACCTTTGTTTACAATTTCTGCAGCATTAATATATTTACTTACGAAACCTGTTGAAGGATCTAAAGGTAAGTTTACGATTAGGTCAGAAGTTGTTTTATGGTATAATGCGATATCATAGCTAATTCTGTTTTTTAAGAAAGAACCTTCAGCTCCAACTTCGTATTCAACCGTAGTTTCTGGTTTTAATTGTGGGTTACCAAGTCTAGCAGATGCTTCATAAAAACTAACGCCTCCAATAGGAGATGTTATAACACCAAAGTTTGATGCAGCAGATCCAGGAACATATGCGTTTTCTGTAGCGTATGGCTCAGTGTCATTTGCAATTTTTGAAGCGGCAGCTCTTAATTTTAAGAAAGTGTTTCCGTTGTCAATAGCAATTGCGCCAAGAGATAATGCAGGGTAGAAATATGAGTTATTGCCAACTGGAAGTGTAGATGTTATGTCTTGTCTTCCTGTAAGAGTAGCAAAGTATCTGTTTTTGAAAGCAAATTCAGCAGATGCATAAACAGCACCAGTTTTTCTCATTGAATTATTTTGAGTAATTACAGGTCTAGAAGCTGAGTTAGAAAGTTCGTAGTAGTTTTTGATACCTAAACCAGTTACTGTATTGAAAAGTTCGTCAGTTTCTCTTCTGTTATAGTTTAAACCTCCTAATAAATTAAGAGTCCAATCTTCGCTTAAGTTTGTGTTATAGTTAAGGTTAAAGAAAGTATCAAATTCACTATATTCTGATCTTCCTTCTGTAACTCCACCAACGATTTTGTTCTTTTTACCATCTTGAGGGCTTCCTGGCTCATAATCAACAATAGCTCCGTAGCTTTTGTATCTTTCAGATCTTACGTTACCTCCAATTTGCCATGAAGCAGTAAGTTTGTCAGTAATTTTATAGCTTAAGTTTACGTTTCCAAAAAGGTTGTTTCCGTAAATTTTTGTGCTATTTTCGTTTACTGCAAAGTATGGGTTTCCAGCGTAAGGAGTAAAGTAGTAGCTGTTTGTGTTAAAAGGATTGTTTTTGTAATCTGCTAAATCAACAATACTAATGTCTGTAGGAATTTGTAATAATTCTTGTTGTAAAGTAGAACCTTGACCTGCGTCATCACCTTGTCCTGTATTAACAACACCTTGATCTTTGTAAACGTAGTTTAAAGATGTTCTTAAAGTAAATCTTTTACCTTTTAGTCCTCCATTGAAACCTAAAGATTGTTTTTTGTATAAATCAGCATCTGTAGGTACAACTCCATCACTATTTACATTAGAGAATACTAATGAGAAATCAGAAGTGTCTCCTCCACCGCTTAAAGTTACAGATTGTGTAGCTAATGTTCCAGTGTTATAGAAATCTCTTACGTTGTTTTTTAATCCTACGTATGGCTTAACCTGTTGGCTATTGTTGTAGATTGTTCCCCATGGTCTAATCTCACCATTGAAAGCAGGTCCCCAAGAACCATTTTCATTACTGTAAGAATTAGCTCCTGAGAATCCAAGTCCGTTCCATCCTTGTCCAAATTGAGTTTGTAAGTGAGGGACTCTTGCAACTTCACTAAATTCAGTTGATGCTAACATATCAACTTTAATTCCTGAGTTCGCTTTTCCTTTTTTAGTTGTGATGATAATAACACCCCCTCCAGCTCTTGATCCGTATAATGCAGATGCAGCAGCACCTTTAAGAACAGTCATGCTTTCAATGTTGTTTGGGTCAAGATCACTGATACCGTTACCTGCGTCATATGATCTTGTAGAAGTACCAACACCGTCGTTACCAGTTCCAGATGCAGTATTGTTGATTGGAGAACCATCAACAACATAAAGAGGTCCTGTGTTTCCTGTAATAGTGTTTAAACCACGAATAATCACTTTAGTTGATGCTCCTGGTTGAGATGGAGCAGAGATGTCAACTCCGGCAATTTTACCAGATAGAGTTTCAAATGGGTTGGTGTTTACTACTGCTGTAATCGCTTCTGATTTTAAAGTTGTTGTTGCATAACCAAGAGATTTTTTCTCTCTTTTAATACCAAAAGCAGTAACAACTACACCTTCAAGTTCTTGTGCTCCTGCATCCGCCATTTTAACGTTTACAGTTGAAGAACTTGCAGCTACTTCTTGAGTTTTCATCCCGATGTAGCTAAATACCAAAACTTGGCTTGAAGAAGCTTTGATAGAGAATTTACCATCAAAGTCTGTTTGCGTTCCCGTTTTAGTTCCTTTAACTAATACACTAACACCTGGTAAAGGCATTCCTGCATTGTCAGAAACTGTTCCCGAAACAGCTCTTTCTTGCGCAAAAGAAAGTTGCGCAACTAGTACTAATAAAAGCACTAAGAATCCATTGAACTTTAGTTTCATTTTTAAATATTTTGAATTAGTCCGACAAAAATCTTAATAATTTGTTAATCTACCTAATTTAAAAAGCTTTTTTTTTAGTTAAATAATGATTTTAGGATGAGATTTTGCTGTTTTATAGATTAAAAACCGCTTAAAATTATAAATCCGTAATTTTTAGTGTTAAATTTGATAATAATTAAAAATTTTGTCAAACCCTTAAATGTTAAATTTATAGATGAAGGCTGTTTAAATGTTTTTTTTATAACTTTTGTCTTAAAAAAACTGTCTTGTTTACTGCTAAATTTTGTTAAAAAAAATCATGAATCTTTAATAGTCAGTATTGAGAGATGTGGAAAGTGTTTTATGTTGTGGTATTGTTTTGAAAATTTGGCAAAGTTTTTAGCAACTAAATAATAATGAAAATGCAGTTTTCTTTTTGATGTTTTTAATATTTTTTTGCTTTAATATTCTGATTGAAGTAAGTTAAATGTAAAATTTAAGTTAATAGTTTTTTTAAACAAAAAGCGATTGCATTATCTGCAACCGCTTTTGTTTACATTGTAATTTTATAATTTAGAATTTATCCCAAAACAATTTAGTTTCGACAGCGTCACCACCAATCGCGGCACTTGCTTCCGTATAGCTTGCTTTGTTTAATGACTGCTCGATAATTGGGTAGGTATAACGCACTGGGAAACCTGATACAGCATCTGGCGGTGCAACTAATATAGGGAAATCTAACCTTCTGTAGGATGACCATCCTTCAAATGAGTTGTTATAGAAGGCGATCCAGCTTTGAGTTCCTATTTTCTGTTTCCAAGTTCCTGAGGCGGTTGTATAAGCAACATCAGGATTCGCTAAGTAAGTTGTAGCATCAGCTTCAGTTCCTCCCCAATCCAAAATAGAAGCGGTTATTGCTGCATTGTAGTGTGCTTCTGCATCACTAGGAGCTCCGTATAAAGATCTCTCTGCGGCTTCAGCTAAAAGAAATTCAGCTTCCGCATAATCTAAAATTGTTCCTGGAAAGTCCGGAGCCTGAATAGTTGGTGTAATATGTGTTTTTTGTGAAAATGAATTTGCAGATCCATTCTCTCCACCTATATATTCTATTTCTGGAGTAGATGGGTCATCCATATTATTGTCAAAGTATTTTGCACGTCTTGGGTCGCTCAAATTGTTCATCATATCTACTAGGGTGCTAGTTGGAACAAAATCGTCACGACCACTTGCAACAAGATCTACATATAATGGATTGGTGTTTGGTGTAGCTGTAAGGTATTTTAGGTCCGCATTGTCAAGATTTGACGTGAATACATGTGGAGCGGCACTTGATACGGTAGCTTGAGCCAATGCGCTTTCAGAAGGAATGTCGGAAATGGTTATACCCATTCGTAATTTTAGAGTATTTGCAAACTTAATCCATTTTGTGACATCACCACCATATATTCTATCATTGTCTCCGAAACTTTTGCCACCAGTGTTTAGTTTTCCAATTGCATTGTTTAATCTACTGATTAAATCTTTATAAATTGTCAAGCCATCATCATATTTTGGTGTTTTGTAGTTAAGGTTTATAGCTTGAGAATATGGGATGTTGCCGAATGTCTCAACCAATACAGCATAAGTATAAACATTTAAAACTTCTATGATTGCAAGTTTGTTTTGTTTGTCTAAAGGGTTTTCTGTTAAGCCAAGTGGAGTATTGGTAATATTGATAGCACTTTGATCTAAATCTTTTAATACATCTTTGTACAAGAATTGCCAGTGTTGTTCTGGGATTGTTCTTGTAACTAAGTCGTAATTACTTTCGTCAGTGTAAACTGTTTCTGTAAAGTATTGATTAATTAGTCTGAATATATTATTGTTGACATTTGTGTTGGTCATTTGGTCAACCAAACTTTTTTGCGCACTTGTAAACAAAGCTTCTCCTGGTACATTTGACGGATCTTTTACGTTCACGTTTAATTTTTCTATATCATCAGAGCAGGACGAGAATGTTACCGCGGTTAGTATGATTATGAATATCTTTTTCATGATTTCTAGGTTTAAAATTGAATTTTAATGTTGAAGCTAACATCTCTTGTTGACGGTAAGGATCCTGTTGAGTAGCCTTGTAAGTTACCAGCTCCTAATCCTGATTCAGGATCTGCATCTGGTAAGTTTTTATGTATAATCCAAAGATTTGTTCCAACAACACTGAAAGTCATTCCATTTATGAAAGTGTTTTTTAGCATCCTTTCAGGTAAAGAATATGTAATTGATGTTTGTCTCAGTTTGATATAGCTTGCGTCATATACAAAGGCTTCGTCTGGCAAGCCTCTTCTGTAACCTTGAGCGCCAAATCGGCTTGCCTCAATTCTGGTAGTGTTTACTTTGCCATCTGGATTTACTCCTGGATTTATAAATCCTCCACTATCAGATCCAGAAGTCAATGGGTTTCTGATAGGGTTTCCAAGTTCATTTAAATATGCAGTGTCGTCTGGCAGACCTGTTGCTAAACCATAATAACGGTCTAGTGAGAATATCTGCCCTCCTTTTTGCATGTCGATTAAGAATTCAACTGAAAAGTTTTTGTAAGTGAATTTGTTGTTTAAACCTGCTGTGTAATCTGGATTTGCATTTCCAATCGCATTATCAGATGTTGAAGTTTTTATATATTGGCCATTACTTGGGTCAACAACTCGTTGTCCGTTTAAGTAAGTATATTTTGTGCCGTATATTACACCGTATGGTTGCCCAATAGCGGCATTTATTGTTACACCTCCTTGAAAAGATCCTAGTTGCAGATTGTCAATTCCGTCTAATAAGTCTAATACTTTGTTTCTGTTTCTGGCAAAGTTTAAGTTGATATCCCATGAAAAAGTGTCTGTTTTTATCGGTGTGCCACTTAATGTTATTTCAATCCCTTTGTTTTCAATTTCCCCTGCGTTAATCAATTCGTATAAGTACCCTGTAGAGGCAGTAAGTCTTAATGGAATTATTTGATCAATTGAATTTGATTTGTAGTAAGAGAAATCAAATCCTAATCTCTTTTTAAAGAAAGAAAGTTCTAGACCTGCTTCGTAACTTTTTGTACGCTCTGGTTTTAGGTTCGGATTATTTTTGGTGTCTTTTACTGATGCTGACGCTGCTCCAAATGCTGTGTTAACTGCATAAGTGTCTAGGACTCTATCAAAACCAGGGCTGTTCCCAACTTCTGCATAATTAAGTCTTACTTTTCCAAAGGATAGCCAATCTGCTTTTACAAATTTAGAGAATACAAAACTAGTTGAAACGGAAGGATAGTAGTAAGTGCTATTTGCTTCTGGAAGAGTTGAAGAGTGATCCCTTCTGATTGTTCCTTCAAGAAATAAGTAATCTTCATAACCAAAAGATGCGCTACCGTAAAGACCGTCTACGCCTATTGCTTCATCTCTTTCAACAGGTGCTAATAGTGGGCTTACTGTGTTTTGTAAAGAATATAATTTTGGTATAGCAAGTCCGCCGTTTGTTGCTGCAAATATCGAATTGTAGTAGCTTCTTCTAATGTTTACTCCGACAACACCTTTTAGGTTTAATTTTTCTGTGATGTCTGTGTTGTAATTTAGCATGAAGTCGTAGTTATATTCGCTGAATCCAATGTTTTTACGTGAGTAACCCGATGATGCTGGATTTCTATTAAGGGAGCCATCGCCACCTCCAGTTCCAATACCAAAATCAACAGGTACGCTTCCAATGGCTCTTCTTTCTTCTTGTAGTTCGTCGTATGTGTCAACAGCAATTCGGCCAAAAGCATCTAGCCAACTTGTAATTTTATAGTTTAAAGAAACGTTTCCAATGAATCTGCTTCTGCTGTCTGATTCGTAATTTTCATAACGTTGAAAGTATGGGTTGTCCCAAAATGCTGGAGTAGGATCTTGATAAGACTTTGGATTCCATGTTACATTACGTCCTGTAAGGTCATAAGCTTGCTTTAGGCTTTTTATGTCAACATTGGTTTGCCACCATTGTCTAAAATTACCAGCAATATTGTCGTTGTATCCTGTGCTGTTTCTACCAATTGTACTTGTTTTAGTAAAGTTTCCATATCCAGCTACAGTTAATCTGTCGTTGATAAGAGTAGATGCGTTCAACGTGAAAGTGTTTCTCTTTAAGCTACTGTTTGGCAATAAGCCAGTTTGGTCAAGGTTGTTGGCGCCTATTCTTAAATAGCCATTTTCTAAACCTTTATCGATTGAAATAGAATTGGTAAGTGCTACTGGCTTTTGGAAAAAAGTAATTGGGCCATTTTTTGCTGCCGTCCAAGGTGTGGCTTTCATGTAATTTGGAGATTCAGGATAAAATGCGTCCCATTGGTAGACCATTAAATTTGGATCAAAAGCTTGTCCATAAGAAGCGTCTTCGGTCAATGGCGTTACATTGTCTAATACTCCGTCTCCATTTATATCGATATGATCTAAATATGAATCTTCGTCAGGGCCGTAATATGGGCCATATCCGGCACCATATTGTTTTTGGTATTTTATGAAAGTGCTTTTGTCAATAGAGCCAATTGTTACACCTGAATTAACGGTGATGGAATATCCTTTAGCTTTTTTGTTTCCTTTTTTTGTTGTTATAACAACGACACCATTGGCTGCTCTTGATCCATAAAGTGCGCTGGCTGCAGAGCCTTTAAGCACGTTGATAGATTCGATGTCTTCTGGGTTGATGTCTGATGCTGCGCTTCCGTAGTCATAACCTGCTCCAGATTGTTCCTGGTCTCTTGTGTTTGAATTGTTATTGCTTACAGGGACTCCATCAATAACAAATAAAGCTTGATTGTTTCCTGTTAGAGAAGAATTTCCTCTAATTACAATGTTAGTGGAACCCCCAAAGTTTGTGGTTCTTTTTACTTGTACTCCAGATACTTTTCCTGATATTGCATTTACGAAGTTGTCGCTTTTAACTGCTGCTAGATTTTCTCCTTTAACTTCTTGAGTTGCATAACCTAGAGATTTTTTCTCTCTCGATAATCCTAAAGCTGTAACAACAACTCCTTCTAGTTGTTGTGCGTCGCTTGATAGTTTAGCGTTAATTTTTGTTGAGCTAGCTGGAAATTCTTGCGATTTCATTCCTATGTAGCTAAAAACTAAAACTTGATTTGGTGATACTTTGATGGAATATTTTCCGTCAAAATCAGTTTGTGTTCCAGTTTTTGCTCCTTTTATTAATACACTTACGCCTGGTAGAGGCATATTTGCATCATCGGTAACAATACCTGAAACAGTTCTTTCTTGCGCAAAGGTTAGTTGCGCCATTAGTGCTAGTATAAACACTAAGAATCTGTTTGGTTTTGGTTTCATATTGTCAAATATTTTGGATTAGTCATGTAATATTCGTAAATACTTGTTAAAAATCCTAATATTTTGTTAATGATTTTTTGTAAAAACCTAAAATTTAACATTGTAACAGATTGTGAGGATACTGTTATAAAATTTTATTTCGGCTTGATTTGTGCTACCATTGGCTATTATGATCTTTAATAAGCCATTTTTTGTTAGTAATCCTAAACCTACACCAGCGCTAATTAGATTGTTGAATTTTTGGCTATTTTTTATCGAAGTTTGGTCTTGGTAAATTCCATAATCAAGTATGGTGTGTATGTATAGATTTGAGCTAAGTAGATATCTGTATTCGGTAATGAATAAATTTGCAATATTTCCTTGAAGGCTATTTTCTGAGAAACCTCGAATTGAGTTTAATCCTCCAAATCTAAAAAGTTCGTTTGTGATGTAATTGTCGCTTTTTAGATATAAAATTTGCGGGTTGATGTAAACAAAGTTTTTTTTATTTAATTCGAAATTATAAGAGAGATTTAGATTGGTATAAAATTGATTGGTTGTTTCTTTGATTTCAGTAGTGTTGCTTGTTGTTCTTTTTCCATAGCCAAATAATAGATTTACATATGATTTTCTTGGAAATAGATTGTTAGAGCTGTTGTTTTTTTTGTGTTCTAGGGTAGAAGTAAAGTATGAGTTTTTGAAATCACTGATTGTTGCGCTATTGGTATTTTGAATGTCGCTTGATTCTGTTGATTGATACCCGATGTATACTTTAGAATTATAATTTAAATAATAGCCTAGATCTATTGCTGTTTTTGTGTTTTGAAATGTGCTATCCTGTTTAAAGATGTTTAGTTGGGCTTTTATTCCTAATGCTGTTTTGAAAATATATGGAATTTCAAGTTTTGTGTTAAAAGTTGTTTGTTTGTTGCCGTCGCTTTTCCAGTATAGAGAAAATTGTTCGCCTGCGTGAAGTGTGTTTATTAAAGAGATATCTAAATATCCGTTGAGTTGTATTTTTTTGCTATCATCATTTGAAAATCCAATATAGCCATCAAAAGTGTTTGCTTTTCTTTTGTCTAAATAGGTGTAAACTTTTGTTGAGTCATTGGTAAATAAGATTTCTGGGTATTTAGTTTGAGAAACAAATTCAAAACTATTTATGTCTTCAGAAAGTTTTTTAACAGTTTCCTGATTGAAGGTTTTGTTGATGTACTTCCTGTTCAATTGTTTTAATGCTCCTTTAGGAAAATAATCTTTCAAAGAAGGGTTTGTGTAATTTACAATAATAGCATTAAGGGTTCTTTTGATTTCAGAGTCAAAACTTAAGTCTGCGTAAATTATTGAATTCTTCTTTTTAATGTTTTCAAGTTTGATTTTTGAAAATGCAAAACCATCTTTTTCTTTATCTGATATTTTTTGGTTTAAGAAATTCTCCAGCTCAGTATATGGTATGATTATGCTGTCTTTTGTTTTTTTTTCTGAATCATAAAAAAAACTATTTGCTCCTATATATATGTGTGTTTCTTTGATTTTTGATTTTATATCTATCAGAGCAGTGTAAGTGGTGTCGTTTGTTTTTTTATTTTCTAGTATTTCAGTGTCTATATAGCCTTGTCTTGTGAGTTTGTTTATTACAGATGAAATTTCATTATTCAGGGATTTTATGTTTTGATGTTTTTTTGTATAAAGAATGGAGTCAATAGTTTGATTTTGGTTTTTATTGATTCCGTTTATGTTAAGGTAGAAAGATTGTGCAAAACAATTTGATGATACGAGTAAAATGAGTATGTAATATAATTGTTTCAAATGCAATCGTTTTGTTAGTTAAATGTAAAGCAAATATCTAATGTTTCTTTGTGAAATCATAGATATAAATAATGTTGTTGAAAATTAATGATTTAACGTTTGTATAGTGAAAAATATTTTATACATTTGCAACCCCGTAAAAAGCGGGAATTTAATAAACATAATAATTTTTAGTATTAATTATGCCAACAATTCAACAATTAGTAAGAACAGGAAGAACTCAGATCACTAAGAAGAGTAAATCGGTTGCTTTAGATTCTTGTCCTCAAAGAAGAGGGGTTTGTACGCGTGTTTACACTACTACACCAAAAAAACCAAACTCTGCAATGCGTAAAGTTGCGCGTGTACGTTTGACAAATGGTAATGAGGTGAATGCTTACATCCCTGGAGAAGGACATAATCTACAAGAGCACTCGATAGTATTAGTGCGAGGTGGAAGGGTAAAAGATTTACCAGGTGTTAGATATCATATCGTTCGTGGAGCTCTTGATACGTCAGGTGTTGCAGGAAGAACGCAAAGAAGATCTAAGTACGGTGCTAAACGCCCAAAAGAAGCAAAAAAGTAATTTAAAAACTTTTAAGAAAAAGACATGAGAAAAAGAGCGGCAAAGAAAAGACCACTTTTACCGGATCCAAGGTTTAATGACCAATTAGTTACACGTTTTGTGAACAACTTAATGTGGGATGGTAAGAAATCTACAGCTTTTAAAGTATTTTATGATGCAATTGATATCATCGAAACTAAAAAGCAAAATGATGAGAAAACTTCATTAGAGATCTGGAAAGATGCTTTAACAAACGTTATGCCTCACGTAGAAGTACGTAGCCGTAGAGTTGGTGGAGCTACATTCCAAATCCCAATGCAGATTCGTCCAGACAGAAAAATTTCTATGGCAATGAAGTGGTTGATACTTTATTCTAGAAGAAGAAATGAAAAATCTATGGCACAACGTTTAGCTTCTGAGTGTTTAGCTGCTGCTAAAGAAGAAGGTGCTGCAGTTAAGAAAAGAATGGATACTCACAAAATGGCAGAAGCTAATAAAGCATTCTCTCACTTTAGATTTTAATTCGTAAGAAATGGCTAGAGATTTAAAATATACAAGAAATATCGGAATCGCTGCTCACATTGATGCTGGTAAAACAACAACAACTGAGCGTATTCTTTTTTATACTGGAAAGTCGCACAAAATTGGTGAGGTGCACGATGGTGCTGCAACAATGGACTGGATGGCTCAAGAGCAAGAAAGAGGTATTACAATTACTTCTGCTGCTACAACTTGTACTTGGAACTTCCCAACTGTACAAGGTAAAGTTATTCCAGAATCATTGCCATACCACTTTAATATTATTGATACTCCTGGACACGTTGACTTTACTGTAGAAGTAAACCGTTCTTTACGTGTACTTGATGGTTTGGTTTTTTTATTTAGTGCTGTTGATGGTGTTGAGCCTCAATCAGAAACTAACTGGAGACTTGCTGATCAATATAGAGTTCCTCGTATGGGATTCGTAAATAAAATGGACCGTCAAGGTGCTAACTTTTTAGCTGTATGCGGACAGGTTAAAGATATGTTGAAATCGAATGCGGTTGCAATTACTTTGCCTATTGGTGATGAAGCAGATTTTAAAGGTATTGTTGACTTAGTGAAAAATCAAGCTATTGTATGGCATGATGAAACTCAAGGAGCTACTTTTGATATTGTGGACATCCCAGCTGATATGGTTGATGATGTAAAACACTACCGTTCTATCCTTATCGAAGAGATTGCTACTTATGATGAGAATCTTTTAGATAAATACATGGAAGATGAAAACTCTATTACAGAGGAAGAAATCAACAATGCATTAAGAGCGGCTACTATTGATATGGCAATCATTCCTATGCTTGCTGGTTCTTCTTTCAAAAACAAAGGAGTTCAATTCATGTTAGATGCTGTTTGTAAGTATTTACCATCTCCATTAGATAAAGAAGGTATCGAAGGAATTCACCCTGACGATGCTGAATTATTAGAAGAAGATCAAACTAAAATCTTACGTCGCCCAGATGTAAAAGAGCCGTTTGCTGCTTTAGCATTTAAAATTGCTACTGACCCATTCGTAGGTCGTTTAGCTTTCTTCCGTGCTTACTCTGGACGTTTAGATGCTGGTTCTTATGTTTTAAATACTCGTTCTGGTAACAAAGAGAGAATTTCTCGTATTTACCAAATGCACGCTAACAAACAAAATCCAATCGAATTTATTGAGGCTGGAGATATTGGAGCTGCTGTAGGATTTAAAGATATCAAAACTGGAGATACTTTGTGTGATGAGAAGAGTCCAATTATCTTGGAATCTATGAAATTCCCAGAGCCAGTAATTGGTATTGCTATTGAGCCTAAAACTAAAGCTGACGTTGATAAAATGGGTATGGCTTTGGCTAAATTAGCTGAAGAGGATCCAACGTTTACTGTAAGAACTGATGAGGCTTCAGGTCAAACTATTATTTCTGGTATGGGTGAGCTTCACTTAGATATCTTAGTTGATCGTATGAAACGTGAGTTTAAAGTAGAGGTTAACCAAGGTGAGCCACAAGTAGAATACAAAGAGGCGTTTACTAAATCTGCTCAACATAGAGAAACTTATAAAAAACAATCTGGAGGTCGTGGTAAATTCGGTGATATCGTATTTAGAATCGAGCCTGCTGATGAAGTTGATGGTAAAGTTCCAGTTGGATTACAGTTCGTAAATGAAGTAAAAGGTGGTAACGTTCCTAAAGAATATATCCCTGCTGTTGAAAAAGGTTTCCGTGAGGCTATGAAAACAGGTCCATTAGCTGGATATGCTGTTGATAGTTTAAAAGTAACTTTATTAGACGGATCTTTCCACCCTGTGGATTCTGATGCTCTTTCTTTTGAATTAGCTGCTAGAATGGGTTATAAAGAATCTGGACGTGCTGCTGGGGCTGTTATTCTTGAGCCAATCATGAAGATCGAAGTTATTACTCCTGAAGAAAACATGGGTGATATCGTAGGTGACTTGAACCGTCGTAGAGGTCAAGTTAATGATATGGGTGATAGAAATGGTGCTAAAACTATCAAAGCTGATGTGCCTTTATCAGAAATGTTTGGTTATGTAACTACATTAAGAACATTATCTTCTGGTAGAGCTACTTCTACAATGGAGTTCTCTCACTATGCAGAAACACCTTCTAATATTTCAGAAGAGGTAATCAAAAAAGCAAAAGGTAACGCTTAATTTTAAGAAAATGAGTCAAAAAATTAGAATAAAACTAAAATCTTACGATCACATGTTGGTAGATAAATCTGCTGAAAAGATCGTAAAAACAGTAAAAACTACTGGAGCGGTTGTAACAGGTCCAATTCCGTTGCCAACTCACAAAAAACTTTTCACTGTATTGCGTTCTCCGCACGTTAACAAAAAAGCGAGAGAGCAATTTGAAGTAATGTCATACAAGAGATTGATTGATATTTATTCATCTTCATCTAAAACTATTGATGCTTTAATGAAACTTGAATTGCCAAGTGGTGTTGAAGTAGAGATAAAAGTATAATTTTTTATATTTTTTTATATAAAAAGCGAGACAGAAATGTCTCGCTTTTTTTTGTTGTTAAATAGTTGTTTTTGATGTGATATTTCTGCAGTTGTAAAATTTGATAAAAAGTGTAAATGTCTTTGTTTTAAGGAGGTGCGACAGTTTTTTGTTGTAGATTTTTTAAATAATTGTTAAGTGTTATGTTGATTTTGATGGAAAAATGAGATTTGTGTTTTTGAGTAAAAGAAGCTTGTTTTGATGCTTGGATTTTGATAATGAGCGATTTAATTTTTGTAACCGTTTGGTTTATTCAATTTTAATATCTACTTTTGCACTCCCTGTTTGGAAATTTCTGTTATTTTCAAATTGAAGGGAATTTTAGTAATTAATAATTAATATTTATGTCTGGGTTAATTGGTAAGAAAATCGGCATGACTAGTATCTTCGACGAAAACGGGAAAAATATTCCTTGTACAGTAATCGAAGCTGGACCATGCGTTGTTACCCAAGTCAGAACCAACGAGGTTGACGGGTATGAAGCGTTGCAACTTGGTTTCGATGACAAAAACGAGAAACATTCTACTAAAGCGGCTTTAGGTCACTTTAAAAAAGCTGGAACTGTTGCTAAGAAAAAAGTCGTTGAATTCCAAGATTTTGCAACTGAACAAAAATTAGGAGATCTTATTGATGTTACTATTTTTGAAGAAGGAGAATTTGTAGATGTACAAGGTGTGTCTAAAGGTAAAGGTTTCCAAGGTGTTGTTAAACGTCACGGTTTTGGTGGTGTTGGACAAGCTACTCATGGTCAGCACAACCGTTTAAGAGCGCCAGGTTCTGTAGGAGCTTCTTCTTATCCATCTAGAGTATTCAAAGGAATGCGTATGGCTGGAAGAATGGGAGGAGAAAATGTAAAAGTTCAAAACCTTAGAGTTTTAAAAGTAGTTGCTGATAAGAATCTACTTGTTGTTAAAGGATGTGTTCCTGGGCACAAAAACTCTTATGTAATCATTCAGAAGTAATGGAAGTAAAAGTATTAGATTTCAACGGAAAAGATACTGGAAGAAAAGTTCAACTTTCTGATTCAGTATTCGCAATTGAACCAAACAATCACGCTGTATATCTTGATGTTAAGCAATATCTTGCTAATCAAAGACAAGGTACTCATAAAGCTAAAGAAAGAGCTGAAGTAACTGGAAGTACACGTAAGATTAAAAAACAAAAAGGAACAGGTACTGCTCGTGCAGGAAGTGTTAAGAATCCTTTGTTTAAAGGTGGTGGAACAGTTTTCGGACCAAGACCAAGAAGTTATTCATTTAAATTGAATAAAGGTTTGAAGAGATTGGCTAGAAAATCAGCTTTCTCAATCAAAGCAAAAGAGTCAAATATTGTGGTTTTAGAAGACTTTAATTTTGAAGCGCCAAACACTAAAAATTTCATTAACGTTTTGAAAGCTTTAGGGTTAGAAAATAAAAAATCTCTATTTGTGTTGGGTGAGTCGAATAAAAACGTATATTTGTCGTCACGCAATTTAAAGGCTTCAAATGTCGTAACTAGCTCAGAATTAAGCACTTACGCAATATTAAACGCTAATAATTTAGTGCTTTTGGAAGGTTCTTTAGAGTTAATTGAAGAAAATTTAAGTAAATAATAGGAATATGAGCATCATTATTAGACCTATAGTAACGGAAAAAGTAACCAAAGAAAGTGAAGTTCTAAACCGCTTCGGATTCGTTGTTAACAAAAAAGCAAACAAAGTTGAAATTAAGAAAGCTGTTGAGGCTGCTTATGGAGTAACTATCGTTTCTGTTAACACAATGAATGTGAGACCAGATAGATCTACTAAATACACTAAAAGTGGTTTAATCAGTGGAAAGACAAATGCATATAAAAAAGCAATTGTACAAGTACAAGAAGGAGAAACAATTGATTTTTACAACAATATCTAAGATAGAAAAATGTCAGTAAGAAAATTAAAACCTATTACCCCGGGTCAGCGATTTAGAGTTGTGAATGGTTATGACGCTATTACAACTGATAAGCCGGAACGCTCTTTGATAGCGCCGATAAAAAACTCAGGAGGTAGAAATAGTCAAGGAAAGATGACCATGCGTTATACGGGTGGTGGTCACAAGCAGAGATATCGTATTATCGATTTCAAAAGAACTAAAGATGGAATTCCAGCTACAGTGAAATCAATCGAATACGATCCAAATCGTACTGCATTTATCGCTTTATTAGCTTATGCTGATGGAGAGAAAACTTATATTATCGCTCAAAACGGATTGAAAGTTGGTCAGAAATTAGTTTCTGGGCCAGAGTCTCAACCAGAGATTGGTAATACTTTACCTTTAAGCAGAATTCCTCTTGGAACTGTTATATCTTGTATTGAGTTACGTCCAGGACAAGGAGCTGTTATCGCTCGTTCAGCTGGAACTTTTGCTCAGTTAATGGCAAGAGATGGGAAATACGCAACAATTAAAATGCCATCAGGTGAAACAAGATTAATCTTGTTAACTTGTTCAGCTACAATTGGAGCTGTTTCTAACTCTGACCACCAATTAGTTGTATCTGGAAAAGCAGGTAGAACAAGATGGTTAGGAAGAAGACCTAGAACTAGACCAGTAGCGATGAACCCTGTTGATCACCCTATGGGAGGTGGTGAAGGACGTTCTTCTGGAGGGCACCCACGTTCAAGAAACGGATTGCCAGCTAAAGGTTACAGAACTCGTTCTAAGAAAAACCCGAGTAACAAGTATATCGTAGAACGTAGAAAGAAATAATAAGATATGGCACGTTCATTAAAAAAAGGACCTTTCGTTCATTATAAATTAGACAAGAAAGTTCAAGAAAACGTAGAAAGTGGTAAAAATGCAGTTGTTAAGACTTGGTCTAGAGCTTCAATGATTACACCGGATTTCGTTGGACAAACTATCGCAGTTCATAACGGTCGTCAATTTGTACCAGTTTACGTAACAGAAAACATGGTAGGTCACAAATTAGGAGAGTTTTCACCAACTAGATCTTTTAGAGGTCATGCTGGAGCAAAAAATAAAGGTAAAAAATAAAAGAAGCAATGGGAGTTCGTAAAAGAGAAACAGCAGATGCGAGAAAAGAGGCTAATAAGTCTATCGCTTTCGCAAAATTGAATAACTGCCCTACTTCACCTAGAAAAATGCGCTTAGTAGCGGACTTGGTAAGAGGTCAGAAGGTAGAAAGAGCACTTAACATTTTAAGATTCAGTTCTAAAGAAGCTTCAAGAAAATTAGAAAAACTATTATTATCTGCAATCAATAACTGGGAGCAAAAAAATAGTGAAGGTAATTTAGAAGAAGCTGGATTATTTGTTAAAGAGATCAGAGTAGATGGTGGAATGATGTTAAAAAGACTTCGTCCAGCTCCACAAGGTCGTGCACACAGAATAAGAAAACGTTCTAATCACGTAACAATCGTGCTTGGAGCTATCAATAACACACAAAGCAATTCTTAAGCAGCATGGGACAAAAGACAAATCCAATTGGAAATAGACTTGGTATCATCAGAGGATGGGACTCAAACTGGTATGGTGGAAATGATTACGGTGATAAATTAGCCGAAGATCACAAAATCAGAAAGTATATCCACGCTCGTTTATCAAAAGCTAGTGTATCAAAAGTAATCATCGAGAGAACTTTGAAACTTGTAACCGTTACTATCACTACTGCTAGGCCTGGTATCATTATCGGAAAAGGCGGACAAGAGGTAGACAAGTTAAAAGAAGAACTTAAGAAAGTTACTGACAAAGAGGTTCAAATCAACATCTTTGAAATTAAAAGGCCTGAGTTAGATGCTTATCTTGTGGCGACAAGCATCGCTCGTCAAATCGAAAGCCGTATTTCTTACAGGCGTGCAATCAAAATGGCTATTGCTGCTTCTATGCGTATGAACGCTGAAGGTATCAAAGTTTTGATTTCTGGTCGTTTGAATGGTGCTGAGATGGCGCGTTCGGAAGGTTTCAAAGAAGGTAGAATTCCTCTATCAACTTTCAGAGCTGACATTGATTATGCTCTTGCTGAAGCTCATACTACTTACGGTAGAATGGGAATTAAAGTATGGATCATGAAAGGTGAAGTTTACGGTAAGAGAGAACTTTCTCCACTTGCTGGAATGGATAAAAAACAATCTGGTACAGGTGGTGGAAAAGGTGGAGATGCTCCTAGAGGCAAATCTAACTTTAACAAAGGTGGAAAACCAGACGCTCGTAAAAGAAAGTAAATTTTTAAACTAAAGAAAAATGTTACAGCCTAAAAGAACAAAATACCGTAAGGTACAAAAAGGTAGAATGAAAGGTAACTCTCAAAGAGGGTATGAGCTTTCAAATGGAATGTTTGGTATTAAATCTGTACATGAAGATGGAATGTTCTTAACTTCTCGTCAAATCGAAGCTGCGCGTATCGCTGCAACTCGTTACATGAAAAGAGAGGGACAATTATGGATTAAAATTTTCCCAGACAAGCCTATTACTAAGAAACCTCTTGAAGTACGTATGGGTAAAGGTAAAGGAGCAGTTGAGTATTGGGCTGCTGTTGTTAAACCAGGAAGAATTATGTTTGAAGTTGGAGGAGTTCCATTGTCAGTTGCAAAAGAGGCTTTACGTCTTGCAGCTCAAAAACTTCCAGTAAAAACTAAGTTCGTCGTTGCTAGAGATTTCGAAGCATAATTTATATTTATTATGAAACAATCAGAAATAAAAGATCTTTCTGCAGCGGAGTTGCAAGAAAAGCTTAGTCAAACTAAGAAAGTATATGCTGACCTAAAAATGGCTCACGCAATCTCTCCAATTGCTAACCCACTTCAAATTAGAAGCGTTAGAAGAACAGTTGCAAGATTAGCTACAGAGTTAACTAAAAGAGAGTTACAATAATTGTATTCTGCTGAAAGATGGAAGAAAAAAGAAATTTAAGAAAAGAAAGAATAGGTGTTGTTACTTCAAACAAGATGGATAAATCTATCGTGATTTCTGAAGTAAGAAAAGTAAAACACCCATTATACGGTAAGTTCGTGTTGAAAACTAAGAAATATGTTGCACACGACGAAACAAACGACTGTAACATTGGAGATACTGTAAGAATTAGCGAAACGCGTCCTTTAAGTAAAACAAAATGTTGGAGATTAGTTGAAATCTTAGAAAGAGCTAAATAATTATGGTACAACAAGAATCAAGACTAAAAGTAGCAGATAACACGGGAGCTAAAGAAGTTTTAACTATTCGTGTTTTAGGAGGTACTAAAAGAAGATATGCCTCTGTTGGTGACAAAATTGTAGTTTCTATCAAAGATGCAACTCCAAACGGAAACGTGAAAAAAGGAGCTGTTTCAACTGCAGTTGTTGTGCGTACTAAAAAAGAAGTGAGAAGAGCTGATGGTTCTTATATCCGTTTCGATGACAATGCATGTGTTCTTTTGAATGCTGCAGGGGAAATGAGAGGAACTCGTGTTTTTGGTCCGGTAGCAAGAGAACTTCGTGAAAAACAATTCATGAAAATTGTATCATTAGCACCAGAAGTGCTTTAATTCGTTTTTAAGATGATAAAGCTAAAAATAAAATCAGGAGATATCGTAAGAGTTATTGCTGGAGACCATAAAGGTGCTGAAGGTAAAGTTTTACGTGTTTACCGTGAGAAAAATAAAGCGATAGTTGAAGGTGTAAACATGGTTTCAAAACATACAAAACCAAGTGCTAAAAACCCTCAAGGTGGTATCGTTAAGAAAGAAGCTTCTATTCAAATTTCTAACATTTCTCTAATTGATCCTAAAACTAAGGAAACAACTAGAGTAGGTATTAGAGTAGAAGGAGATAAGAAAGTAAGATTTTCAAAAAAATCTAATCAAGTACTATAGTAATGGCATATACACCTAGACTAAAAGAAGAATATAAGAGTAGAGTAATCTCTGCTCTTAAAGAAGAGTTCGGATATACAAACGTAATGCAAGTTCCTAAACTTGAAAAAATCGTTTTGAGCCGTGGAGTTGGTGCAGCTGTATCTGATAAAAAACTTATTGACTATGCTGTTGATGAGTTAACAAAGATCACTGGACAAAAAGCAGTTTCTACAATCTCTAAGAAAGACGTTGCGTCTTTTAAATTGAGAAAAGGAATGCCTATTGGAGCAAAAGTTACTTTACGTGGAGAAAGAATGTATGAGTTTTTAGATAGACTTATTACTTCTGCTTTGCCACGTGTTAGAGATTTCAATGGTATTAAAGCTACTGGTTTTGATGGTAGAGGTAACTACAATCTTGGAGTTTTAGAGCAAATCATTTTCCCAGAAATTGATATTGACAAAGTAAACAAAATTTCAGGAATGGATATTACTTTTGTTACTACTGCAAAAACAGACAAGGAAGCAAAGTCATTATTGGCTGAATTAGGATTACCTTTTAAAAAGAATTAAGACATGGCTAAAGAATCAATGAAAGCCCGCGAGGTTAAAAGAGAGAAAACGGTAGCTAAATATGCTGAGAAGAGAAAAGCTTTATTGGAAGCTGGAGACTACGAAGGTTTACAAAGATTACCTAAAAATGCTTCACCAGTTCGTTTACACAATCGTTGTAAATTAACAGGTAGACCTAGAGGTTATATCCGTCAATTCGGTATTTCACGTGTAACTTTCCGTGAAATGGCTAACAATGGGTTAATTCCAGGAGTTAAAAAGGCTTCTTGGTAATCTCGCAATAAGTTATTACTTTTGCAAACCAAAAAATAATTTTAATTGATTAAAGGTTCGGGAGACGAGTGTCTCCCGAAAACCATAATCGCAATCAAATACATATGTATACAGATCCTATTGCAGATTATTTGACTAGAGTTCGTAACGCTGTGGCTGCAAACCACAAAGTTGTTGAAATTCCAGCTTCTAATCTTAAAAAAGAGATAACTAAGATCTTATTTGATCAAGGTTACATCTTAAGTTACAAATTTGAGCAGAACACAGTTCAAGGTTCTATCAAAATTGCTTTAAAGTATGATAAAGATACTAAAGAGCCTGTAATTAAAGATATCCAAAGAATTAGTAAACCTGGTTTACGTAAGTACGCAGGTGCTGCCAAATTACCAAGAATCCTTAACGGATTAGGAATTGCTATTGTTTCTACATCAAAAGGTTTGATGACTGGAAAACAAGCGAAGCAATTAAATGTAGGTGGTGAAGTAATTTGTTACGTATACTAATTTTAAACACTAGATAAGATGTCAAGAATAGGTAAAAGCCCAATTGTAATCCCTGCTGGTGTAACTGTAGAAGTTAAAGACGGTATTATTACAGTAAAAGGAAAAAGAGGTCAACTGGTTCAGGAGTTTTCGGACGTAAATGTAACTGTTGAAGGCGATCAAGTTTTAGTTGAAAGATCGTCTGATCATAAAGACCACAGAGCAAAACACGGATTATTCAGATCTTTGATCAATAATATGGTTGTTGGTGTTTCTGAAGGTTTCACAAAAGAACTAGAATTAGTTGGAGTTGGTTATAGAGCTTCAAACCAAGGTCAAAAATTAGATTTAGCTCTTGGATATTCTCACAATATTGTTTTAGAGATTGCTCCTGAAGTATCTTTGGAAACAGTATCTGAAAAAGGTAAGAACCCAATCGTAAAATTAACATCATTTGATAAACAACTTTTAGGACAAGTTGCTGCGAAAATTAGAGGTTTCCGTAAGCCAGAGCCGTACAAAGGAAAAGGTGTTAAATTTGTGGGTGAAGTATTAAGAAGAAAAGCAGGTAAATCAGCTTAAAATATAAGATTATGTCATTAACAAAATCTGAAAGAAGACAGAGAATTAAATTCAGAATAAGAAAATCGGTTAGTGGTACTGCTGCAAGACCTAGACTTTCTGTTTTTAGAAGTAATAAAGAAATTTACGCTCAAATCATTGACGATGTAAATGGAGTTACTATCTTAGCTGCATCTTCTAGAGAAAAAGAAATAGGAAAAGGTACTAACGTTGAAGTAGCTGCTGCTGTTGGAAAACTAGTTGCAGAGAAAGCGTTAAAAGCTGGGATTGATACTATCACTTTTGATAGAGGTGGGTATTTATATCACGGTCGTATTAAATCATTAGCAGAAGGCGCAAGAGCCGCTGGACTTAAATTCTAATATATTATGTCTAAATACAAAAATGTAGAATTGGTAAAACCTAGTGGTCTTGAATTAAAAGATCGTCTAGTTAGTGTTAATCGTGTTACTAAAGTTACAAAAGGAGGTAGAGCTTTCGGTTTTTCTGCTATTGTAGTTGTAGGTGATGAAAATGGAGTAGTTGGTCATGGATTAGGGAAATCTAAAGACGTTTCTGAAGCAATTGCGAAAGCAGTAGAAGATGCTAAGAAAAACTTAGTTAGAATTCCTTTAAATGGACAATCTGTTCCTCACGAACAAAAAGGTAAATTTGGTGGTGCACGTGTATTCTTAATTCCAGCATCTCATGGTACTGGAGTTATTGCTGGTGGAGCTGTTCGTTCAGTTCTTGAGTCAGTAGGTATTCACGATGTATTGTCTAAATCTCAAGGATCATCAAATCCACATAACGTAGTAAAAGCAACTTTTGATGCTTTATTGCAAATGAGAAGCGCTCATACTGTTGCAAAACAGAGAGGTGTTTCTTTAGAGAAAGTTTTTAAAGGTTAATTCAGGAAATTATGGCTAAATTATTAGTAAAACAAGTAAGAAGCAAAATCAACTGTCCTCTTTCTCAAAAGAGAGGGTTGGAAGCTTTAGGTCTACGTAAAATTGGACAAGTTGTGGAGCATGAGTCAAATCCTGCTATCCTTGGGATGATAAACAAAGTTAAACACTTAGTTTCTGTAGAAGAAGCTAAATAACAAATACTGTTATGAATTTAAGTAACTTACAACCTGCTGAGGGATCTACACACAATCAAAATAAAAGATTAGGTAGAGGAGAAGGTTCTGGAAAAGGTGGTACCGCTGCACGTGGACACAAAGGAGCAAAATCTCGTTCTGGTTATTCTAAAAAGATTGGTTTTGAAGGAGGGCAGATGCCACTTCAAAGACGTGTACCTAAGTTTGGTTTCAAAAACATCAATCGTAAAGAATACGAAGGTGTTAATTTAGATACTCTTCAATTATTAGTTGATAACGGTGTAATTACTGATTCTGTTTCAATGGCAGATTTCGTAGCAAATCGTCTAGCTACTAAAAATGAAATCGTTAAGATTTTAGGTAGAGGAGAATTGAAAGCAAAATTAAAAGTAACTGCCCACAAATTTACTGCTACTGCAAAAGCTGCTATTGAAGCTGCTGGTGGAGAAGCTGTAACTATATAACTTATCTATTAAGATGAAGAAATTTATTGAATCAATAAGTAATGTTTGGAAAATCGAAGAACTAAAAAATCGAATCTTAATTACATTAGGTTTACTTTTAGTATATCGTTTTGGAGCACACGTTACGCTTCCTGGAATTGACGCAACGCAATTGACTGGTTTAGCGGGACAAACTAAAAATGGTCTAGGATCTATTCTAGACATGTTCACCGGGGGTGCTTTCTCTAAAGCTTCAGTTTTTGCTTTAGGTATCATGCCTTATATTTCTGCGTCTATTGTTGTTCAGTTGATGGGGATTGCGATTCCATATTTACAAAAACTTCAAAATGATGGGGAAAGTGGTAGAAAAAAGATTAATCAAATCACTCGTTGGTTGACAATCGCTATCACATTGGTTCAAGGTCCAACTTATATCTATAATTTATACAGAACATTGCCTAGTAATGCATTTTTGCTAGGCTTTAATTCTCCTGAATTTTTGTTCTCGTCTGTTATCATTTTAGTTACTGGTACAATTTTTGCTATGTGGCTGGGTGAGAAAATTACAGATAAAGGTATTGGAAATGGTATTTCATTGTTAATTATGGTTGGTATTTTAGCTCGTTTACCACAAGCTTTTATCCAAGAGTTTACAACTCGTGTTACCAATAACAATGGAGGTCCAATGTTATTAGTTATTGAAATTATTGTGTGGTTATTAGTTATCATTTCTTGTGTATTGCTTACAATGGCAGTACGTAGAATCCCTGTTCAGTATGCGCGTCGTACAACTACAGGAGATTACGAGCAAGATTTGGCAGGAGGTAATAGACAATGGATTCCTCTAAAGCTTAATGCTTCTGGGGTTATGCCAATTATTTTTGCTCAGGCAATTATGTTTATTCCTGCGGCTGTAGCTGGATTGTCTAAATCAGATACATCACAATCTATTGTTGGTGCATTTAGTAATATGTTTGGTTTCTGGTATAATTTTGTTTTTGCAACTTTAATTATTGTATTTACATTCTTTTATACTGCAATCACTGTACCTACTAACAAAATGGCTGATGATTTAAAGAGAAGCGGCGGTTTTATTCCTGGAGTTCGTCCTGGAGCAGAAACTTCTGATTTCCTTGATAAAGTGATGTCTTTAATAACTTTCCCAGGATCTTTATTCCTTGCTTTGATTGCTGTGTTCCCAGCTATTGTTGTAAGTATTATGGATGTACAACAATCTTGGGCAATGTTTTTTGGAGGTACCTCATTAATAATTATGGTTGGTGTTGCAATAGATACTATTCAACAAATCAATTCATACTTGTTAAACAAACATTATGATGGTTTAATGAAGACTGGTAAAAATAGAAAAGCGGTAGCTTAATATATTTATGGCAAAACAATCAGCAATAGAACAAGACGGATCAATCATTGAAGCATTATCAAATGCGATGTTCCGTGTAGAGTTAGAAAATGGACATATTGTAATTGCTCATATTTCTGGTAAAATGCGAATGCATTACATCAAGTTATTACCTGGTGATAAAGTGAAACTAGAAATGAGTCCTTATGATTTGTCAAAAGCAAGAATTACTTATCGATATTAAAGGATATTCACTATGAAAGTTAGAGCATCAGTAAAAAAGAGAAGTGCCGAGTGCATTATCGTGCGTAGAAAAGGGAGACTGTACGTAATAAACAAAAAGAATCCTAGATTTAAACAAAGACAAGGATAATTATGGCAAGAATAGCAGGGGTAGATATCCCAAAAAACAAAAGAGGTGTTATCGCACTTACCTACATCTTCGGATTAGGAAAAAGTAGAGCTATTGAGATTTTAGAAAAAGCTCAAGTTAGCCAAGATAAAAAAGTTCAAGATTGGAATGATGATGAGATCGGAGCAATTCGTGAAGCTGTTTCATTTTACAAAATCGAAGGAGAATTACGTTCTGAAATTTCTTTAAACATTAAACGTTTAATGGATATTGGATGTTACAGAGGTATTCGTCATAGATCTGGTCTTCCATTAAGAGGACAAAGAACTAAAAACAACTCAAGAACAAGAAAAGGTAAAAGAAAAACTGTTGCTAACAAGAAAAAAGCAACTAAATAATAAGTAATATGGCTAAAGCAACTGCAAAAAAACGTAAAGTTATCGTTGAATCAACGGGTGAGGCTCATATTTCTGCCACTTTTAATAACATTATTATTTCTTTGACTAATAAGAAAGGTGAAGTTATCTCTTGGTCTTCAGCTGGTAAAATGGGTTTCAGAGGTTCTAAAAAGAACACTCCTTATGCGGCTCAAATGGCAGCAGAAGATTGCGCTAAAGTAGCACTTGAGGCAGGACTTAAAAAAGTGAAAGTTTATGTAAAAGGACCAGGTAACGGACGTGAGTCTGCTATCCGTTCTATTCATAACGGTGGAATTGAAGTTACTGAAATTATTGATGTTACTCCAATGCCGCACAACGGATGTCGTCCTCCAAAAAGACGTAGAGTTTAATTTTTTATTTTTATAGTATAAACAAGGTAGAACATAGATTATCGAAGGATTAGACCTGAATTCATAATTTCTACCTTAAAATTTTTTTTAAAATGGCAAGATATACTGGTCCTAAAACCAAAATCGCTCGTAAATTTGGCGAGGCAATCTTCGGAGATGATAGATCTTTCGAAAAAAGAAATTACCCACCTGGACAACACGGGATGGCTAAAAAAAGAGGAAAAAAATCTGAGTATGCTGTTCAGTTAATGGAAAAGCAAAAAGCTAAATATTCTTACGGAATTTTAGAAAAACAATTCAGAAATTTATTCGAAAAAGCATCAGCGACTAAAGGAGTAACTGGTGAAGTTTTATTACAATTATGCGAAGCAAGATTAGATAATGTTGTTTTTAGAATGGGAATTGCTCCATCTAGAAGAGGTGCGCGTCAAATCGTTTCTCACAGACACATTACTGTAAATGGAGAGGTTGTTAATATTCCTTCTTACCACCTTAAGCCTGGTGATAAAGTTGCAGTTCGTGAAAAATCTAAATCTTTAGAAGCTATCGAACGTTCTTTATCAAATTCAAGTCATGTTTATGAATGGATTACTTGGAATAATGATCTTAAAGAAGGAACTTTCGTTTCTGTACCTGCGAGACTTCAAATTCCAGAAAACATTAAAGAACAATTAATCGTAGAGTTGTACAACAAATAATAATTGACTTAGTCGAAATTTATGGCAATATTTAATTTTCAAAAGCCCGATAAAGTTATCATGATCGATTCAACCGATTTTGAAGGTAAATTTGAGTTTAGACCTTTAGAACCTGGTTACGGATTGACAGTTGGTAATGCACTTAGAAGAGTTTTGCTTTCAGCGTTAGAAGGTTATGCAATTACATCTGTTCGTATCGAAGGTGTAGATCATGAGTTTTCTACTATTTCAGGTGTTGTTGAGGATGTTACCGAAATTATCCTTAATCTAAAACAAGTACGTTTCAAACGTCAGATTGAAGATATCGATAATGAATCAGTTACTATTTCTGTTTCTGGTAAGGATCAATTAACAGCAGGTGATTTTCAAAAATTTATCTCAGGTTTTCAAGTTTTGAATCCAGACCTTGTTATCTGTAATTTAGATTCTAAAATCAAATTGAACTTCGATTTAACAATCGAGAAAGGTAGAGGATACGTTCCTGCTGAAGAGAACAAAAAACAGAATGCTGCAATTGGAACAATTTTTACAGATTCTATTTTTACTCCGGTAAAAAATGTAAAATATGCAATCGAAAATTTCCGTGTAGAGCAAAAAACAGATTACGAAAAATTAGTTTTTGAAATCAAAACTGATGGATCTATTAATCCAAAAGATGCTCTTACTGAAGCTGCTAAAGTTTTAATTCACCATTTCATGTTATTCTCTGACGAAAGAATTACACTTGAGGCTGACGAAATTGCACAAACAGAATCGTATGATGAAGAGTCATTGCATATGAGACAATTGCTTAAAACTAAGCTTGTTGATATGGATTTATCTGTGAGAGCATTAAATTGCTTGAAAGCGGCTGAAGTTGATACACTTGGTGATTTAGTATCGTTCAATAAAAATGACCTAATGAAATTCCGTAATTTTGGTAAAAAATCTTTAACTGAACTTGATGAACTTGTTGCAGTGAAGAATTTAACTTTCGGGATGGATTTAGCTAAATACAAATTAGATAAAGAATAATTTACTTCATATTTTGCTCTCCATAGTGGATCGTAGCAAGATGAAGATAAAAAAAACACGTCATGAGACACGGAAAAAAATTCAACCACTTAAGCAGACAGACTGGACATAGAAAAGCTATGTTAGCTAATATGGCTTGTTCTCTTATTGAGCACAAACGTATTAACACTACTGTTGCTAAAGCTAAAGCGCTTAAACAATTTGTTGAGCCTTTAATCACAAAGTCAAAAGAGGATACGACTCACAATCGTCGTATTGTTTTTGCTTACTTACGTAACAAATACGCTGTAACTGATTTGTTCAGAGATGTTGCTGCTAAAGTAGGTGACCGTCCAGGTGGATACACTCGTATCATTAAAGTTGGAAATCGTTTGGGAGATAACGCTGATATGGCGATGATCGAACTTGTTGACTTCAATGAACTTTACAACGGAGGTAAAAAAGAAGTTAAAAAAGCGAAAAGCCGTCGTGGTGGTAAAGCTAAAAAAGCTGAAACTGCTGCTCCTGAAGCCCCTGCTGCTGAATCAGAAACGACTACTGAAGCTTCTGAATAATTATGAGAGTAATCATTCTATAGTATTAAAGGATAAACTAATTTTTAGTTTATCCTTTTTTTTTGATTTTTTTGAAACGAGAGAAATGTAACTTATTTAAAATGATAGGTTTTATTTTTACGAATGAAAGTTTTAAAAAATCTTGGAAGGGCTATTTTAAAGAAGTAAATTTGCAAAATTCTAATTACACTTAAAACCTACGTTTTGGTTTTATAACTTGATTAAAAAAAAACAATACAAATTAAATAATGAAATACACAACACGACAAAGCGCCATTTTATTACTTAGTGACGGAACAATCTTTCACGGAAAATCTATCGGAATCAGCGGTAAAACTTTTGGTGAAGTTTGTTTTAATACTGGAATGACAGGGTATCAGGAAATCTTTACCGATCCTTCTTATTTTGGACAGATAATGGTTGCTACAAATACACATATCGGAAACTATGGTGTTAATGATTCTGAAGTTGAATCTGATAGTATTAAAATTGCCGGTTTAGTTTGTAAAAACTTTAGTTTTAATTATTCTAGAGAAAATGCTTCTGGAAGTTTAGAAGATTATTTTACTAAACAAAATTTGATCTGTATTTCTGATGTTGATACGCGTGCACTTGTAAGCTATATCCGTGACAATGGTGCAATGAATGCTGTTATTTGTACAGATGGAACTTCAATCGAGGACTTAAAGAAGGAATTGGCTAATGTGCCAAATATGGAAGGTTTAGAGTTAGCTTCTAAAGTTTCAACTAAAGAACCATATTTCTTTGGGGATGAAAATGCTACCTATAAAATCTCGGCTTTAGATCTTGGGATTAAAAAGAATATTTTAAGAAATCTTGCTAAAAGAGATTGTTATATTAAAGTGTATCCTTTCGACTCAACTTACAAAGATATGTCTGAGTTTAATCCGGATGGATATTTCTTGTCAAATGGGCCTGGGGATCCAGATCCTTTATTCGGAGCAATTCAGGTGGCAAAAGAAATTTTAGCCGATAATAAACCTTTATTTGGAATCTGTCTAGGGCACCAAGTGATTGGTCTAGCAAATGGTATTGAGACTTATAAAATGTTTAATGGCCACCGAGGAATTAATCATCCAGTTAAAAACATCATTACAGGCAAAGGTGAAATAACTTCTCAAAATCACGGGTTTGCTGTTAGAAAAGAACAATTAGAAAATCATCCAGAGTTAGAAATTACTCACTTACATTTAAATGATGGCACTGTTGCTGGAATGCGAATGAAAAACAAAAATTGCTTTTCAGTGCAATATCACCCAGAGGCTAGTCCAGGACCACACGATTCGTCATATTTGTTTGACCAATTTGTGGAGAATATTAAAAGTAGCAAAGTCTAAAACGATGTAGTTAATAAATAAACGGGTTTAATGACTAAAGCTCGCTTATAGTATTAAATATTTTTATAATTTCGAAAAAAAAATATAATTTATTAATAAAAAACAAAAATAATGAGTATTATAATTAAAGTTCACGCAAGACAAATTCTTGATTCTAGAGGTAATCCTACTATTGAAGTTGATGTAGTAACTGAAAATGGAGTTTTAGGTAGAGCTGCTGTTCCGTCTGGAGCATCAACTGGAGAGCACGAAGCTGTTGAATTACGTGATGGAGGTAAAGCTTATCTAGGGAAAGGTGTTTTGAATGCAGTGAATAATGTAAATACTATTATTGCTGAAGAATTAGTTGGAACTTCTGTTTTCGAACAAAACACAATTGACCAATTAATGATTGATTTAGATGGTACTCCAAACAAATCTAAATTAGGAGCTAATGCTATTTTGGGTGTTTCTTTAGCTGCTGCAAAAGCTGCTGCTAACGAACTTGGTTTGCCATTATACAGATATGTAGGTGGTGTTTCTGCTAATACGTTACCAGTTCCAATGATGAATATCATCAACGGTGGTTCTCACTCTGATGCACCTATCGCATTCCAAGAGTTTATGATTTTCCCAGTAAAAGCAACTTCTTTTACACATGCTATGCAAATGGGAACTGAAATTTTCCACAACTTGAAAAAAGTATTACACGATAGAGGTTTAAGCACTGCAGTAGGTGATGAAGGAGGTTTTGCTCCAAACTTAGCTGGTGGAACAGAAGATGCTTTAGATACTATTAAATTAGCAGTTGAAAAAGCTGGATATTCTTTCGGTGACGAAATTATGATCGCTCTTGACTGTGCTGCTTCTGAGTTTTATGTAAACGGTAAATACGATTACACTAAATTTGAAGGAGAAACTGGAAAAATCAGAACTTCTGCTGAACAAGCTGAATACTTAGCTGAACTTGCAGCTAAATATCCAATTATCTCTATCGAAGACGGTATGTACGAAGATGACTGGGATGGATGGAAAGCTTTAACTGAAAAGATTGGTGATAAAGTACAATTAGTAGGTGATGATTTATTTGTTACTAACGTTGCTCGTTTATCAACTGGTATCGAAAAAGGAATTGCTAACTCTATCTTGGTGAAAGTAAACCAAATTGGAACTTTAACTGAAACAATTGCTGCTGTAAACATGGCGAAAAATGCTGGTTATACATCTGTAATGTCTCACCGTTCTGGAGAAACTGAAGATAATACAATTGCAGATTTAGCTGTTGCTTTAAACTGTGGTCAAATTAAAACAGGTTCTGCTTCTCGTTCAGACCGTATGGCTAAATACAACCAATTATTGAGAATTGAAGAAGAATTAGGAAGTACAGCTTATTTCCCTGGTTTGAATGCTTTTAAAATCAAATAATTGAACAAATTATATATTGGAAAAAACCATCCGCCGCCGCGGATGGTTTTTTTTGGACTTTTAACAAATTCATAGCAGTATTCTTTTTTTAATTAGTCTTAAATTCATTAGATTTGATAAATTATTATTTAAAGAATTATTTCCAGTATATTATGTCAAAAATAGCTACATTAGAAATAGATGGTAAGAAGGTTGAACTTCCAGTAATCACAGGGAGTGAAAACGAATCAGCTATCGATATTAACAAATTACGTGATTTAACAGGTTATATTACTCTTGATCCAGGGTATAAAAATTCAGGATCTTGTACAAGTGAAATTACTTTCCTAGATGGAGAGGAAGGAATTTTGCGTTACAGAGGATATTCAATCGAAGATCTTGCTGAAAAAGCTAGTTTCTTAGAGGTTTCATATCTTTTGATTTTTGGTGAATTACCTACAGCTAAGCAATTAGAAGATTTTGAAAATGGTATTAAAAAACATTCTTTGGTAAACGAAGAAATGAAAAATATCATTGACGGTTTCCCTAAAACAGCTCACCCAATGGGAGTGTTATCTGCTTTAACAAGCGCTTTAACAGCTTTTAATCCAAAAGCAGTTAATGTTGATAACGAAAAAGAAATGTACGAGGCTATTTGTAAAACAATGGCAAAATTTTTAGTGATTGCTACATGGACTTACAGAAAATCTATGGGTTATCCTTTAAATTACTATGATAACACAAAAGGTTATGTAGAAAGCTTTATGCAATTAATGTTTAAATTGCCTACAGGGCCTTACGCTGCAAATCCTGTAATTGTAAACGCTTTAGATAAATTATTTATTCTTCATGCAGATCATGAGCAAAACTGTTCTACTTCTACAGTAAGAATGGTAGGTTCTTCTCATGCTGGTTTATTTGCTTCAGTTTCTGCAGGGGTTTCTGCTTTATGGGGACCACTTCATGGTGGTGCAAACCAAGCTGTACTTGAAATGTTAGAAGAAATAAACAAAGACGGTGGAGATACAGATAAGTTCTTAGCTAAGGCAAAAGACAAAAATGATCCATTCCGTTTAATGGGCTTCGGACATAGAGTTTATAAAAATTTTGACCCAAGAGCTAAAATCATCAAAAAAGCAGCAACAGAAGTATTAGAAACTTTAGGTGTTGAAGATCCGATTTTGGATATTGCTAGAAAATTAGAGAAAGCTGCTCTTGAAGATGAATACTTCAAATCAAGAAACTTATATCCAAACGTTGATTTCTACTCTGGAATTATCTACAGGGCTTTAGGAATTCCAACAGATATGTTTACTGTAATGTTTGCAATTGGAAGATTGCCAGGTTGGATTGCGCAATGGAAAGAAATGCGTGAAAATAAAGAGCCAATCGGAAGACCAAGACAAATTTATACAGGACATCCTTTAAGAGAATTTAAGTCTAATAAATAAAAAACGAAAGCTTCACTTTACTGTGAAGCTTTTTTTATATTTGCTCAAAATATAATAAAGTTATGTTGCAATTAAATGTAAAGAACGAAACGTCTCGGCTTCGGGCTGTAGTTTTGGGTTCTGCTGTTCATAATGGTCCAACTCCAACTATAGATGAGGCTTATGACCCTAAATCATTGGAACATATTAAGGCAGGAACTTATCCTGTAGAAAAAGATATGGTTGCTGAAATGGAAGCTTTTAATGCTGTTTTTCAGAAGTATGATGTAACTGTTTATCGTCCAGAAATGATCGAAAATTACAATCAGATTTTTGCTCGTGATATTGGATTTGTAATTGATGATGTTTTTGTGAAATCTAATATTCTGCCGGATAGAGAAAGAGAATTAGATGCTATTCAATATGTAATTGATCAGATTGACCCTTTAAAAGTAGTTCGCCCTCCAGAAGAAGTTCATATCGAAGGAGGAGATGTTATGCTTTGGAATGATCATATTTTTATTGGGACTTATAAAGGAAGTGATTATAAAGATTACATTACGGCAAGAACAAACATGCATGGTGTAAATTATATAAAATCTTTATTTCCTAATAAAATTGTGAAGGAATTTGATTTAGTAAAATCTAAATTAGAAGCAAGAGATAATGCACTACATTTAGATTGTTGTTTTCAACCTGTAGGAAAAGACAAAGGAATTATCTACAAAAGAGGTTTTCGTGAAGAAGCGGATTACCGCTATTTGGTGAAGCTTTTTGGAAAAGAAAATTTATTTCATATCGAAAGAAATGAAATGTATAATATGTTTTCGAATGTGTTTTCGATCGATGAAAATGTCGTTGTTTCTGAGAAGAATTTTACGAGGTTGAATAACTGGCTTCGTGAAAATGGTTTTACTGTGGAAGAAATTCCATATGCTGAAATTTCAAAACAGGAAGGTTTGTTGAGATGTTCAACTTTACCATTAATTAGAGACTAAAAATTCGTTTCAAGTTTGAAACAAAAAAAGATAAAAAATGAGACAAACTACTAATGCTATCGTGATGATTCGTCCAGTTGCTTTCAGAATGAATGAGCAGACGGCTGTAAATAATTATTATCAAAAAGTATTAGACGGACTTTTGCCAAGTACTGTTAATGCTAAAGCACAGCAAGAATTTGATGCTTTTGTAGAAAAACTAAGAGCGGTTGGTGTTGATGTAACTGTGGTAGATGACAATTTGGAGACTGATACTCCAGATAGTATTTTTCCAAACAATTGGGTTTCATTTCATGAAAATGGCGATGTGGCGCTTTATCCAATGTTTGCTGAAAATCGTCGTCAAGAACGTCGTGAAGATATTTTAGATACTTTAGAAGAAAAAGGATTTGAAATTTCTAATATTATGGATTATACTTCTGCAGAAGAAGATGGCATTTTCTTAGAAGGGACAGGAAGCTTATTATTAGATAGAGCTAATGGAAAAGCGTATTGTGCATTATCACCAAGAGCTGATGAAGAATTGTTTATAGAGTTCTGTGAAGATTTTGATTATGCTCCAGTAATTTTCGAAGCTTTCCAAACTGTTGATGGCGAGCGCAAATTAATTTATCATACTAATGTAATGATGTGTCTAGGAGAAACTTTTGCAGTTATCTGTGCCGATTCTATTGATGATAAGAAAGAGCGTAAAATGGTTTTGGATAATTTGAAAGCAGATAAAAAAGAAGTTATTTTAATTTCAGAAGATCAAGTAAATAATTTTGCTGGTAATATGTTGGAAGTTCGTGGGAAAGATGATAAGAGATATATTGTAATGAGCGCATCGGCACATCAAAGCTTGACTCCGAAGCAAATTGCCCAGTTGGAAAATCATGCAGAAATTTTAAGTTCTAGTTTAGATACCATTGAAGCCTGTGGAGGCGGAAGTGCCAGATGTATGATGGCAGAAGTTTTCTTGCCAAGAAACTAAAATAAATATTTAAAAAATAGAAAAGGGATGAGATTTATTGAAAATCTCATCCCTTTTTTTGATAACAGGTTTTTAATTAAAAATTTCCTTTAATAATATTAACAATTGCACTTACGATATATTGAATACCGATAGAAATAACTATAAACCCAACAATTCTAGAGATTGCAACAATTCCTGAAGCTCCTAGTATTCTAGCTAGATAATGAGCACTTTTTAAAATTGCAAAAATGGCTACTGCGATTGCTAAAATCGCTAAGGAAGATATTATGATTTCATTTATTTCATGATGTTCTTGATAAAATGCAATTAGAAGTGACATAGATCCTGGTCCAGCAAGCATTGGTATTGCTAAAGGTGTAAGTGCGATGTCATTTCTGTGCTGAGCTTCATTTTCAATTTTTTTGTTGATTCCTCGTTTTTTATTGAATTTACCTGAAAGTAAAGAAAAACCAGAGTTTACAATTACGATTCCTCCCGCAATTCGTAAAGCGTCGATGCTGATGCCGAAAAAAGTTAGAACATATTGGCCAATAAAATAAGAAACCAATAAAATGATAAAAACATTAATAGCAGTCCAGAGAGAGATTCTGGATCTTTCCTTTTGAGAATCGTGTTGCGTTAATCCAACGAAAATTGGAACAGTTCCGATTGGGTTTAATACCGAAAATAATGCGGCAAATAAGTAAATAAATAATTCCATATCATATTGGTTAATGAAGTAAATGTAGTTATTTTTTGATGCTTTTGTGTGAAAATATGTTATGATTATGTTTTTATTGCTATGGATTCGGAATCAAAGATATAAGCTTTAATCATTCTTTTTTGATTACTTTTGCAGTCTAAACAAAAACTATGAAAAGCAAAAAAACATTAGTTATAGGTGCATCTACAAATCCAGAACGTTATTCATTTAGAGCTGTTAGTATGTTGGTTGGGAAAGGACATTCAGTATTAGCAATTGGACAAAAAGCGGGAGAGGTTGCGGGAGTAAAAATTCAAACTAAAGCATTGCCAGTAAAAAATATTGATACCATTACTTTGTATCTAAATCCTGTTCGCCAAAGAGATTATTATAATTATATTATCGAATCGCATCCTAAACGTGTAATTTTTAATCCTGGAACCGAAAACCCAGAATTTTACCAATTATTAGAATCAAATGGTATCGAGGTAGAGGTGGCTTGTACTTTAGTTTTGTTAGCCACAAATCAGTTTTAGGCAATTATTTATTTTATTAGAGTGCAGAAAAGAAGGAGGTTTCGTAATAAATCTCTAAAAGGATGAAGCCTTGAATTTAATGGTTCTAATGTAGGCTAAACCATTAAAAGTATTATTTTTGTCGTTATGGAATTTTCATCAAAATTAATTGAAAAAGCAGTAAACGAAATGTCGCAATTGCCTGGTATAGGTAAGCGTACGGCACTTCGATTAGTTCTTCATTTGCTAAAACAACCTAAAGAACGAACTACTTTTTTATCTCAAGCATTATTGAATATGCGTGAGGATATTAAGTTTTGTGAAAGCTGTCATAATATCTCTGACACTCAAATTTGTGAAATCTGTGCTAATCCAATTAGAAACCATGAAACAATATGTATAGTTGAAGACATTAGAGATGTGATGGCGATAGAAAATACTGGACAGTTTAAAGGAATATATCATGTTTTAGGAGGTAAAATTTCGCCTATTGAAGGAGTTGGCCCCAATCAGTTGAATATTTCTAGCTTGGTGGCAAAGGTGAAATCTGGAAATGTATCGGAGATTATTTTTGCATTAAGCTCAACAATGGAAGGAGATACAACAAATTTTTATATCTATAAACAAATTGCAGATTCTGAGATTATTATCTCAACGATAGCCAGAGGAATATCGGTTGGTGATGAATTGGAATATGCAGACGAAATAACACTAGGGAGAAGTATTTTGCACAGAGTCCCTTTTGAAAAAACATTTAAAAATAATTAACCAAGCCCCCAAATAAAAGTTAGGTTTTTCCAAATATTATGGAAAAAGCTATGCTTGCCATAAAACTGAACGAATGACAAAAAAAAGTTTTTTTCTATTCTTATTAATTTCTGTATTATTTACCTCTTGTATTCCAATAAAAGATTTGGTTTATCTTCAAGATAAAAATGGTTCAGATGAACAAACAACTATTGCGGCAGTCGAATCAAAACCGTATAGATTACAAGTTAATGATGTTTTAAGTATTAATATTAAAGCAATTGATCCTAAGTTAGTTTCTATTTTTAATACGACAGAAAACCAATCTAGTCAAACAGGTAAATCTGAAGCAGGATTATATTTTGACGGATTTACAGTTGACGATCATGGAAATATTAGAATGCCAATTCTAGGTGAAATAAATGTGATTGGTTATACTCTTGAAGAAGTTCGTGTAAAAATTGAAAAGAAATTATTGGAGGAATATTTTAAAAGCGAAGCCAACATTTTTGTTACAGTTAAGTTGGCTGGTTTTAGATATACCATTAATGGGGAAGTTGGAAGTACAGGAACAAAAATACTATTTAAAGATAATGTGAATATTTTGGAAGCTGTTGCAAATGCAGGCGATATAACTACTGTTGGTAATAGAAAAGAAGTAACGGTGATTCGTCAAACTCCTACCGGTGTACAAATGCATGATATTGATCTTACAGATGTGAATGTAATGAAATCGCCGTATTATTATTTACAGCCTAACGATTATATCTATGTAAAGCCATTGAGACAAAAAACTTGGGGAACAGGTCAAACAGGGATTCAATCTATAGGGACAATAATTACATTATTGTCTTTAGCTACAACAGTTTACCTTATAATCAAATAAATTAGATTTTTTAAAATGTTAGACATTAAAGACTTTGCTATTTTTGAAAATCATTCTCATTTTGATTTTAAAGGATTTCTGCTAAAGATTGCAAGTTACTGGAAATGGTTCTTAGTAAGCTTGATCATTACTTTCACAATTGCTTATCAGATAAACATTCGTAAAGAAAAAATTTACGAGATGCAAACCATGGTTTCAATAAAAGAGGAAAATAATCCTTTTTTTACTTCAACTACAAGTTTAGTTTTCAATTGGGGAGGGGTTTCAGATAAGGTAAATGGCATTTCAACAATTCTCCAATCGAGATCTCATAACGAGTTGGTGGTAGATAAGCTTCAGTTTTATATAGATTACTTAGAGCAAGGAAAGTATAATTTAATTGACTCTTACGGAGCTGTACCATTTTATGTTAATATTGATAAAACAAAGGGACAAATTGCAAACACATTGATTAGTATAAAGTTTTTAACTGAAAACGAATATCAAATTCAGATTCCATTTGAAAACAATTCCGTTTCATTAATTACTTATAGTAATAATTCTTATAGCAATACTTCTGTACAACCTATAACTTTTGCAAAGAAATACAAAGTAGGAGAAAATGTTAATCTTCCATTTTTGAATTGGAAACTTCAGATAAATGACAACCCTGGTTTTTATAAAGGGAAAGAGTACTTTGTAAGATTTAATGATTTTGATGGAACGGTATCTCGATATAGAGGAATAAATGTAGATTCTGGTAAAAGCAGTGGATCATTATTGACTTTATCAATGCAGGGAACAAATAAAACTAGAATGGTAGATTATTTGAATTCTACTGTAAAAATGCTTATTAAAATCCAGCTTGATGGAAAAAACCAATTTGCAACAAATACTATTAGGTTTATTGATAGTACTCTCGTGGCAATGGAATCTCAGCTTAAGCAAACAGGCAATGAACTAAAATCTTTTCAAAAAGATAAAAATATTTATGAAATAGAAGGCGGAGGCTCTAAAGTTTCAGAGAAAATAATGGATTTTGATGTTGAAAAGGATCAAATTGCAAGAAAAATAGCCTATTATAATTCGTTAAAAACATATTTGAGCAATAGTGTCGATTATTCTAGATTGCCGGCTCCTTCTGTTGCTGGGATTGAGGATCCAAATATTGTCGCGAATGTTTCTAAACTTATTGCACTTTCTACTCAAAGATCTGAAATGTCTTATGCCGTAAAGAGTGAGAAAATATTTAAGGATTTTGATAACCAGATGGCGGCAGTGAAAAATGTTCTTCAAGAGAATATTGTTACTGCAAAAGCTTCTTTATTGTATGATTTATCGTTAGTAAATGCAAAAATTGGCCAAGCAGAAAGTACAGTGAGAAGGCTTCCGGCAGAACAGCAAGAATTATTGAAAATCAAAAGAAAATATGATTTAAATGATAACATCTATACAGAGTTTCTTCAAAAAAGAAATGAAGCAGAAATTGTAAGAGCGTCTAACTTGTCAGATATCCATTTTATAGATCCAGCAAAAGATATTGGCGGAGGTTTAATAGGTCCTAAAACCTCAGTAAATTATGTGATGGCTTTATTTTTAGGGATTTTGATTCCTTTATTGTTTGTTTTAGTAATTTTCTTCATTAATAATTCAATTCAGAATACTGAGGATATTAGCAAATTGACTCAGATTCCATTAATTGGAGTAATTGGTATTAATAAAGATTCAGGAAGTTTAGCGGTTTTTGATAAACCTAAATCAGCACTTTCTGAGTCTTTCAGGGGGATACGTTCTTCGCTTCAGTTTTTATATAAAAAACAGCAAGTCAGCGGATCAAAAACCTTAATGATTACTTCCTCAATTAGTGGTGAAGGAAAAACATTCTGTTCCATTAATATTGCTACAGTTTTTGCTTTAAGCGAAAAGAAGACTGTCGTTGTTGGACTAGATTTACGAAAGCCGAGATTAGCAGATGAATTTCAAATAAAATCATCTTTAGGTGTTGTCAATTATTTAATAAAACAAAATACTTTGCAAGAAATTACTAATTCGACACCAATTCCAAATTTAGATGTAATTTTATCAGGACCAATTCCACCAAATCCTTCAGAGTTAATTTTGAGTGATGGAATGAAAGAATTAATTGACGAGTTGAAACATAAATATGATTATATTATTTTGGATACACCTCCAGTTGGTTTAGTGGCAGACTCATTAGAATTAGATCAGTTTGCAGATGTAACATTGTATATCGTAAGGCAAAATTATACTAAAAAAGATATGATAACGTTGTTAAATACCAGACTTAAACGTGATGAGTTGAACAATGTGAGTATTGTATTGAACGGGTTTGAAAATAAAGCGAAATATGGTAGTGGGTATGGATACGGTTATGGTTATGGGGCGTACTCTAATGGTTATCATGAAGAAGAAGCTAAGGATGGATTTTGGAAAGTATTCGTGAATCGAATTAGAAAAAGCTAAACTTGCATAAAATGGAAAGTAAGACAAAAAAAACAATTTTAATTACGGGAGGAGCTGGATTTATTGGTTCAAACTTAACGGAGTTTTTTTTAGAATCAGGTTATAAGGTAGTTTGTTTGGATAATTTTTCGACAGGGCATCGACATAATTTAAAAGATTTTTTGGATAATCCAGATTTTAAATTAATTGAAGGTGATATTCGGAATTTAGCTGATTGTAATTTGGCGGTTGCAGAAGCAGATTATGTTTTGCACCAAGCCGCTTTAGGGTCTGTTCCTCGATCAATAAAGGACCCAATTACGACCAATGAAGTAAATGTTTCAGGATTTCTAAATATGCTTACAGCTGCTCGTGATGCTAAAGTAAAACGATTTGTATATGCAGCAAGTTCTTCAACATATGGAGATTCGCAAGGATTACCAAAAGTAGAAGATGTTATTGGAAAACCATTGTCACCTTACGCCATTACTAAATATGTAAATGAACTGTATGCTGAAATTTTTAGCAAAACATACGGATTGGAAACAATAGGTCTTCGTTATTTTAATGTTTTTGGAAGAAAGCAAGACCCTAATGGAGCTTACGCTGCTGTTATTCCAAAATTTGTAAAACAATTTATGAGTCACGAAAGCCCAGTAATTAATGGAGATGGGAATTATTCTCGTGATTTTACATATATTGACAATGTTATTCAAATGAATGAATTGGCTATGACTTCTCAAAACCCAGAGGCAGTTAACTCGGTTTATAATACGGCATTTGGGGATAGAAATACACTAAATGATTTGGTGAAGTATCTAAAAGAATATTTATCTGACTTTGATCCAAAAATAAAAGACGTTTCAGTTATTTATGGAGAAAACAGAGTAGGAGATATTCCTCATTCGTTGGCAAGCATCGATAAGGCAAAGAATATGTTAGGATATGATCCTAAATATTCTTTACAAGAAGGATTGAAAGAAGCCGTTGGATGGTATTGGAAAAATTTAAAATAAACAGATCAAGATAAAATAGATCAAATGAAAATTACAAAGATTTGCTGCATTGGTGCAGGGTATGTTGGTGGACCAACTATGGCTGTTATAGCTCAAAAATGTCCACATATTCAGGTCACAGTTGTTGATTTAAATGAACAGAGAATAGCGGATTGGAATGATCCGAATCCTGAAAACATTCCAATTTATGAACCTGGTCTTTCTGAAATTGTAGCAGAAGCAAGAGGTAGAAATTTATTTTTTTCTACAGAAGTCGATAAAGCAATAGACGAGGCTCAAATGATATTTATTTCAGTAAATACTCCTACTAAAACTTATGGAAAAGGTAAAGGAATGGCAGCTGACTTAAAATATATTGAGTTATGTGCTAGACAAATAGCGAGAGTAGCGAAACAGAATAAAATTGTAGTTGAAAAATCAACTTTGCCAGTTCGTACAGCTGAGGCAATTAAGAGCATATTGGATAATACAGGAAATGGTGTTCAATTTCAAATTCTATCTAATCCAGAGTTTTTGGCAGAAGGAACGGCAGTAACTGATTTGTTAAATCCAGATCGTATTTTGATTGGCGGAGACACAACTGAAGAAGGAGAGGAAGCAATTAATGCTTTGGTTGATGTTTATTCAAACTGGGTAAGTAGAGATAAGATTTTGACAACAAATGTATGGTCATCAGAATTGTCGAAATTGACTGCAAATGCATTTTTAGCGCAGCGTATTTCTTCGATTAACGCAATGTCAGAGTTATGTGAAAAAACAGGCGCAGATGTAAATGAAGTAGCGAGAGCTATTGGTATGGACAGTAGAATTGGGCCAAAATTTTTAAAAGCTTCTGTAGGATTTGGAGGTTCTTGTTTTCAGAAAGACATTCTAAATTTAGTGTATATTGCAAAATCATACGGATTAAACGAAGTGGCTGATTATTGGGAGCAAGTAATTATTATGAATGATCATCAAAAAAGAAGATTCTCAAATAAAATTGTTCAGACATTATATAATACAGTAGCCGATAAGAAAATTGCGTTTTTGGGTTGGGCTTTCAAAAAAGACACAAACGATACAAGAGAATCTGCGGCAATTTATGTTGCGGATGACTTAATAAACGAACAAGCTAAAATCTCAGTCTTTGATCCTAAAGTTTCTAAAAGCAAGATGTTAAACGACTTAGATTATTTAGAAACACGAACAAGTCAGGAAAACATTAAAGCTTTGAATTCATTTGAAAATGCTTATGAAGCATGTAAAGGTGCGCATGCGATTGCAATTTTAACGGAATGGGATGAGTTTAAAACTTACGATTGGAAAAAAATTTACGATTCAATGCATAAGCCAGCCTTTGTTTTTGATGGAAGAAATATCTTGAATGCTAAAGAATTAGAATCAATAGGATTCGTTTATAATGGTATTGGTTCATAAATTAGTTTTGTAGTTTGTAATAAATATGAGGTGATACGAATTTTGCTTCATTTATATAGAAGAAAAAAATGAATTGGTACGTAGTTTATACAAAACCTAAATGGGAAAAGAAAGTTGCGGATAAGCTTAATCAGCTGGGAGTCGAATGCTATTGTCCTTTAATTACTCAGGTTAAACAATGGTCAGATCGAAAAAAGAAAGTTGAGATGCCACTTTTTAATTCTTATGTTTTTGTGCAATTACCCGACTCAGACCGGAATTTAGTATTTCAAGTTGCAGGCGTTATTAGGTATTTGTTTTGGCTTGGGAAACCTGCCATTGTAAAGGATCAAGAAATTGAAATTATAAAAAAAAGTCTAAAAGCAACAAATATTAGTGATATATCGGTCTCGGCTATTCAGGTTGGTGATAAAATTAAATTAGAGTCAGGAGCATTCAGTAATCAGAATGCAATTGTACAAGAAATTTCTAATAATTATTATACACTTGTCTTGGAAACTTTAGGTTGCATTTTAAAAATAAAGTACAAATAACAACGTTATCAAATTAAAATTAAACAGAAGAGAACCTTTTTTAGATTTTTTCTTCTGTTTTTTTTATTATGTATTTATTTACAGTCTGATTAATAGGTTGTTGTAAATATTCGTTTTTTCGTTGTAAATTGTTTTGCTAGTATTACGTAAAACCGTATTGAATAACTAGACTTATTATGCTATATTTGCCGAAAATGATTAATTTGGGTGTCTGAGTCAAAATTTTGTGACTGAGAACGGCGAAGCCATGAGTTTAAGCGATCAGGATAAATAAAAAAGTATGAAGTTGGAAAATAATGTAAGAATTGCAGTTATAGGCTTAGGTTATGTAGGATTGCCTTTAGCGCGATTATTTGCTACTAAATATTCCGTTGTTGGATTTGATATAAACGAATCAAGAGTTACTTCATTACAGTGTGGTACCGATAGTACGTTAGAAGTCGAAGATGATGTTTTACAGAAAGTTTTAGTAGAAAACTTAAACGAAGAAAAAGGCTTGTACTGTACTACATCAATAAATGATATTAAAGAATGTAATTATTATATAGTTACTGTTCCTACTCCGGTTGATAAAAATAATAGACCAGATTTAACTCCTTTGTATAAATCGAGTGAAACTGTTGGGAAAGTTTTGAAAAAAGGAGATATTGTTATCTATGAATCAACTGTTTATCCGGGAGTAACAGAAGAGCAATGTGTACCCGTTTTAGAAAAAGTTTCAGGTTTAAAATTTAATGAAGACTTTTTTGCAGGATATTCGCCAGAAAGAATAAATCCAGGAGATAAGGAGCATACAGTTGAAAAAATCCTAAAAGTTACCTCTGGTTCAACTCCAGAAATTGGTTTGAAAGTCGATGCGCTGTATAAATCTGTAATTACAGCAGGAACACATCTTGCGCCTACAATAAAAGTTGCAGAAGCGGCAAAAGTTATTGAAAATTCTCAGCGAGATATTAATATTGCTTTTGTTAACGAATTGGCTAAAATATTTAATTTAATGAATATTGATACCCAAGAAGTATTAGCGGCAGCAGCTACTAAATGGAATTTTTTACCCTTTAAGCCAGGTCTTGTCGGAGGGCATTGTATAGGAGTTGATCCTTATTATTTAGCCCAAAGAGCACAAGAATTTGGATATCATCCTGAAATAATTTTAGCTGGAAGACGTTTGAATGATAGCATGGGAGAATATGTTGCTTCGCAAATCGTGAAGTTGATGATAAAAAAAGGAATTTCAGTTAATGGTGCTAGTCTCTTGATGTTTGGAATTACTTTTAAAGAAAATTGCCCAGATGTCCGTAACACTAAAATTGTTGATGTAATAAAAGCGTTAAAAGATTACGGAATAACAGTTGTAGTTTTTGATCCACTTGCGAATATTGAGGAAGTAGCGAGAGAGTACAAACTAGAAACTGTAAATATTTTGCCTAAAGAAAAATTTGATGCATTGGTATTAGGAGTGGCTCACTCTGAATTTCTTGAAATTGATTTTTCAAATTTGCAAAAAGATAAAAGTTTAATTTATGATGTAAAAGGAGTTTTAGGATCTTTAGCCGACAATAGGCTTTAAGTTTTAAATTTTTTTTTTTTTATTTAAAAATATATGAGTTCAGATAAATCTATTACACATGTAATTCTTACTGGAGGAGTTGGAAGTAGACTGTGGCCTCTTTCGCGTAAAAGTCGACCAAAACAATACCTTGAAATATTTGATGGAAAATCTTTGTTTGAAATGACTGTTGAAAGAAATAGCCATTTAGCAAATAAAGTGATGGTTGTTGGAAATGTTGATAATTTTCAACTTAGTGGCAAAGTAATGGATAAAACAAGCACTTCATATATAAATATTGTTGAAGCGACTCCTAGAAATACTGCTGCGGCAATTGCATTTGCAGCATTTGCTTCAGAACCCAATGATATTTTAATTATAACCCCTTCTGATCATATTATTGATTTAATGGAGAATTATAATGAAGCAATAAATGAAGCGGTCACTAAAGCTGACGAGGGTTTTATTGTGACTTTTGGTGTAATTCCAACTAAGCCAGAAACTGGTTATGGTTATATAGAAGCTAAGGGCGATAACGTAGTTTCATTTCGAGAAAAGCCAAACGAAACGACTGCAAAGGAATTTATAGCAAAGGGTAATTTTCTATGGAATAGTGGTATGTTTTGTTTTAAAGCTAGTGTCCTTTTGGAAGAATTAAAACAATTTCAGCCAGATGTCTTTAAAAAATCAAAACAGGTATGGGAAGCAAGTAAAGATGGTTTCTTAGATTTAGATTTATCTATGGAAATTCCATCAATTAGTATAGATTACGCCGTGATGGAAAGAAGTAAAAAAATTAAGGTTGTTCCGGCTTCTTTTTCTTGGTCAGATTTAGGCTCTTTTGAATCTGTTTATGATTACTTAATATCAAAAGGACATCCAACTGACGCTAAAGGCAATATGGTTATTGGATGTGATAAACATACGACCTTTCTTGGTTTAGAAAATACTATTTTTGTCTATACAGATACCGCTAATTTGATTTTACAAAAAGAAAGTTCGCAAGACGTAAAAGATATTTATACCGAATTAGAAAAACAGAATTCAGAATTATTAAAGTAAAGTAATCACAAAGATAAAATGAAAAAAATTCTTATAACTGGAGGTGCTGGTTTTATTGGGTCACATGTAGTGAGAAGATTTGTTAATAAATATCCAGAATATCACATTTTCAATTTGGATGCATTAACTTATGCAGGAAATCTAGAAAATATTAAAGATATTGAAGATAAATCCAATTATACCTTCGTAAAAGGGGATATAGTTGATGAAGTTTTCATTAATGAACTTTTTTCAATTCATAGTTTTGATGGTGTTTTACATTTAGCGGCTGAATCTCATGTTGACCGTTCGATTGAAGACCCTTTGGCATTTGTAAAAACAAATGTAATTGGTACCATGAACTTGTTAAATGCGGCTAAAAACCAGTGGAAGAATAATTTTGATGGAAAAAGATTCTATCACATTAGTACAGATGAAGTGTACGGAAGTTTAGGGGCAGAAGGGTTATTTACAGAAACAACGGCCTATGATCCTAATTCACCTTATTCTGCTTCAAAAGCTAGTTCTGATCATTTTGTTAGAGCGTATGGTGAAACTTATGGCTTGCCGTATGTTTTAACAAATTGTTCTAATAATTATGGATCTTATCATTTTCCTGAAAAATTAATTCCTCTATTTATAAATAACATAATTAATAATAAACCATTACCAGTATATGGAGATGGAAACTATACTCGTGATTGGTTATTTGTTGAAGATCATGCTATTGCGATAGATTTAGTTTTTCATGAAGGAAAGAATCATGAAACTTATAACATTGGTGGGTTTAATGAATGGAAAAATATTGATTTGGTAAAATTATTATGTCAGATTATGGATCAAAAGTTAGGAAGATCTGAGGGAACTTCTCAACAATTGATCACATTTGTAAAAGATAGACCTGGACATGACTTAAGATATGCAATAGATGCCTCAAAAATTAATAAAGAATTGGGATGGAGGCCGTCAGTAACATTTGAAGAAGGCTTAGAAAGAACTATCAATTGGTATCTGAATAATGAAGAATGGTTGCAGAATGTAACTTCTGGATCATACAAAGATTATTATAAAAAGCAATATTCTTAAACTAAACTTGTTTTAAATTTATTTTTTAAGATTAAATAAAATCAACATGAAAAAAATAATTTACGTTCTTATTCTGTTTTTTACCTTTTTACTTTCTTATAATGTTAATGCACAAGATATTCTAAAGGGTAAAGATTTAAGTACAATTAAAGTTGATTATCTATCTGATGATGATTTAGCTAAAATTAGTGCACAACTAAAAAGTAATAATACTACAATTGAACAAGTTGAGCCAATGGCATTATCAAAAGGGATGAGCCAAACAGAATACGATAAATTAAAGGTTAGACTTAATGAATATTCGGCTGGTTTAAACAAAGGCATTGAGGGTAAATCCCAAAAAGAAGAGGATAAAAGTGGTTTTGGTAGAAAACAAAACAAAATTAAAAATAACAAAGTTAAAGACTCTACTAATGTTTTGATTTTTGGTTCTGAATTATTTGATAATCCAACTTTAAATTTTGAACCAGACTTGAAGATGGCAACTCCAGTAAATTATGTTTTAGGGCCAGGTGATGAGTTGCAAGTAAGTGTTTATGGTGTTCAAGAGTATAATGCGTCAATACCAGTCTCTGTTGAAGGAAAGGTCGCTATTCAGTATGTGGGACAGATTTCAGTGTCTGGAATGTCTATTGAAGCGGCTACTCAAAAAATAAAAGCCGCGATTGCAAAAGTGTATAGTACTGTTCGTTCGGGACAATCTCAGGTAAGCGTTAGCTTAAGTCAGATAAGAACAATTAAAATAACAATTGTAGGAGGTAAACAACCTGGGAATTACTCGATTTCTTCTCTAGCTACGGTCTATAATGCTTTACATTTAGCAGGTGGTCCAGGAAAGAATGGAAGTTATAGAAATATCGAATTAATTAGAAATAATAAAGTCTATAAGAATATTGATATATATAGATTCTTAGTAAAGGGAGATCAATCTGACAATGTTACTTTAAAAGAAAACGATGTCATAAGAATTCCAGCTTATAGCCAACGAGTTACTGTAGAAGGAGAAGTTAAACGCCCAGGTATTTTTGAAATGAAAAAAGGGGAAACCTTTGCTGATTTATTAAATTTCGCATCAGGTTTTAATGAATTTGCTTATACAGCTTCTGTAAATGTATTGCAGAAAACGGGTAAAGAATTTAAAGTTCATGACATAAATGAAAGTGAATATAATTCATATCTTCCTCAATCAGGAGATGTTTTTAGAATAACCAAAATTTTAAACCGTTTTGAGAATAGAATTAAAATTGAAGGGGCGGTTTTTAGGCCAGATTATTATTCGTTTACAGAGGGTATGCGTGTTTCTGATCTTATTACTAGAGCTGAAGGACTAAAAGAAGATGCGTACAGTAAAAGAGCACGAATAATACGTCTAAAAACTGATTTGACAACAGAAATTATGAATGTCGATTTAGATGCTGCATTGTCAGGTGATTTAAATGCTGATATTGAATTAAAAAGAGAAGATATAGTTACTGTTTATTCTATTCTTGATTTTAGAGAAGAATATAAAGTCACTATTGATGGAGAAGTAAAGAACCCTGGGGTATATGATTATTTAGAGAATTTGACTCTTAACGATTTAATTGTTCAAGTTGGAGGTTTGACTGGATCAGCATCTAAAAGAGTTGAAATTGCTAGAATGATAAAATCTGATATTATAGATGATTCAGATCCAAAACGTATTGAGTTAGTTCAATTCGAAATTACTGCAGATAATAATGAACAAGCCAAGAATTTTATTTTAAAACCTTTTGATGTAGTTAATATTCGAAGAATTGCAGTTTATGAAAAACCACAAATGGTAGTTATAAAAGGTGCAGTTGCATATCCTGGTAAATATGTTTTGGCAAACAAAAAAGAAACGGTTTATAATGTTGTAATGAGGGCTGGTGGTTTGACATCTGTAGCTAATTTAGAAGGAATGAAAATTCTTAGACCCATTAAAGAAGATCAAATTGAAAAATTAAAAAGTGTAGATTTGAATTTGAAAACAGATACGCTAAATAATAAATTAATAAATAAACTTGAAAATGAATTAAAATTTTCGACAATTCCAATTAACTGGGAAAAAATAGTAAAGAACAAAAATCATTATTCCAATGTGACTCTTTTTCCAGGCGATGAAATAGAAGTTGCTGTCTATAATGAAGGTGTAAAAGTAACAGGAAATGTATTATTGACATCTGAAATTCCATATAGATCAGGGAAAGGATTTAAATATTATATTAATGCGGTTGGAGGAGTTGATAGTAAAGGTTGGAAGAAAAAAGCATATATAATTTATCCTAACGGAAAAGCTGATGTAACTAAATCATTTTTGTTTTTTAGATCATACCCAAATGTAGAGCCTGATTCTCAGATAGTTGTACCTGAAAAACCTGAAACTAAAAAGATGAGCACAGGAGAATGGGTAAGTATAGGAAGCGTATTAACAAGTTTAGCATTATTGATTGTTACAGCATTTAAATAGGTAGGTTTTTTATGGATAATATTACAAAAGAGAAAGATGAAATTTCTTTAAAAGATTTAATTGAAAATCTTAAAGAATGGTACGTTTTTTTACTTACAAAATGGAAAACTATAGTTACTTTAGTTATAGTTGGCGGAACTTTAGGTTTGACTTATTCATTACTTAAAAAGCCAATTTATACTGCTACATTATCATTTGCATTGGAAGACGATAATTCAAATGTTAATATTGGTGGGGCTCTAGGTTTAGCAAGTAGTTTAGGTCTTGATGTTGGAGGTAGTGGTGGTGGAATGTTTTCAAGTTCAAATTTGACACAACTTTTTAAATCGCGTTCCATGGTTGAGAAAACATTATTATTACCTGTTAACGTTGATAATAAAGTGATTTCACTTGCAGAGATGTATATACAAAACAATAACTGGCGCAAAAAATGGGAAGGGAAACAAAGATTTGAGTCTGTTCAATTTTTACCTAATGCTAACCGAAAGACTTTTACTAGAGATCAAGATAGTATTATGGGGGCGATGTATGAGAAATTATCTAAGTCGGAATTAAAAGTAGAACAAAAAGATAAAAAAATTTCCATTATTAATATTGAGGTTTCTGATAATGATGAACTTTTTGCAAAATACTTTTGTGAAGGTTTGGCTATAAAGGTTTCTGAGTTTTATGTTTCAACAAAAAGTAAGAGGGCTAGAATAAATATGGATATTTTAGAGCGACAAAGAGATTCAATTCGAAGTGAGTTAAATTCAGCTATTACTGGAGTTGCTGTCGCAACTGATAATACTTTTAATTTAAATCCAGCTTTAAATGTACGTAAAACACCATCAGTTCGCCGACAGGTTGATGTACAAGCGAATACTGCCATTTTAACTGAGTTGGTAAAACAAGTAGAATTGGCTAAAGTTACCTTAAGAAGAGAGACTCCTTTGATACAGATAATTGACAGACCTATATTGCCATTACAAAAAGAACGTTTTGGAAAAGCTAAAGGATTGGTGATTGGTGGTCTTTTAGCCGGTTTTATTACAATATTGTGGTTAGTCTTGAGGAAGTTGTTAAAAGATTTATAATTTAAAGAATTGTTTAATATTTAAGAAATTAATTGTAACATTTGGTTTTCTTAATGAAATTTAAGGTTAATATGTTGTGCTTATTTTTTTATAAGTTAAAAGAAATTTGGATTGTTATAGTTTTCAATAAAAATATTGGATATAGTACATAGTATTGTAAAATTACAGTCTAATAAAATGAAATATTTTATTAGAAAATTAATATAAAAAGTAGGGTTATTTTGGGTAAGTTAAAAAAGGGCATTTTAATTAATGACATTAAAAACAAAATTAACATTGAAAGTAAAAGAAACAAAAATATTCTAAAACATATTGGTTGGTCTTTTTTTTTCAAGATTGGAACGATTGCAATTAGTTTTATTTTAATACCTATTACTATTGATTATTTAGATACCGATAATTATGGTGTTTGGTTAACATTAAGCTCGTTTATATCTTGGTTTTCATTTTTTGATATAGGATTAGGAAATGGACTTCGTAATAAATTTACCGAAGCTAAAGCAAATAATAATTATGAAATAGCGAAGGCATATGTTAGTTCTGCTTATTTTACTATTGGAGCCATTAGCCTTTTTATAGTCTTAGTCTTTTTTATTTTAAATCAATTTATTGATTGGACTTTGGTTTTTAATACGAAAGAAAGTTTAAGCGGAGATTTATCTGTTTTATTGCCTATAATATTTGCTTTTTTCGGATTGCAATTAGTTTCTAAATTGATTGTTACTATCTATCAAGCAGATCAGCATCATTCTATTGAAGGTAAAATTCAATTTTTTTCTCAATTATTATCCTTAATTGTTATTTGGCTTCTTACTAAAACTAATAGAAGCTCTTTGCTGTTGTTCGGGAGTTTGATTTCTGCTATTCCAGTAGTTATTCTTTTAATTTTTAATTTTATTAGTTTCAATACAACTTATTTGGCATTTAAACCAGAGTTTAAATTATGGAAAAGGGAACATTTAAATGATATTTCAAATTTAGGTTTTAAGTTTTTCATAGTTCAAATCGCATCTTTAGTTTTATTTTCAAGTGATAACTTTATTATTATTAAGTTATTTGGACCAGAAGATGTAGTAAAGTATAATTTAGCGTTTAAATATTTTTCGATTGTTACAATGGGCTATACAATTTTGCTCACACCATTTTGGTCAAGCTTTACAGAAGCCTATGTAAAAAAAGATTTCATTTGGATTAGGAGAACTGTTTCGACGGTTCAAAAGATTTGGCTTTTAGTTCCAATTTTGCTTTTAATAATGATTTTTATTTCAAAATGGTTTTACAATTTTTGGATAGGAAATAATATAGAGATTCCTTTGAATTTATCTTTGAGTATGGCGCTTTTTGTTTTAATGATGACGTTCAATATGATATACGTTAATTTTATAAACGGAGTCGGAAAAATAAAGTTGCAGTTATATACGTCTATCATAACAATGATTATAAACATACCCTTAAGTATATTTTTTGGTAAATATTTAGGATGGGGACCTTCAGGTGTTGTTTTAGCAACATGCTGTTCTTTAATATATGCTATTATACTTCGACCATTACAATATTTTAAAATAATTAATAATACAGCAAAAGGTATTTGGAATAAATGATGAATAAACTAATCTTTTTAAAAGCCTATTTGAGAGGCTTTATTGTATCTAAGTTTAAGGTGCAAAATAATAATGCGGAGACAAATCGATATAAAGATTATGGAATACTTAATCCTTCGATCGGAACAGCTAATCTTGGTGATTTAATAATTTATGACAGTGTTTATAGTAAACTAAGGAATATCTACCCAGACGACTTGTTTACAGATTTTCCTACCCAATTATATACATCTCATGATGCTATGATTTCAATGAATGAACGTCATTTGTTGTTTGTTTCAGGAACAAATTTACTATCTTCAAATCTAGATCGAATTTTTCAATGGAAAATTCATTTTGGACATAAACGACTTTTGAAAAATAAGGTTGTGCTTATGGGGTGTGGTTGGTGGCAATATCAAGGTGGAATTAATAAATATACAGCAGCCATTTATAAAACTATATTATCTAAAGATGTTTTGCATTCTGTTAGAGATGAGTACACTGCTAATAAATTGAAAAGTATAGGTATTAATAATGTTATAAATACAAGTTGTCCTACATTATGGAGCCTTAGTCCTGAAAAATGTAAGCAAATACCGGTATCTAAGGCTAGTGAAGTTGTGACTACTTTAACTTTTTATCATAAAAACAGTGAACTTGATAAAACCATGTTACGTATTTTATCAGAGAATTATAATAAGGTTTATTTATGGATTCAAGGTATGAATGATTTTCATTATTATAACGAAATTAACGAAAACTTTCATAACATTGAACTTATCTCTCCATCAATTGAGGCATACAATAACCTTCTTGAAAAGGGAAATATTGATTATATAGGAACTAGATTACACGCAGGAGTAAGAGCATTGCAAAAAAATATTAGAACTTTGATTTTGGCTGTTGATAATAGGGCAATAGAAATAAGTAAAGATGTTAACTTAAATGTAATTAAAAGAGAAGATGTTCTTGATATGGTAAATTTTATAGATAATGATTATGTTACTAATATAAAGTTGCCAACAGGTAATATTGATAAATGGATCTCTTCCTTAAATAAATATAAATAATAAAAGGTTTTTAACTGTATAAGTATTTTTTTAAACATTCTAAGAAATGAGGGTATTAATTGTTAATGCATATGATAATATGGGAGGTGCTGCAAGAGCTTCATATAGATTGCATCAATCATTATTAGAGAAAGGTATCGAAAGTAGGATGTTAGTTCAAAATAAATTTGGGGATGATTTTACTGTAGAATCCTATACTACATGTACTTTTCAAAATATCTGGGAAAAATGTCGAACAATAGCGGACAATTTTCCTGTTAAGTTCTATAAAAATAGAACCAAAACACTTTTTAGCCCATCTTGGATTGGATTTAACAATTTGGTTAATCAAATTAATACCATAAATGCAGATATAGTACATTTACATTGGATTTCTAATGCAATGGTAAAAATTGAAGATTTAGCCAAAATTAAAGCGCCTATAATTTGGACATTGCATGATAATTGGGCTTTTACAGGTGGTTGCCATATAATGTGGGAGTGTATAAAGTTTAAGGAAGAATGTGGTAGTTGCCCTCGATTAGATAGCAGGAAGGAAATGGATTTGAGTCGAAGAATTTTCAATCGAAAAAAAAAGACCTATAGTAAATTATCAAATATGGTAGTAGTAGGTTTAAGTAAATGGATAACCAATTGCGTAAAGGAAAGTACTCTTCTTAAAAATCATGAAGTTGTCAACATACCCAATCCAATTGATACAAATATTTTTAAACCGTTAGATGTAAAGTATGCTAGAAGTCTCTGGAATTTACCCATTAATAAGAAATTAATACTTTTCGGAGCGATGAGCGCAACAAGCGATGTAAATAAGGGATTTAAAGAATTAGTTGGTTCTTTAGATTTATTAAATGATAAAAATATTGAGTTTGTTATTTTCGGAAGTAGCGAACCAAAAGAGAAACAGCCTTTCAAACTAAAAACACATTATTTAGGGCATCTACATGATGATGTAAGCCTAGTGTCTCTTTATAGTGCTGTTGATCTAATGGTAGTACCCAGTTTACAAGAGACATTACCTCAAACCGCAAGTGAAGCTATGGCATGCGGGACACCTGTTGTTGCTTTCGGTCATACAGGCTTATTGGACATTGTCGAGCATAAAAAAACAGGATATTTAGCAAAACCTTTTCAAGAGAAAGATTTGGCAACAGGAATTGAATGGGTTTTGAATTCTGATAATTATAGAGATTTATGCTTTAATGCAAGAGAGAAGATTGTTAAAGAATTTGATAGTTCTTTTATAGCCAATCGTTATATTGAATTATATAATAAAGTGACATTAAGTAGCAAATATGACAAGTAGTCTGGATTGTAGTAAATGTTTATTTGTTTATCAGGTTAAAAATAAACAATGGAAGAATTAGTTTTACGTTTTGGTCTTTATTACATTTTTTTTTCATTTCTTTTGTTTTTTTTATTTAAGAAATATTTGCTCTCAATATTTGACCCTTTCCTGTTTACCGTTCTAATGATGGCTTCAAGTCTAAGCCTATCAACAGATTCATATTTTTTCTTTTATGTTTTCTTTTCAATTTTAGCATTTACAATCGGTTTTAGATTAATTAAATTACCTGTAAGAAATGATACAAAGATTGAAAAACTTATAGATTTGCAATTACTTGAAATATTTACGATACTTTTCTTTATTCTTTATGTAGTATTAAGCCTTTATTTTTTAAAACTCTCAGGAGTGCCTTTATTTTCTGATAATCCAACAGAAGCAAAAATATCTAGATTTGTTGAAGGAACAGGATGGATGAGAAGAGTGTTTTTCCTAAGTAACTTTTTGCTAATTTGCATATGCCTGTTATTGATTGTTTCAAAAAAAAGATTTATATTTTTTGTAATGTTTGTCGCTTATTTTTTGTTGTCGATATTGCAGGGATCTAAGTCGGGAGCGCTTGGTATTGTAGCTGTTTTTTGGTATTTCTATCAGCAAAATAATATATGGTCAGATTCTGTTATCTATATTAAAAAACTTATCAAGTCAAAAATGAAATACTTTTTGATTGTTACAGCAGTTTTATTTCTTTCAATCGTAATCAAAGAAGCTCAAATCGAGGAGGAAGACGGTAATCCAATTTTTGCCATAGGATTTAGATTAATGGAATTTGGAGATGTAATGATTTACTATAAAACTCAGATAGTGAGAGATTCTTTTGCCAATTTTAATTTTATTGATTATTTCTTATATGAGTTCAATAGTATTTTTGGAATGCTTAGGTTGACAGATTATTATGAGCCTATGGGGTATCAGATGGTTAAGACTTATTGGAGTACTTCGTCTCTATTTGATGATGTTGTTTTAGGCCCTAATACTGTTTTTTTTGTTAGAGGGCATATTTTTTTTGGATACATTGGTGGCATAATTTATAGTTTTTTAATTGGGATTTTAACTGCTTATTTTAGAAAAAAAATTATAGAGATTAGAATAACTAGTGTTTTTAGATATGCCTTAGCGGTTTATGGTTTTTTCTTAATACCTGCCTTTTTAAAAGAATTTAATCAAGCAATAGGTACCATGTTTGATTTTGTGTTTTATTTGGGGCCAATCTTTTTTCTTTCATTAATAATCAAAGAAAGCTTTAATAAAAATAAAATAATTATAGAATAATAAGATGAAATCAAAATTAATATCTGTTATTACTGTTGTATATAATAATGTTGAACTGATTGAAGATACTATAAAGAGTGTCCTTTCATATGAAAGGGATAGTTTTGAGTATATAATAATAGATGGAGGTTCAACAGATGGTACTGTTGAAGTGATTAATAAGTATTTAGATGAAATTTCGACTTTTATTACTGAAAAAGATAAGGGTATATATGATGCTATGAATAAAGGTATTTCTCATAGTAATGGGACATTCGTTTATTTTATAAATTGTGGTGATCGTTTGTTAAATCTACCTATAAAAGAGCTATCTGATAACATTAGTAATGATATAAATTGTTTTCCAGTTGAGTTATCGAGTGGTAAAAAATTAATTCCGTCAAACGGATTTATGTTAAAACTGAAAAACACACTTCCTCATCAGGGATGTTTTTACAAAAAATCAAAAGATTTAAAGTATGATTTAGATTATAAAGTTTTTTCAGATTTTAATCTAAATCAACAGATTTATCAAAAAAAAGGAAAAATTTGTGCATTCAGTGAGCCTGTTGTTGCATTTCATGATATGGGTGGAATTTCACATGATAAAAAATATAGTAAAGAAATTTTTAAAGTCGTTAATAATAACTTTGGTGTAAAGTATAAGTTTTTTTCATGGATTTATTTTAAGAACAGAGGACTAATTCATCGTTTCAAAAATATTTGAGTTGTATGTAGACTGATAAAGTCAATCCTTTGAAAAATTTTGAATGGGCATATAACTCTATTATTAAAGTGTGAAGCCAACTGATTTGATCTTTTGTACTTAATTAGAGTGGAAATGTTTGATAAGGATAGAATTAGCTTTTCAGCTTTAAGTAAAAGTTTAAAAAAAGATAATATGAAAATTAAATTTTTAGATGGAATAAGAGGTTATAGCGCATTAATAGTAGTAATATATCATTCTTACTTATTTACTTATTTTAATAATACTATTTCAAAAAACGAGTTTCTTAATAATTTACTTTCAATAATAAAACTTGGTTATTTATCAGTAGGTGTTTTTATTATCCTTTCAGGATTTTGTTTGGCAATTCCAGTAGTAAACAATGAAATGAACTTTCAAGGAGGTATACAAAGATATTTTAAAAGAAGGTTTAGACGAATTATTCCACCTTATTATGTAGCTTTAATTTTAAGCATTGTTATTATTATTACATTCCCTGTTTTACAAGTTAATAGTAATACAAACTGGGATTCAAAAATTCCAATTAATTTCGAGAATATAGGTGCACATTTTTTATTAATACATAATTTAAAAACATACTGGATTTCCAAAATAAATGGTGCTCATTGGAGTGTCGCTTTAGAATGGCAAATATATTTTCTTTTTCCGATAATGCTTTTTATCTGGAAAAAAGCGAATTGGTTGATTTCATTAAGTATAACATTTATTTTTTCTTACTTTGTAAATATTTATTTGCCTTTTACAAGACCTCAATATATAGTGCTGTTTTTTTTAGGTTTACTATCGGCTTTCTATACTTTTAATAGCGAACATAGATTGAAATTTAACAAATATTTTTTTTTATTTTTAATAATTCTTTTTGCAATTGCACTAGTATTAATCAAATTAAAAGTAATACCTGAATTTTATTCTGAAATTATTTTAGGACTTTCAATATCTTTTTTATTGAATCAAATAACATTTCTTCCCGATAAAAATATTTTGATTATTTTTTTTTCCAGCAAGATTTCTGCTGAATTAGGTAAAATATCATATAGTCTATATTTGATTCATGGGCCAATTTTAGCTTTGGTTAACCTTTTATTACTTAAATATTTTAATATAAAATACGAAATTCAATTGTTAATAATGTGGTTCGTAATCACCCCGCTTACTGTATTCTTAAGTAAGATTTTTTATGAACTGGTTGAAAGTAAATTTTTAAACAATAAAAATTAATATTTTAAAAACTTTAGCAATTAGAACAAATTGATATTATAGTTTGCCGCGCATATTCTTTTTAAGTTGGGATGTTGTATATTAAATGGCAATTGTTAGTTACTTAACAAAAGTAAGCTAATTTGAAATTTTGAATTCAAAATAATTTTTTAAGAATGATTAGTAATTTAACAATCGTAATCTGTTTATATAATAAAGGTATAAATGAGTCTGCTACTTTGCAGAGTCTTTTAAATTTCAAAGATTTTAAAGATTATTCGACAATTTTTATTTGGGACAATAGCAAAGAGGTTATTAATCAGCAATCATTTACTTTTTTAAACAATCATTTCAAAAATTTAATTTATAAACATACTCCTGAAAATGTAGCTCTATCGAAAATATATAATATGGTTATTGATTCCCTTGAAGAAGATTCATTTCTGATGTTATGTGATGATGATTCAGATATTCCATTAAGTTTTTTCGAGATCTTAGAGGAACAAATTAAACTTAACCCTTATCAAGATTTATTTTTGCCACAGATATATTCTAATTCGGTCTTAGTCAGTCCGGCAAAAGATTTTTTATTTAAAACGGCCCTTATAAAAAATTTAAAAGCTGGGATAATAGGTTCATCTAATATTACAGCAATAAATAGCGGAATGGTAATTTCTAATAGATTTTTTAAGGAAGGATTTAGATATGATGAAAGATTACGTTTTTATGGTACGGATAATTACTTTATGAACCAATATTCAAAATTTAGAAAAAATTTGGTAGTGCTAGATGTTAAATTTGTACATAGCTTAAGTTTTAATGATTCAAATGATATAAGTAATAAATTGAGGATTTTTAAAGAAATAAAAAGATCTAATGCTATAATTTATTCAGATCAATTTTTTAAAAGACAAATAGTTTTATTTAACAATTTAGTTGTTGCTTGTAAGTTATGCTTAAAGCATAAAACGCTTAGATTTTTCTCCAATTAAGATATTCATTAAAGTTTAAATTATGAAAAAGGTTGTAATATCTGCAGTAAATCTTTTCGAGGGAGGGCCGCTTTCTGTGTTAAAAGATTGTCTTTTTGCTATAGAAAAAAGTGATGAATTTGCCGAATATGAATTTGTTGCTCTTGTACACAAAAAAGATCTGTTTACGGAAAATCAATATAAAAAAATTAGTTTTGTAGAATTTCCAAAATCTAGAAAATCTTATTTTTATCGTCTATATTATGAATATTTTTACTTTAAAAAATTTGCAAACCAAAATAATATAACTTTTTGGTTTTCACTTCACGATACTAGCCCGACTTTAAAAAATGTTCCTCAGGCCGTATACTGTCATAATCCATCACCTTTCAATACAGTAAATTTTAAAGACATTTATATTCAGCCAATACAATTTTTCTTTAGACTTTTTTATAAATATTTGTATAAAATAAATATTAAAAAAAATAAATATGTAATTGTACAGCAGTTATGGTTGAAGAACAAGTTTATTGAAATGTTTGATTTGAAAAAAGAAAAAATTATTGTCTCATTTCCTGAAATCCCTAAAATTCCATCTGAATTTTTACATTCAGAATATAAAATGGAAAATGACAAAAAAATATTTTTCTTTCCAACTTTCCCAAGGCCATTTAAAAATATTGATGTTATCTGTGAGGCATCTAAAATTCTTTCTCAAAAAAATGAAGATTTTACAGTTGTAATTACAATTGATGGTTCTGAAAATAAATATGCTAAATCAGTTGTTGATAATTATAAAAATATTAAAAATATCAATTTTATTGGATTAATTAAAAGAGAAGAAGTATATCGATATTATGCTAAATCTGATTGTTTAATTTTTCCATCTAAATTAGAAACCTGGGGATTACCAATAAGTGAGTTTAAACAATTTAAAAAAACAATATTTGTTGCTGATTTACCATATGCGAGAGAAACAGTGGGAAATTATGATTATGTTAATTTTTTTAAAACAGACGATGTTGTTAAATTAGCAGAATTGATGTCCGGTTTTATAAATGATAATTTTAATTTTGATAAGACTTTGTCAATTGAGTATGAAGATCCTTTTGTTCAAAACTGGAATGAATTGTTTCAAACCTTATTAAAATAATTTATATGTTAGAAAGATACGGTTTCCTAGGTTTTTTAAAACTTGGAGTTTCTTTAATCTATACAAAGGTTTTCTTTAAACAAGCAAGATTGATAAGATTGCCATTTGATATAAGAAATAAAAAATTCATAGAGATAGGGAAAAAATTTACTTCGGGAGTTGGCTGTCGAATAGAAGCTTATCCAGAAAATAAAGAAAAAGTTGTTTTTATTGGTGAAAATGTTCAAATTAATGATTATGTTCATATTTCTGGTATGAAAGGTGTAAGGCTTGGCAATAATGTATTAATTGCAAGTAAAGTTTTTATATCTGATCTAAATCATGGAAATTATAGTGACGAAGGTTCGATTGATTCTCCGGATACTCCTCCAAGTGAAAGAAAATTATATGCAAAACCTATTATTATCGAAGATAATGTTTGGCTAGGTGAATTTGTTTCTGTTTTACCTGGTGTAACAATAGGTAAGGGAAGTATTGTGGGAGCAAATTCAGTAGTATCTAAGAGTTTACCTCCAAATGTAATTGCTGTGGGGACACCAGCAAAAGTCGTGAAAAAATATAATTTTGACACTAAAAAGTGGGATAAAGTATAAACGAAAAATTAAATGAGTGCAAAAATAACATGCTGTATTGTTTTATATAGAAATGATAAGAACGTTTTGCAAAAGGCAATTAATTCTTGTCTAAATACAGAATTAGATATAAAAATGTATCTAATTGATAATTCTCCAACAGATGAATTAAGTAAATTAGTTGAAGATTCACGAATTGAATATTTTCATAACCCTTCTAATCCTGGTTTTGGAGCTTCGCATAATATAGCAATAAAAAAAGCAATAGATCAACATTCTGATTATCATTTTATTGTTAACCCTGATATCTATTTTACTGATGATGTAATTGGTTCAATGATAGAGTATATTAAAACAGATATGGCTATTGGGATGATGATGCCACAAATTTTAAATGAAGATGGAAGTATTCAAAATCTGCCTAAACTTTTGCCATCACCTTTTAGTATATTATGGAGAAAAGTTAAAAAACCAAATAATGCCTATAATGCTTTTATAAACAAATATGAATTAAGGGAGGTTCCTAAAGATCTTATTTATAATACCCCGATTTTGTCTGGATGTTTTACACTGGTTAGTTTAAAAGCAGTAAATGAAGTAGGAATGTACGATGACAATTTCTTTATGTATTTTGAAGATTGGGATTTATCGAGAAGAATTCATAAATATTATAAAACCATTTATTTTCCTAAAGTCTCTGTAATACACGAATATGAATCTGGTGCTAATAAAAGTAAAAGGCTCTTTAAAATATTTATCAATTCTGCAATTACATATTTTAATAAATGGGGATGGTTCTTTGATTCAGAAAGAAAAGAGATTAATGACAAAACATTGTCGCAATTTAATTAAATGAAGACAGTTATTACAGGTGGATCAGGTTTTGTAGGAAAGAATCTTCGAGAATATTTAAAATCCTCGCATGAAGTAGAAGTCAAAAGTATTCGCTTTGTGCCGAATCAACATTTTGACTTTAAGGGAAATGCAATTATTCATTTGGCGGGAAAGGCTCATGATCTTAAAAATGTAGCAAAGCCTAGTGACTATTATGAAGCTAATTTTGAATTGACGAAACAAGTTTTTGATTCTTTTTTAAAGTCAGATGCAACTGTTTTTATTTTTTTAAGTTCTGTAAAAGCAGCAGCGGATCAAATAAAAGAAATGCTTACAGAAGATGTTGTACCAAACCCAAAAACGCATTATGGTATTTCTAAAAAACAAGCTGAAGAATATCTTTTAAGTAAAGAATTACCAGCAGATAAAAGGCTCTATATTCTAAGACCGTGTATGATTCATGGGCCAGGGAATAAAGGAAACCTTAATTTGCTATATAACTTTGTTTTAAAAAACATACCTTGGCCATTAGGGGCATTTGATAATCTTCGTTCTTTTTTGAGTGTAGAAAACATTTGTTTTGTAATAAATGAATTGCTTGAAAATAAAGAAATTCCAAATGGTATTTACCACATTGCTGATGATGATTCATTATCAACAAATGAATTGATTCAAAGAATTGGAATGAATTTAGGAAAAAAAACTACTATTTGGAAAGTTTCACCTTGGGGCATAAAAACTGTTGCAAGAATTGGAGATTATTTATCATTACCACTAAATTCAGAAAGGCTTAATAAATTAACCGAAAATTATGTGGTAAGTAATTCAAAAATTAAAAAAGCTCTAAAAAAAGAACTTCCAGTAACAACACAAGAAGGATTAGACATTACAATAAAATCCTTTAAAAAATATAATTAATACACTCTTAGAATATAAAATATTATGAAAATAGCACTTATAACAGGTATAACTGGACAAGATGGTTCATACTTGGCAGAATTATTATTAGAGAAAGGTTATATGGTTCATGGTGTTAAAAGAAGAGCTTCTTCCTTCAATACACAACGTATCGATCATATCTATCAAGATCAGCATGAAGTTCATGTGAATTTTAAGTTGCATTATGGAGATTTAACGGATTCTACAAATATCATTCGAATTATTCAGGAAGTACAGCCTGATGAAATCTATAACTTAGGAGCAATGAGCCATGTAAAGGTTTCTTTTGACTCTCCTGAATATGTTGCAAATGTTGACGGTATTGGTACATTAAGGATTTTAGAAGCAGTTCGCATTCTAGGAATGGAAAAGAAAACCCGTATATATCAGGCATCAACATCCGAATTATATGGCGGATTAGCAGAAAATAAAAATGAAAAAGGATTATATGATGAAAATTCACCTTTTTATCCACGCTCACCTTATGGAGTAGCAAAAATTTATGGTTTCTGGATTACAAAAAATTATCGTGAAGCTTATAATATGTACGCATGTAATGGAATTTTGTTTAATCATGAATCGCCTCGTAGAGGAGAAACTTTTGTGACACGTAAAATTACTATGGCTACCGCAGCAATTGCTTTAGGACAACAAGATTGTTTGTACTTGGGAAATTTAGACGCTCAACGTGATTGGGGACATGCAAAGGATTATGTAGAAGCAATGTGGAGAATCTTGCAGCAGGATGTTCCTGAAGATTATGTAATTGCTATGGGAGAAACCACTTATGTACGTGATTTTGTAAAAATGGCATTTTTAGAAGTAGGTATAGAAATTGAATTTAGAGGTGAAGGAGTAAATGAAAAAGGGTATGTAGCCTCATGTAGTAATCCTGCCTATCAGATAGAATTGGGTAAACAAATTATTGCTGTCGATCCACAATATTTCCGTCCAACAGAAGTTGATTTGCTTATCGGAGATCCAACAAAATCAAGAACAAAGTTAGGTTGGGAACCAAAGTATGATTTAGGTGGACTAGTAAAAGAAATGATGGCGTCTGATCTTGCGTATGTTCAAAGAGAAAAGATGTTAAGCGAAGCAAGGTCTATTACTAAATATTAATGTAAATCGATTGTTAATATTATAATTATCACATGGAGTTAAATGATAAAATATATGTAGCTGGACACCGTGGAATGGTGGGCTCGGCTATTTTAAGACAGTTGAAATCTAGAGGATTTACAAATTTTATTTTGCGAACATCTTCAGAACTTGACTTAAAGGATCAGCAAGCTGTTGCCGATTTTTTTCAGCAAGAAAAACCAGATTACGTTTTTTTAGCTGCAGCAAAAGTTGGAGGTATCATTGCAAATAATATTTATAAAGGAGATTTCATTTACGAAAATCTAATGATTCAAAATAATGTGATTCATCAATCATATGTAAATAATGTTAAGAAACTGATGTTTCTTGGATCTTCTTGTATTTATCCGAAAATGGCTCCTCAGCCATTAAAGGAAGAATATATGCTTACAGGTGAATTAGAGCCAACAAATGAACCTTACGCAATTGCTAAGATTGCGGGGATTAAAATGTGTGATGCTTATAGAGACCAATTTGGATGTAATTTCATTTCAGTGATGCCAACTAATTTGTATGGTCCTAATGATAACTATGATCTAAATAATTCACATGTTCTTCCAGCTATGCTTAGAAAATTTATTACAGCTAAACGTAATGGAGATACATCAGTTACTATCTGGGGAACAGGAAGTCCTAAAAGAGAATTTTTACATGCAGATGATTTAGCAGAAGCTTGTTTGTTCTTAATGGAAAGCTATAATGATTCAGGTTTAGTGAATATTGGTGTTGGCGAAGATATTTCGATTTTAGATTTAGCAATTTTAGTGAAAAAAGTTGTAGGGTATAAGGGAGAAATTTTGACAGATACTTCTAAACCTGACGGAACTCCACGTAAATTGATGGATGTTTCTAAATTGAATAGTTTTGGTTGGAAAGCAAAAACAACTTTGGAAGAAGGAATTCAAAAAGTATATGATGAAATAAAAGATTCTAATTGGGAATAAAATTTAAATAGATAAGAATGCAATACACAGTGCTGTTGTTAATTTTGATGATTTTAATGCTAATTTATTTCAAGGTAGCAGATCGTTTTAACATTATTGACAAACCAAATCAAAGAAGTTCACATACAGAAATAACACTTCGAGGAGGTGGTATAATTTTTTGGTTTTCAGCTTTGCTTTATTTTTTTCAGAATATTGAAAGCAATTATTTTTTCTTTACGGGAATAACATTGGTTAGTTTGGTTAGTTTTTGGGATGATATTCAAAGTCTTTCGAATAAAATTAGAATTTCTATTCATTTTCTTGCAATTACATTGATTTTCTTAGATCTCAATCTGTTTACTCTCATGCCAATCTGGGGAGTAGCTATATCATATATACTAGCGATTGGCTTAATAAACGCTTACAATTTCATGGACGGTATTAATGGAATAACAGGACTTTATACTTTGACTGTACTTGGATCTTTATTATATGTTAATACCAAAATTCAACTGTTTACAGATGGCAGTTTCATAAAATATGGAATGATTGCAAGTTTGGTCTTTCTGTTTTTTAATTATAGAAAAAAGGCTAAATGTTTTGCGGGTGATGTTGGTAGTATTGCAATTGCATTTTGGATTATTTATCTAGTTTTAAAATTAATTTTAAGTACAAACTCGGTTATTTGGCTTTTGTTTTTAGCTGTTTACGGTGTTGATGCAGTTTGTACTATTTTACATAGACTATATTTAAAACAAAATATATTCGAAGCACATCGTTTACATTTATATCAAATTCTTAGCAATGAATACAAAATACAGCATAGATTAGTTTCGCTATATTATGCATTGGCACAAATTGGAGTTTCTATTTTAGTAATATCACTTTATCAAAAAATAAGTGATTATATACTATTCGCAATTATAATTGTTCCATTGCTTTTAGTGTATTCTTTTAAATTTTATTTAATAAATAAAAGCAACTTAAAATTGCAAGTATGAGTCCAGAAGTAATTCAGGGAGGAAATTTTTCTGATCACCGAGGAACTATTTCATATGTTAATGATTTTAGTTTTAGTGACATTGAAAGATTTTACATCATTACAAATTCAGAAGAAAACCCTATCCGTGCTTGGCAGGGACATAAATTAGATTCAAAGAATTTTTATTGTGTAAGTGGATCTTTTAAAATCCATTTTGTCAAAATTGACAATTGGGAAAACCCTTCAAAAGATTTGACTATTGAAACAGTAGAAGTCTCTGAATTTGACAGTAAAATTGTTCATATTCCTGCAGGTTATGCAAATGCAGTAGAATCATTAGAAAAAGATTCAAAATTAATATCATTTTCTACTTTACCATTATCAAATGTAAAAGAAGATGATGCGCGATACCCTTCTGATTATTGGAATTTAAATGGATAGAATTTATTTATCCTTATCGTTGCAAAGTGGTTTTGAAATAGAATATATTGAGAAAGCATTGCAATCTAACTGGATTACCTCGGGAGGACCAAATGTAAATGATTTTGAAGTTGAACTTCAGAATTATTTTGGAGAAGATTTATTTGTTGCGGCGTTAAACTCTGGAACATCAGCGATTCATTTGTCACTCATTTTATTGGGAGTGAAACAAGGAGATGAGGTTATTTGCCAAAGTTTGACATTTTCAGCATCTGCTAATCCGATATTATATCAAGGTGCAACTCCGATTTTTGTTGATAGTGAACCTGAAACTTGGAATATATGTCCTGATAATCTTGAAATAGCGATAAAAGACCGAATTAAAAGAGGTAATAAACCAAAGGCAATAATTGCAGTTCATTTGTATGGTATGCCATATAAAGTAGATGATGTTCATGCTATAGCTGATCGCTATGGAATTCCGGTTATTGAAGATAGTGCCGAAGCATTAGGGAGTTGTTATAAGGGGAAAAATTGTGGTACTTTTGGCGAATTTGGAATATTGTCATTTAATGGAAATAAAATAATTACAACATCAAGTGGCGGTGCTTTAATATCTAATTCAAAAGAAGTAAAGGACAAAGCCATTTTTTATGCAACCCAAGCAAAAGATACTGCTATTCATTATCAGCATAGTGAAATTGGATATAATTACAGAATGAGTAATATTTGTGCTGGTATTGGATTAGGACAAATAAAAATGCTCAAAGAAAAAATAGATTCAAGAAGAAATAATCATTTATTTTATCGAGAACTTTTTTCGACTATTGAAGAAGTCGAACTTTTTGAGACAAAAAATGAAGATTATTTTTCAAATTATTGGCTGAACACGATTTTGCTAAAATCGAGCGAAGTTAAGAATGATTTATTGCAAGCCTTTGAAGAAGCAAACATTGAGACGCGTCCTCTTTGGAAACCAATGCATCAGCAACCAATTTTTGATAGTTATCCATATTATGGCAATAAAGTGTCAGAAAAGCTATTTGAAAATGGATTATGTCTGCCTTCTGGAACAAATCTTACAAATGAAGATAAAAAAAGAATAGAAAAAGTAATCAACACTTTTTTTAATTAATTAAAATAAAAACACTTGCCTAATTTATATGAAAGTTGAAGAAACGTACATTAAAGATTTAGTTATTATTGAGCCAGCAGTTTTTGGCGATGAAAGAGGTTATTTTTTTGAGTCTTATAGTAAAACCAAATTTGAAGATTTAGGAATTGATATTGATTTTGTTCAAGACAACCAATCGTTTTCCAAATATGGAACTTTAAGAGGATTACACTATCAAAATCCTCCTTTTGCACAAACGAAATTAGTGCGTGTTTTAGAAGGTGAAATTATTGATGTTGCTGTAGATTTAAGAAAAGATTCTCCTACTTATGGAAAATCATTTAGTATTTTACTTTCAGCAGAAAACAAAAAGCAATTGTTGGTTCCTCAAGGTTTTGCGCATGGATTTTCAGTGATCAGTGAAACAGCATCAGTAATGTACAAATGTGATCAATTTTATAATAAAGCTTCTGAAGGTGGAATCAAATATGATGATCCTTCTTTAAATATTGATTGGGGAATGGATTTGAACGATGCAATCGTTTCTGATAAAGATCAGATTTTGCCATTTATTGAAAACTGTAATAGCTTATTTTAATGAAAAAAATTCTTGTAACGGGCGCAAATGGGCAATTAGGATCAGAACTTTCAGTTTTATCATCAAAATATCCAGAATATGAATGGATTTTTGCAGATAGAACAAAAATCACATTAGACAATCTAGATCTTTTGCCTATTCAGTTAAATGAAATTAAGGCAGATGTGATTTTGAATTGTGGTGCTTACACCGCGGTTGATAAAGCTGAAACAGAAAAAGATTTGGCTTTTACAATAAATTCTTTGGCGGTAGAAATAATTGCAAAATATGCTGCAAAAAATAATATTAAATTAATCCATATTTCTACAGATTACGTTTTTGATGGTAATTCTTCTTCCGCATTAGATGAAGAAGCATTAACAAACCCTATAAATGTGTATGGTGAAAGTAAATTGGCAGGAGAGATTGTATGCATGAAGCAAAATCCAGACGCGATTATTATTAGAACTTCTTGGGTTTATAGTAAATTTGGAAACAATTTTGTTAAAACTATGCAACGCTTAATGCAAGAGAGAGAAGAGATAAGCGTTGTGAACGATCAGGTTGGCTCACCAACTTATGCAGCTGATCTAGCGCAGGTAATGATCGATATTGTTAATTCGCAAAATTGGATTTCAGGAATATATAATTATTCTAATGAAGGAGAAATAAGCTGGCATGAATTTGCTTTGGGTATTAAAGAGTTAGGGGGGTATAATTGCAAGGTAAATGGTATCCCATCTTCGTCTTATCCAACCCCAGCAAAAAGACCAAATTTTTCATTGCTAGATAAAAAGAAAATAAAGGTGATTTATAATTTGGAAGTTCCATGTTATAAAGAAAGTTTAAAAAAAATATTTGAATAAAATAAAGTTTGAGTTTTGCATGTTGGTCGAACTTGGAGTTTTAAAAACTAAAATTTATGAAAGGGATTATATTAGCTGGAGGCTCTGGCACAAGATTACATCCATTAACTTTAGCGGTTAGTAAACAGTTAATGCCGGTATATGATAAACCTATGATATACTATCCATTGTCAACACTTATGATGGCTGGTATTAATGAAATTTTGATAATTTCAACACCTCATGATTTGCCTCATTTCAAGAAACTTTTAGGTGATGGAAGTACAATAGGTTGCAAATTTAGTTATGCAGAACAACCAGATCCAAATGGTTTGGCTCAGGCTTTTGTAATTGGAGAAGATTTTATCGGAAAAGATAAAGTGGCATTGGTGTTAGGAGATAATATCTTTTTTGGAACAAATATGCAACAGCTTTTAAAGGATAATGCTAATCCGGATGGTGGAGTTGTATTTGCTTATCACGTTGCAGATCCCGAAAGATATGGTGTGGTTGAATTTGATGAAAATAAAAAGGCCATTTCTATAGAAGAAAAACCTGTCGAACCGAAGTCAAATTATGCAGTTCCAGGACTGTATTTCTATGATAATTCTGTTGTAGAAATTGCTAAAAATATAAAACCAAGTGCTCGTGGTGAATATGAAATAACTGATGTTAATAAAGTTTATCTGGAGAAAGGACAGTTAAAAGTTGGGATATTAAGTAGAGGAACTGCGTGGCTAGACACAGGAACATTTAATAGCTTAATGCAAGCAGGGCAATTTGTTCAGGTTATTGAGGAAAGGCAAGGTCTAAAGGTGGGCTGTATCGAAGAAATTGCGTGGAGACAAGGGTTTATTAATGACGAACAACTTGAGGCATTAGCGCAACCACTATTAAAATCTGGGTATGGAACGTATTTGATCGAGTTTCTAAAACAAAAGAAAAAAAGTGTTAAAATTTAATTTGTACCTTTAACTAATTATTTAAAACCTTTAATTTGTATTTTTGTACAAAGTTCTAATTACAGGTACTTAAAAAAAACTCAATTGAATACAGACAAACCAAATAATATAACCTCTTTATTATATAACACTTTCTCACCAAGAAATCTTCGTGCAAATATTAATAATCTAAGTTATTTGCCTAGGTGGATTATTGTTGGAATAGATGTAATGGTTTTGGTTTTTTCCTTTTGTCTTACCTATTTGCTTTTTGAAGGAACAGCAATTGGATATCTTATTACTTCTCATAATTTTTACTTTGTTGCGGGGTTAATTATTGTCAATATATTTTTTTTCTGGCTGTTTAGGACCTATTCAGGGATTATTAGACACTCCTCTTATATAGATGCAATAAAATTGTTGTTTTCGCAGATGTCTGTGCTAGTATTTTTCTTATTTATAAATTTAGTATTTGAATTATACACAGGGCATAAAGCTTTTTTAAATACAGCACTCTTTATCAATCTGGTTTTGTCATTCTGCGGACTATTTTTATATCGTGTAGTAGTAAAACAAACTTTTGAAATGTATTTTTCAGAAAAAGCCACGACCAAACTTGTAAGAACAGTTATTTACGGTACAGACGCAAATGCAATTTCTGTTGCAAACGCTTTAAAATTTGAAACACCTTCTCGATTTAAAATTGTTGGATTTGTCGATAAGAATAATCAGAATGCATCTAAGCGTATGCTGGATCTCCCTATCTTAATTTTAAGAAAAAAGCTTCCAGCTTTAATGCGATCTGTTGCAGCGGAAGGGGTGATTATTGCTGATAAAAGTTTGACAAAAGATGAACAGCTTATTATTGTCGATCAATGTTTAGAGTTTAATTACAGAGTATATACGGTTCCGTTAATTTCTGACTGGGAAAACCAAAAAGAAATTTCTCAGAAAGTCAAAAATATTCAAATTGAAGATCTATTAGAAAGAAAGCCTATAGTTCTTGACAGTAGGTCTATTTCGAAACAGCTCAAAGATAAAACAATTCTGATTACAGGGGCAGCAGGTTCAATTGGAAGTGAAATTGTAAGGCAAGTTCTAAACTTTAATCCCAAAAATTTGATTGTCTTAGATCATGCTGAGACACCACTCCATAACTTGTGTTTAGAAACTCAAGCTATGAATGTGGGTACTAATATTGTGGCTGTAATTGCAGATGTACGAAGTAAAAAAGCATTGGAGAAAGTTTTTAAAAACTACAATCCTCATGTTGTTTTTCATGCAGCAGCTTATAAGCATGTGCCTTTGATGGAAGAAAATCCTTCTCAAGCAATTCAAACTAATATTAAAGGGACTAAAAACCTTGCAGATCTAGCTTGCAAATATCATGTAAAGAAATTTGTAATGGTTTCTACTGATAAGGCTGTGAATCCGAGTAACGTAATGGGGGCAAGTAAACGCATTGCAGAAAAATACGTTCAGTCCTTATTCTTAAAAAATCAAAGAGAAAATGTTGAAGGGGGAACAAAATTCATCACAACTCGTTTTGGTAATGTTTTAGGTTCAAATGGATCAGTTGTACCATTATTTACCAAACAGATTGCAGATGGGGGACCAGTAACCATTACACATCAAGATATTATTCGTTATTTCATGACAATTCCAGAGGCTTGTCAGCTTGTGTTAGAAGCTGGTGCTATGGGTAATGGTGGTGAAATCTATATTTTTGATATGGGTAAACCAGTTAGAATTATAGATTTAGCCCGCAAAATGATTAAGTTGGCAGGTTTCATACCTGATAAAGAAATTAAAATTAAAATTGTTGGTTTAAGACCAGGAGAAAAGCTTTACGAAGAATTATTAAATGATACTTCAAAGACTCTCCCAACATATCATAATAAGATTATGATTGCACAAGAAATTCAAGACGAATATGAAACTCTCCATAACGACGTTGACGAATTAATTGGCATTGCTGATTTTTATGAAAATGATGATATTGTGGCTAAAATGAAAAAAATAGTTCCAGAATTTAAAAGCATGAATTCTGCTTTTGAAGTTTTAGACAAATAGCTAGCTTTATAATATTTTTATTCAAAAATATAGTTCAAAAGGTGTTTTTTAAAAACACCTTTTGGCATTTTTAAACAAATTGTAAAATGTTAAAAATCTTGTTAAATTTTTGAAACTAGATTTTTTTTGGTTCTTTTAAATGGATTCTAAAAACACAAATGATTGGCTGTTTGAAATAACACCTAAGAATAAATTTTTCTCGCTGAATTTTAAGGAGATTTGGCAGTATAGAGATTTATTAATGCTCTTTGTAAAAAGAGACATAATTACAGTTTATAAGCAGACGGTTTTAGGACCACTTTGGTATCTTATTCAGCCCTTATTTACCTCTATAACCTTTACCATTATATTTAACAATGTTGCAGGAATTAAGACAGGTTCTATTCCTCCATTTTTATTTAATCTTGCTGGAATTATGGTTTGGAATTATTTTACTGCTTGTTTAAATGGAACTTCAGATACATTTAAATCTAATGCAGGAATATTTGGGAAGGTTTATTTTCCACGAATCATAACTCCTTTATCTATAGTTATTTCAAATTTGGTCAAATTCGGAATTCAATTTTGCATATTTGTAGTCTTTTACATTTTCTTTTTCTGGAAGGGAGCAGATTTAAGCCTAAATATATCATTATTGTTTTTTCCAGTCTTAATAATGTTTATGGGAATTTTGGGACTTGGTTTGGGAATGATGATTTCTTCAATGGTTACAAAATATAGGGATTTAAATAATTTGATTGGATTTGGCGTGCAATTGCTAATGTACATATCTGCAGTAATGTATCCGATGGAATTAATAAAAGAAAAACTTCCAAAATTTGGTTGGATTGTGGAGTACAATCCTTTAGCTTACGTAATAGAAACTTCTCGCTATATGCTTTTAAATATCGGGAGTATATCAATTTTAGGGTTGTTATATACAGCAATAATTACATTAACTGTTTTCTTTGTTGGGTTATTGGTTTTTAATAGAACAGAGAAAAGCTTTATAGATACAGTATAATGAAAGATATTATTTTAAAAGCCGAAAATATTTCGAAGCAATATCGTTTGGGAGAAGTTGGAACTGGAACTTTAAGTCATGATCTAAACCGTTGGTGGCATAAAATTAGAGGAAAGGAAAATCCATATTTGAAAATTGGAGAAACAAATGATCGTTCAACAAAAGGAACCTCTGATTATGTTTGGGCTTTACAGGACATTAATTTTGAAGTTGAAAGAGGAGAAGTTTTAGGTATTATCGGAAAAAATGGTGCTGGAAAATCGACACTTTTAAAAATTCTTTCTAAAGTAACCGCTCCAACCACTGGTAGTATAAAATCTCGAGGACGTATAGCTTCATTGCTCGAAGTGGGTACAGGTTTTAATGGTGAAATGACCGGAAGAGAAAATATTTTTCTTAATGGAGCCATTTTAGGAATGACCAAAAAAGAAATTACATCAAAGCTAGATGAAATTATTGAATTTTCAGGTTGTGAGCGTTATATTGACACTCCTGTAAAAAGATATAGTTCTGGAATGACAGTTCGTTTAGCATTTGCGGTTGCTGCTTTTTTAGAACCAGAAATTTTGGTGATAGATGAGGTTTTGGCGGTTGGAGATGCTGAATTTCAGAAAAAAGCTATTGGAAAGATGCAAGACATATCCCGTGAAGGTGGACGAACCGTTTTGTTTGTCAGTCATAATATGGCTGCAGTTAAGCAATTGTGTACTAAGGGAATTGTGATGGAGAACGGAAAAGTTGTTTTTGAAGGAAGTATAGATGCTGTTATAGATGAGTATTTCAATGAAGATCAACTCGCTAATGATGGAAAAAGAACCGAAATCAATAATGATTCATCAGGTTTTTTTACAAGATGGTTTATTGGAGATTCTAATTTATTTAGTATTTCTTCTGATGAAAAAGAAAGTATTTGTTTTGAATTTAATTCAAATGAGGATTTTAGTAATTGTGAATTAGGGCTTGTTATCAGGAATTTTGAAGGAAAAATTATGCTCGGATGCAATAGTCGTGATTATGAAGGAGATTATTTTGACATAAAAAAAGGAAATCAAGTTTTTAAGTTTGAGTTAATCTTGCCAGTTATAGATGGAAAGTATGAAATTGATATTGCATTGGTAAGTAATAATACTATAATAGATCAATGGGTGTCAGAAACAAATTTAATTGTTAAAAATAAATTTGAATCTGTGCTTGATAGGAAATGGAGAGGAGAGTTAAATTTAAAAACATCTTTTAGATATGATGAACTTTCTTAAAAGAAAAATGGTTAACTACTTGTCAACATTTTTTCAGAAAATTGAGCCTAAATATTATAATCAAAATAACTCTTTAGGAATTAAAGTAGGCATAAATTCTTTTTTTGAAAAACCTAAAATTTTGGATGGGGCAGAATATATAGAAATAAAAGATAATTCAAGTATAGGACATACCGCGTGGCTTGCGGCATTTGATAAGTATTTAAATCAATCATTTAGTCCTAGAATAATTATTTCAAATAATGTAAGGATTGGTAATTATGCATGTATTACTGCAATAGATGAAATATTAATTAATGACGGATGTTTAATTAGTGAATATGTATACTTATCAGATCATTATCACGATTTTGATCCTACTATAGATTTGCCACTAAAGGATCAGCCTCTTTTGTCAAAAGGGAAAATTGAAATAGGAAAAAATACTTTTATTGGTTATAGAGTAACTATATTATCAGGAGTTAAACTAGGTAAGAATTGTGTTGTTGGAGCACATTCAGTAGTAACTAAATCTTTTCCTGATTATTCTATGATCGCGGGATCTCCGGCAAGATTAATAAAAACTTATGATTTTAATAGTAGATCTTGGAAAAATGAAATTAATTAAAAAGAGAATAAAAAAAATTCTTGAATTTAGAAAATATAAATTTTTGGGTCTTTCGTACAATGAGTTTTCTGAATTGAAAAAGGGATCTATAAAGAATACATCGATATTATTTGGTAAAGAAATAAAGATTACGGATTCATTTTGGTATTTACATAGTCTTAATGAGCTATTTATAGAAGAGGTTTATAAATTTACTGCCAATAACAATAAACCTAAAATTATAGACTGCGGTTCGAATATTGGATTAAGTATTATTTACTTTAAAAGGCTTTTTCCAGAATCTGAAATAATTGCGTTTGAACCTGATAATGATATCTTTAGTATTTCTGAATATAATTTAAATCAGTTTAATATTAATGACGTAAAACTTTATCAAAAGGCAGTTTGGATTAACGACGAACCTTTGGTTTTTTCTAAAAGAGGTTCTTTAGGAGGCCACATAGTTGAGGAAAAAGCAGAGAATACAATCGGGATAGAAACTGTGCGTTTAAAAGATTTTTTACATGAAAAAATTGATTTCTTAAAAATTGACATTGAAGGCCCGGAATATGAGATCTTGAAAGATTGTTGTGATTCATTAAAAAACGTGGAAAATATTTTTGTCGAATATCATAGTTTTGCCGAAAATCCTCAGATGATAGGTGAATTGTTAATAATATTAAAAAATGCTGGTTTCAAAGTATACATAAAAGAAGCTTGGGAAAATATGAAAAATCCATATAAAGAAAAAAGAGGATCTTATTTTGATTTGCAATTAAATATATTTGGATATAGACTATAATGAAAATTGCATTTACTATTTGTTCAAATAACTATCTGGCACAAGCTAAGATATTGGAATATTCATTGTTAGAAAAAAATTCAGATTACAAATTTATAATTGGTTTATGCGATGAATTTTCAGAAGATATTGACTACTCTTTTTTGGAGAATATAGAAATTATTCCCGCTTCTCAATTTGGTATTTATTGTTTTGATGAAATAATAAAAAAATATGATATTGTAGAATTAAACACCTCAATTAAAGCTTCGTTTTTTAAGTATTTAATCAGTAAATATGAAAATCTTGAAACAATCATTTATTTTGATCCAGATATTCAAATTTTCAATAAGTTAAGTTTATTAGAAAAATATTTAAAAGAATATGATATTTTATTAACACCTCATATTCTAAATCCAATAGGTGTAGATGATTTTTCTCCGGCAGAAAGTTCATTTTTAAATTACGGGATATATAATTTAGGATTCTTAGCCCTGAATCCGAAAAGCCAAAATGCGAGGGATTTACTTGATTGGTGGGAAGATAAAACATTAAAAATTGGTTTTAGCCAAGTTTCTAATGGGTTATTTGTAGATCAATTATGGATTAATTTGGTGCCAATTTTTTTTAATAAGGTTAAGGTTTTAGATGAATATGGTTTTAATGTCGCGCCATGGAATCTACATGAAAGAAACTTAATAGTTAAGATTAATGATGAATATATAATGAATGATAATTCTAAATTAGTATTTTATCATTTTAGCTCATATAACTATACAAAACCAGAAGTATTTTCTAAACATTATGATAGATACAATTCTGTTACATTGTCGAAAGAAGTTTATGAATTATATAGCCAATACCATAATAAATTAATTCAAAACAAAATCGATTATTTTTCAGAAATTAAATGCTTTTACTCTAAAGAAGAAGTAAAAGTAGTAGTTAAAAAAAAGAGTGTCTTAAAAGTTTTAATATATAATATCATACCACCTTTCTTTATTAAACTTGTGAAAAAAGTATTTTAAGTAAATAATTGAAATTTCAAGTTCATAGCATTATAATTAAATATATATATCATAATTTAAAAATGAATTATCCCAAAATATCAATAGTAACACCATCTTACAATCAAGGTCAATATCTTGAGGATACTATTTTATCTGTTTTAGGACAGCGTTATCCTAATTTAGAATATTTGATTTATGATGCGGCAAGTACAGATAATTCAGTTGAAATAATCAAAAAATACGAGAAAGAACTAACTTATTGGGTTTCTGAAAAAGACAAAGGACAGGCAGATGCAATAAATAAAGGTTTTAACAGAGCAACTGGTGAAATTTTAATGTGGCTGAATAGTGATGATGTTTTAATGCCAAATATTTTGAATTTTATTGCAACCCAATATAATGAAAAAGGAGATGGGATTTATTTTGGAAATTGTCTCCATTTTGAAGAAAAAAATAATGGCATTTTGGTTGCACGAGGTAGCAATGTAGCGGCTTCTTTCAATTCCATTCCGTTAGAATTGGCAGATACTATCATTCAACCATCTTCTTTTTGGAGTAGGAAAGTGTGGTTCGAAACGGGAATTTTGAATATTGATCTTAATTTTGGTTTTGATTGGGAATGGTTTCTTCGTGCCAAACAAAATAATATTTCTTTTTATCCTTTACACAAGTCCATTTCGTTATATCGCATTCATGAAGAACATAAAAGTGGTGTTGGCGGAAGAAAAAGACAAGAAGAGTTATTGAAAATTTATAAGCTTTATAATAACAGATATGCGAACTTATATGAGTATATAATAAATGAGAATTTTAGTTTTAGCTTAGGAGAAAGAGTAGTTTTTCGCGTTTTAAAATTAATATATGGAAAACAGCTTACAAGAACTCATTTCCTAAGAAAGATTAAAAGCAAAAAATATAAGGAATATACCGCAAGAGAGATTGATATTATAAAATCGATGTTATAAAATGTCATTTCCTTTTCAAAAAAACTTAAGATTTATAATAAATGCCTAAAATAACTATCATAACAATCAATTATAACAATCTCGGTGGTTTAAAAAGAACTGTAGAAAGTGTAGTCAATCAAACTTGGAAAGATTTTGAATATATTGTTATCGATGGTGGTTCTACAGATGGTAGTGTTGGATATATAGAAAGCCAAACTAAATATATTGATTATTGGGTTAGCGAACCTGACAAAGGTATCTATAATGCAATGAACAAAGGAATAGTGAAAGCAAAAGGGGACTATGTAATATTCTTAAATAGTGGAGATCATTTTTTTGATAATACAGCGCTTGACAAAAATCATAGTTTTATTAAAGCAAAAGATTTCATTTATTTTAATCTAAATATAATTGATGACTCAAAGTCAATAATCCGTAAATACCCTGAAAAATTATCGTTTTCGTATTTGTATAATGATACATTACCTCATCCGGCTACATTTATACGAAGATATTTATTTGAAGAAAAAGGTCTTTATGATGAAAGTTTAAAAATTGTGTCAGATTGGAAGTTTTTTATTGAAAATATTTGTAAAAATAATTGTTCTTATCTAAAAGTTGATGAAACATTATCGACCTTTTATTTGGATGGACTTAGTTCAGATATGGAAAATAAAAGCGTAATTTTTTCTGAAAAACAGTTTGTTTTAGAATCTGGTTTTTCTGCATATATACAAGATATGATACATTTGAAGGAATTTGAAGATGTAGTATCAAATCTAAAAAAATCTAAAAAAATACAATTGCTAATTAAATTAGGGTTGTTAAGCAAATTTTAAATTAATGAAGAATCCATTAATTTCCATAATCGTTCCATGTTATAATCAAGCTCAGTATCTTGATGAATGCTTAGAATCGGTTTTAAATCAGGAATATAAAAGTTGGGAATGTATAATAATAAATGATGGAAGCCCTGATAATTGTCACGAAGTTGCTGATAAATGGCTTCAGAAAGATTCACGATTTAAATACATAGAAAAAGAAAATGGAGGTGTAAGTCAGGCAAGAAATATAGGTATAGATCAAGCCACAGGTGAATTTATTTTGCCTTTAGATGCAGATGATAGAATTGGGAATACTTACACAGAAAAAGGGATTAAAGCCTTTCTAGAAAATACACTATTAAAAGTAGTTTATTGTAATGCAGAAAAATTTGGTGAAGAAATTGGAACATGGAACCTGTCAGATTTTTCTCTTAAAAAACTCTCGTCAGATAATATTATTTTTTGCTCTGCAATTTATAGAAAGTCAGACTGGGAGAGTATTGGCGGATATGACGAAAATATGATTTCTGGTTTAGAAGATTGGGAATTTTGGATTGCGTTGCTAAAGAATAATGGCAGTGCTTTACGAATTAACGATACTGGATTTTATTATAGAATAAAATCGAAATCAAGGCAGCAAGATTTGAAAACATCAGATAAAAAAAAGCTGTTTGAGTACTTAAGTATTAAACATGCTGATTTTTTTGTTTCGCAAAAAGGTTCGTTTATGTATTTGTCAGATGTAATCAATATGAATAAAACAGATTTTGATAATAAACTCAAAAGCGAAAAATTTGTTTTTAAGCTCTTTATTAAAACAGTAATTAATTTCTTTAAATCAAAAGTAGGTATAAAATAACAGCCTCTTTTCATGAAATTGTAAAACATTTTACCTCTTTTAATTAATAATCAGATTATTTTATAATAAATGCTTGCCATCGTGATTCCATATTTTAAATTATCTTTTTTTAAGTTTACGCTAGATTCACTAGCTGCACAAACAGATAAAAGATTTGCAGTTTATATAGGAGATGATGCAAGTTCCGAGAATCCGAATGAATTATTAGAAAAATATAAAGGATTATTTAATTTCAAGTATCAATATTTTGAAAAAAACTTAGGAAGTGATTCATTGGTTATGCAATGGAACCGTTGCATAGCTTTGACTGAAAATGAAGAATGGATTATGATTCTTGGAGACGATGATATTCTTAGTAAAAATGTTGTAGGAGATTTTTATAAAAATATTGATGAAATTAAAAGTATAAATAGCTCAGTAATTAGATTTTCCAGTGGCAGAATAGATGAATTTAATAATTTAACCTCAGAAATTTTTTATCACCCTAAAACTGAAAAACCTTCCAATTTTTATTATAGAAGGCATAAAGGATTAACCAGAAGTTCTTTGTCAGAACATATTTTTTCAAAAAAACAATATCTGCAGTTTGGTTTTAGAAATTATCCATTAGCGTGGCATAGTGATGACATTGCTTGGATTGATTTTAGTGATAATAATATAATTTTTAATATAAATTCAAGTATTGTTTATGTTCGAGTTTCTACTTTAAGTATTACTGGCCAAGATCGCAATGTAGAAAAGAAAAAAATAGCTGAATTATTTTTTTTTAGAGATTTGATCAATGAAAAATTCGATTTGTTTGAAAAAAAACAAAAGCTTGATTTTTTAATACACTATGAAGTAATTATAAAAAGAAGGCAAAAAGCAAAATTGAAAGAATGGTTTTTTTTGTTTAAAAAATACATGCAAATAGGTTCTTTAGCCTCATTTCTGCAATTCATGAAACGTTTCTTAAAATATTACTTAAAATTATTGTTTCTAAATTATACGCACTCGTTGGCTGTTTAACAAATATCAGTATGAAAATTTTATTAGTCTCCATGCGGTCGATTCATGTAATTTATTGGTTAGAAATAAAGGATACAAATTATAAATTGTATTGGTTTAATATATTGTAAAGAAGAGAAATTAGAAACTTTTGATTCTATATGACAATTTAGTGAATAGCAAAAAAGAAAACTGTCTCCTATGAAAGGAGAATATTTTTTGAGTAAAAGAAACCTTAATTTATGCGAAAAAATTCTTCCTTATTTAGAAGTAACAGCAAATGAGCTTAAAAAAATCATTTAGAAAAGTTTTGAAATGCAGGGCTGTTCTTACTCGATTTTAAAAAGGATGAATAAATTCAAAAAAAAAATCGTATTGTGAAATAATTTGTTTTAAGACTTTAAAAATCATAGTCTTATAATTAGAACGTTTTAAAAAGAGTTAATTTTCTATATGCTGATTGTGAACGAGATTTTGAAATAGTCAAAGAACTAGGATTTAAAAATAGTTATTTAGGAGTAATTTCTAGAGGAATAGAATTTAAATTGGAAGAATTGCAATCTTTAAAAGAACCCATTTTAGAGAGAAAAATAATTTTAGTAAAAGGCTATCAGCATATTTTTTGGAGAGGTCTAAACGTTATTAAAGCAATAAAAATTATTGGTTTGGCTAATCTGAATTGTCAAGTAGTGATTTCTGGAGCTCATAGTTCAGTTATGAATTATGTTAAAGATAAAATTTAGATATTAAAACCTATTCTCGTAATAAGCGTAGACATGAAGAGGTTTTAAAACTTGTGGTTAAATCTTTACTTTATATCGGTAATAATATTTCTGCTGTAGAAGGTCTACATTTGAAAGAATTGCCCCAAAATTCTATTAGTTAGTTGTTTACGGAGAAGATCTTTAAAAAGCTTTTTTACAGTAAACAATTTTATAATTATGCTTTAAGAAAAAAAGGTATTTTGAAAGAGAAATTAAAAACATTTTGGTACTAAATAAAAAAAAAGTCTAGAATGATAAATGCAGATAATAAGATAATGGAGCCAATTATTTCCATAATCATGCCTATTTTTAATAGAGGTAATTTGATTGCCGAAACACTAGATTCAATAAAGAATCAAACTTATACTTTATGGGAATGTATTATCATCGATGATGGGAGTACTGATAATACGATAGAAATTCTTAAAAGATACCAGAAAGAAGACAACAGATTTAAATTTTTTGTCAGGCCTAATAATATGCCAAAAGGGCCTAGCTCTTGTAGAAATTTTGCCTTTGAAAAAGCTCTAGGAAGTTATATACAGTTTTTTGATAGCGATGATATTATGCATCAAGATCATTTAAATCTTAAAATAAACGCTATTAAAGATTCAGATTTAGTGGTTTGTAAATTAAAAGATTTTGAGAAGCAATTTGATGAAAAAGATTTTTTGTTGGATACTGTTCCTAATATAAGCTATCAGAATCTATTTGAAGATTTTGTTTCGGGCATATTTCCTATGATGATGGTTGCTCCAATGTGGAAAAAAAAATCATTACAGCCTTACATGCCAATTAGAGAAGATTTACATATTCTTGAAGATTATGAATTGTATGCAAGAGCATTATTCGAACCAAAGAAAATTTCAATTATAAATGAAATTTTGATTCTTTATAGAATGGGTTTAAGCTCATCTACAAACTCATTTTACAGCAATATTGATTACGGATTAGAGTCCTATCTTGAAGCCAAAAGAACGGTTTTAAAATTAACTACTTCAAAACCTGTTAGATTATGTATTTTAAAAATGACTTTAGGTTTCTTTAGAATGGGACTAGCGCAACAAAAATATGAAGGATGTCAAAAATGTATCGATTTTATTAAACAAGAAAGATTGCTTTATTCTATCAAATTAAAAATCCAATTTTTGCGAATTCAGTTTTTTTATTTCGTTTTTAAATTAATAAAACGTGGTGATACACGCTTCAAGCCATTATTAAAATTATAATTATTATTTGATGAAAATTTTAATGGTTGCCATACCAAATCATCACTTTTTTCAGTGGGTAAATCAATTGAAAGATTCTGGCCATGAAATATATTGGTTTGATATTACTGATGGTGGTTCAAAGGTTGAAAGAATAAGCTGGGTTTATCAGATAAAAGGCTGGAAACAGCGCTTTAAATTTCCATTTCGACAAGGTATAAAGAGTAAGATGCCTCGTTTATATAAAATGATTCAAAAAATTCGAGAACGAGATGTCAAAGTTGTTTTTGAAAAAGTAATTGAAGATATAAAACCAGATATAATTCATTGTTTTGAAATGAAGCTAGCTGGAATGCCAATATTAGATGTTTTAGAAAAGAAGGATAATATTAAATTTATATATTCCTCATGGGGGAGTGATATGTATGCCTATCAAGAACTTGGGCTTTCTAAAAATGAAGTTGAATCTTTTTTTAAAAGAGTAGATTTTCTAGTAACAGATTGTAAGAGAGATTATAAAATAGCTTGCGAAAACGGTTTTAAAAATACTTTTTTAGGAGTTTTTCCAGGGAATGGAGGAATTTATTTTGAAAAAGGGTTTATTAAAGAAACCGCAGACCGAAACATTATACTAATAAAAGGCTATGAAGATGGTGTAGGGAAAGCAATAAAAGTAATTGAATCGTTAGAGCTTGTTTCTTCAGATTTGCTGCAGGATTTGAAAATCGTTGTATATAGCGCCGATTTGAAAGTTAAAAAAAGAATTGAAGAATCCTCTTTTTTAAATTCTCTTGACATTAGAATATTGGGTAGAAACAAGTTTATTTCTAATGAAGAATTGTTGAAAATAATGGGGAAAAGTATTATCCATATTGGAAATAGTATTTCTGACGGAATGCCCAACGTTTTATTGGAATCAATGGGGATGGGAGCATTTCCTATCCAATCAAATCCAGGGAATGTTACAGAAGAAGTCGTAAAGAATGGCATAAACGGTTTTATAATTAAGCAACCTTTAGATAGTTTAGCAATTGCAAAATTAATTGAAAATGCAATTAAAAATATTGAGTTGAGAACTTCTGCTCAAGAGTACAATACCAATTTTATTGCTGAAAATTATAATAGAAAGGATCTCGAAAAAAGCATTGTTCAATTGTATGAGAAAGTCCTCTTTAATAAAAATTAATAATAAATAATGAAACTCTCTACACTAATTGTAACTAAAAATAGAGTTCAAGAACTTGAATTAACCCTTAAAAAGTTATTAGGAATTTTAGATTTTACGCAGCATGAAGTACTTGTATTTATTGACGGATGTAAAGAAACACATAAATTAATTGCTAAATATAACTGGGTTAAATGGTCATGGAATGAAAAAAGTGTAGGAGCTTCATCAGCTAGAAATTTCCTTTATAAAAAAGCAGAAGGAAATATATTGGTAGGACTTGATGATGATGCGCACCCAATTAGCGAAAATTTTGTAAATAAAATAGAAAATACATTTTTGCAATTTCCTGATGTTGGCATAATTGCTTTTCAAGAGGTGAGAGGCTTGTTTTCTACAGATGAAGATGCATTTAAAAACAGACAAACTCAATTAATACAATATAAGACGGCCGATTTTATTGGATGTGGATTCGCAGTTAAAAAAAGTGTTTATGATGAAACAAGAGGATTTCCTACTTGGATTGATATTTATGGCGAAGAATCATGTCTGTCAATTGAGGTTCTTGATTTAGGATACGAAATTCTGTATGATAATGAAATTGTAGTTAATCATAGAATTGATAAAAAAAAGCGCCTAGCCCAAGGCAGAAATTATTTTCGATTTGAGAAACAACTTAAAAATTCAATCTATTATTATCTAGTATATTATCCTAAACCAATATTAAAAATAGCAAAGCTGTTATTACATAACTTTAAAAAGTATGCATTAACAGACAAGAAGTGTTTTTCATTATTTTTCAAGGCCGTTTTTGCGGCGACCCATAATTTTTTCAAGGTTTTAAAGTTCAGAAAACCTGTTTCAAATCAAACATTACAAAGAATGAAATTGTTGAAAGGAGTTCAATATTAATTTTATTAATCGGAATAGTATGAAATACATAATTTAAGAATGCTTTTTAACTCTTTAACTTTTGCTCTATTTCTGCCAGTAGTTTTTATTTTTTACTGGTCTGTAAACAAGAAAAGCCTGAAAATCCAAAATATACTCCTTTTGGGATCAAGTTACTTTTTTTATTCCTGTTGGGATTGGCGTTTTCTTTTTCTGCTTATTTTTTCAACATTACTAGACTTTTTTTCTGGAATTCAAATAGAAAAGGCAAAGAGTCAATATCAAAAAAAGTTTTGGTTCTGGTTAAGTATAATTGTTAATCTTGGTTTCTTAGGTATTTTTAAATATTTTAATTTTTTTGCAGAATCATTAAAAGATTTAATTTCAATTTTTGGTTTTCAAGTTAATATTTGGTCGCTACAAGTAATTTTACCAATAGGGATTTCTTTTTACACCTTTCATGGCTTGTCCTATGTTATTGATATTTATAAAAATAGAATCAAAGCAGAGAAAAACTTCATTGATTATGCCTTATTTGTTTCTTATTTTCCATTATTAGTAGCGGGACCAATAGAACGTGCAACACATTTATTGCCTCAGATAAAAAAGAAAAGAAACTTCAACTACGAGCAAGCTGTAGATGGATTAAGACAAATACTTTGGGGATTGTTTAAAAAAATTGTGATTGCTGACAATTGCGCAATTCAAGCTAATTTGATTTTTAATAATTCGACTGAATATTCAGGAAGCACTTTAGCAATTGGAGCTATATTTTTCGCCTTTCAAATTTATGGTGATTTTTCAGGTTATTCAGATATTGCTTTAGGAGTATCGAGATTGTTTGGAATAGAACTTCTTCAAAATTTTTCTTTTCCATATTTTTCTAGAGATATTGCTGAATTTTGGCGTCGCTGGCATATTTCACTATCATCTTGGTTCAAAGACTATTTATACATCCCACTTGGAGGAAGTAAAGGAGGAAGATGGGGTCAAGTTCGAAATACTTTTGCCGTTTTTTTAGTTAGCGGATTTTGGCATGGCGCAAATTGGACTTTTATAATATGGGGCTTATTGAATGCTATTTATTTTTTGCCCTTATTACTTTTAAATAAGAACAGAAGTCATATAGAAATAGTTGCATTAGAAAGCAAATTGCCAAGTATAAAAGAGTTTGTAATGATGGTTACTACATTTACATTTACAGTTCTGGCTTGGATTTTCTTTAGGGCAAAAAACGTAAAACATGCATTACAGTTTATATCAGGTATTTTTTCTAAGTCATTTTTTTCTCTGCCAACAGAAAGACCGACGTATTTAATTTTATTGATATTACTTTTTATTGTAATAGAATGGTTAGGAAGAAGAAACAAATATGCACTCGAAAAATTAGAATTTCAATATAACACTTTCTTTAGATGGTCTATGTATATGATAATTATCGTGTTTGTTTTTATTTTTGGAGCTAGAGAACAAGAATTTATTTATTTTCAATTTTAGTATGAAAAGATTTTTACTAAGGGTTTTATTATTTAGTTTAGTCTTTTTTGCATTAGATAAACTATTTTATATTTTTTTATTCATAGCGCCTAAACTAGAAGAAGACCATAGACTTGAGCTTCTTCTAAATGGGAAGATTAATAAAGAATTAATTGTGATGGGATCCTCAAGAGGTGCTTACAATATTATTGCAGAGCAAATTGAAAAGGAAACAGGAAAAACAGCTTATAATATTTCGTATGCAGGTTCCAATGTTCAATTTCATTTGTTTTTATTGAAAACACTATTAAAATTCAATAATAAGCCTAAAACGATAGTTCTTTCTTTGGATAACCCATACGAGTTTTTATATGTTAAAACATTCGATTATAGATACGACAAAATGTATCCTTTAGAGAAGTATAATTATATAAATGATGAATTGATTAGGCTGGATGACAAAAGTAAATTTTCAAAAATTTTCTGTCTAGCAAGGTTAAACCGGAATAGTTTTAATTTTAGAAAAAAAGGAGTGACTAAAGAAAGTCCAATTTTAGAGTGCGGATCGATGCCTTTTTCAATAGAATCTGGAAAGAATAATTTTAAATTTGATGATAAAAAAGTTCGTTATCCAGTTAAGGAAGAACTTAAAGATAAAAAGAAAGCATTTCTTGAGTTTCAGAAAATTTGTAAAGAAAACAATATAAAATTAATTTATTGTCTTGCTCCTAATTTTAGAGTTTATAATTCAACACTCGAACATAGAATAAAAGATATTTCATTACCAGAAAATCGTTTTTTTGTTTATGATACAACAGATTTTAGATATAAAAAGATAGAATATTTTCATGATGAATCACATCTTAATATAAGAGGAGCAAAGCTGTTTACAAGTGAATTAAGTAAGTTCATAAATTTGAATAAATAACAATAAGATGAAAAAAACCGCCATAATTCCGCTTCGTAAGAACTCAAAAGGAATTCCAGGAAAGAATAAAAAAAAGATGCTCGGGCGCCCGCTTTTTTCATGGGTTTTAACCGAAGCAATTTTTTCTGATTTAGATGAGGTCTATGTTTTTACAGATGATCAGGATATTATAGACTATATTAAGAGAGAATATTTTTGGACTTCAAAAGTAAAGACACTTTTAAGAAATGATGAAAATGCCTCTGATACTGCGTCAACAGAGAGTGCTATGCTAGAATTTGCAGAGCTTGTAAAGAATGATTTTGACTTGTTATGTCTATTGCAAGCAACTTCTCCGATGACAAAAGCTCAGGATATTAATGCAACATTAAACGAAATCCTGATCAATAAAAAGGAATCAGCATTAACAGTCGTAAATACACATCGTTTTATCTGGAACGCAGACGGAACTCCAAGTAATTATAATGTTTTTAAAAGACCGAGACGTCAAGATTTTGAAGGATTGCTTATTGAAAATGGAGCAGTATATGTTACTACAAAAGAAGCTTTTCTAAACTCAAAAAACAGACTAAGCGGTTCAATAGGTTTAGTAAAAATGCCAGAAGAATCTTTGGTAGAAATAGATAGCTTGTCGGACTGGGATATTCTGGAAAAACTGTTAGGAGATCGTCAGAAGAAAAAGAAAGTGCATCAGCGCATAGATTATTTAGTTTTAGATGTTGATGGTGTTTTTACCGATGGATGTGTTTATTATGATGCGAATGGTGAAATGGCTAAAAAATTTGATATGCGTGACGGAATGGGATTGGAAATTTTGAGGCAAAATAATGTTGAAGTGATCGTAATGACTTCAGAAAATTCTGAGTTAGTAGCGCAGAGAATGAAGAAATTGCAGATTAAACATACTTTTTTAGGGATAAAAGATAAATTTTCTTTTTTAACACATTTTCTTTCAGAGAGAAATAGTAGTTTTGGCGCCGTTGCGTACGTGGGTGATGACGTAAATGATTTAGCTAATATTTGCAGTGTTGGTTGGTCATTTACTCCTGCAGATGCAACCGATATTGTAAAAGCAAATGCTGATTATCTGCTGACACATAAATCTGGAGCTGGAGCAATACGTGAAACTTGTGAAATCTTATTAAAGTACAACAAACGTTATGAAGGAATTTAAAAAACCTTATGTGATTGCCGAAATTGGATGCAATCATAAAGGTGAAATGGAAATAGCAAAAGAATTAATTAAAATTGCAAAAATCTTCGGAAACGCAGATGCAGTAAAATTCCAGAAACGTAATAATAAAGAGCTTCTTACAGAAGAGCAATATAATGCACCACACCCAAATTTTTCTAATTCTTATGGAGAAACTTATGGCGCGCATAGAGAGTTTTTAGAATTCGATGTTGAACAGCATAAAGTACTAAAAGCGTATTGTGATGAAATCGGAATTACGTATTCAACATCAGTTTGGGATACTACTTCGGCAAGAGAGATTGCATCCTTAAATCCAAAATTTATTAAAATTCCTTCTGCTTGTAATAATAACTTCGAAATGCTAGAATGGCTAAGCGAAAATTATTCAGGCGAAATCCATATTTCAACAGGAATGACTACTAAAGATGAAACAGATACTTTGGTTGAATTCTTTACTAAAAAAGGCAGAAACCAAGATTTAGTTTTATACAATTGTACATCAGGTTATCCAGTTCCTTTTGATGATGTTTGTCTTTTGGATATTAATATATTAAGACAAAAATATGGTCACTTGGTAAAACACATCGGTTTTTCAGGACATCACTTAGGAATTGCTGTAGATATGGCGGCTTATACTTTAGGAGCTAATATTATTGAAAGACATTACACTCTTGACAGAACTTGGAAAGGAACAGATCATGCGGCTTCTTTAGAGCCAATGGGTTTACGTAAACTTACAAGAGATTTAAATGCAGTTTATCAAGCTTTAACTTTTAAATCTGCTGATATTTTGCCAATCGAACAAGTTCAAAGAGATAAACTAAAAAATAAAAAAGTATAAGTTTATTAGGATTTCTATTAAAACTAATTAATGCCTTAACTTTTGACAGAAGCTAACTGAAGATGCAAAAGATTTTCGTATTAGATTCTATTTAAATTGAAATGAAAAAGAACATATTTATCTTTTTACCTGATGGTGTAGGACTTCGAAATTTTGCCTTAACCTCTTTTAAAGAAATAGGAGAAAAAAATAATTTTGATATTACGTATTGGAATAATACGCCATTTTCTATTACAGAGAAACTAGGTTTTAAAGAATTAAAAATTCAGGAAAAATCAGTGCATCCTTTGACGATAGTTTATAGTCGTGCACGCAAAAGAATGGAGCTGAATTTTTTTGATAAGAAGTTTAATGAAGAAGTTTATAACACTTACAATTTTCCACAATCTTATAAAGGGATAAATAATGCTGCAAAAAGCATAATGGTTGATGTTTTGACAACTTTTGGTTCTAACGATAAAGGTATAAAGTTTGTTCGTGAAAGGATAAAAAAAGGAGAACGCACAACAAATAAATACAAGGAAAGCAAAAAACAGCTGGAAGAACACAAGCCAGATTTTGTGTTCTGTACCAATCAGCGTCCAACTCAAGCGATTGCTTCTATTTTAGCTGCTCAAGATTTGGGAATTCCAACAGGGACTTTTATTTTTTCATGGGATAATCTTCCGAAAGCAACAACTTTAGTAGAAACAGATTACTATTTTGTGTGGAGTGACCACATGAAAAAAGAGGTTTTAATGTATTGTCCGTATGTAAAAGAGGAACAGATTTTTGTTACTGGAACCCCTCAATTTGAAAGCCATTTTGATAAAACTCTTTTACAATCAAAAGAAGAGTTTTTTGCAGCACATAATCTAGATCTAAATACAAAATACATCTGTTATTCTGGAGATGATATCGTGACTTCGCCTTTAGATCAATATTATTTAGAAGATTTAGCATTATCTGTTAGAGAGTTAAACCAAAACGGATATTCTTTAGGTATTATTTATCGAAAATGCCCTGTAGATTTTACCAATCGTTACGATGAGGTTTTAAATAAATACAAGGACGTAATTGTGAACATAGATCCATTATGGAGTCCTGTTGGACAAAGCTGGAATGAGATCATGCCAACAAAAGAAGATTTTGCATTACAGACAAATATTTGTGAATATACAGAATTTGTAGGTAACATTGCTTCTTCTATGGTCTTTGACTTTTCTGCTCATGATAAATCTTGTCTGTTTTTTGATTACGAGCAGCCACAATTAAAAAAAGGAACCCGTGATATTGGACAAAATTATAAATACATCCATTTTAGATCGAAACCTTCTGAAGAGGCTGCTTTGTGGGTAAGAAACAAAAAGGATTTAACAGCTATTGTTAAAGACATTATTGATGGAAAAACTTCAAGTGTAAAAGAGAGTAAAAAATGGTTCGAGATTATTGTTGGACCAAATCCTACTAAAGCATCTGAAAAAATCTGGGAAAGTATAAATAGTCTTTTAAAGAAATAATTATTTATGTTTTTTAACTCTTTGGCATTTGCCATCTTTTTGCCAATTGTTTTTTTCCTTTATTGGTTTGTTTTTAATAAAACTAAAAGCACACAAAATGCTTTATTAATTGTAGCAAGTTATTATTTCTATTCTTGCTGGGATTGGAGATTCTTATTCTTATTGGTTTTCTCTACATTTCTAGATTATTTTACAGGAATTCAAATTGAAAAAAGTAATTCAGATCGAAGGCGTAAATTTTGGTTCTGGCTTAGCATTTCAGTAAACTTAGGCTTTTTAGGAATTTTTAAATACTATAATTTCTTTGCGTCTTCATTTGCAGAAATGTTTACTTCTTTTGGGTTTAAAGTAAGCCCATTTTTGCTAAATGTGATTCTTCCGGTTGGGATTTCATTCTATACTTTCCATGGATTATCTTATGTAATTGATATTTATTATAAAAGAATAAAAGCCGAATATAACTTTATTGATTATTCTCTGTTTGTGAGCTATTTTCCACTTTTAGTTGCTGGGCCAATAGAAAGAGCAACACATTTACTGCCACAGGTTAAAGTAAAAAGAGAATTTAATTTTGAAAAAGCTAAAGAGGGACTTAGTCAAATTATCTGGGGGCTTTTTAAAAAAGTGGTCATAGCTGATACTTGTGCGATTTATGCCAATACTATTTTTGATCATTATAATTCGATGGATTCCTTATCTCTTATTTTAGGAACAATTTATTTTGCTTTTCAGATTTATGGAGATTTTTCGGGTTACTCAGATATAGCGCTTGGAGTTTCTAAACTTTTTGGAATAGATTTATTAAGGAATTTTAATTACCCTTATTTTTCTAGAGATATTGCAGAATTTTGGCGTCGTTGGCATATTTCACTTTCATCTTGGTTCCGAGATTATCTTTACATTCCGCTTGGAGGAAGTAAAGGTGGACTTTGGATGAAAATCCGAAATACATTCATCATTTTTATAGTTAGTGGCTTTTGGCATGGAGCCAATTGGACATACTTAATGTGGGGATTAATAAACGCAATCTACTTTTTACCATTACTATTATTAAGAAAAAATAGAAACAATACGGATGAAGTAGACATTAAATTTAGTTTTTCGTCACTAAAAACTTTGCTGAACATTTTATTTACTTTTGGTCTAACATGCTTTGCATGGATTTTTTTTAGAGCAGAAAATATTTTTACGGCTTTTAATTACATTCAAAGAATCTTCGAATTTAATATTGCTTTTCAAAATCTAAAGGAACAAATAAGTTTTACAACAACATTTGTTTTACTTTATTTTGTTTTACTAGAATGGAATAACAGAAAAATAGAATGTCCTTTAAATGGTAAGTTTTCTAAAGTTAAAATATTGGTAGCAATTGTATTGATTCTACTTTTGGGAGAATTTAATATTAAGAATAACTTTATTTATTTCCAATTTTAATATTCATTTGTAGATGAAATCTTTCTTAAAATATCTTCTAGAAATTTTATTTATTGCTTTAATTATTTGTTTTGGACTTCAATATTTCTCAGATAATGGTTTAAAAAAATTAAAAGGAACTAAGATTAATGATTGGCAAAATATAATAGAGGGTAAAATTAATAGTGACGTAATTATAAATGGTTCATCTAGAGGTTACTTCATGTATAATGCAAAAAAAATAGGTGAACTATTAAATTTAAGTTGTTTTAATATTGGTTTTAATGCTGGTGGTTGCAATTTACAGCAATCTAAATTTGATATTTATCTTAAAAAAAATAAAAAACCTAAAGTGATAATTCAGAATATAGATTTATCACATTTTTTTAAAAATACTGAGTTACCTGATGAATGGCAGTTTACACCTCTTATAAACAATAAAATAATTAATTCGTTTGTAACTAAATATGATGCTAAATATAAATATTTGCCCTATATCCCATTGTTGAAATACAACCAGAACTTTCAACTCTTAAAAAAAGGAATAATTGCTAATTTTTCAAGTTCAGTTACAAAGAATGACAAGACTATTAATGGTTTTTCGCCACAGGATAGGATTTTTAAAGTAGACTATCATAATCTTGAAAGAATAAAAAAAGATAAGTACGATTTTAATGAGGCTAACTTTAGAAAAGAAATTAAAGAAATGGTTTATTTTTATTTTCGAAGATTAGATAAGGATGCAAAAGTTATTTTTGTTTGGGCACCAGAACATAAATTAAGATGTTCTTTGCTCTTTCCGGAAAAAGGAAAAATTTTAATCGATGAATTAAATAGAATTGAAAGTAATAATAAAAACTTTCAGTTCATTGATATGCGTGTCAATGAGATATCCAATCATAATGAATATTATTATGATACCTATCATCTAAATGCAACAGGAGCCTATATTTTCTCAAAAGAATTGGCAATAAAAATTAAAGAATTTTTAAATTAATATATGTTTTTCAACTCCTTGGCATTTGCCATCTTCTTACCTATTGTTTTTTTTCTGTATTGGTTTGTTTTTAATAAAAATAAAAACACACAAAATACCCTATTAATCATTGCAAGTTATTATTTCTATTCTTGCTGGGATTGGAGATTTTTATTCTTATTAGTTTTTTCTACATTTCTAGATTATTTTACAGGAATTCAAATCGAAAAAAGTAATTCCGAAAAAGGAAGGAAGTTTTGGTTCTGGCTTAGCATTTCAGTAAACTTAGGCTTTTTAGGGATTTTTAAATACTATAATTTCTTTGCATCTTCATTTGCAGAAATGTTCACTTCTTTTGGGTTTAAAGTAAGCCCATTTTTGCTAAATGTGATTCTTCCAGTTGGTATTTCATTCTATACTTTCCACGGATTATCTTATGTAATTGATATTTATTATAAAAGAATAAAAGCCGAATATAACTTTATTGATTATTCTCTGTTTGTAAGCTATTTTCCACTTCTAGTTGCAGGACCAATAGAAAGAGCAACACATTTATTGCCGGAACTAAAAGAAAAACGCGAATTTAATCTCGAAAAAGCAAAAGAGGGAGTTTATCAAATTGTTTGGGGTTTAGTAAAAAAAGTGGTCATTGCAGATACTTGTGCGGTATATGCTAATGCTATTTTTGATCATTATCCTTCAATGAATTCTTTTTCATTAATTATGGGAGCAATTTATTTTGCATTTCAGATTTATGGTGACTTTTCAGGATATTCAGATATTGCGCTTGGAGTTTCTAAATTATTTGGTTTAGACTTATTACGAAACTTTAATTACCCATATTTTTCAAGAGATATAGCTGAGTTTTGGCGTCGTTGGCATATTTCGCTTTCATCTTGGTTTAGAGATTATTTATATATTCCCTTAGGAGGAAGTAAAGGTGGACTTTGGATGAAAATCCGAAATACATTCATCATTTTTATAGTCAGCGGATTCTGGCATGGAGCCAACTGGACATACATAGTTTGGGGGTTTATAAATGCTGTTTATTTCCTTCCGTTATTACTTTCAAATAGTAATAGAAACAATATGGATTCCATAATTCTAAAATGGAATCTAGATTCTGTGAAAGTATTGTTTAGTATTCTAACTACATTTTTATTGACTTGCATTGCTTGGGTGTTTTTTAGAGCAAGAACTATTACAGATGCTATTTTATATTTAAAAAGAATGTTCACAAATGGCGAGTTTAGCCCTCAGTATTTAAATAACGAGCGATATAATTATGAATTATTATTAATGATTGGTTTGTTTGTTTTAGTAGAATGGAATAATAAAACTAAAGTAGAGCCAATTTCAGGAAAAAGAAGTTGGTTAAAAATGGCATTGGCAATTATGGCAATTATTGCTTTCGGAACTTATTCTGATTATAAAGAATTTATTTATTTCCAGTTTTAATGAAGAAGTTTTTATTATACATATTAGGAATTTTTCTTTTAACAGTTTTGATTGCAGTTCTCTTGGACGGATTGTACACTTATGCTTTTATGCAATCCAGAAATCGCGGAAAAATAGAAACTGTTTTCAATTCTACAGCAAAGAACTATGATGTGGTTATTTTAGGTTCGTCGAGAGCTAATAACCATTTTGTTTCTCAAATGTTTGAAGATAAAGGGTTTAAAACGTTTAACTACGGAATGAGTGGCGGACATTTGTTCGAAGCTTCATTAATGTTGAAATTGATGATAGAAAGAAAATATGAAATCAAAAATATAATTCTAGAAGCAGATCTAAATCTTTCAAATGACCAAGAATCTGAAGGAGTTTCAACAAAATTTCTGCCTTATATTCATTGCTCAAAAGTGATAAAAGATCATTTTTCGACAGAAGAAAACTTTAACGAATTGTACTACATCCCTTTTTACAGATATTTAAAATTTGATTCTAAAATTGGTTTTAGAGAAGTTTACAAAATAGAAGTAAATGAAAAAACGAATGCTTTGGATAATTTAGGATATTATCCATTGGAAAAACACAAAAATGGCAATATGAAAAACAATATTGTAAATCTAAATCCTTTGCCACACAATAAATATTACGAAGAGATAAAAAGTATCTGTAAAAAAAACAATATCAATTTTATTGCTGTTATGACACCAATGTGTGAAAATGTAGTTGGAATGAATTACTTTGATAAAGTGAAAAAAGTATATCCAGAAATTCACAATTACGAAAATATAGTTGTAGAGGATAAATACTTTTCTTCGTGTGGGCATATGACAAATGAAGGAGCTCGATTATTTACAGCGAGAATTATCAAAGATTTTTTTTGGAAATAACGAATATATGGCAATGAAGAACTTTTTACTCTATGTATTCAAAATTTTTGTACTAACTTTTGTTTTGATGTTTATAATGGACAAAGTTTATTCATATGCTTTTCTCCAATCAAATAAAAGAAGTAAAATTAGCTTTATCTATAATTCGCCACCAACAAATTATGATGTTGTAATATTGGGCTCGTCTAGAGCAAATAATCATTTCGTGACAAAAATGTTTACAGATAAAGGGTTAAAAACATTTAATTTCGGAATGCAAGGCTCTAAGCTGTTTGAGTCTGATTTGGTTCTGAAATTACTTTTAGAAAAAAAGAATAAAATTAAAAATGTAATAATTGATGTTGATGTCACACTAAAATCTGAAAATAAATCAGATGGAACATTTTTAAAGTTTTTACCCTATTTTGACGATTCTTATGTGATTAAGGAGCATTTTAAAGAATTGGATGATTTTAATAGTTTTTATTATATCCCGTTTTATAGATACCTGAAATTTGACTCAAAAATTGGTTTTAGAGAAATGTTTTTTTCTGTCTTAAATAAAAAAGGCAATGAAATTGATAATGGAGGATATAGTTCTTTGTCTGAAAATAGTGGAAATTTAAATACTGAAGTTTTAGATTATCAACCACATAGGAATAGATATTATGAAGAAATTAAAAAGATTTGTAAAAAGAATAATATTAATCTCATCGCAATTATGACACCTATGTGTGAAAAGGCTATAGTTAATGATTACTTTAAAAAAGTTAATCAGCTGTATCCTGAAATTTACAATTACGAGAACATTGTGACTGAAGATAAATATTTTTCGTCATGTGGTCATATGAACGATATGGGGGCGAAAGTTTTTACAGCAAAAATTTTAAATGATTTTTTTAGTTATGAATGTGATTAAGTTAGAAAAGCTAGATTACATCGATGTTATTAGAGGTATAGCTATTTTAATGGTGGTAATTACCCATACTGCTCAGCAAGGATTGGTTAAATTGCCTCATCTTTTATCTGTATTTCTAAGTCTTGGGGCAAGAGGTGTACAGCTTTTCTTTATTGCTAGCGCTTTTACTTTGTTTCGATCTTATAAAAAAAGAAATAAGATTGAAAGAAGTCCAGTTAAAAACTTCTTCATAAGACGATTTTTTAGAATTGCGCCAATTTATTATTTAGGCATTATATATTATATATTTAGGATAATGTACAATCTTCCTTATTGGCAGGCAAGTCAACCTCATATTACTATTGGTAATGTGATTTCTAACTTTTTTTATTGTCATGGTTTAAGTCCTTACTGGATTAATAGTTTTGTTCCAGGCGGATGGTCCATAACAGTCGAAATGTTTTTTTATATTCTTTTTCCTTTCTTGTTTAAAAGAATAGAAAATATAAACTCTGGATTTATATTTTTAAACCTTACTTTATTAGTTAAATTGGTTTTACAGGAGTTTTTCCAGTATGGAAATTTCATTTCAGACACCTATTTGTGGAGAGAATTCATTTTCTATTATTTTCCAAGTCAATTACCAATTTTCGCATTAGGGATAATTTTATATTTTCTAATTGAAAATCCTGACAATATAAAATTGGTTAAGAATAAACATTTTGCCTTTTTTTTCGTCTTGCTTCCATTGCAAATTGGATCAAAACTTGATTTTCTATATTTAAATCATGTAATCTTCGGTATAATCTTCGTGGTCTTTGCTCTTCTTTTGAGTAAAGGAAAACTTAATTTTTTATCTAAATCATTCATAAAATATATTGGCAAAATAAGTTTTAGTATTTACATAATACATTTTATAGTTATAGCATGGTTAGCTAAGTTTCATTTAATTGATTTCTGCAACAACGGCTTAATTAATTTACTCTTACGATTTATGTTAATCTTGTTCTTTTCAATTCTTATTTCAACTTTAACTTATCGTTTAATTGAAATACCGTTTCAGAATTTGGCTAAAAGAATTATTCTAAAGACAGAAAATGATAATTAAAATAAAAAACTGTTTTTTCAAAAACAATTAAATATGCATATAGCTTTTTTAACGTCTGAATTTCCTCATCCTCAAGTTGCTTATGCAGCTGGAATAGGAACTAGTATAAAAAATCTTACTACAGCATTGAGTAACGAAAATATTAAAGTTACTGTTTTTGTTTATGGTCAGAAAAAACAAGAGATTTTGGAAGAAAATGAGGTTACGATTCATTTAATTCAAAATAAAAAGTATAAACTTTTTGGTTGGTTTTTTCATCGAAAATATATTCAGAACTACATCAATTCAGTTATTAAAAAAGAAAAGATTGAATTGCTTGAAGCTCCTGACTGGACCGGAATTACTGCTTTTATGAATTTAGATGCACCTCTGGTAATTCGCTTTCACGGAAGTGATGCATATTTTTGTCATTTGGAAAAAAGAAAGCAGAAACGTAAAAACTTTTGGTTTGAAAAATTAGCTATAAATCAGGCAAAAGCTTTCATTTCACCAACAAGATTTACCGGAGAGGTTTCAAAAAAGCTTTTCAATATAAAAGAAAGAGAAATCATAACCATTTATAACGGTTTGGATCTTGAAAATTTTGAAAATGAACTACCTGAAAATTTTGAAAAAAATCTGATTTTATACATTGGAACTCTAATTAGAAAAAAAGGAGTTTTAGAATTACCTGAAATTTTCAGAAAAGTTCATAATGCTATTCCAGACGCTAAATTAGTTTTAATAGGAGCAGATTCGTTTGATATAAAAACAGGTACAAAATCTACTTGGGAATTAACGAAAAACTTATTTAATGAAGATGATTTAAAAAATGTCCATTATTTAGGTAAAATTCCGTACAATGAAGTTCAAACTTATATAAAGAAAGCAAATGTATGTGTGTTCCCGACTTTTGCAGAAACGTTAGGAATGGTAACAATAGAATCAATGGCCCTGCAAAAAGCTGTCGTAAATAGTAATATTGGTTGGGCACAAGAGCTTATTGTAGATGAAGAAAGCGGTTATTTGGTTTATCCTTCAAATCATGATCTTTATTCAAATCGAATTATTCAGTTACTTAAAAACAATTCACTTTGTCAGGAAATTGGAAAAAAAGCTAGAATTAAGGTAGAATCTCAGTTTGATATCAATAAATTGGTGAAAGAAAATGTTGAATTTTATAAAAAGATAATCAATAAGAAAATCTAATGGTAGTTGTTTGTCATCAAAATAATAAAGTTGTAAAAGTTTGTAAAGACGGAGAAGTTATTTCATTTGAAACTTCTTTAAATATTGCTTCAACTTTAATGATATTGGCGAAAAATTTCCCAACAGACAGAATAATATGGAGTCATATTAATATAGAATCTAATATAAATTGGGATGCTCTAGATGAAATTTTTCATCATGATAGAATCATGGTATCTTTCAATAAGGATGTTGAAGAATATTTTTCTAATGGCATTGGATATATTGATGAGTCTGCTTTTTTAAATATTAATAAAAAGGTTAGTTATCCGACTTGGTTAACTAGCAGTGCCGTGGGAGGAATTAGTTCTAAAGCGCTTTTGCAATTTGAAAATAAAATTAAGTTAGGAAATAACTTTGATTATTTCTTACATAGTATAGCAAAAATAGCATCGATGAAAGGATTGTTTTGCTATTCAGAACCAAGGCTCATTATTGATAAAACAATCTCAATTCCAGTAAAACGTGCAAATGTTTACACTTTATTTCAGTTTGTGAAACAACATTATCGTACACGTTGGATATTCATTCTGTTTTTAAATTTCTTAATTTTTGAAAAACGTTTTCCAATAGCGCCTTTATTGTTTTCTTTGCGATTTAAAAAACGGAATAAAATCAATTTTGAATTAGCTGAAATATCGGTTAAATCAAAATTAAAAATTATGGAATCTAAAACTATTGATGTTATTATTCCAACGATTGGGAGAAGAGACTGCTTGTATGATGTATTGCAAGATTTAGCAAAACAGACTCATTTACCCCAAAATGTTATAATTGTAGAGCAAAATCCTATAGAAGGAAGTCTAAGTGAATTAAATTATTTAACTTCAGAAAAATGGCCGTTTGCTATTAAACATATTTTTACTCATCAAACAGGAGCTTGTAATGCGCGAAATGTTGCTTTGAGCCAAGTTTCGAGCGAATGGGTTTTTTTAAATGATGATGATAATAGATTTGATGAAAATTTAATTGGCAATATTTTTAATAAAATTGAACAATTTGGAATCTTTGTTGCTACGACATCATATTTGCAAAAAAATGAAGAATTACTATTTAAAGACATCCATCAAACAGGGATTTTTGGTTCTGGAAATAGTTTTATAAAATCAAGCTGTTTAGCTAATGTTTCTTTTTCAATGTCCCTAGAATTTGGTTACGGCGAAGATTTTGATTTCGGTATGCAATTAAGGCAACAAGGTTTTGATGTAATCTATTTTCCTGATCCAGCCATTTTACATTTGAAAGCTCCTTTTGGAGGATTTAGAATTAAACCTCATTTTCCATGGACAGATGAAAAATGCCAGCCAAAGCCATCGCCAACTATTATGTATACAAAACAGAAATATTTGAATCAAAAACAAATTTATGGGTACAAACTTAGACTGTTCATAAAATCCATAAGAAAAGAATCTATTTTTAATTGGGCTGATTTTTATGTTTCATTTAAAAAAGGATGGAATCTAAGTGTCGATTGGAGTAAAAAAATATAAGAATGCAATAGTTTATTTTGAAACTGGAAAAATTTAATGAAGTTGACAATTATATGAAGTTACTCAGAAAGAAAATTGCGCGTTTTTACAAACAATTGATTTTACTAAAATACTATTCTAAGAAAATTAATTTTACTAGCAAACAGAAAAAAAGAAAGATTGTAATCTGTTTTGATGGTAATTTGCCCCATGGAGGATTAGTAGATCGGTTAAAAGGGATAATTTCTTTGTATGAGATTTCTAAAATTTTAGATTTTGAATTTAAAATTTTCTTCACACATCCATTTGAATTAACAAACTTTTTAGAACCAAATGCAATTGATTGGATTATCAATGAAAAAGAACTTAAGTATAATGTTTTAAACTCTAAAATTGTTTATTTAATTAATGATTTCAAAATAACTCCTCTTAAAATTTTTGAGAAATCTAAAGCAAAAACTTTTTTTGTTTATTGCAATGTCGATTATTTAGCCAAGTTGTATCCAACTAAAAACGAACAGGAGATAAAATTTATTTGGAAAAATAATTATGACCATCTATTTAAAACCTCAAATTATCTGCAAGAAAAATTAAACATTCTTAGTTCTGAATCAAGGATAGCATTCCATACTAGATTTGCTACACTAATGGGAGATTTTTCAGATTCAACAAAAATGATTTTGAATGAAAAAGAAAAACTAGATTTAACACAAAAAGTCATGAAAGCTATTAATGATAAAGCGAACCAATACCCTGATAAAGTAGCATACGTGTTTTCTGACAGTAATTTTTTTTTAAATCACGTTAGAACTACAACTAACTATAAGACTCTGGAAGGAGTGCCAAAACATATAGAAAATAATAATTCTGATGCTGATTATCATTCTAAAACATTTCTCGATTTTTATTATTTAGCAGGAAGTGAACTTGTGTTTTTAGTAACAATTGACCAGATGTATTATAGCAGCTTTTCAAAATATGCTGCTATAATAGGAGATAGTGAATTTAATACCATAATAAATTAAAGATAATTTCTAAAACATGGTAAAGATATATACAGAACAAAGCTTTTTGAAAGAGAATAATAGAAAAAGAATATTTCCTTTATTATTTGATATGGCTTATCAGCCAAATAATAATAATGCAATATCAAATTTTATTTTAACAGATTCTCTTTCTCAAGCAGATGTTGCAATTTTTCCTTTAGATGTTGTTTCTTTTTTAAAAAACGATAAAAGCAATTTTTTTCATAATTGGATTGCAAAAATGTCACAAAATAAAATACCAATTTGGATTTATACAGCAGGCGATTTTGGATTTACTTTTAAGAATGAAAATGTTTTGACTTTTAGAATGGGAGGTTTTAATTCGAAGTTGCCAATTAATACTTGCATATTGCCTTCCTTTGTGAATGATCCGTATAATAAAATTTTAAAAAACGATTTTTTTGTACTTCCCAAAAAAGAAAGTCCAACTATTGGTTTTGTAGGCAATGCAAACGGTTCTTTTTCTAAGTTCCTTAAAGAGTTTATTCTTTATTTAAAAAGGGGGATCATTAATTTAAGATATGGATATCCAGAAGATCATCATCCTTTTTATCCAGCAAGTAAAAAAAGATATAAACTTCTCTATAAAATTCAAAAAGATAAAAGAATTCAAAGTGATTTTATTTTTAGAGATAAATATAGAGCAAGAAATGAAAATAAAGAGAAAACAACATTTGAGTTTTTTAAAAATATTCAGGATAATTTATATACTTTTTGCCTGCGGGGAAATGGAAATTTTTCTGTTCGATTTTATGAAGTATTGATAATGGGTAGGATTCCTGTTTTGATTAATACTGATGTAAGGCTTCCATTAGAAGATTTAATTGACTGGAATAAACACTGTGTGATAGTTTCAGAAGATTCGATAATTCAAGACTTATTAAACTTTCATTCTTCTAAAACAGAATTAGAACTTGAAGAAATACAAACGAATAATCGAAAATTAGTATTGGAAAGATTAAACAGGGTCGATTATTTTGTTCAAATTAGTAATAAATATTTGGAAAGTAAATGAAGTTTTCTCTAATTATCTGTACTTATATGCGTCCTGAGCCGTTATTAAAATTGTTAATTTCGGTTCAAAATCAAGTTTTATGTCCAAATGAAATTTTAATTATTGATGGATCGCTTAATGACAGAACGAAACTTGCCCTTGATAATAAGGAATTCAAAAATTTAAAATATTTTTTAGTTTCGGATCAAGAAAGAGGATTAACGAAACAGCGTAATTTTGGAATTTCCAAATTAGATCCTACCAATGATATTGTATGTTTTTTGGATGATGATATTATCCTTGAACCTAATTATTTTCAAAATTTATTAAACACATACCTTTTATTTCCTGAAGCATTAGGAGCAGGAGGCTATATTGCTAATGAAATAAAGTGGGACATCATTCCTGAAAATTATAAGTTTAAGAGTAATGAATTTTATTATGATGGATGGAAACGAAAAGATGGAAGTCGTTTTGTCCTAAGAAAAAAACTGAATTTAGACAGTAATACTTCTCCAGGATTTTCACCTAATTTTTCTCATGGGAGAAGTGTCGGATTTTTACCTCCAAGCGGTAAGATCTACGAATCAGAACAATTAATGGGGGGAGTCTCATCTTTCAGAAAATCAGTATTCAAAGAATTTTCATTTTCAACTTATTTTGAAGGGTATGGTTTATATGAAGATGCAGATTTTTGTTTAAGATTGGCTAAAAAAGGGAAATTATACCTTAATACAGAAGCAAAGTTAAATCATTATCATGATCCTGCGGGTAGACCTAACCAGTTTCACTACGGTAAAATGGTAGTAAGAAATGGATGGTATGTTTGGCGAACAAAAAATCCTAATCCAATTTTGAAAGATCGTTTGAAATGGAATGCTATTACATTTTTATTGATTTTGATACGATTTACAAATGTGATTAATGGAGTTGAAAAAAAAGCAGCCTTTATAGAAGCCATAGGACGAGTTGTTGGATGCTTTAGTTTAATTTTAAACAAACCTAAAAAGTAAAATGAAAACAAAAATTTACATTTATGGACTTTGTAATATATTCTATGATGCATATTATATTCAAGGACTAAATGAGGTTTATAAGAATTTTGAGTTTAATGTGTCAAAGTTTCCAGCATTTAGTCAAGGAACATTTGCTGTAATTATTGAAGAAGGAAATCAATCAAAAAAAATAATTATAGATTCAAGAGATTCTAGTGAAATTAGCACACCAGAACTTGAATGGTGCGATGTTTACGGAAAAATAAATTATAACAGTAAGGACCTGCCGGTTACTTATGAAAAAAAAATAGTTCGTATTGGTCCGAGTTTTGGGGTTAGAATCTGGAATTTAATTGAAACATTGTATTTTTTAACTCTCAATTTTGTTAAGTTTAGAAAGAACATTAAAAATAAAAAAGAGTTTATAGCAAATTATTGGAGACAATATAAAAGACTGGAATTAAAAAAATATCAATATGTAAAATCTTCTTTGAATGAAATCTTTTTTATGAATTCAATTTGGAAAAAAGAAAATGAAACGAATGAGAATAGAGCTTTATTTATTGAAACATGTAAAAAAAAATCGAATCTTATTTTTGAAGGAGGCTTTGCCGCTAGAACTAATGGAGACAATTTAGGTTTCGATAAATTAGTTTATTCAAAAAAAATTCCGCTTAATATTTATATCGAAAAAATTAAAAACTCTGCATTTGTATTCAATACACCAGCCGTTCTTTCTTGCCATGGTTGGAAATTAGGAGAATTTTTAGCTCTTGGGAAAGCAATTATCACAACTCATCATTATAATGAGTTGCCTGCAGATTTAGAGAATGAAAAGCATGTTTTATATATTAGAAACGAAGACGAGTTACAAAAAAGTATTAAAAAATTGATGCATGATCCAACTTTTAAGCATAGTTTAGAATTGGAAAGCCGAGATTATTTTGAAAAATATTTAGCTCCTCAAAAAGTTATTTTAAGATTACTAGAAAGAAGCTAGAATGAATTTTTTAATAATAACACATGTAAATCACATTCATAAAGATGATCAATATTTTGGTTATGGGCCATATATTGGAGAAATGAATATTTGGTTGAAATATGTAAATAAAGTAACAATTGTTGCTCCATTAAAAAATGGAAATATTTCGCCTATTGATCTATCCTACCAGTGCGACAATATAGATTTTAGAAATGTTCCGGATTTTAGTTTTACATCATTAAAAAGCAGAATAATATCAATTTATAAATTACCGATTATTTTCTGGAATATCTATATGGCAATGAGAAAAGCAGATCATATTCATTTAAGATGCCCAGGGAATATGGGATTGATAGCTTGTTTTGTTCAAATTCTATTTCCAAATAAAATAAAAACTGCTAAATATGCTGGTAACTGGGATCCAAATAGCAAACAACCTTGGACATATAGATTACAGAAGTATTTGTTAAAAAATACTTTCTTGACCAAAAAGATGACAGTTTTAGTTTACGGTGATTGGAAAAATCAATCAAGAAATATCAAATCTTTTTTTACTGCCACTTACTCTGATTCTGAAAAAGAGATAATTGATAAAAGTTTTGTTAATCTCTATTTTAAGTTGCTTTTTGTTGGAAGTTTAGTGGATGGGAAAAGACCTTTGTATGCAATAAAATTGATTGAAGGCTTAATTAAAAAAGGTTACAATGTTATATTAGATCTATATGGAGATGGTTTGGAAAAAAAAAATCTTGAAAATTACATTCAGACTAACAATTTAGAGAAATATATTTTCTTAAAAGGAAATCAAAATAGAGAAACTTTAAAAAATGCTTATAAAGAAAGTAATTTTGTTGTATTGCCATCAAAAAGTGAAGGCTGGCCCAAAGCAATTGCAGAAGGGATGTTTTGGGGATGTGTCCCAATTGCTACTAAAGTTTCGTGCGTTCCATCGATGTTAGATTTTGGGAATAGAGGAATTATGTTAGAGATGAATTTAGATATAGATTTAAATCAAATTGCGAAAATAATTGAAAATGAAGGAACGTTTACGAAGAAAAGCAAATTAGCTTTAAATTGGTCGCAAAAATATACAAGTGATATTTTCGAAAAAGAAATTAAAGCATTGTTGCAAGTATGAGAATCGTACAAATAATAGATTCCTTAGAAACTGGAGGAGCAGAAAGAATGGCGGTGAATTATGCCAACGCACTTTCGGAGAAAGTTGAATTTTCGGGTCTAATAGCAACTCGTAAAGAAGGTTTGCTTTTAGATTATTTAGATGAAAAAGTGTCATATTCATTTTTGAAAAAAAAATCAAGTATTGATCCAAAAGCACTTTCTAGGTTAATTAGCTATCTAAAAAGGAATAAAGTAGAAATAATTCATGCCCATAGTTCGTCATTTTTTATTGCTACTTTAGCTAAAATTTTTGTTCCAAAGGTTAAAATTATATGGCATGATCATTTCGGTGTTTCTCAAGATTTAGATTCTAGAAAAAGCTTGATATTGAAAATAGCGTCATTTTTATTTCTAGGAATTATTTCAGTAAATGATTATTTGAAAAAATGGGCTCTAGATTATTTACATTGCCCAAATGTTTCTTACTTCCCTAATTTTATACTAGAATCAGTAGATTCGTTAAGTAATTTTAAACTAAAAGGAATTGATGGTAGAAGAATAGTTTGCGTTGCCAATTTGCGTCCACAAAAAAATCATGAACTATTGATAAATGGAGCGGAAGTACTTCATCAAAAATTCCCAGAATGGTCATTTCATTTAATTGGTAAAGATTTTCATGATGACTATAGTAAAAATCTTGTAGAAAAAGTAAAAGATCTTCAGCTTACTGAAACAGTATTTTTCTATGGAGAGATGAATAACACACAAAATTTACTTAGACAATCTAAAATTGCTGTTTTGACCTCTCACTCGGAGGGACTTCCTTTAGCTGTTTTGGAATATGGATTGTCGAGCTTACCAGTTGTTGCAACTGATGTTGGGGAAGTAAAAAAAATCATACAATCTCCACAAGAAGGTTTATTGATAGAATCAAATAATTTAGAACAATTTATAAAAGCTGTTGAATATTTGATAGAACAAGAAGAAACGAGAAAAATAATGGGGGAAAAGCTGTTTTCTATAGTTGAACAGAATTTTAGTAAAAAATCAATTTTGAACGGGTATATCGCATGGTTGAAATCTTTGACTACTTTTGCGAAATAAACCTTTATTTATTAAATGAAAAACATAAAATTTAATTATACACTATTAATTATTCTGCATATTGTAATAGCATTTGCCGTTTTTGTGCTTCCTTTTTTGTCCAAAATTTATGCTTTTCTGATTCCAATTATTGGTGCTTTTTTTGTTTTTAAAAATAAAAACAAAAACAATGAAGTATTGTATGTCAGTGCCTATTTGGTAGGGGTTGAGGTTTTTTTAAGAATGACGGAGGGGAATTTTAACAATGAGTATGTTAAATATTTAGTCATTTTTTTTATGATTTGCGGTATGATTTTTAGCAATTTTTCTAAAAATGCTTTCATATATTCATTTTTTTTGATATTGCTACTGCCGGCTGTTTTAATTACTACAGAAACAACAAACTTTGATATTAATATTAGAAAAATTTTGGCTTTTAATTTGTCTGGTCCTTTTTGTTTAGCTATATGTGCAACTTATATGATTAATAGAAAGATTGTATTTAATGAGCTACAGAATATATTAAAATCAATTGGTTTTCCTATAATAACAACTACCATATATTTGTTTTTATACACACCAAGCATAAAAGAGGTTGTCACAGGAACTCAATCAAATTTTGCAACTTCAGGAGGGTTTGGTCCTAATCAAGTTTCTACGATATTAGGATTAGGAATATTTGTTTTTTTTACGCAATTAATTTTATTTTCAAAAACTAAAAAAGATATTTTTATTAATGGAAGCCTACTTATTTTCATAAGTTATAGAGGTATTGTGACTTTTTCAAGAGGAGGGGTTTTCACTGCAATAGCAATGATTATTTGTCTTTTTGCCGTTGTTTATTATTTCTCTAACGCTAGAGGGAAGAGTAAATTTATTATCGTTTTTGTTTTAACGGGTTTAATGTCTATTGCAATATGGACTTATAGTTCCTTACAAACACATGGGCTTATTGAGAAAAGATATGCCAATAAAGACGCTCGTGGGAGAGAGAAAAAAGATCGTTTAGGGGGTCGAGAAGAAGTTATGAATGCAGAAATAAATTTGTTTTTGAATAATCCTATTTTTGGTGTCGGAGCAGGAATGAGTAAATATGAGAGAGTTGAAGAATTAGGACAGGAAGTAGCTTCACATAGTGAAATTACAAGGCTAGGTGCAGAACATGGAGTATTTGGCGTATTTGCATTTTTAATTCTTTTTTTTACGCCAATTGTGAGTTATAAAAATAACAAGCAGCATTTGTATTTTCTATCATTTTTTATATTTTGGCTTTTAACAATAAATCATGCAGCAATGCGAATTGCCGCTCCTGCTTTTGTATACGCACTATGCCTTCTTTCAGTTCAAATAAAAATCCCGGAAGAAACACAAAATTAATAGATTAGTTATATTTTTTTACGATACATTTGCTTTGCCCTAACCAAATTAAAACCTACAAGTGATGTTGTCAAAAAAGAAAATGCATTTCGAAATTTCGGAAAGGAAGATATTACTCCTTACTTTCGATGCTGTTTTTATTTTATTTGCTTTATATCTATTAAGCGCAATCTTTGATTATCATTATTTCACCTTTGATTTGAGTAGCTCGCTAAGTATACTTTTATTAATCAGCTATCTTTATGCTTTTGGCTTAATATTCGAAATCTATAATCTACAGGTAGCAAGCAATCATCTTCAGATTCTGCAGAATGTCGTTTTTACCGCTACGGCTACTGTTTTGGCTTATTTGTTTACTCCTGTTCTCTCTCCTGTACTTCCAAAACAAAGATTAGTAATAGTAATATTTTATTTTGCAATACTAATTACATTATTGCTTTGGCGTTTGTTTTATTGCTACTTTTTAGCCTCTCATAGATTTTCTCAAAATGTTGTTTTGATTTGCGATCAGAGTGAAGTTGAGAAATTGGTTTTAGGATTGGAAAATGTAGACCCCCATTATAAAATTATTAGCTTTGTTAACTCCGATTCTATCGCTGATGAAATTTTAGATTTTCATTATGTAAGTGAAATAAAGAAAGAAGATTTAGAACGTTTTGTATTTACGCATAATGTCTCAGAAATTGTCATTGCTTCTCAAAAAACAGATGGAATTACTCCCGATTTGTACCAACAATTGCTTCATTTATTGGAATCGGGGATTAGTATACGCGAATATACTCAGGTTTATGAAAGCAAAACACAGCGAATACCAGTTCACTATATAGAACGAGATTTTTATAGATTTTTTCCTTTTAGCAGAAGTAATAGTAATAAATTATATTTATTTTTTGTCCGATTTGTAGAACTTATATTCTCTATTGTTGGACTTTTGATTAGTCTAATTTTTATTCCGATAATTTTTGTTTGTAACCTTTTTGCTAATAAAGGAAGTCTTTTTTACACTCAAGAAAGAGTAGGTAAAAATGGAATCGTTTTTAAGATTTATAAGTTTAGAACTATGACTGAGGATTCGGAAGCGAATGGGGCTGTTTTTGCGACTCATAATGATAAAAGAGTTACCCCGTTTGGTAAATTTATGCGAAAGTCTAGAATTGATGAATTTCCTCAATTTATTAATGTTTTAAAAGGAGATATGGGTGTAATTGGCCCAAGACCTGAGCGTCCTTTTTTTGTTGAAGAAATTGCTGCCGTAATGCCTTTTTATGCAACGCGCCACGTAATTAAACCAGGACTTACGGGTTGGGCACAGGTTAACTATTCTTATGGAGAATCGATCGACGAAAGTTTGATAAAGCTTCAGTACGATTTGTATTATATCAAACACAGAAGTATATTCCTCGATTTGAGTATTACCTTCAAAACCATTACTACGGTTTTATTCTATAGAGGTCAATAATGTTTTAGATTATAATTGGAATTGGTTTTTTGTTGCGAATTCCAGTTCGCACTAAAACCACTCCGCTTGTAATAATCAATGGTAAAGTGATAAAGAAATGTGCTTTATTAATTAGGAATAAAAAGTAAATCACTAAAAGCACAAAGTTAATTAGTGAAAATCTATAAGTCCATAGTTTGTTTTTGAAAATAGAAAACAAAACTAAAAGCAACAAAAGTGGACTAAAAAGTAATACGTTATAATTCATCGCCAATTCTTGGTGGAATGAATAAAATCCCATAATCACGAAGAATATCCCAATTAAAGATAGAATTAAAAAATAGATTTTATCTACTGTTTTGTTTCTGGCAAATATTACAAAAAGTAGAATAAAAAGATATGTATAGATATTGTTCCACCAAGATTTTGGTGTTTCTTTTGTAAACTCTAATAAAGTTTTGCTTTTGGCAGCAAGAGGTTTATTCTGGAAAGTAGTTTTATCTAAACTGTTTTTCAATTCAAAAGGAAGAAAAATTCTGGTTCCCATTTGATCCACTTTCGTTCCAAAAATAATACTGGTGCCCAATTGATCGTAAAAATGGCCATCAAAATAAGGGAATAAGATAGAACGATAAGTTTTGTCTGTATCTTCTTTCTTGATAATTACATTTTCGCCTAAAGTTTTATTCACCACATCAACAACCATCGAAGTGCAGTTTCTATCGATGAATTTATAAGTGTAATAACGCTCTTCAGAATCTAAAACTGCATTTAACTGGTTGAAAAGTTTTTGTTTTAAATCTTGAGAGATTAGTAATTCCTGCTCATAAATACTTCTTTTCTCATAAGTGTATTCATTAAAAAAATCTGCATACGAATGCACTGTTGCAAAATATTGCAAATCTCCTTTAGCGAACTTTAGAACAAAATTAGGAGTTCTAAAATCGAAAGTTCCATAATTGTAAACAACGTCAAAATTGTTTGCTGGATCAGAAACCCTTATTCCTGTATGTCCGAAATAAGAATACGTTTCATTTCCAAGACCGCAAGTCAAAATACTTATTTTAGCATCTTTCGATAAAGCCAAACTTTGGCTGAAACCAATAAAACCGGTTAAGAATAATAGAATAAAAAGTGCTTTTTTGAACATGACAGTTTTCATGATTTAAAATTTTAAATGTTTTATGGTTTCTTATTATCTAAAGATACCTAAATCTACTTTCAACGAAAAAATATTAGAATACAATGCAGTGCTTTGGTTTCCTAAATCGGTCAAAGCGTAATCAATTTGTATGCCTTTATATCTAAATCCTACACCAATATTAGGCTGAAAATTTACTTTTTCGGTATTGTCCAGCTGAGTTACATTCTGAAAATTCCCAGCGCCAGCTCGTACGAAAACCAAATCGGTATAACCAAATTCAAACCCTAGAGCTGGGTCTATACTTACAGCTTTTGAGGAGATGATATCATTGGTTTGTTCAAATCTCATATTTAAATTAGCAGAAGTTAACAAACTGCATTCATTATGAAAATCAAATCTTTTAGAAACTCCCAACTGCGCTTTTGGCAATGTTATCTCTGTACTTTCTGGCAAAGTATTGTTCTCTCCTGGAATTGCATTGGCAATTTTTTCATATTCTTCTTCATCAATATTCCAGACGTTGTAAGTTGTAGTGATGTCGCGAAGCATTAAGCCAAACTTCCAATCATTTCTTTCAAACTGAAGTCCGATATCAAATCCAAAACCCCACGAATTGGCAAATTTCCCAATTATTCTTCGAATTACTTTTGCATTTACCCCATATTGAAATCCCTCAACAGGCAGTTTTCTCGCATAAGAAAAAGTAAAACCATAATCTGCAGTAGAGAAGAGGCTGATTCTATTGTAATCAATATTTCCTTGATTATCGATTAATTGCGTAGTGTCCATAATATCGTCTACGCCAAAACGAATCATCGAAATTCCCCATGCACTTCTATCATCAATGGGACTTGCGTAGCCTATATAATCGTATTGAGCAATATTGGCAAAATAGCTAGCGTGCATTAAAGCAATTTGATGATCTTCAAGATGTGTCAAACCTGCAGGATTCCAGTAAACCGCATTTACATCATTTGAAGAAGCGGTTACGGCACTCGCCATACCTAGAGCGGCGGCATCGACCCCAATATTCATAAATTCATTCGAATATTTCCGAACGGTTTGCGCATACTGAAAAGTACAACTCCAAAGTAATAAAAACACTAAATATTTCTTCAACTGATATGTTTTTGCAGATCGAGGCCTGTTTTAAATTTTCATCAAAAATATAATATTTTACTCATCTAATAAGTTCCTTTACTTAAATATTCCCAAAGTCGTACTTAGAAATAAAAAACTCTCAAAAAAACTCGTTTTTCATCGAGTTATTATACTAAATTTGTTCTCTGCCATTATCAAAATTTTAAGCTATGAATATTAAAAAGCATATCCCAAATCTAATTACATTAATCAATCTTTTCTGCGGCTGCGTTGCAATTGTCTTTGTGTCCGAGAATAATTATCTAATGGCTTTTTACATGGTTTGTTTGGGAATCTTTTTTGATTTCTTTGATGGCTTTTTTGCCAGATTGTTTAAAGTCTCAAGTCCGCTTGGATTGCAATTAGATTCTCTAGCGGATATGGTTACAAGCGGGGTGACGCCAGGGTATGTTATGTATAGCATGTTTCTTAACAGCGGTCATGAGTTAGGAACAAATCCAGCAATTGCATTTTTAGGATTTATTATCACTCTAGGATCTTGTTACCGTTTGGCTAATTTTAATATTGATACACGTCAGACTGATTCTTTCATCGGACTGCCAACTCCTGCAAATGCTTTATTTATTTTAAGCCTTCCTTTGGTTATTTCGTTTTCAGATTCTTTGATGGTTCTTGAAATACTAACCAATCAATGGGTTTTATTGGTAATCACATTATGCAGTGCTTATATTTTAAATGCTGAAATTCCGTTGTTTGCTTTAAAAATTAAAAAATTTAGTTTTAAAGAAAATGCACTTCAAATTGTGTTTTTGATTATTTCTGTATTAATGATAGTTTTTCTTCAGTATATTGCAATTCCATTGATTATTGCTTTTTATGTATTGCTGTCGATCATTAATAATCTTTTTTTGAAAAAGTAATTCTGTTTAATGGCAAGAAAAACGACTTATCGTAAAACATATTCAAGAAAACCAGCAGGAAGATCTTTTCTGAGTAGACTTTTTCGAGGACTTTTATTGATTTTTTTCGGACTTTTATTCATTGCACTAATCTATCATTATCGCAAAGGACTTGCTTATTATCTAGGTTTTAAAACAGAAAAGGTTTTAGATGAAGACGAGGTGGATAAACATCTTTCTGATGTACGAAATATTCGCGTTCTCGAAAATCATAAAGGAAAGGTAATTGGAATTGACGTTTCTGAATTTCAAGGAAAAGTAGATTGGGAAGAAGTTGAAATTTTGGATGAAAAATATCCTGTTCAATTTGTTTTCATTCGAGCAACTGCCGGAAATGACCGTGTCGACAGGCAATTTAAAAGAAACTGGGAAGGTGCAAAAGAGAATAAAATTATGCGCGGCGCTTATCATTATTATCGTCCAAACGAAAATTCTATTGAGCAGGCTGATCTTTTTATCAAAACAGTAAAATTACAGAAAGGAGATCTTCCGCCCGTTTTAGATATCGAGAAATTGCCTAAAAATCAATCTTTAGATAGTTTGAAAAAAGGATTAAAGCGTTGGCTTGTTAAAGTTGAAAAACACTATCAAGTTCGCCCAATCATTTATTCAGGAGAAAGGTATTATTCGGATTTTTTAAAAGAAGAATTCGGAGATTATTTGTTCTGGATTGCCAATTACAATTTCTACAGAGAAAAAATTGAAGATGATTGGCTGTTTTGGCAGTTTACAGAAAAAGCTTCTCTGCCAGGAATCAAACATCGTGTTGATGTTAATATCTACAATGGCGATTTAGAACAATTGCATTTTATTACTGTAGAATAGTGTTCAGTGGTCAGATTTTAAGTGATCAGTTTCATGTTAAAAAAAATCAGTTTTTTAGTGATCAGCTTGAAACTGAATACTAAAAAACTGATTACTTCTTGCTTTTTCAGAACTGACCACTTAAAATCTGACCACTGAATACTTTTCTAGAACTCCAATTTCTTTTTACGAAGCTCGAAGTTTTGTCCAAGATAAACGCGACGAACCATTTCGTCTTCTACCAGTTCTTCTGGAACTCCAGCTTTAAGAATTCCTCCTTCAAACATTAAGTATGTTTTGTCGGTAATTGCTAGAGTTTCCTGAACGTTGTGATCGGTAATTAAGATTCCGATGTTTTTATTTTTTAATTGCGCTACAATTCGCTGAATATCTTCAACCGCAACCGGGTCAACTCCTGCAAAAGGCTCATCCAATAAAATAAATTTTGGATCGGTTGCCAATGCGCGGGCAATTTCTGTACGACGACGCTCACCTCCAGAAAGTAAATCGCCTCGGTTAGTACGAATGTGCTCTAAGCTGAATTCTTCAATTAAGCTTTCCATTTTGGCAATTTGCTCTTCTTTGGAAAGTTTAGTCAATTGCAGTACACTAAGGATATTATCCTCAATGCTAAGTTTTCTAAATACAGAAGCCTCTTGTGCCAAATAACCAATTCCTTGCTGTGCACGTTTGTACATCGGATAATCAGTAATATTTAAATCATCAAGAAAAATATTTCCTTGATTTGGTTTTACCAATCCCACAATCATATAAAAAGACGTTGTTTTTCCAGCTCCATTTGGCCCCAAAAGCCCTACAATTTCCCCTTGATTTACTTCAACAGAGATTCCTTTTACAACGCTTCGTCCTTTATAGGTTTTGATTAAATTATCGGCTCTTAGCTTCATTTGTTTAATGTGAAAATTAGATAATTTGAAAATGAGATAATTAAAAAAAAACTAAATCATAATCAATTTTATAATTTGATTTGAAAGGCAAAATAAGTGTAAAATATTCAATAGAATGAATCAATTAACAAATTATTGCGTTTTCAAAATTTAGAACTTGTATTTCAAAATAAATAATTAGCGCATTTCAAGAGAAATTATCTAATTATCAAATTGACGCATTTTCTAATTATTTGCCTTGCTCTTCCAGTGCTTCCCAGAATTCGTAAGCTCTTCTTAAATGAGGAACTACAATTGTTCCTCCAACAAGAGTAGCAATTCCCATTGCTTCCATCATTTCTTCTTTAGAAACTCCTTCTTTATAACTTGTTTCTAAATGGTATTTCACACAGTCATCACATCTTAAAACTGCTGATGCTACCAAACCTAAAAGCTCTTTTGTTTTTACATCAAGAGCGCCTTCTGCATAAGCATTGGTGTCAAGATTGAAAATTCGCTTTACAATTTTGTTGTTGTCAGCAAGCAGTTTTTCGTTCATTTTAGAACGGTAGTCATTAAATTCTTGAACTATATCAGACATTTTCTTTTAATTTATTTTTATAAACAATTTTCGAAATTAGAATACTAACCTCGTAAATAAGCAACATCGGAATTGCAACAATGGTTTGGCTCACAACATCTGGTGGCGTTACAATTGCAGCAATAATTAAAATAATTACGACGGCATATTTCCAGTACTTTCTTAAAAATTCAGGAGTTACTAATCCTAATTTTGTTAAGAAATAAATAGCAATTGGAAGTTCAAAAAAGATCGCACTTCCAAGAATACTTGTTTTAACCATTCCCATGTAAGATTCTAATGTGAACTGGTTTTTTACCACATCACTGATGGAGAATGTGGCAACGAAGTTTACCGACATCGGAATTACAACAAAATATCCAAACAATACTCCCAAGAAGAAAAGCAATGAAGAAACAAAGATGAATAATTTTGCATTTTTTCTTTCTTTCTCATAAAGTGCAGGGCTGATAAATTTCCAGATTTCCCATAAAATATAAGGGAAACTCAAGATGAAACCTGCCAAAAGACACATCCAGACAAAAATATTGACCTGGCCTTCCATTTCAGTATTTTGAATAATGAAGTTCAGTTCTGTAATACAAATGCTGTCTGCAAATCCTAATGAATGAGATAAGTCGCAAAACCAAACATACGTGAAGAATGTTGGTCTAATTGGACCTAAAATAATTTGATCAAATAAATAATCACTAATAAAATAAGTGACAATTGCCATAATAATTGTTGCAAGTGTACTTCTAACCAATAACCATCTCAATTCTTCAAGATGATCTAAAAATGACATTTCGCCAAGATTTTTCTTTGCCATTATACGATTCCTTCTTTTAAAATGTCATGTAAATGTAAAACTCCTTTATATTCTCCGTTATCCGCAACGATCAATTGTGTAATCGAAAAGTCTTCTAAAATATTTAAAGCATCGACTGCCATAGTTTCAGACGAAACTACTTTTGGATTTTTAGACATAATATCTTTTGCTGTTAAATCTGCAATAGTATCACGATCATTCAGCATTCTTCGGATGTCTCCATCCGTAATAATTCCAACAATTTTATTGTCTTCAATTACTGCTGTAACGCCTAATCTTTTTTCAGAGATTTCGAAAATTGCTTTTTTGATAGAAGTTTCCGGAGTGACTGCTGGTTTTAATGAATGCTCAATCATGTCTTTCACGCGAAGCAGTAATTTTTTTCCTAAAGCGCCTCCTGGATGATAAACCGCAAAATCTTCTGGTTTAAAATCACGCATTTCCATTAAGCAAACAGCCAAGGCATCACCCATTACAAGCTGTGCTGTTGTACTATTTGTAGGAGCTAAATTGATAGGGCAGGCTTCTGTGTCAACAGTTGTATTTAAAACTAGATCAGAGCCTTTTGCTAAAAATGAAGTTGTGTTTCCTGTAATGGCAATCAAAGTATTTCCGAATCTTTTTAATAAAGGAACAAGGACTTTAATTTCTGGACTATTTCCGCTTTTAGAAATGCAGATAATAACATCATCATTTTGTATCATTCCTAAATCGCCATGAATAGCTTCTGCTGCGTGCAAAAACATAGAAGGGGTTCCAGTTGAGTTAAAAGTAGCCACCATTTTTTGTGCAATGATCGCGCTTTTTCCAATTCCTGTAACGATCAGACGACCTTTGGATTCGTATATGCGTTGGACAGCTTCGTAAAAATTTTCGTCCAAAAAATCAATTAGTTTTGTAATTGCTTCACTTTCAGAGAGTATTGTTTTCTTGGCGATCGCCAATATATTTTCTTTTGTGATCAAAACAGAATATTTAAAATTTGTATGTATAAAAGAAAGTTGTATCTTTATGTGTTGCAAATTTATACAAAATACCATTAATATAGAGAATGAATTCAAATGAAATTGAAATACATAAAGAATTAAAGAAGTATTTCGGCTTTAGCCAATTTAAAGGCTTGCAAGAGCAAGTCATTACGAGTATTTTAGACGAGAAGAATACATTCGTAATAATGCCGACTGGTGGAGGAAAGTCTCTTTGCTATCAACTGCCAGCTTTAATTCAAGAAGGAACAGCAATTGTTGTTTCTCCTTTAATTGCTTTGATGAAAAATCAGGTTGATGCAATTCGAAGCCTTTCGTCTGAAAATGGAATTGCACATGTATTAAACTCCTCTCTAACCAAAACAGAAATTGCTCAGGTTAAAAAAGATATTACATCTGGATTGACCAAACTTTTGTATGTAGCCCCAGAATCACTAACAAAAGAAGAATATGTAGCCTTTTTACAAAGTGTGCCTATTTCTTTTGTAGCCATTGATGAGGCACACTGTATCTCAGAATGGGGACATGACTTTAGACCAGAGTATAGAAATCTTAGAAATATAATTAAGCAGCTGGGTAAAGTGCCAATTATTGGTCTTACTGCAACCGCAACACCAAAGGTTCAGGAAGATATCTTGAAAAACCTTGATATGGCCGATGCAAATACTTTTAAAGCATCGTTCAACAGACCGAACTTGTACTATGAAGTTCGTACCAAAACAAAAAATATCGAGTCGGATATTATTCGATTCATAAAACAGCATAAAGGCAAATCTGGAATTATTTACTGTTTAAGCCGTAAAAAAGTAGAATCGATTGCCGAAGTTTTGCAAGTTAACGGAATCAGTGCTGTTCCTTATCATGCAGGTTTAGATGCCAAAACGCGGGCCAAACATCAGGATATGTTTTTGATGGAAGATGTCGATGTGGTTGTAGCAACAATTGCATTCGGAATGGGAATTGATAAACCAGACGTTCGTTTTGTAATTCACCATGACATTCCAAAATCATTAGAAAGCTATTATCAAGAAACTGGTCGTGCAGGACGTGACGGCGGAGAAGGACATTGTTTGGCATATTACTCTTATAAGGATGTAGAAAAACTGGAGAAATTTATGTCTGGAAAACCGGTTGCTGAACAAGAAATTGGTTTTGCACTTTTACAGGAAGTTGTGGCTTACGCCGAAACCTCAATGTCGCGTAGAAAATTCTTGCTGCATTATTTCGGGGAAGAGTTTGACAGCGAAACAGGTGAAGGTGCTGATATGGACGACAACGTTCGTAACCCAAAACATAAAGTTGAGGCTAAAGAACAAGTAGTTAAATTGCTTGAAATTGTTCGCGATACCAAACATATTTACAAATCAAAAGAAATTGTATTTACTTTAATTGGCCGTATCAATGCGGTTATTAAAGCGCATAAAACAGACGCTCAGCCTTATTTTGGTTCTGGTTCAGACCACGATGAAAAATATTGGATGGCCTTGTTAAGACAAGTTTTGGTTTCTGGTTATTTGTCTAAAGACATTGAAACGTATGGAGTAATCAAAATTACAAAAGCTGGTTTAGATTTTATTAAAAAGCCAGTTTCGTTTATGATGTCTGAAGATCATGAATACACTGAAGCTGATGACGAAACTATTGTAACAGGAGGGAAATCTTCTGGAACTGCTGATGAAGTTTTAACAGGTATGCTTCGTGAACTTCGTAAAAAAGTAGCTAAAAAACTTGGAGTTCCTCCGTTTGTGGTTTTCCAAGATCCTTCAATCGAAGATATGGCTTTAAAATATCCAATAACAATTCAGGAATTATATAATATTCATGGTGTTGGTGAAGGAAAAGCTAAAAAATACGGAAGTGAATTTGTTGCTTTAATCAGTCGTTATGTTGAGGACAACGATATTATTCGACCAGACGATTTAGTCGTAAAATCTACAGGAGTAAATTCTGCCAACAAATTATATATTATTCAGAATATTGATAGAAAACTTCCGTTAAGTGATATCGCTTCCGCGAAAGGGCTTTCTATGGATGCATTGATTAAAGAAATGGAACAGATTGTTTATTCTGGAACTAAATTAAATATCAAATATTGGTTAGATGATATTTTAGATGATGACCAGCAGGAAGAAATTCACGATTATTTCATGGAATCTGAATCTGATAAAATCGAAGATGCCCTTAAAGAATTTGATGGTGACTACGATATTGACGAATTGCGTTTAATGCGTATAAAATTTATCAGCGAGGTAGCGAATTAAATAAAGTTTACAGTCGCAGTTTACAGTCTCAGTAAACTGCGACTTAAAATTTGTCTCAGTACAAAACTGTAAACTGTGACTGTAAACTGAAAACTACTCGTAGAGTTCTCCTCGATGCGGTTTCAAAGCATCTCTTACCTGAATCATATTTTCATCAGTTACAACCATGAAAGCTATGGCGTACATTTCGTCTATGATTTTATATCCAGTAATATTTAAAGGTAGCTTTTCAATTGCAATATATTCTTTAAGGTGTATTTCGTGATGTTCTGCTGTTTTTGCAGAAGCAGGTCCGCGGAAATCCCAGATTAGTTTTATTTTTCTTGACATTTTTTTTAAGGTGCAAAGGGTGTTAGGAACAAAGATACAAAGTCTTTCTTAAAGGTTGTATGTAGAGACGCACTGCAGTGTGTCTACGCAACGTTTACCCGTAATATGTTAGACGCACTGCAGTGCGTCTCTACGATATTCTTTGTATTGAAAATCTCCTTATATCTGTGTCAATCTGAATGCAAATTTTACAGCAGATATAAAATCTCATTTCAAAATAGTACTTTTGCATGTTCTTTTCATAGAAAGAAAAGCTAATAGAATAAAAAAGACAAAATGCCTAAAGAACTTTTACTTCAAGTTACACCCGAAATTGCCGCAAACGAATCATTGCTAAAAGACTATTTGTCTAAGCAGATTAAGGTTTCTGTTCAAGAAATTCAGCACGTTTCAATTTTAAAACGCTCTATTGATGCACGTCAGAAAGCGATTAAAATCAATTTGAAAGTTCTTATTTATTTAAAAGGCGAATCTTTTCAAGAAACTAAACTTGAACTTCCTATATATAAGGATGTGTCGAATGCACAAGAAGTTATAGTTGTTGGAGCTGGTCCAGCTGGACTTTTTGCGGCATTGCAATTAATTGAATTAGGTTTAAAACCAATTGTTTTAGAACGTGGGAAAGACGTTCGAGGCCGTCGTCGTGACTTAAAAGCGATAAACCGTGAACATATCGTAAACGAGGATTCTAATTATTGTTTTGGAGAAGGAGGAGCAGGAACCTATTCTGATGGGAAATTATATACCCGTTCTAAAAAACGTGGTGATGTAACCCGTATATTAGAACTTTTAGTCGCTTTTGGTGCTTCTGAAGATATTTTGGTTGAAGCGCATCCACACATCGGAACAAACAAGCTTCCTAAAATTATTGAAGACATCAGAAATAAAATCAGGGAATTTGGCGGTCAGGTTTTATTTGAAACTCGTGTAGCTGATATCTTGGTAAAGAATAATGAAGTTGAAGGTATCGTAACTCAAAACGGAGATAAAATTCACGCCAATAAATTAATCTTAGCAACGGGACATTCGGCTCGTGATATTTTTGAATTATTAGATAAAAAGAAAATTTTAATAGAAGCAAAACCTTTTGCTTTGGGAGTTCGTGCAGAGCATTCTCAGGAATTAATCGACAGCATTCAATACAGCTGTGATTTCCGTGGAGAACATTTGCCTCCAGCACCATATTCTATCGTAAAACAAGTTAATGGCCGCGGAATGTACTCGTTCTGTATGTGTCCAGGAGGTGTAATTGCGCCATGCGCAACTAGTCCGGGTGAAGTAGTTACAAATGGTTGGTCACCATCTAAACGTGATCAGTCAACAGCAAATTCTGGAATTGTAGTCGAATTAAAATTGGAAGATTTTAAGCCTTTTGCAAAATTTGGGGCCTTGGCTGGAATGGAATTTCAAAAAAGCATCGAACAAAAAGCTTGGCATTTGGCTGGTGAAACTCAAAAAGTTCCTGCTCAAAGAATGATAGATTTTACTAAAAGCAAAGTTTCGGCAGATATTCCGAAAACTTCTTATGTTCCAGGAACCACTTCGGTAGAATTGGGACAGGTTTTCCCAGGATTCCTAACTCAGATTATGCGTCAGGGATTTCAGGATTTTGGAAAATCAATGCGTGGTTATTTAACTAACGAAGCAATTTTGCATGCGCCTGAAAGTAGAACATCATCTCCAGTGAGAATTCCGAGAGATCCTATGACTTTAGAGCATTTGCAAATCAAAGGTTTATATCCTTGCGGAGAAGGTGCAGGTTATGCGGGCGGAATTATTTCTGCTGCTATTGATGGAGAAAAATGTGCTTTAATGATTGCGGAAGCATTGAAATAATTGGCCTCAGGTTTTTTGGTGTAGTAAAAAGATTGTTATCTTAGTGGTTTGATTGTAATAGAATTTGCCCCAAAGATGACAATACAAGAAATAGAGAAAAAATACGGATTCAATTTCCCGCTTTTATACAAACAGCTAGACGCCGACGGTATGTTGGACGTTGGAGAATATGGTCCAAATTGGTATACAGAGGTTTATCCAACCTTAAAAGATAATCCACCTTTGCTTTTGCACTCTTATGATTTTGAATCACTGAATTTGAAATCGGTTGCAGAAGAAATAGAAGAGCTCGGAGATCCAGAGGATTATCGAAATATCAACCCAGAATTTAAATTTATTCCGTTTGCCAAAAGTGGCGGTGGCGATCATTATTGTTTCTTTTTAAACGAAGAAAACAATGGCGATGTGCCAATTGTTTTTGTATGGCACGATTCCAACGAAGTCAATTATCTGGCAAAAAACCTTCAGGATTTTATCTTCAAAGTTTTGTTGATTGATATGTCAAAACAAGATGTCTACAATGAACTGACGGATGAAGAATTTAGAGATGATATAGAATCAGTTTTTAAATCACATAAAAAATATCTGACTGAGCAGCAAAATACAATTCTGTCAGCCATTTTAGAACGTGATATAATTGATTATGAAATACATGTTTCGCCAAAAATTGTGGAATCGGCGAGAGGATTACTGACGGATTTTGAATTAGAATCTATTGTCAATGAAGTAATTCCTTTTGATAAAATGAATCAGAGTTTTAAATATTCAAACGATTAATCTTTTAATGTAAAATATTTTATGGGCTTTTTCTCCAATTTATTTAATAGAAACAACGATCCGAAATCAATCATTTCTTTTGATGTTATTGATTCAATTTATAGTCATTTGCATCATGAATCGAATAGTATAGAATTTAAAGTAAAAGGAATTCATGACACGGTTACTGTAAATTTGTATTCTGTTCCTTCATCGCTAGATCACGAAGAAGGAAGGGCAGAAGTTAAAAAAGCCGGATTCAATAATGCGTATGAAGTTCTGAACGAACTTTATAAAAAACTGAATATTGGTGGCCTGTCAGAAGAAGCAATGCAGGACGATTTACAGTATGATTTTATTCATATTCAGTTTTATTCGCGACCAAGTCAGGAAATGAAAAAGCACTTTACAAGTGTGATTAATAATTTCATGATTTTCTTTTGCTGCACCAATAGTTTAGAAATAAACGATTTTAGAATGTTGTATTCTAGCAATCATTTTTCTGATTATGTAAAAGGTTTGCTAGATTCAGAATATCTTGATTTTAAGAATCCTCAAGATGAGACTCAGGAAATAGGAGTTAAAGATTTCAAAAAAGTTTTACAAGCTATATGCCAATATTTTAATGTTGAAATTCCTGCGGATATTGAGCTTCCGTCTTCAGAAAATCTGCTGCTAGATGACAAAGCAGCTGTGGGGGATTTTGAAGAATTTGTCAAATTGGTTTCGAGAAATAATATCGAGGAAGATGATGTAAAAAAATATTCAGAGAAGCTTTTTGAAAGTTTCAATGCCGAAACTAAAACGTATTATGAAACGACAGAAGATCATTTTAGTTTTTTTGACGAAATAAATACTTGGCATAGCGATTGGAAATTTGATCCAGAAGACGCAGAATATTTTATTTCTGAGATGCTTGGCGAAGATTTCAAATTTGATTATCCAGAAGAAACCTATAGTCATGATCTGTTTCCGTATATTCAATCGGAATTGGAAAAATCAAATCTCGAGCTATTGACTTATGAAACCTATGGAGACAGTTATTTGTTTTTTGTGGTAAACAAAGATGAAGTAGAAAGAATTTTAGAACTATCTGACCGAACTAAAATTGAAGTTACTCAGCTATAATTGATAGCCACGAATTCACGAATTTATTTAAAAACTTTGCGCATAGATTTTAAAAATAAAATTTGTGAATTCGTGGCGAAAAAAATTAAGGAATCAAAATAATTTTCCCTGTACTTTTTCTGCTTTCTAAGAAATCGTGTGCCAGTTTTCCTTCAGATAATTTGAAAGATGTCGGTTCTGACAATTTAATTTTCCCTTCTGTAATCCAGTTGAATAGTTGAGTTGCTCTTTTAATTCGTTCTTCTTTAGAATTTAAATAACTCCACAAATCGCCTCCCGTTAAAGTTTTAGAACCGTCCATTAGCATTCTCGGGTCTACAGGTGCTGGATCTCCGCCTGCCATGCCGAAGAAAACAACTTGTCCACATTCTTTAGTGACTTCAAAACTTTCCATTAAAGTGCTTCCGATACTGTCGTAAACAACATCGACACCGTTTGGAACCACTTTAAAAACTTGCGATTTCCAGTCTTCATTATAAAGAAAAACATGGTCTGCACCTTGTTCAAATCCGATTTTTGCTTTTTCTGCAGATGAGGTTAAACCAATAACGTTTGCTCCAAGAAGTTTACTGATTTGGGTTAGAATCTGACCAACTCCACCAGCGACCGCGTGTATTAAAACCGTTTCTCCTTTTGCCGTTTTGTGACTGTCTGTTGCAAGATAGTGAGCTGTTAAACCTTGAAGCAAAACAGAAGCCGCAGTTTCAAAAGAAATATTTTGAGATAACGGAATAATGTGATTTACATTTACGGCAACCAATTCTGCATTGGCAAATGGTGCATCGGCAAAAGCCACACGATCTCCAACTTTATATTCCGAATGATTGTTGGCATCAACCACAATTCCTGCTCCTTCATAACCAGCAATAAAAGGTGGATTTCCTTTTAAATGATAATTCCCTTTTCGACGATAAACATCAGCAAAATTTAATCCGATGGCTTTCATCTCGACTAAAATTTCGTCATTTTTTAGTTGAGGATTAGGGATTTCTATATATTCTAAAACATCTGATTTTCCAAAAGAAGAAAAGGTAAGTGCTTTCATTTTTAGTTTTTTGAGTATACAAAGAACGGAAAATATATTGGCTCCATTTTAAAGATAATCTTAAAAATAAAAAAAAGTAACAACTTGAAATCAGGTTGTTACTTTGGGTTAAATTAAACAGGCTGAGATACCTGTAGTGGTTTATTTTTTAGCTTTAGGTTTTATTTCTGTTACAATCAAACTCACAGTTGTATCTCCTAAATTTTTTGCCATATGTGTAACAGCAGGTATGTACATGGCATCTCCGGCTTTAATATCTATAATAACAGGTGCTTTGCCTTTATCGGTTATTTCAATTTTTCCATCAGCTAATGCATAGATGGTGTGGTCAGGATGATGATGCCATGGAATGGTTTCTCCAGGAGTAATCTCAACTTGCATTATTCTTACTCTTTCATTCTCAAGAAGTACTTTTTTATACGCGTTAGGCGCTGCTTTTAAAGGGTCTTGCGCATAGACATTCATACTTAATATCAAAAGTAATAGTATGAATAGAGACATTAAATTCTTTGTAATTGTTTTCATTTCATTTCTTTTTTATTGGTTAAATTTTTCCAGAATTGTTTAATTGCGTGTTCTTTTTGAGAACTTTGTCTTGGTTGTGTTTTATGAAAAAGACAAAGTTCTCTTGCAGTGCATTTTTTTAAAATTAATGCGAAGAGGCAGATTTTTCCTGATTCGAAAAATTACGGTTAGGATATTTAGCTAGAAAAATTGGATTTCATTTTGCAGATATGAGATCCTTGGGTTTAGATACTGAAGATTCCCATGTTGCCTGTTTGAATCCGTCGTTTTTTTTCGGCTTATCTTCACAGGTTTGGGAAATTGAAGTGCGATGAATAGTGTCCGTTTTTGGGACTACTAATTTACGAAAAAAAGAGATGTGGAATGTTCTAAAATTGAATTGTTAGTCTTGTTATTGGTTGTAATTTATTTATTTTTAGTTATTTGTATTTGTTTTAACCCGAATATTCATGGAATTATATTATGAAAAAACCATTAGTAAATACTTTTTATTTACTAATGGTTTTCTAATTATTTTTAGGTCGCCTTTAAAAACTTTTCAGGGTTTATATTTTAGGCAATTTCATATCATTAAAAGTGCTTTTCTGTTTAGCTAAAGCTTCGATATCTTGCCATTTTCTTGGAGAATCTGCAGACAGATTTTCGTACGAATCTTTTAGCATTAAAATATCATCTTCGATACGAACACCAATATTCCACCATTTCTTATCGCATTTGCTGTTTGCTGGAATATAAATTCCAGGTTCAACAGTAAGAATCATGTTTTCTTTTATAAGAGTCTGTGGTCCATTGTAAGTTCCTTTGTCGTGAACATCTAAACCAAGAAAGTGTGAGCATGAGTGTGGATAATATAATTTTACATCTTTCGGATCTGTAATAATTCCTAATTTAATTAAACCTTTTGCTATTACATCTTTTGCAGTTTCGTTTAATGCAACAAGAGGAGTTCCTTCTTTGCAGATTTTAAAAACAGCTTCTTGAGCATCATAAACAATTTGATAAATCGCTTTCTGTTCTTCGGTAAATTTTCCGTTTGCTGGAATTGTTCTGGTAACGTCTGCAGAATAGCCGTGATATTCAGAACCAACATCCATTAATAATAATTGATTGTCGATTTTTGTGGCATTGTTTTCCCAATAGTGCAAGATGCATCCGTTTGCTCCAGCTCCAACAATTGGCCCATAGCCTTCGCCTTCGGCTCCATAGTGTTTATGAATATAAGCGTGAATTCCATCGGCTTCGTTTTCGCTCATATCTGGACCTACAGCTTTCATGACTTCGTTGTGTGCAATACAGGATAATTTTACAGTTTTGCGCATCAGGACAAGTTCTTCAGGAGTTTTTATTTCACGAAGAGAACTGGTGATTTTATTGAATAAGTCTGTTGAAGTCTCATTTTCTTGAGTAATTCCAGCTTTAGCTTTAAATGATTTTAATAATGCATATAAATTGTCAGGATTATTGTTTTCTGCTACATCTGTTGGGAATTTATCATAAATTACTTTGTCAAATTTTGCAAAATCAATAGCAAACGCATTAAAATCTTTTCCGTTATAAACAGTTGTAAAGCCTAGTTTCGATTTTGCGCCTTCAACTCCCAAACGTCTGCCTGTCCACATTTCGTGCGCTGCATTTCTTTCTCTAACAAAAAGGACTTCATTGTATTTTTCTAATCCTTGTTCTTCTTTAAAAATTAACAATATTGCATTAGGTTCTTTATATCCTGATAAATAATACATGTCAGGATTTGCATGATAATTATAGTCGATATCTCTAGAAAAAACTCTTTCTGGATAAGAAAAAACAATGGCAACAGAATTAGCAGGCATTAAAGCTCTAAAAGCTTCGCGGCGTCCTTGGTGAAATTCTTTTGTGAGATAATCTGTCGGAAGGTTTTCTTGCGAATGAGTAAATGATGTTATCATAGCACATACAAACAAGAATAGAAATTGTTTCATTTTTTTTGGCTTTTTATTGATGTTTTTTGGTTTTTTGATCGATGCAAATTACAAAAAAATAGTGGTGCTTGTTTTATTTTAAACATTTGACCCATAAAACTTTAAATAATTTGTAGTAACTTAGAGACAAAAAATTACGGTTTAGACTAAAAATAAAACTTCGATAAACCTGTAGCTGGGCATGAATATTGAGAAAAGAATTTTTGTAAAATTATTTTAGACTTCAAAAAACAAATTATAAATCTTTAAAACCCACTTTTATGAAAAAATACACATTTGCAGTCCTTTCAGTTTTAACTTTATTATTTGCTTCATGTACGGCATCAAAATCTGCGTCTAATGCAGGCGATTTATTTGGTACAACTTGGGAGTTGGAATACATCTCAGGACCTAGAATTGCTTTTGAAGGATTATATCCGAATAAAAAACCACAACTTACTTTTGATCAAAAAGAAACAAAAGTATATGGGAATAACGGATGTAATGGTTACAGTGCATCTTATACCTTAAAAGGAAAGTCTTTGACTTTTGGACAAGAGGGGCCAACTACCATGATGTTTTGTGAAGGTGGTGGTGAACAAGTATTTCTAAAACAAATTAGACAAATTACAAGTTATTCTATTGATAAAGACGGGAAACTAAATTTAATTCAGGGCGATATCCCGGTAATGAGATTTAAAAAAGTGGCTAAACAATAGTTTTAACAATCAGAATAAGGAAAATAGGCTGTCTCTAAAGGGCAGCTTTTTTATTGGACAAAATATTTTAAAGTTTATTTGATCTGTTAAAACCCCAGCAGGGTAAAATATTTATAGAATTGTAATAAGACAAATAAATAAAAGCTTCGGAGGAGCGACATATTTTTTGCAACGTAAATATATATATATATATATATATATATCGCTCCTTTGGGGCTTTATGTTGTAAAAAACGTTTTTTTTCTATAAATATTTCGCTCCTCTGGAGCCTCCCAAAAGGATAGAAGCGGTTAATGCTCTTTATTTCTTTTTGAGTTTATCTTTAAAAACCTTTTCAAACTTTTCTAGTTTAGGCTGAATTACCATTTTGCAATACGGCTGATTTTTGTTGTTGGAATAATAGTTCTGATGATAATCTTCGGCTTTATAAAAAACTTTAAAAGGTTCCACTTTTGTTACAATCGGATTATTGTACACTTTTGCTTTGTTGAGTTCAGCAATAATGCTCTGTGCCGCTTTCTTCTGTTCTTCATTTTTATAGAAGATAACAGAACGATATTGCGTTCCGACATCTGCTCCCTGACGATTTAAAGTTGTCGGATCGTGAACGGTAAAAAAGACTTTGAAAATTTCGTTTATATCGGTTACATTTTTGTCGTAAGTAATCTGAACCACTTCGGCGTGACCAGTTTCTCCGGTGCAAACTTCTTCGTAAGTCGGATTTGCAACTTTTCCGCCAGAAAATCCAGAAACAACAGATTTTACTCCGTCCAGATTTTCGTAAACGGCTTCAACACACCAATAACAGCCTCCGCCTAGTGTAATAGTTTCTAGGTTCGCTTTTTTGTTTTGGGAAATGCCATTTAGCGAAAGCGCAAAAAGACATATTAAAAGTATATTTTTCATTTGTAGCTTATTTATTATCAGGAACAAAATCAAGAGCAATCGAATTCATGCAGTAACGTTTTCCTGTAGGAGCAGGGCCATCATCAAATATGTGTCCTAAATGTCCTCCGCAGCGCCCGCATAGCGTTTCTGTTCTTTCCATTCCAATCGAATTATCTTCTTTAAACACAATGCTTTTTTTATTCTCTTGTTCAAAAAAGCTTGGCCATCCGCAACTGCTTGAAAATTTTGCTGTAGATCTAAAAAGCAAGTTGCCACAAGAAGCGCAGTAATACGTTCCCTTTTCGTCAGTATTCCAATATTTTCCTGTAAAAGGCCTTTCGGTGTCGGCTTCGCGCATTACAGCATAAACATCTTCGGGTAAAACCTTTTTCCATTCGGCATTGCTTACATTTAGTTTTGTAGTGTCGGTATTTGAATAATAAGGATTTCCGGGCTTGCTGATTTTATTTTCTATAACAGCTGTTTTTGCGGGTTGTTTTTTTGTGTTTTGTCCGCAAGCTTGTAAAATAAAAAGCGGCAGTAAAAAGCAAAGACTGAAAATTACATTTTTAGATTTCATAAGTTCTTGGGTGCGTTAATCTGTATATCAAAGATACGCTGAGAATTAGCTTTAAAATACAGTGAGCATTATTATTGAGATTTTTTTAAGTGTGTTTTAACTTTTTATTAGTTACGTAAAATAAGGCAATGTAGTTTTTATGTCTTAATTTTAACTGCTTTTAAAATTTAGAATAAATTATAGTGTTGTAAATCAATGAAATAGAAATAAGGTCAAAAGCTTAACTTTTCTCAAACGGAATTAGCATTTTTAAGCCATTTCTTTTTTCGTATTTTTGTTTGCTTAAGAAGCCTTATGATAGAAGAAAACGTAATACTGGTTAATCAGAACGATGAACAGATTGGCTTGATGCCAAAATTAGAAGCACATGAAAAAGCGCTTTTGCACCGTGCCTTTTCGGTTTTTATTTTAAATAGTAGAAACGAAATTATGCTGCAACAGCGTGCTCATCATAAATACCATTCTCCGTTGCTTTGGACAAACACTTGCTGCAGTCATCAGAGAGAAGGAGAAACAAATATTGAAGCGGGAAGCCGAAGATTGTTTGAAGAAATGGGTTTTAAAGCTGAACTGAAAGAGTTGTTTCATTTTATCTACAAAGCTCCTTTTGATAATGGTTTAACCGAGCATGAGTTGGATCATGTTATGATTGGTTATTATAATGAAGAACCAAACATAAACCCAGACGAAGTAGAAGACTGGAAATGGATGAGTATTGAAGATGTTAAAGCAGATATTGAGAAACAGCCCGAAATTTATACCGTATGGTTTAAGATAATTTTTGATGAATTTGATCATTATCTCGAAGACCATAAATTATAGCCAAACTAACCAAAAACATAAATGAGAGTAACCATATCAAGAAAAGCACATTTTAATGCTGCACATCGACTTTATCGAAAGGATTGGTCATTTGAAAAAAACGATGCTGTTTTTGGAAAATGCAATAATCCTAACTTTCATGGTCATAATTATGGTTTAACAGTAAGTGTTACAGGAAAAATTGACCCCGAAACTGGTTTTGTCCTCGATGTGAAAGTATTAGCGGATATTATACGAGAAGAAGTAGAAATTCCGTTTGATCACAAAAATCTCAATTTGGATGTTCCAGAATTTGTAGATTTGAATCCGACCGCAGAAAATATTGCTGTTGTGATATGGAATAAAATTAGACAACGAATTCATGCCGACTTTGATCTTGAAGTCGTACTGAACGAAACGGAACGAAATTTTGTAACTTATAAAGGAGAATAAAAAATGTCATTAAAAATAGGAGATATAGTTCCGAATTTTACTGCGAAAGACAACAATGGTGAACTTTTTGAAAGCCAAAGCGTTTTAGGAAGAAAGCCGCTGGTGATTTATTTTTATCCAAAAGATAATACGCCAGGATGTACTACCGAAGCTTGCAGTTTTCGGGATCAATACGAAGATTTTAAAGATTTGGGAGCTGAGGTAATTGGTATTAGCAGCGATAGTGTAAAATCACATCATAAATTTGCAGCTAAACATAAATTACCTTTTATTTTGCTTTCAGATCAGGATAAAAGATTAAGAAAGCTTTTTGGTGTCCGTAATATTTTATTTGGACTTCTTCCGGGACGCATTACCTATATAATTGATAAAAATGGGCTGGTGATTTCGATATTTGATAGCGCAAATGCAGCTAAACATATACCGAAAGCGTTAGAAGCTATACAGGAATTAGTATCATAGAATACCAAAATAGTATCAGAATAGAATTAATTAAACAAATATATTAGCCTAAAAAACATGAGTCAAAATTTATACCCTTTGCAATTTGAACCGATTTTGAAAGAAAGAATCTGGGGAGGAGAAAAATTAAAAACAATTTTAAACAAACCAATTGTTTCTAAAATTACTGGCGAAAGCTGGGAGTTATCTACGGTACAAGGAGATGTAAGTGTGGTTGCAAATGGAGTTTTAAAAGGAAAATCTTTAATGGATTTAATCGATGAAACGCCAGACGCTATTTTAGGAACTAAAGTTTATGAAAGATTTGGAAAACAATTTCCATTGCTTTTTAAATACCTAGATGCAAGAGAAGATCTTTCTATTCAAGTGCATCCAAACGATAAATTGGCAAAAGAGCGTCACAATTCATTCGGAAAAACAGAAATGTGGTACGTAATGCAAGCCGATGCTGATGCTAGAATTATTGTTGGTTTTAAAGAAGATTCTAGTAAAGAAGAATATTTAAAGCATTTACACGATAATACTTTGGTTTCTATTTTGGATGATGTGAAAGCAAAATCAGGAGATGTTTTCTTCTTAGAAACTGGAACTGTTCATGCAATTGGAGCAGGATTGGTAGTTGCAGAAATTCAACAAACATCTGATATTACATATAGATTATACGATTTTGATCGTGTAGATGCGCAAGGAAACAAAAGAGAATTGCACGTAGATCTTGCATTGGATGCAATTAACTACAATAAAGTAGATACGCAGAAAAAATACGAGTCTAAAGTTAATACTTCAAATACTGTTGTAGACTGTCCTTATTTCACAACCAATTTCCTTCCGTTAGAAAATAAATTGGAAGTTGTTAAAAATGGAGAAACATTTACAGTGTATATGTGTATCGATGGTGATTTTGAAATTGAATACGACGGATTCAAACAGACTTACAAAAAAGGAGATACTGTTTTGGTTCCAGCTGCAATAAATGCATTTAATTTGAGCGGAAAAGCTTCAATTTTAGAAATTTACATTTCTTAGCATTAAATTTAAAGATAATATGTACTTTTGCAGACGCAAATTAAAATAAAAAGAAAAATGGCAAACGTTAAGAATTTAAAGAAAGACATCAACTTTGTATTAGGTGATATTATTGAGGCGGTTTACTTGTTTGAGATGTCAACAACAGGAAGTCCAACTCCAGAAACGAATGCTTTGGTTGATGAAGCTATTGCTGCATTCGATACTTTGATTACAAAAGTGAACGCTAAAAACGTTGAAAATAAAAAAGCGCATTTCAAACAAATTAATGTTGAATTAGAACAAGCTGCTAATCAATTGATTGAAAAAATCAACGCACTATAAGCAAAAAAAAGCGTAAAAAAGTGCAAAAATATTTTGGGAAATTGAAAAACCGCTTTATATTTGCACCCGTAATGAGGCCGATGTAGCTCAGCTGGCTAGAGCAGCTGATTTGTAATCAGCAGGTCGTGGGTTCGAGTCCCTCTATCGGCTCAAAAAACGGAAACCATCACAGAAATGTGGTGGTTTTTTTAATTATAGAGAGAGGTGTGAAATTTTTTTTGGAATATTAAAAAACATTTATATCTTTGCACTCGCAAAATAGGCCGATGTAGCTCAGCTGGCTAGAGCAGCTGATTTGTAATCAGCAGGTCGTGGGTTCGAGTCCCTCTATCGGCTCAAAAACCATCACAGAAATGTGGTGGTTTTTTTTTGTTCCAAAAAAGAAATAAACTCCAATATAAAAACTCCAAATCCCAATTCTTAACGAAATTGGAATTCGGAATTTGAATTTTAGGATTTAATTAATTTATCTACCCAGTGTTTGGTGTGCAGCTGTAAATTGTCCTGAAGACATTGCGGCCAAAATTGAAAGTTCGCCAGCTAAGCATACCGCAATTGCAATTTCAGCAAATTTGCCACTTTTTCCAGCTCCGTAGCAGTCCAGAAGCTCAAGACATTCTCTTTGCGTTGGGAATGAAGTTCCGCCGCCGACTGTTCCTACAATGAGATTAGACATTGTAATGGCAAAATAAATGTCGTTGTCTTCGGTGATTTCCATTCGTGTCACAGCAACTGAAGCTTCACCTGTACAGGCAACATCTTGCCCGCAAGCAATGAATAAAGCCGCAAGTCCATTAGAGGGATGCATTCCGCCGCCCACTACACCTGCTTTTTTTGCGCCAGAAACGCATATTCTCCATTGTTCGTGCAATAATGCCGGAGTTGTTTTTAAAACCGATTTAATGACCTCTTTTTTCAATACGATTTCAGCAGTAACTTTTTTTCCGCGAACTCTGGTGTTTAAGGGGCTTATTTTTTTATCGCCAGAAAAATTACCTTCAATAGTCCAGAAAACGGGTTTTATTGGGCAGTTTTCTAGAATATATTGGCATATTCTATCCGAACAAATTGTTACCATATTTTGTCCAGAAGCACCGCCCGAAGTAAATTCAAATCTTAAGATCAGAATGTTCCCTTCGATATTAATGCCAATGTCATTTAAGATGGCATAATTGCTGGTTTCTCTAGTAAGTGTTGAAAAGGTTTCGGTGTGGTCTAAAACCCATGAGACGAATTTGCCTAATTCGATAACGTTTTTGAATTTAAAGGTTGGGGTTCTCTGCACGCCTTCCTGAAGTGTAACGATAGTTATAGCGTCAGATTCTCTACAGGCTTTTGCGCCTCTGTTGTAAGAAGCAAGCAATGCGCCTTCGGTAGTAGCAAGGGGAACGTAGAATGGACCTTGGGCAAGACTTCCGTTTATCACTAGCGGACCAATAATTCCGGTTGAATTTGGCTCATTCCGATGTAATTTTCGATGTTGCCTTTGAGGCTTTCGTTGTTGGTGAATACTTTTTCTCCAGAAAGAAAATCTAGGTCTAAGTTTAATTGGCTACGAATAAAATTCAGACGTAACTTTTGACCATTTAAGGTATAAGGGTCTTGGTCTGGAATTTTTTCTGCTTGAGAATGTTTTGGATTATAAGATTCTAATTTGTGAAAAACAGAAGAATCTATATAATCATACTTAGGTCGACTGATGTTGCTGATTAAATTTTCCATAAATGTAGTTTTTTAGTTTAAAGCTAAGTTATTACAAATCAGGCTTGTATCTGTGTATATTCTGACAATTTAACTTTTAATTATTTAATTATCAGGTATTTATGAAAATAAAAATCAATCACAAAAAAAAGGGCATAAAAAAATCCTGTTCTTTTAAAAACAGGATTTCTGAAAAGGTGAAAAAAGTGTATTTTTCAAATCTAACTCGTTGTTTTTTATTGAATTAGGTTATTTTTGCTGTTCTGCTTTCTTGATTTCAGCAACATATTTTGTCAATTTTTTTCCATAAAGCGATTGCGCTACTTTTGGAGTCATTGATTTTTGAATCGTATCAAGAAACTTCAAATTGATATCATAAATCTCTGCTAAAGCAATATAAGGTGCTACTTCGTGATCTTTATTGTTGATGGCAAAGTTTGTAGCGTATAAATATTTTCTTTTGATGTTTGACTGTTGTTTTGCGTCAATACTGTCAACTGCTTTTTGATCTTGTCTTTTTAATGCTTTAAATTTTGATTCAACCATTGACAAGTTCTCATCTCTAAAACGAGTATTTATTTTTTGATATTCTTCATATAACTCCTGATTTTTTGAACCAGTAATTTTTGCGTTAGCAATGAAGTTGTCTAAATTGGTTTCAATATTAATATTTCCTGGTTCAGCAAAGAATAAAATGTTATTATCTAATGAATTAGTTACGCCTCTGTCTAAATATAAATACAACATTTCTGGAGATTCTAATTTTATGTCTCTTTCAAAAGCTGAGTTTCCGTCAATTTTAATGCTGTCAATGGCAACAAGAGAAGTGTCAACAACTCTTTGGATATATAAAGTTCCGGTTTTTAAACCTTTAATGTTTCCTGTGATGTGTAGGTTATCAGCGGCAGCTTCTTTTTTGCTGCAAGATGCTAATACTGTAAGGGTAACAAAAGCAATTAATGTTTTTTTCATTGGTTTTTGAGATTTTGGTGCAAAATAAAGAAAATAGTTTAAATGTAAAGAGGCAGCCGTTTTATTTTTATAAAAAAAAATAAATCCCAATCTATTTCTAAATTGGGATTTTAAAGTCGTGCAGGAAAAGGTCTTACATTGATAGATTGAATGAAGAGCCGTTTTCGTGTGTATAAGTGTAAATCGCATCGCAGTCGTTGTTTCCATAATCTACCACACCATTTAAAATACCTCCTTGTACTTTTAGTTGTCCTTTAGAAATAAATAGGCATGAGTATTTTTTAATCAATGGCTCTTTTACAGTCAAAGTAAGCATCTCTCCATTTGAAGCGGTTACTGTATGCGTACCTTCTGTAACTTCGTATACATTATCAGATAAAACAAGTGGTGTATCTACACCTGCTGTTTGTTTAGTAGTATAAATTCCAGAATTAGTATAAACGCCTCCTTGTAAATCGGTTAATTTGCCATTGGTTACCTTTCTAGTCCATTGCGGTATAGTAGGAGTAATGGTTGTATTGGTATATTCAATAGTACCTTCCAATTTGATGCCTTTTATAGAATAGTCAATTCGTTCAATTGTCATTTTGCTTCCTGTTTCAATAATTGGTCCAGAAAGTGTCACTTTTAGTTTTCCTTTTCGTGTAAGGTTGTTTGCGTCTGTGCATCCCGCAGTTCCGAAATCTGCTAGAAAAACTTTTGGATATTCTGTGCCATTTGGAGATGAAATGGTAATAGTTGCGCAAACTCCGGGAGCCGTCTCTGTCGTTTTTCCCGTTGTTGAGGTGCTTGTTGAAATTAAAAGACCGGTGCTAAGATCCATTTCGTTTGAAGTGTCTACAGCTACAGAAGCTCCGATGTTTGTTAGGTTTGTTGAAACGGTTTCTTCGTGATTATCACTTGAACAAGAAACATATAAAAGTGCTGTCGCACAAATAGCTGATAATAAAATAGCAGTTTTTTTCATAATGGGTTTTGTTTTGGATTAGATTAATAAGGCAGTCAAATGTAGCAAAAAAATAAATTACAATTAAAAAATCCTGTAAAGGTTAATTCACAGGATTTTATAACGGTTTTTCGAGAGAAAAAGTATGGTTGGTTGTATCAAAAATAGTTTTAAACTGACTTATAATAGTTGCTTTTGGCCTTTCTAATTTTTTTATATTCTTCCCAATTAAAGCGGTTTAGGAAAGTGGCTGCATTTTGAGCTCCTCTTATAAAAAGGTCGATTTTTGCATCGTCAGTCAGATTGAAGTTTAGCCAATTGTGATTTCCGGTATCAATGTATCCTATCAAATGTTTGAAGTCTGGATTCTTTTGCAGGAATTCAAAATCATAACCATAGCGTGCAGTATCAAACAATGAACCTATCAAGTTCGAAAATTTTTCATTTTTATTGATTTCGTTTTTGTCATATCCCAGTTTGATTCCAAAAGTTGGAGAAGCGGGCACGTTCATGTTTTCGTGAAAAATGTCGATTGGAAAGTTTGAAATAATACCGCCATCCATAAACATAACTTCTGAAGGGACTGATGTTCGCAGACATGTTGCATCATTCCATTTGTTCCAAGCATCAATTCCACTTGGAATATTTTTAATTTTAAAAGGAGTAAAAAATAACGGAATCGACATAGAAGCGCGAACAAAATCGGCTGGATTTTGAACGTCTGGATTCGAATAAAATAAATCAATCATTTTAGGAAAAATGATTTTGCTTTCGGTAGTGATGTCAGCAGTAATTATTGCCATTTGACTCCAATGATCTACTCGTGTATATTCTACTTTATCTCCATGATTTGGCAGGTTTATTCGGTACAGTTTGTTTTTATCTGAAATCCCTTTCTCTCTTAAGGTTCTTAAATCGGCATAATTTTTTATTCCTTTTTGCGAAAGCAGATTGGTCATCCATTGATGAAAATTATTTCCTGGATTTAATCCTAAATCATCTTTAAAATTATCTACTACCTGACAGCCTTTCATGACCAGTTTCAAATTTCCGGCATCGCTTAAAAGAGCATCAATAAACTCACGGGCATCATGATCGCCATCAACAAAATCATATAAATTTTTATTGCATAAACATTCCAGAATCCATTCTGACTTTTCCATATCACAGGTTCCTGCGGCAGCCATCAGCATGGTATTGATGCTTCCTGCTGAGGTTCCGGCAAGACTTAAAAACCGAATTCTCATTTGTTCCAAAACATACACATAGCCAACTAATGCAATTCCGAGAACACCTCCGCCTTCTTGTACAAGATCAACATATTGGCAATTATTATCGTCTATAATATCAGAGAATTTTTTGCCTTTAATCTGTTCTTTTAAATCTTTTATAATTGCTAGAACTTCCCCGTTTTCTGTAAACATTCTCTTGTCCATAATTTCTAGAATTTTAGATTTTTTTTGAATTTAATATTCTGACTATCAAATGTATGTGATGTTTGTTTTTGAGAAAAGGGGAAAATGACCCTTTTTTAAAGCGCTACTGTAGAACAAAAAAATCCTGCAAAACTTAATTTGCAGGATTTCAGAAATATTATTTTCGAATGATTATTTAATCATTTCAAAACTTCTCTTAACAAACGCAGTAAGCGCTTCACCTTTTAAAAGGTTTTGAGATAATTTAGCTAAGTCTAAAGCTTGTTTTACTAAATGTTCTTGATGCGTTTTGTCTTCAGTATTTAAGATGCTTGAAGCTAAGTCAGAATTGGTGTTTACAACCAAATTGTACATTTCTGGCATATTGCCCATTCCGAACATTCCACCTCCACCAGTTTGGCTCATTTCTTTCATTCTTCTCATAAATTCTGGCTGTGTGATTATGAAAGGAGCAGCCTGAGAATCCATAGCTTCCAACTGAACGCTGTATGCTTTTGGAATATAAGCTTCTAATGAAGTTTTTAAAGCTGCTTTTTCGTCATCAGATAATTTAGAAATAGTGTTTTCTTCTTTTTTGATTAAATTATCGATATGATCAGAGTCAACACGTACAAAAGTTACATCTTTATTATCGTTTTCAATTTTCTGAATTAAGTGTGAAATAATTGGAGAATCTAAAAGCAATACTTCGTATCCTTTTTCTTTTGCAGCTTCAATATAAGAGTGTTGTGCATCTTTGTTTCCTGCATAAAGAACTACAAGTTTACCATCTTTATCAGTTTGGTTTTCTTTTAGTTTTTCTTTTAATTCATCTAAAGTGAAATATTTGTCATCTACAGTTGGATACAAAACAAATGCGCCCGCTTTTTCGTAGAACTTCTCTTCAGAAAGCATTCCGTATTCTAAAACGATTTTAATATCGTTCCATTTTTCTTCAAAATCAGCGCGGTTTTCATTGAATAAAGCTTTCAATTTATCAGCTACTTTACGAGTAATGTAGTTCGAAATTTTCTTAACCGCACCGTCAGCCTGTAAACCAGAACGAGAAACGTTTAACGGGATATCTGGAGAATCGATCACACCTTTTAACATTGTCAAGAATTCAGGAACAATTCCTTCTACGTTATCTGTAACGTAAACTTGGTTTTGGTACAACTGAATTTTGTCTTTCTGAATCTGCATGTCGCTTCCTAATTTAGGGAAATACAGAATTCCAGTTAAGTTAAACGGATAATCTACATTTAAGTGAATGTGGAATAATGGATCCTCAAACTGCATTGGATACAATTCTCTGTAGAAGTTTTTGTAATCTTCATCAGATAATTCAGAAGGCTGTTTTGTCCAAGCTGGATTTGGGTTGTTAATGATGTTGTCAGTTTCAACAGTTTCATTAACGTAATCTTCTGGAGCATCTTCTGGTTTTGGAAGTGTTTCAGTTCTTGTTCCGAATTTAATCGGAATAGGCATGAATTTATTGTATTTGTTTAATAAGCCACTGATTTTAGAATCGTCTAAGAATTCAAGAGAGTCTTCTGCAATATGAAGAATGATTTCAGTTCCGCGTGAAGTTTTGTCAGCAGGCTCTAAAGTGAACTCAGGACTTCCGTCACATGTCCAGTGTGCAGCTGGCTCGTCTTTGTACGATTTTGTAATGATTTCAACTTTCTCAGCTACCATAAAAGCAGAGTAGAAACCAAGACCAAAATGTCCGATAATTCCAGAGTCTTTAGCAGAATCTTTGTACTTGTCTAAGAATTCTTCAGCGCCAGAAAAAGCTACTTGATTAATATATTTTTCAACTTCATCAGCTGTCATACCTAAACCTTGATCGATAATGTGGATTTTTTTAGCTTCTTTGTCCACTTTTACTTCGATAATCGGGTTTCCGTATTCAACTTTAGCTTCGCCAATGCTGATAAGATGTTTTAATTTTAAAGTAGCATCAGTACCATTAGAAACAAGCTCGCGCAAGAAAATTTCGTGGTCGCTGTATAAGAACTTTTTAATTAAGGGAAAAATGTTTTCTACTGAAACATTAATTTTACCTGTTGCCATATTTTTTAATTTTTTGATTTAAATTGATGATTTTCATTTATTCAAATAGAATACCAATTGTTTTTTGGGTGACAAAATGTCGGAAATGTTAATTTTGAAAGAAAATAAATGGATTGTAAAACAAAAAATATCTGAACGAATCGTATATTTGTGGTACAATAATTGTTAAAAAGACAAATATTAATCTAAAAAAATTGTACAAAATGAAGAAGAGTATTTTAATGTGTATGATTGCCGCTCTGTTTTTTGCGTGTAAATCATCTTCGTCCACGACAGCTTCATCTTCTGAGGCTACTACACTTTCAACTAAACTTGACAAGAAAACTCAAGTAGCTCTAAAAGGGAATTGGGTTCTAACGAATGTATCTTATCCAGGCTCAGATTATATCAAAGTGAATTCGTTTGATCTAGCAGATTCTAAATGTTTTATTGGAAGTACTTGGAGCTTTATTTCAAATAATAATAAAGGAAATATGGCTTTAACATCCCCAAGCTGTACTGGATTTTCTTCTCCAATTGTATGGAGCATCAATGATCAAGGTATGTTTGTTCTTAAAATTCTTAATGCAGGCGAAAAAGCCAAGAAAGTAAGAGATGGTTATTTACTAAAAGTTGCTGGAGTGACTGAAAATTCATTTCAGTTAGTAGACAATATCAATGTTGGAGGTCAGGTAAAAGACGTGGTCTACCAATTTCAAAGAGCTAATTAATATTTTAAAGGTATAAAAAATGAGAAAGATAACGGTTTTAGGTTTAAGTAGTTTATTGGTATTAGCTAGCTTTTTTACAAGTTGCGATTCAGTAAAAAATGCTAATAACACACAAAAAGGAGCAGGAATTGGGGCTGTAGCAGGTGGTGTTATTGGTGGTATTTTAGGAAATAATATTGGTCGAGGCGGGAACGCTGCACTAGGAGCTGTAATTGGAGCTGCTGTAGGTGGTGGAACTGGGGCTTTGATTGGTAATAAAATGGATAAACAAGCTCGTGAAATCGACCAAGCGCTTCCAGGTGCTGATGTTGAAAGAGTTGGTGAAGGAATTCACTTGACTTTGAACGAAAATGCGGTTCGTTTTGATACTAACAAATCAACTTTGACTACTCAGGCAAAAGCTAATTTAGATAAATTGATCCCTGTATTCACTGAGTACGGAGATACTAATATTGAAATTTTTGGTTATACTGACAATACAGGAAAACCAGAATATAACTTGACACTTTCAGGACAAAGAGCTGCGTCTGTTCAGGCTTATTTAGTTGCTAAAGGATTAAAAGCAAGTCGTTTCAAAACTTCAGGTTTAGGAATTGCAGATCCAATTGCAACAAATGATACTCCAGAAGGAAGAGCGCAAAACCGTCGTGTTGAATTCTCTATTACAGCAAACGACAAAATGGTAAATGACGCTAAAGTGGAAGCTGGAAAATAATTTCAAGACAAAATAAAATATAAAAAAAGCTGTTTCATAATTGAGGCAGCTTTTTTTTGACTTTAGAAATTAAACATTGTAAATTTGACGTCTCATATTACAACTCATGCTCGACATACAAAATATTTCTTTTTCGTACACCGAAAGCCCCGTTATAAAAAACATCTCTTTTTCTATTGAAAAAGGCCAGAACATTGCCATTATTGGCGAGAGTGGCTGCGGAAAAAGTACGCTGCTCAAGCTTATATATGGACTTTACGATCTGGATGAAGGAAAGATTTTTTATGAGGATAAACCAGTTTTGGGACCAAAGTTTAATTTGATTCCTGGAATGCCTTACATGAAATATCTGGCGCAGGACTTTGATTTATCTCCTTATGAAACTGTTGCAGAAAACGTTGGGAAGTTTCTATCAAATGGTTTCGCAAACATGAAAAAACTTCGTGTTCAGGAATTGTTAGAGATGGTAGAAATGGATCAGTTTTCTAATGTAAAAACAAAATTCTTAAGTGGAGGACAACAACAGAGAGTTGCTTTAGTTAGAGTTTTGGCTTTAGAACCAGAAGTGATTTTGCTAGATGAGCCATTCAGTCAGATTGATGCTTTTAGAAAAAATGCATTACGCCGTAATTTATTTCGTTACCTAAAGCAAAAAGGAATTACCTGTATTATTGCAACGCATGACAGTACTGATGCTTTGTCTTTTGCAGATCAGGCAATCGTGATGCGAAACGGAGAAGTCTTAGTAAAAGATGATCCTTCAAAAATATATGAAGATCCGCAAATTAAATATGTAGCTTCTTTGTTTGGTGAAGTAAATGAAATTCCGACTCATTTATTATTGTCTTATGAAGACGAAACTCATAAAACATTAGTATATCCGCATCAATTTAAAATGGTTTCAGAATCAAAACTGATGGTGAAAATTAGGAGAACCTATTTTAGAGGAAGCCATTATTTAATTGAAACTGTTTATAAGAGGCAATTGATTTTCTTTGAAAGTGAAATCGATTTACCGCTAGAACAAGAAGTTTTTCTTGCATTAAATTATTTATAATTTGGGAATGTGTCAATTAGAAAATTAGATAATTTCTAATTGTTAAAATAATAAACCCGACAGGTTTCAAAACTGTCGGGTTTACTTTTGGAATCAAATTGTGAATTTAGTTTTTCAGATATTTTTCTAAAAACTGATCTTGTTCCCATAATAAGTGTAGAATGTTTTCTTTAGCCACATAACTATGTGACTCTTTTGGTAGAATAACCATTCTTGCTGGCGCTCCTAAACCTTTTAAGGCTTGAAAATAACGTTCTGTCTGCAAAGTAAAAGTTCCAGGATTATTGTCTGCTTCTCCATGAACCAATAAAATTGGAGTTTTCATTTTTTCAGCATTCATAAATGGAGACATGGTATTGTAAACTTCTGGCGCTTCCCAGTAGTTTCTTTGTTCAGATTGGAATCCGAATGGTGTTAGAGTTCTGTTGTAAGCACCACTTCTTGCAATTCCGCAAGCAAAAAGATCAGAATGTGTTAATAAATTGGCCGTCATAAATGCTCCGTAAGAGTGTCCACCCACAGCCACTTTTTTACGGTTAATATATCCTAAAGCATCAACAGCATCGATCGCAGCAGCAGCATTATCAACTAACTGAGAAATAAAGTTGTCGTTTGGTTCTGTAGTTCCTTCACCAATGATAGGAAAAGCAGCATCGTCTAAAACAACATATCCTTTTGTAACCCAATATACAAATGACCCATAGTAAGGGAATGTGAATTCGTTAGAATTTTGAGTCGATTGCGAAGCGCTGTTTCTATCTTTGTATTCTGCTGGATATGCCCAGATCAATAGTGGCAGTTTTTCTTTTTTAGCTTTATCATAACCAGCAGGAAGGTATAAAGTTCCCGAAAGCTCCAATCCGTCTTTACGTTTGTATTTAATAACTTCTTTGCTAACATTTTTAATGCTTTCAAACGGATTTTTGAAATCAGTAACTTGTGTTAAGCTATTTTGTTTTTTAATATTTCTAAAATAATAATTAGGATATTCACTTTTTGACTGAATTTGAACTAAGACTTTTCCAGACTTAAAATCTTCAATTTCTAAAATATCCTCTTTTTTATCTTTATAAGGAGAGGTATAAATACGTTTTGATTTTAAAGTTTCCAGATTGAATTCGTCCACAAAAGGAAATTGTCCATTTTTAGTGTAACCTTCGCCAATTCTATACAAGTTGTTTTTTTCGACAGCTAAAACATATTTATTATAAGCATTTTTTCTTGTTTCAAAAACTCCAGGATCTGAATAAACATCTTGAGAATTTCTATCGGTAATCAATTTTGGCTGCTGACCTGGATTTGATGGATTTATTAAAAATGTTTTTGTATTTCTCGTATCGTACCATTCTTCTGAAAGAACCGCTAGATTGTCATTCCCCCAAGTAATATCGCTGAAACGCTGTGGTGTTTTTGCCAATGAAGATGCTTCTTTGTCGAAAGGTGCATCCCAAAGAAAAACTTCATCTCTAAAATCAACTTTATTTGCAGGGTCACCTTCATCTAAAGCTACAACATAAGATAACGTTGCAGGTTTGTCGTTTCTCCACGCCATTTCTCTTTTTCCTTTGCGAACAGCCATAAAACCTTTTGGCATAATTTCATTTAAAGGAACCTCGTTTACGGTTTTAATTTCTCTTCCGCTTAAATCATAAACAATTGTTTTAGACGGAAATCTATTTAATGGAACGACATAAGAAAATGGCTTTTGAATGGTTGTCAGCATAATGTAATTGCCATCTGGTGAGATTCTTTCTCCTGCAAACATAGCTGCGTCTTTATACAAAACAGCATCACCATTTAGTTTTACTTTGTATAATTCAGAAGTGATGCAGTTTTCAAAATTAGCTTCGTCATTTTTGTTTTTCAACATATCAGGATACGTTCTGTTTTGAGATTTTTCTCCTGAGGTATTCGAAATAATTGGACCAGTAGGCAGATCTTTTTTAGAGTCCAAAAGTGGCTGTCTGTTTTTAGGAAGCATTTTTACTAATATAGTTTCACTGTCCAAAAACCAGCTAAACGGATTTCCAAGATTTGCATTTACTCTAGCTTCTGTAAGCTTTTCTGCCTGAGCTGTTGCTACATCCAAAACCCAAAGCTCAACGCCAGAATTTGTAGTATGCGAGAACAAGATTTTTTTGTCATTTGGCGACCAAAGAATGTTTGTTATTTTTGGATTTTCAGGCAGTCCTTTGACCTGAATTTCTTCCTTACCACTTATTTTTCGTAGTTTTAGATTTTTTAGATAAGTTGCAGTACTTGAAATATTAGTAACAGGATTAATTCGTAAACCTGCCAAACGAACTTCGTCTTGATTGAGATCTTCGAGCGTTTTATAAGTATTGCGATACATTAGGAGCATATTTTCTTTTTTTGTATCCATAGACACAGAAGGTGCTCTTTGATAGTCTGCCAAATCCAAAATAGATTTAGAAGGTTTTTGATACGTTAGATTCTCTTGAGCAAAAGAGAAAAGACTTATATGTAAAAATAAAAACAGCGTAACCTTTAATTTCATAGTTTAAATTTTATGGGTTTGTAATAGTATTCAAAATGTTTGTCTAAAATACTTTTATGTTGTTACATCTTGTATCTGATTTTTAATTTTTTTCAATGTTTGTGTCTTAATATTGTCTTTTCAAAAAGTAAATGATGATAAGTTACCTTAGAATTAAAATATATTAAATTGCTAATAACGAAAAAAATAGTATTTTGTGTACGTATATTTTAAAGTATGCGTAAATTTGCAATCCAATTTTTTAATAAATAATAATAGATTATGTATCATTCAAAAATAGCTGGTTTAGGATATTATGTTCCTTCCAATGTCGTAACTAACGATGATTTGTCTAAGATAATGGATACCAATGATGAATGGATTCAGGAAAGAACCGGAATTCAAGAAAGAAGACACATCATTCGTGGAGAAGACACTACGACTTCAATGGGAGTAAAAGCAGCTAAAATTGCAATAGAGCGTTCTGGTGTTGCCAAAGAAGATATTGATTTTGTAGTTTTTGCTACATTAAGTCCAGATTATTATTTTCCAGGACCAGGTGTTTTGGTTCAAAGAGATTTAGGTTTAAGAACGGTTGGTGCATTAGATGTTAGAAATCAATGTTCTGGTTTTGTTTACGCAATTTCTGTTGCAGACCAGTATATTAAAACTGGAATGTATAAAAATATTTTGGTAATTGGTTCTGAGGTTCACTCTACAGGATTAGACATGACAACTCGTGGACGTGGAGTTTCAGTAATTTTTGGAGATGGAGCAGGAGCAGCGGTTTTAAGCCGTGAAGAAGATTTGACCAAAGGAATTTTGTCAACTCATTTACATTCTGAAGGACAACACGCTGAAGAATTGGCATTGCAAGCACCAGGAATGGGAGCACGCTGGGTAACAGATATTATTGCGGACAATGATCCAAACGACGAAAGTTATTATCCTTATATGAATGGGCAGTTTGTATTTAAAAATGCTGTAGTTCGTTTTGCTGAAGTAATCAATGAAGGATTAGAAGCAAATGGATTGCAGGTTTCAGATATTGATATGCTAATTCCGCATCAGGCAAACTTGAGAATTTCGCAATTCATTCAAAATAAATTCAAATTAACAGACGATCAGGTTCATAACAATATTCAGAAATACGGAAATACAACAGCAGCGTCTATTCCGATTGCTCTGACAGAAGCTTGGGAACAAGGAAAAATCAAATCTGGAGATACTGTTGTTTTAGCAGCTTTCGGAAGTGGTTTCACTTGGGCTAGTGCTATCATTAAATGGTAAAATAATCATCTTACATTATATTTTTTTTAAAACCTGCTTCTTATTTGGAGCAGGTTTTTTTATACAGATTTGTCAGGCTGAGCGGAGTCGAAGCCCACGTTTCAATAGGAGCGCCCTTCGACTCCGCTCAGGGAGACAAATCTTTGACGATAACATGTGATTGATTTCTATTTGTCAGGCTGAGCGAAGTCGAAGCCCCGTTCCAATTGGCACGCTCTTCTATTTAATATTTTTGAATTAAATTTCTTACTTTTATTTGCAAAATAGAAATTATGAAAAGATATTACGTTTACATATTGAAATGCTCTGATGGAAGTTATTACACAGGAATGACAAATGATATAAATAGAAGATTAAATGAGCATAATTATGGGTTAAATAAAGAAAGCTATACTTTTAATAAACGACCTTTAGAGTTAGTGTTTTGCACAGAGTTTAATGACGTTATCCAAGCAATAGCATTTGAAAAACAAGTAAAAGGCTGGAGTAGAAAAAAGAAAGAAGCTATAATAAAAGATAAATGGGAGGATTTGAAAAAACTTTCTCAATGTTTGAATAAAACAACTCATGAAAATTTTAATAAAAAGGATGTTTAGTAGTAAATTAGCAGTCGATTTTGCTCAGTAGAACACAAGCTATTTGTCAGGCTGAGCGGAGTCGAAGCTCACGTTCCAACAGGAGCGCCCTTCGACTCCGCTCAGGGAGACAAAGATTGAACATAATTGTTTTGAAGTTTGTAAGGCTGAGTGAAACGAAAGCCCTTTTAATAAAATCAAAATGAAAAAAAATCAACTAGAAATAGCTTGTTTTAATTATGAATCGGCATTAATTGCTCAAGCAAATGGTGCGGACAGAATTGAGCTATGTGAAAACATGAAACTGGGAGGAACAACGCCAAACTCAATTTTAGTGGTAAAAGTCCGTGAAAGTTTAAATATAAAAATGCATGTTATTATAAGACCTCGAGGTGGCGATTTTGTTTATTCGGATGAAGAGCTTACCGAAATGAAGCAAGATATTAAACACTATAAAAAGCTGGGTGTTGACGGTTTTGTTTTTGGAATTTTAAAGGAAAACGGAAAAGTCAATAAAAAGCAGAATAAAGAATTGGTACATCTAGCGCATCCGCTATCATGTACTTTTCATCGTGCTTTTGACGTAGTTAAAAATCCAGAAAAATCGCTTGAATCTATTATTGACTGTGGTTTCAAAACAATTCTGACTTCTGGTCAAGGAGTAAATGTTGAAGAAGGAATTGTTGCTTTAGAAAGACTTCAAGAACTAGCTGGCGATAGAATAGAAATTATGCCTGGAGGCGGTTTGCGATCTTCGAATATAAAATTACTGCAAGAAAAATTAGATCTGACTTTTTATCATTCGTCTGCAATCACCGATAATTCTGAAATTGCCAATCCAGAAGAAATAAAAGAATTACGCAATTTTTTATAGACTAAAGTTTGTTGAGGAGATATTCCAAGCGACTTAAATTTAATCTGTGTAAATCTGCGTAAAAAATTGTTCTCAAAAGTATTTCACGCAGATCTGTACAGATTTCAGCAGATTAAATTAGATTTTATTTGTTAAGTAAAACTTTTTCTATTTTTAGTAGAATTAAACACAACAAAAAAAGTCTGGAGTTGGCAAGCTCCAGACTTTTTTTCTACAAGAAATTATTTAAAAATTATTTAAAAAACCTTCTCAGACGAGATTAGAACATTCCGCCTCCGCCTTTGTTAGTATTGTCGTCCCTTTGTTTACGCTGTAAATTTTTGATTTTTCCACCTCCAAAGTTGTAAGTCAAACCTAAATAAACTGTTCTGCTTTCCCAAGAAAACTGACCTGTTTGAGGATAAGGATAAATTCCGTCAAAAGCATATTTCATTGTCTTGAAGACATCATTAAAACGTACACTAATGTTCATTTTGTTGTCTAGCAATGTGTAACGTGAACCAATATCCATTTTGTACATTTCATGTCTATTTTGCTGTACATCTTCAACTGGTCCTCTGTAAAAACCGAATAGCAAGAAACTTAAACGTTTTGTAGGTTTAAAGTTAGAGTTCATACGAGCGTTAAAAGCTGTAGTTGTTACACTGCGTTCAGTACCAGTTGGCTTATTAATTTCAAAAACTACACCTTGTTGTTTGATACTTGAAAAATCAATAGATGGCTGAATATCCCACCATTTTGTCAATTTATAATTTAATGAAACATCAAAACCATAAGCACTGTTGTGATCATAATTTGTATAGCTCAGTATTTGTTTGTATCCAGATGGATCATTTGGGTCTGGACTCAAAGTTCTGCTAATTTGATCATTTATGCTTCTTACGAAAACACCTGCAGTTACGCTACCTTTATCAAGAGTTTTAGTGTAATTTACTTCTACTGAGTTTGTAAATTGAGGTCTTAATTCTGGGTTTCCGTATGAAGTTACTAATGGAGTTGAGAATTCACGAATTGGTTTAGTTTGCTCTATACTTGGACGGTCAACACGACGGCTATAGCTTAATTGAAGAACATTTTTTTCATTCAAATTATAAGTCAAATAAGCTGATGGATATAAAGTAATATAATCATCATTAAATTTATCTTGACCATGGTTTAGATTAGCTTGAACTTTATAGCTTTCAAAACGAGTTCCTAATTGATAACTGAATTTTTTGAACTTTTGACCAAAAGTCACGTAAGCTGAATAAATATCAGTGTCATAAGTATAATTCGAAATTCTTTCGTCAACAGGTACTAAAGGATTACCTGTGTTGTAATCATTATTTGTTCTAGTAATTCTTGCTTCAGCACCAGCTTCAAGCGTAGTTTTGTCATTCAACGGATTTACGTAATCAACATTTATTGTGCTTAATTTTCTTTGATCACCAATTTGATCGCTATAAATTACACTGTTTGAAGTGTTGTCAGGTCTTGTTGTATTGGTGTCAAAACTAGCATTTTGATTTGATTTCGTATCACTGTAATTACCTTCAAAATCTAAAGTGTGTCCTTCTTTTTTAAAAATATGTTTGTATGCCAAATTGTAAGTTCCGGTTTTTGTTGGCCCTTTGTAAAGTGAATTTTGGTAAATGTTTAAAATATCTGGATCGCCATTGTTGTAATCAATATTGGTAATTACATTTCCGTTTCCAGTTGATTTATTTTGATTGGTGTAGAAAGACAGAGTGTTTTTGTCATTAATTAAATAATCCATTCCTAACTTGTATAAGTAATTATCATTTTCGTTAGAAATTTTTAAATTCTGTTCTACATCCTGATCCAATCTTTGAATTCTTCCTTTATTGTAATACGTCCCGAAGTTTTGACCTCCATTTCCGAAGAAATTCACTTTTCCAGTTTTGTAGTTCAGATCAAGTGACTGATTGTATTTTGCAGTTTCTCCAAAAGTAATACCTCCACTGTAGCTTCCGTTGAAACCAGTGTTGGCACTTTTATGTAATACAATATTGATGATTCCAGACATTCCTTCTGGATTGTATTTTGCGCTTGGATTTGTAATCAGCTCAACTTTTTTGATAGAAGTTGATGGAATTTGTTTCAATAATTGAGCAGGATCAATATTAGATGGACGTCCGTCAATTAAGACACGTACATTGTCATTTCCGCGAAGCGAAAGTTTTCCGTCTTGATCCACATTCACAGATGGAATATTGCTCATGATATCAGAAGCAGAAGCTCCAGCCGTTGTCAAATCTTTACCAACAGTAATTACTTTACGGTCAATTTTTTGTTCAATTGTTGAACGCTCGGCAACAATGTTTACACCTTTTAACTGAGTTGCTTCTTCTTCAAGAGAAACATTTACAGTTGCTGTTTTTCTGTTTTCACTTAAAATTACAGAACCAATGTATTTTTTGAATCCGATATACTGGATTTCTATTGTATAATTTTTTAAAGCAATATTTTTAAAAGAAAAGTCTCCGTTATCGTCTGTGTTTACGCCAGAAACCACTTTTCCATTTTCTTTAAGCGAAACAGTGGCATAAGAAATGGGCGCGTTGTTTGACTTCTCGGTAATTTTTCCAGAAACACTTCCGGTATTCTGGGCCTGTGCAGTTGCAATTATTCCTAATAACGCAAACAGAAAGAATTTTAATTTCATGATTTTTTTACTGATTATTTTTTGATTTGATTGATGATGATTTCGTTTTGTTAGTTTTTTTCTTTTTTGTTTTTCCTGACTTCAAAAAAAATTAAAGTCTCTATTAAGACTCTTTTACAGTCGATATGTTACAAGAAATTTCAAAAAAAAGCATATTTTTTTTCTCATACGCTGTTTTGTAATAGATTAGCCTTTTGATTTTTTGATAATTTTAACAATTAATATTTGCGCTTTTTTGTCAAATTAAAACTCTTTTCTTGAATTTAATATGTTTTTGATTTTCTGTAATTGATGAATAAGCAGTATCTTTGCTCACTTTAAAATAAGTTTACATGTCATTATCACAAATTCTTACACCTTCTATACAAAAAGCAATACAAGCATTATTTGATGTTACTGTTGAGAAAATCGAGTTCCAAACTACTAGAAAAGAGTTTGAAGGAGATATTACGATGGTAATTTTTCCTTTGCTGAAAGTGATTAAAAGTAATCCGGCTGAATTGGGAAATAAAATTGGAAATTATCTAGTAGAAAATGTTTCTGAAGTTGCTCGCTTTAATGTAGTTTCTGGTTTCTTGAATATTGTAATTTCAGACAGTTATTATGTAAATTTCTTTAATGGAATAAAAGAGCAGAAACAATTCGGTTTTGTGGCTCCAAATCCAGAAGAAAAAGCAGTTATGGTAGAATATTCTTCTCCAAATACCAATAAACCGTTGCATTTAGGACATGTTCGTAACAATTTGTTAGGATATTCTGTTGCAGAGATTTTAAAAGCTTCGGGTAAAAAAGTGTATAAAACGCAAATTATCAACGATAGAGGAATCCATATCTGTAAATCGATGTTGGCTTGGGAAAAATTCGGAAACGGAGAAACGCCTGAAACTTCTGGTTTAAAAGGAGATAAACTAGTTGGTAAATACTACGTTGAGTTTGACAAAGCCTACAAAAATGAAATTAATGGTTTAATCGAAACTGGCAAAACAGAAGAAGAAGCAAAAAAGCAAGCGCCGATTATCATCGAAGCGCAAGATATGCTTAAGAAATGGGAAGCTGGAGATGAAAAAGTGATTGCCCTTTGGAAAAAAATGAACGAATGGGTTTATGAAGGTTTTGCAACGACTTACACTAATCTTGGAGTTAATTTTGATAAATATTACTACGAAAGCAACACTTATCTTTTAGGAAAAGATGTTGTTCAAGTAGGTTTAGATAAAGGCGTTTTTGAAAAAGATCCAGACGGTTCTGTTTGGATTGATTTGACAGACGAAGGTCTTGACCGAAAAATCGTTTTGCGTTCTGACGGAACAGCGGTTTACATGACACAAGATATCGGGACCGCAATTCAGCGTGTTAAAGATATGCCAGATGTTGGTGGAATGGTTTATACTGTAGGAAATGAGCAAGATTATCACTTCAAAGTTTTATTCTTAATCCTAAAAAAATTAGGTTTCGACTGGGCTTCAAGTCTATATCACCTATCATACGGAATGGTAGATTTGCCATCTGGAAAAATGAAAAGCCGTGAAGGAACTGTTGTAGATGCGGATGATTTGATGCAAGATATGACAGATACAGCAAAACAAATTTCAGAAGATTTAGGAAAATTAGATAGCTATTCTGCAGAAGAGAAAGCGAAGTTGTACAAAACAATTGGTTTAGGAGCTTTGAAATATTACATCTTGAAAGTAGATCCTAAAAAACGTATCTTATTTAACCCAGAAGAATCTGTAGATTTTGCTGGAAATACAGGCCCGTTTATTCAATATACATACGCGAGAATTCAGTCAATTATTCGTAAGGCAGATTTTGATTTTTCTAACAAAATCGAAATTGAAGAATTGCATGAGAAAGAGAAAGAATTGGTAAAACAAATTGAGCTTTTCCCAGAAGTAATTCAGAACGCGGCTCAAAATCATAGTCCAGCATTAATTGCCAATTATACTTATGACTTAGTAAAAGAGTATAATTCTTTTTATCAATCGGTACATATTTTAGGAGAAGTTGATCTTACAAAAAAAATATTCAGAGTACAGCTTTCTCAAAAAGTTGCTGAAGTTATTAAATCTGCATTCCAATTATTAGGTATTGAAGTTCCTGAGAGAATGTAAGAAATTAAAATAGAATTAAAGAAGAGGCCAATAGTTTTTAGACTATTGGCCTTTTTTGTTGTTTTTTTGGCTTCTACGGCACAAGCGTGCTAAGAAACTTAAATAATTTTACAATGGCTTTTGTAAGAATTACAATGCAAGTGATAAAGTTATAAGTCAATTCTTCTAATATTCATTTTTAGCTATTTTGAATTAGTACGCTTTTAGTGAAAGATGATAGAGATAAAGAAAACCGTCTAATTTATTGGATGGTTTTTATTATTAATGGCATTTCTAGTTCTAGTTTTCTTCTTAAATACCTTTCTTTTTTTATAGTTCTACTTTGAAATTAATTTTATTTTGTAGTATTAAGCTTGTAATTTTTAATGTTAAAAGTAGTTTTATACTTGTTAAAATTATTTTAATTTTTTAAGTTCGCCCCCTATAATTAAAAAACAAAATAATGAAACAAAAATTAAAAGGATTAGTGTTGTTGGCTTTCGTGCTGATTTCACAATTATTTTTTGCTCAGGAAAAAATGATTTCAGGTACTGTAACAGATGCCTCAGGATCAATTCCTAACGCGAATATCGTTGTAAAAGGCACAAAAAATGGGGTACAGTCAGATTTTGATGGAAAGTATAAGATTAAAGCTAAAACTGGAGATGTTTTAGTTTTTTCATACATGGGTATGAAAGATTTTTCTGCTGTTGTTGGAGCGTCTACAACTATTAATGTCAAAATGCAAGAAGATGGTAAAGAACTAGACGAAGTTGTAGTTGTTGCATTTGGAACACAAAAGAAACAAGAAATAACAGGAGCTGTTTCTAAAATTGATTCAAAAATGTTAGAAACTTCTCAGACATCTAATGCGATACAGTCATTAACCGGAAAAGTTGCTGGTGTACAAATTAGCGCAAATTCAGGTCAGCCTGGAGATGCTCCCCAAGTACGATTTAGAGGTATTGGTTCTATTTCATCTTCAAATGCTCCTTTATATGTGGTAGACGGAATACCATTTAATGGAGATATCAACTCGATATCAACCCAGGATATTGAATCAATTAGCTTTTTAAAGGATGCATCATCCAATGCACTTTATGGAAGTAGAGGGGCAAACGGAGTAATAATTGTTACAACCAAAAAAGGAAAGAAAGGGCAATTGACAGTTACTTATGAAACTAAAATTGGAGTTAATTCGCGTGCTGTGCCCGAATATGATATGATTAAAAGTCCAGCTGATTATTATAAAGCAGTATATAATAGAGTTAAGAATGGTTTAATTTATCAAGGACAAACGCCAGTTAATGCTTCAAATACAGCGGCTCAAAATTTAATTGTAGGAGATACTTATTCTCTTGGATATAATAATTATAATGTAGCCAATAGTCAAATTATAAATCCAGCAACAGGAGAAATTAATCCAGATGCCAAGTTGCTGTATCACGACAATTGGTCTAAAGCATTATTTAGAGATGCTATAAGACAAGAACAATATTTAAGTTTATCAGGAAGTACAGATAATCTTAACTCTTATTTGTCAATTGGTTATTTATCAGATGATGGTTATACTATCAATTCGAATTTTGAGCGTGTAACTTTGAGAGCCAACGTAGATTATACTGTTTCTAGTAAAGTAAAAATAGGAACAAATGTAAATTACGCACATTCAAATCAAAATGCTCCAATTTCAAATACGTCATCTTCAACTTATAGTAATTTATTTAGTTGGGCTCGTAATATCGCTCCCATATATCCTATTTGGCAAAGAGATGCAAGTGGTAATATGATTTATAATGAAGATGGCTCTAAATCTTATGATTTTAATCAACAAGGAGATAGACCATATGGGTCGAATTTGAATCCCTATGCTACTACATTGTTAAATACTAAATTAAATGAAGAAAATAAATTTGGTGCTAGAGCTTACATTTCTATAGATTTCTTAAAAGATTTTAATTTTAGATATAATATTGGATATGATTTATTGTCTGGTTATTACTTAACAAGCACAACAGGTGAAGGGGGAGATGATATGGGAGTTAATGGTAGAATAGGAACAGCTACTAAAAACCAATATACATTAACGAATCAGCAATTATTATCTTGGAAAAAAACTTTTGGAGAGCATGCACTAGATGTATTAATTGGACATGAATCATCTGATTTTACTTCAAAAATGCTAGCGGGACAAAAAAGTAATGTGGTGATATCTAATTTGCCAATCATTAGTAATGCTACTAAATATGGTTACTTGGATGGTTATAATGATCTATATAAAGTAGAAGGCTATTTTTCAAGATTAAACTATAATTACAAAAACAAATACTTTGTTAACGGAAGCTTTCGAAGAGACGGATCTTCAGTATTTGCTCCAGAAAACAGATGGGGAAATTTCTACGGATTTGGAGCCGCATGGTCTGTGATTAAAGAATCATTTTTTCCTAAAACAAAATGGATCACAGATTTTAGAATAAAAGGTAGCTACGGTGAGCAAGGGAATGACAATATAAATTATCCGGTTACTTCACAAATTAGCCATCGCAGTTATTTTGGAAGTTTAAGAAACTATTATGCTTATGAAACTCAATACGAAGTAGTGCCTGACTCTGAAGGTAATGCAAGTGTTTTAAATGTTTTTGAAGCAGATAAAAGTGTTAAATGGGAGAAATCTAAGAACTTAAACGCAGGATTTGATATTACCTTATTTGATAGAATTTCTATCGAAGCTGAATATTTTGAAAGAAATGTTAGTGATTTGATATACAATTTTCCTATCGCTTTGTCTACAGGAACGTCATTTGTTTCTAAAAATATTGGAGACATGGGAAATAAAGGGGTAGAGTTAAATTTAGGCGTTGATATTGTTAAAAATAAAAATGTTGACTTCAATATTTGGGCTAATGCAACAAGTTATAAAAATAAGATAACGTCGTTACCAAAAGCATTTACAGATGGAATTTATCGTTTTGAAGTTGGAGCGCCTGCTTATTCATACTTTTTAAGAGAATTTGCTGGAGTGGATAAGACAAATGGTGATGCATTATGGTATAAAGATGAGAAAGATGCTAATGGTAACTTAACAGGAAACAAAGTAACTACGAATGTCTTTGGAGATGCTACAACATATTTGAGTAAAAAAGATGCCAATCCAGATATATATGGTGGATTTGGAACTTTATTTAGATATAAAAATATTACGATTCAAGCTAGTTTTGCTTATCAATTTGGGGGTTATATGTATGATGGCGTTTACCAATCTGCAATGTATTCGGGGTCTGATAATATAGGTCAGAATTATCATAAAGATGTAACAAAAGCATGGACAATTGATAATCCTACTTCAAACATACCAAGAATAGATCATATATCAATTTATCAAATGGGGAATTCAGATTATTTCTTAATAAAATCTGATTACATAAGCCTTCAAGATGTTTCGATAGGGTATAACTATAATGACGAATGGCTTAGAGATTTAGGTATACAATCTACAAAATTTACTTTGATGGGATCAAATCTTGCTTTATGGTCTAATAGAACAGGAATGGATCCTAGACTAAATAGATTAGGAGAAAGAGTAAATAATGGACAATCTCTTAATGTGTATGGTGTAATGAGAAGTGTTTCATTTGGTTTAACAGTAAATTTTTAAAACATGAAAAAGATAATAGTAGCAATTGTATTTTTATTGGCTCTTGCAAGTTGCGATAAAGAGTTTCTTGATACGGTGCCTGAATCAACAATTAATAAAGAACAACTAGCAACTTCGGCATCGGCAAATCAAGCTATTGTGAGTGGAATTTATTCCGCATTACGCTCTTATGGACTAGCAATTGGAAGTAATCATGAAGATTATGGTCATAAATCGGTGCTTGCTGCAATGGATATGATGTCTAATGATATGCTAATGACAAAATCAAGCTGGTACCAATCCTTCTATACTTACATTGGGAGACAACAAACGAATTCAAGATCTAGATTAGTATGGAATACTTACTATCCTCAGATTAAATCGACTAATATTGTACTTGGCGGTATTCCTTCAAATACTGCAGATGAGAATTTAAAGGCAATTCGAGGCCAGGCTTTGGCATTAAGAGGTTACTTTTATTTTATGTTGGCACGTACATATGGACCTAGATATATTGGTAATGAAACTAAATTATGTGTTCCTCTATACATAGAGCCTACACTAGAGGGCAAGGCGAGGTCAGCTGTGAGTGATGTGTATAGTTTGATCGAAAGCGATTTAAAGGAATCTATAGAATTATTAGCATCGTATAAAAGATTGAATAATGATTCTGTAGATCAAACGGTTGCAGAGGCTTTTTTAGCTGAAGTATATTTGGAAATGGGAAAATATGCAGATGCTGCAAATATGGCTCATTTGGCAAGAAAAGACTATACTTTGCTTAATGAAGCAGAATGGATGAATGGTTTTTATATCACAAAATCTAATGAAACTATGTGGGGAGCAACATTGAACTCTTCAATTAGTACTTTTGTTGCCAATTTCTTTGGTCATTTTGATAATACAAATGCATCGGGATATGCTGGAGGAATGGGAATCTATAAAAACATAGATAAAAATTTATACAATAGTATTTCAGAAACTGATTTTAGAAAAAAAGCCTTTGTATCACCATCAGGAAATTTAACGTATCCATCTTTACCAGCTTATGCAAATATAAAATTTAGAGACCCAACTATAGATGCAGGTAGTTATATTTACATGAGATCTTCTGAAATGTATTATATAGAGGCAGAAGCACTTGCAAGATCAGGAAATGAAGCTTCAGCAAAGCAAATATTATATGAGATAACAATAACTAGAGATCCTTCATATACACTTTCTACAAATTCAGGTTCTTCATTAATTAATGAAATAATTCTTCAAAAAAGAATTGAATTGTGGGGAGAAGGTTGTGCTTGGTATGATATGAAGCGCTTAGGAGTTTCTTTAACAAGGGATTATGATGGTTCAAACCATCCAGCATTTGGTAAATTTAATATTCCGGCAGGAGATAACAGATTTATCTTTCAGATTCCGCAAGCCGAAATTGATGCCAATCCATTAATTGTGCAGAATCCATTATAATAAAAATTAAAAATAAAAAAATCTGGAAGCTTTAAAAACTTCTGGATTTTTTTTAAAAGAATTTTCGTGTAAAAAAGTATTAACGAGATTTGTATATGTCATTTTTATAAGTATGTTTACAGTAAGAAATAATTGATTATTTTTCAGTTAAAAGTATCAATAAACAAAAGAGAAAAATCGGCTTATGATCCTATGAAATAAATACGAGGAAGCCGAAAATCGAGAGAGTAGGCAAAATTTAAACCCAAAAACAATGATTAAAAAACCTTTACTTTTAATGATGCTTCTTTTTGCACTTACCGCAACAAAAGCTCAAGATTTAATTAACCCATCTTATGGATTTTCACATAGTAAAACAGCTTACATTACACTAGCAGACGGAACAGAACTTAGCGGAACTATTCGCGATATTGACAGAGAAAAAGGACTAATTGAATTTATTAAGTTGCAAGACGCAGCTGGAAAAAAGCACAAACTAAAACCAGAGGATATTAAGTATATGTATTTACCACCTAGTGGACTTGATAATTTGACTAAAAAAATTGATTTTGGTACAGATTTTCAAAAATGGAACGATGATAAACTTAACCAAGAGTACTTAAAGGAAGGTTACGCATACTTTGAAACTGCTGATGTGCAAGTCAAAAAGAAAAAATCAAAATTATTAATGCAACTTTTAAACCCTGCATTCAGTAAAGAGTTTAAAATATATTGTGATCCACATGCAAAAGAAACTACATCCTTAGGAGTTGGAGGTGTTAAATTTATAGGTGGAGATGCTAAATCTTACTATGTTGCTAAAAAAGATGCACCTGCATTTTTATTAAAGAAAAAAGAATACAAAAAAGAGTTTGCAACATTGTGGAGCGGATGTGACAAGTTAATCACTGCATCTTCAGCAGATCCAAAATGGACAGATTTATCAAGACACGCTGTTACCTATTCAGAGTGCGCTCAGTAATTATATAAAACAAATAAAAAAACCGGAAGCTTTCAAAACTTCCGTTTTTTTTTGTTTTAACAACTAATTCTAATTACTTAACAAATTTGTCAATGATTTTATCTGTTTCTGCTTTTGAAGCATCTGGTTTCAAATCAAATAGAAGAGAGTAAAGTGCTTTTCTGTCAACTTTAGCCTCTAAGTTTAAGTCTTGGTGTCTGTCAAAAAGCGTTTGCCATTTGTCGCGAACGTTTTTCCAAAGTGCGTTATTTTCCTTCCACCATTTTTGTCCTGCAATACATTTTGAATCTGGGACTTTTGTGTAAACATCAAAGCCTTTTTCTTGAGCTAATAAAACATCTTTCCCAGCATCGTCACGAACCAATTTATCATTGTCTTGCTCATGATTCCATCCCGTAGAAGTGATTTCGTGAATGTTTCTTCTTTTCAAAACATTGTAATCGTTACGTTTTGTCTGTTCTCTTCTTGGAAGCGGTGCATCGGCAACATTTGCCCAATAGTCTTGTCCATCAACATGTACCCAAGTTGAAGATCCTTCATATCTTGGACTATCATCTACTTGATATACTTTTTGTGTCCACTGTCCTTTAACTGCTTTTTTATCTAATTTCTTGTATTTCCAAGAATTGCCTTTGTCAAAAGTATATAAGTCTGTGTTTTCGTAAAGCCAATCTTGTCTCCAGTGTTTGATAATCATATCAGGACTTACAATAAGTAAATGCTGCATTACGATTTTGTTTGGAGTATCTTCTAATAGCTCAACCCATTCTAAAGCAGATTCGTGTTTCGTTTCAGAAGGTTTATAAGTAAGAGAATCTTTAGGGTATGAGAAAGTTTCTGTGAAATTAAACTTCACTTCATAACAACCACACATCGATTTAATTGACTTAATGTCTTGTTGTTTTTTGTCCTGACTAAAACCAAGACTGCATGTTAAAGCCATAGCGGCTGACATAAATAGGCTTTTTGAAATCATAACTATTTGTTTTGTTTTTAAAATTTTCGCAAATATATAAATTTTATTTAGAACAATTAAAAATAGTTATATATTTGCATTGATTATTAAGACTGAATAAAAATAATGAATTTTAAAATTACTCTTTTTGCTGTTGTGCTTTTTTGTCAAATTTCTGTTTCTCAGGAGGTTCAAAAAGATAGTGTGGAAACAAATGAATTATCGGAAGTTAAAGTTACTACTGCAACTAGAACAGAAAGAGTGCTTTCGTCATTGCCTTTGCCAATGACAATTATTACATCTGAAGCAATTATGAAGTCTGGTGTTACAAGATTAAATGAAATTTTAAGCGAGCAAACGGGGATTATTTTAATTCCTGACGAAAGTGGTTTTGAAGGAATTCAAATGCAAGGATTGGATGCGGCTTATACCATGATTTTAATTGATGGAGTGCCATTAGTAGGTAGAAGTGCTGGTGTTTTGGACTTATCAAGGGTTTCTGTGGGGAATATAGAAAGAATTGAAATTGTTAAAGGAGCTTCTTCAGCATTGTACGGTTCTGAAGCAATGGGTGGAGTAATAAATGTAATTACAAAAAGACCGAAGAAAGATACGTTTACGGGAAGTCTTTCTTATAGATACGCAACTTTTAATACCAATGATGCTAACACGAATTTGCTGTGGAAAAAGAAGAAATTTTCAGCTAATCTTTTTGCTAATTTTTATTCTACAGATGGTTATGATTTAGATAAAAGTACACCACTAAAAAATGTAGAGCCATTTTATAATTTTACAATCCAACCTAAGATATATTACGATTTTTCAGAGAACTTAAAGCTAATTGTAAACAACCGTTTTTATGATATGAAAATGGATAACGTTGCAATTATCGATTCTGAAAACTATAAAGGCGATGCAAAAGAAAAAGAATGGAATTCGCAAATTAAATTTGAGCATAAATGGAGCTCGAAAGTATATTCTGAATATGAGTTCTACACAACAAATTACCAAAACGATTCCTTTTTAAATGATCAGAATAATATTCCTTATGAAAGTGCTTATTACAATCAATGGTTAGTTCGACCAGAGATTAGAACAACGATTTCATTAAAAAATGATAAACTAACAGGTGGAGTTGGGGTCAATTATGAGACTTTAGACAGAACTTATTTTGAAAAACAAGTAAACTTTAATTCGCAATATGTTTACCTGCAATACGATTATAACCCAACGGAAAAATGGAATATTCTTGCTGGGTTTAGATATGATAATCATAGTGAATATGCTTCGCAGTTCAGCCCAAAATTAGCTGTCAATTATAAGGTTAATGAGAATTTTTCTTTAAAATCTTCTGTTGGTTATGGCTACAAAGCACCAGATTTTCGTCAATTGTATTTTGATTTTACAAATCCGTCAGTTGGATATACGGTTTTGGGATATAATGTTGCTGAAGATCGTTTAAATCAATTGGACGAACAGGGGCAACTTTTGTCTAGAGTAGATGGAGTAAATTTTGGTGAACCTCTGAAGCCAGAAAGCTCAATAAACGTGAATCTTGGAACTTTTTACAAGAAAAATAAATTAAGACTAGACGTGAATGCGTTCTATAATTCAATAGAAAATTTAATTGATACTCGAGTTGTTGCTCAAAAAACGAATGGTCAGAATGTCTTCAGTTATTTTAACATTAGTAAAATCTTTACTTACGGTCTAGAGTTTAATTCAACTTATGATTTTACAAAACAATTGTCAGTATCATTTGGATATCAGTTTTTAACAGCAAAAGACAAATCTGTTCTAGATAATTTCGAAAATTATCAATACGTCCGTAACTCAGATTTGCAGACCGTTCAAATTAAAAAGTCTGATTATTTTGGATTGTTTAACAGGTCAAAACATACGGCCAATGTTAAGTTCGCCTATACTATTCCTAAAATTAAAACCGACATCAACTTACGTGTTTTTTACAGAAGTAAATACGGAATGTTTGATACAAACGGTAATCAGATACTAGACAAATATGACACATTTGTCGATGGTTATTTCTTAACAAACCTGTCAATTTCAAAATATATCGGAGATAAATTCATGCTTCAGGCAGGAGCCAATAATTTATTTGATTTTACAGACCCTAGCCAAATTAGCAATTTGGCAGGTCGACAGTTTTTTGCACGAATTCAATATAATTTTTAATCAATATTTATTTAACACCTTTTTCAAAATGAAAACAAAATTCTTAAAACTTTCACTTTTAGCATTATTTATTTTTACAGCATCTTGCAGTAGCGATGACGACAAAAATGAAGTAGCACCAGTAGTAACAACAAAAGTTTCTAATGTTTATGCTCCGCAAACTGGAGGACAAGGACAACCAGTTGGTGGTGAATTTACAAAATTCAGTTTTTCCCAAAATAAAATTGTAACTGACGATAGTTGGGATATCGCTTTCCGTGGTACATCAGTTATTGTTAATGGAGGAGCAAAAATTAGTGCTACTGATACAGGAGAACCAGAAAGAAAAGGACAAGGAGCAGTAAGTGTTGTTTCAGGTATTTTTGCAAACGTAACAGCTTTTCCAGCATCGTCGACTTTTGCTCAAGATGCTAGCGGCGCTTCTGCATTCCCTACTTCAGGAGATAATGCTTGGTACGATTATAACGGAGCAACTCATATTATTTCTGCAAAAGCAGGAAGAGTATTTGTTATCAAAACTCACGATGGGAAATATGCAAAAGTAGAATTTTTAAGCTATTATAAAGATGCACCTGCAACACCAGACCCAAACACCGCTGTAGCAAGATATTATACTTTTAATTTTGCATACCAAGCAAATAGCACTACTACATTTTAAATAAAGAGGTAATCTCGAAGATTTTTATTTTATACTGGTACTTTTAAATAAAAAACATCAAAAATCTAGTTAATCATTAGCTTTGTTTTTTTTATTTTTTTTTGATAAGGAGGTTAGAATTTTTCTAACCTCTTTTTTTTGTTCTACTTTCTTGTTAAAATCAAATAGAAACAAAATGTTATTCTATCTTTGCACAAATTTTTTCTGCAGTAAGTCAACCATTTTTTGATTGGTTTAATTTTTGAATGCAGTTCTTCATATTTTATAATTATTAGGTGAATACAAAATCTTATTTTTTTCAGTCTTTTGCGATCGTTGCGTTAGCGTTGGTTGCTTTTATTGGGTTTAAACAAATCCTTCCAGATAAAATATTTTCTGAGACTAAGTTAGATTCTAAAAATATATTGATAGATAGTATGCTTTTAGAATCTGTTGCCGACGATTCATTATCGCTAGACAAAGACAGTATTGCAAAAAGTGAGCAAGCATTAAATGGGCAGAAAATTGTTTTTGATGAAACAGAAGGAATTGAATTTCCTGCTGAAACATTCGAAAACTATAAAGGATATCAATATCTGATTTCTTTCTATGAGAAATTGTATCAGTTAGAGAAAAATCCGCAGAATAAAGTAAGAATCGCTTATTACGGAGATTCTATGACCGATGGAGATTTAATCGTTCAGGACGTTCGAACCAATTATCAGGAACGTTTTGGAGGAAACGGAGTTGGTTTTGTTCCTATTACTTCAGAATCTGCAGCTTCTAGAGGATCTGTGAAATCAACTTATTCTAAAAACTGGAAAACGCAGTCTTACTTAAACGTAAAAAGACCAACAAGTCCTTTTGGCGTTAACGGGCATGTGTTTTTTGCAAATGATAAATCCAATTCAACTTGGGTTCAGTATGAAGCTGGATTGAACAAATATTCAACTTCTTTAGATAATGCAACATTATTTTACGGACGTTCGTCTAAAGTGGGAAAAGTGAATTTCATTATAGGAAAAGATACACTTAAGAAAAGTCTTTCTCCGAATAGTTTAGTAAATACATTGAAAGTTTCATCAGGAAGTTTAAAAGCCTTTAAAGCAAATTTTGTACAGGCAGATTCTATTCCGATTTACGGATTTAATTTTGATAATGGAAGCGGAGTTCATGTCGATAACTTCTCACAGAGAGGAAATTCAGGACTTCCAATTTCGATGTTCAATGCTGATGTAATGAGAGCTTTTAATAATAGTTTAAAATATGATTTGATTATTCTGCACTACGGAACCAACGTTTTAAATTACGGGACAAAAAATTATTCTTGGTATGAAAAAGGAATGACGAAAACCGTTAATAAAATAAAAGAATCTTTCCCTGGAGTTTCTATCTTAATTGTTTCAACTGCTGATAAGTCAACAAAATATGATTTGGAAATGAAAACCGATTCGGCCGTAGTTCCTTTGATGAAAGCACAAAAACATTATGCATTGGAAACACAAGCAGGTTTTGTAAACCTATATACTTTGATGGGTGGTGACGGTTCTATGATAAAATGGGTTGATGAAACTCCAGCCAAAGCAAATAAAGATTATACGCATTTTAACCAGCGTGGCGCAAAAGCCATTGGTAATTTGCTGTATGGACAATTAAATAAAGGATACGAAGAATATAAAGTACTCAGACAAAAAAGAGATGCTGAAGGGACTAAGCCAAAACCAGTAAAAAGAGCCAGACCCGATTCCGTTTCAGTAACAAAAGATAGTGTATGATAAATAAACTTATGGTTTTCTTTTGTTGTCTTTTTTTTACAACAAATGAAAAAACTCCAAAAACAGACGTACAGCCAATACCAAAAAGCATGATTCAAAAAGTGGATACCGCAGCAATTGATGAGCCTATAGATGGTCAAATTTATAATGCAAAAGCAATAAGCGATCTTTTTCACAAGCTTGAAAAAAATGAAGGTGAGAAAAACCAAAAAATCAATATTGTACATATTGGGGATTCGCATATTCAAAGCGATTTGATGACAAATGAAATTAGAAAAAAACTGCAGCAGCAATTTGGTAATGCGGGACGAGGTTTGGTTTTTCCTTATCAATTAGCCAGAACAAACGGATCTTACAATGAACGTTTCAAATCGAACAGAACTTGGGAAAGCTATAGAAATATATATCCCGTAAAACAATGTCCAATTGGGATAAGCGGAATTGGGCTTTGGAGGGATTCTGGCGGATTTGTTTTAGAAATGAACGTAAAAGATCCAGCGTACAAATTCAATACAATAAAAATTATTACGCCACAAAATCAGAATATGTTCGATTTGGCTACTTCTTCAAAAATCAATTCTATTCAGACAACAGAGCGAAGAGTCATTACGCATAAAATTAAAAAAGGTGAGGTGCTTGGAAGTATTGCAGATAAATACAATGTTTCGGTTGCCGAGATTAAAAGAGAAAATCATTTAAAGTCGAATAATATCCGTGCTGGAAGAACTTTAAAAATTTCAACAAACGAAACAAGAGCAAAAACCATTTCAATGTCAGAGTTTGTTCCGCTGGCAATCGAATCAGATTCTTTTTCACATTATTATAATTCAGAAAATGCTTTAAGCCGAATTTTCTTGATTCCAAATAAAGAAGCTAAAGATTACGAGTTAAACGGAATTGTGTTAGAAAAAGATGCTCCAGGGATTATTTATAGCAGTATTGGAGTAAACGGAGCTAAATATTCGGATTACAATAAATATCCGTTGTTTTTTGATCAATTGAAATCATTGCATCCAGACCTGCTGGTTTTTTCGCTGGGAACAAATGAAAGCTATGAACATCTAGATCCAGAAAATTATATTAAAGAATTACGAGAGTTTATCAATAATATAAGAGCACAAAAAATAGATGCTCCTATAATTGTAATGACTCCTCCACCATCATTGTTAAGACGAAAGCCAAATACTTACATTGATAATTATTCAAGGCAGATTATAGATATAGCCCAAAAAGACGGTTTTGCCGTTTGGGATTTGTACGATGAGTTTGGAGGCATGAGCGGAATCAGACAATTAAAAGTACAAGGATTAATAGGGCCAGACTGGGTTCATTATTCAAAAAAAGGATACGAGAAACAAGGAAATCTGTTTGCTCAGGCGTTTTTAAGATCATACGATAATTTTAAATTAAAGAAGTAAGTTGACAACAATAGATAGCATTAATAATTGGTTCATTCAAAACTTTGGTGCAATTACAATAGAACAAGTTAAAAGTTGGTTTGTTTATAATGAAGACGAAAAACTTTTATTCAATACCGGTTTATTCTTAGGTTTATTTCTGGTTTTCTATTTTGTGTATGGTTTTTTACGCAAAACATTTTATTTGAGATTAACGTATGTTATTCTCTTCTCATTATTCTTTTACTATAAATCGAGCGGTATTTATTTTCTGCTCTTATTGCTTTCGTCAGTTGTAGATTATGGTTTGAGCCAGATTATTTACCGAGAAAGCAGAGACGGAGTTAAGAAATTTTACTTGGTAATTAGTGTCATTTTGAATTTGGCCCTTTTAGGCTATTTCAAATACATGAACTTCTTGATTGTGACTTACAATGATATGTTTCATGGTAATTTTGCACTTCATAATGTTTTCCTTCCTGTTGGAATTTCGTTCTACACTTTCCAATCTATGAGTTATATTATTGAGATTTATAGAGAAGAAATTAAACCGACAAAAAATTACATTGAGTATTTATTCTTCGTTTCATTCTTCCCTCAATTAGTTGCAGGACCAATTGTACGTGCAAAAGATTTCCTTCCTCAGATTTATCAAAAATTAAACTTAACAAAACAAGACGTAAACAATGCTTTATTTTTGATTATTGGTGGATTAATCAAGAAAACCGTAATCTCAAATTATATCTCAGTAAACTTTGTCGATCGTGTTTTTGATACACCGATGAGCTACACTTCGTTCGAAAATTTAATGGCTTCGTACGGATATGCGATTCAGATTTACTGTGATTTCTCTGGATATTCAGACATGGCAATTGGTATTGCACTATTGCTTGGATTTAAATTGCCAGTCAACTTTAGAACGCCATACAAATCGACTTCGATTACCGATTTCTGGAGAAGATGGCATATTTCGCTTTCGACTTGGTTAAAAGACTTTTTATACATTTCTATTGGAGGAAACCGTAATGGATCTTTCGCAGGATATTTATTCCCAAGTTTATTTTTCTTTGGCTTATTGCTTTGGGGAATGTCTTGTTATAATGAGAGTGTAATTCCGCTTATTATTGCAGGAGTCAGTATTTTAATTTTCGCTTTATCATTTTTGCTTTCAAGCAAAATCAAACAGACTTTAGTAACCAATTTCAATTTGTTTACTACAATGCTTTTAGGAGGTTTGTGGCATGGAGCAGGAGCACAGTTTATTGTTTGGGGAGCACTCCACGGATTAGCTTTGGCAGTTCATAAAATATTCATGGAATTCTTTCCTTCTAAAAAAGATAAAAGTCCGAATTTCTTATGGAGATTTTTCTCAATCATAATCACTTTCCATTTTGTGGTTTTCTGTTGGATTTTCTTCCGCGCAAGAGATTTTGAAACGGCATTACAAGTAATTAATAATATCGGACAATTAACATTCGAACCAGAGCTTTGGAAAACAATTGTTCTTGGATATAAAAATGTATTCGGATTAATGCTGTTCGGTTATGTTTGGCATTTCTTGCCAGAAACTTTCACTAACGGAATGAAATCGGTTTTTGACAAAACTCCATTATTAGTAAAAGCAATAATCTTAGGATTTGTCTATTGGATTGTTTACGCAACAGCAGTAGCAGGATCACAGCCTTTTATATACTTTCAATTCTAAGCTGAAGTAATTAATCTCGCAAAGTCGCGAAGTCGCAAAGTTTTTTTTATTCTTTGCGACTTCGCGACTTTGCGAGCAAAATGACACAGCGAACTTTGCGTAAACCTTCGGGGACTTTGCGGTTAAAACCACTTAAATAAAAATTGCCTGAAATATCTAATTAGATTATCTTTGCACTTCATATAAAGAAAATGATATGTTTGATAATTTAAGTGATAAGTTAGATAAAGCGTTCCATATATTAAAAGGACACGGTAAAATTACAGAAGTAAACGTTGCCGATACTTTAAAAGAAGTTCGTCGTGCTTTACTTGATGCCGATGTTAACTTTAAAATTGCTAAAGATTTTACCGCTAGAGTAAAAGACAAAGCAATTGGTCAGGATGTATTAACAACATTACAGCCAGGACAATTATTGGTTAAGTTAGTAAAAGACGAACTTACCGAATTAATGGGTGGAGATGTTGCTGGTGTTAACTTGTCAGGAAATCCAACTGTTATTTTGATGTCAGGACTTCAAGGTTCTGGTAAAACTACTTTCTCAGGAAAATTAGCAAACTTCTTAAAAACAAAGAAAAATAAGAAACCACTTCTTGTAGCGTGTGATATCTACCGTCCAGCGGCGATCAATCAGTTGCATGTTGTGGGAGACCAAATAGGTGTTGAGGTTTACTCAGAACCAGAAAATAAAAATCCTGTAGAAATTGCTCAAAACGCAATTAAACATGCTAAGGCAAACGGATTCAATGTTGTTATCGTCGATACAGCAGGTCGTTTAGCAGTAGATCAGGAAATGATGGACGAAATTGCACGTGTTCACAAAGCAATTCAGCCACAAGAAACATTGTTCGTTGTAGACTCTATGACAGGACAAGACGCTGTAAATACAGCGAAAGCTTTCAACGATATCTTAAACTTCGATGGAGTTATCTTAACGAAATTAGATGGTGATACTCGTGGTGGAGCGGCACTTTCAATCAAATCGATTGTAAACAAACCAATCAAATTTGTTGGTACTGGAGAAAAAATGGAAGCAATTGATGTTTTCTATCCAGAACGTATGGCTGAGCGTATCTTAGGAATGGGAGACGTTGTGTCTCTTGTTGAAAGAGCTCAGGAACAATTTGATGAAGAAGAAGCAAGAAAACTTCAAAAGAAAATCGCTAAAAACGAATTTGGTTTTGATGACTTCTTAACGCAGATTCAGCAAGTGAAAAAAATGGGTAACATGAAAGACTTGGTTGGAATGATACCAGGTGCTTCAAAAGCGATGAAAGATGTTGAAATCGAAGACGACGCTTTCAAACATATCGAAGCGATCATTTATTCGATGACTCCAGGAGAAAGAAGCAAACCAGCTATTATCGACGTAAAAAGAAAAGCTAGAATCGCTAAAGGTTCGGGAACTAAAGTCGAGCAAGTAAATCAGCTGATGAAACAATTTGACCAAATGAGCAAGATGATGAAGATGATGCAAGGCCCAGGCGGAAAAAATCTGATGAAAATGATGGGAGGTATGAAAGGGATGCCGGGTGGTATGCCAGGAGGAATGCCGAAATAATAAAAAGAGTTTCAAGTTTAAGGTTTCAAGTTAAGAGACCAAAACTTGAAACTTTTTCACTTAATATATAAAGAGTTTCGTTTTGACATGAAACCTGAAACTTGAAACAAAAATTAAAACCTGAAACAAAACAACAATGCAACTACTAGACGGTAAAAAAACATCTAACGACATTAAAAACGAAATTGCAATCGAGGTTCAATCTATAAAAGCAGCTGGAGGTAAAGTGCCTCATTTGGCAGCGGTTTTAGTGGGAAACAACGGAGCAAGTTTAACTTACGTAGGAAGTAAAGTAAAATCATGCCAAGAAATCGGTTTTGATTCAACTTTAGTTGCTTTGCCAGAAACTATTACAGAAGACGAATTATTGGCTAAAATTAAAGAATTGAACGAAGATGATAATCTAGACGGATACATCGTTCAGTTGCCTTTGCCGAAACATATCGACGAACAGAAAATTTTATTAGCAATTGATCCTGACAAAGACGTTGATGGATTTCACCCAACAAACTTTGGTAGAATGGCACTTGAAATGGAAAGTTTTATTCCAGCAACTCCATTCGGAATTATGGAATTGTTAGAGCGTTACAAAGTAGAAACATCCGGAAAACATACTGTTGTAATAGGTAGAAGTCATATCGTGGGACGCCCAATGAGCATCTTGATGAGCCGTAAAGGAAATCCTGGAGATTCTACAGTTACATTGACACACAGCCGTACTAAAGACTTAGCAGAATTCACTAAAAATGCCGATATTATTATCACAGCTTTGGGAGTTCCAGAATTCTTAAAAGCAGATATGGTAAAAGAAGGAGTTACGGTTATCGACGTTGGAATTACACGCGTAGATGATGCTTCAAACCCAAAAGGATACGTTATCAAAGGTGATGTTGATTTTGACGGAGTAAGCAAAAAAGCATCGTTCATTACGCCAGTTCCAGGTGGAGTAGGGCCAATGACAATTGCGATGTTGTTAAAGAATACACTTTTAGCAAGAAAAATGAGAAGCGCAAGAAATAAATAATATTGCGTCAAAATATATTCTAAAGCCTGTTCTATATAGAACGGGCTTTTTTATGGAATTAGCTTAAAATTTTTAAACACATAGAAACATAGAATTTGAATTCTAAAAAAGAATATAAAAGAGAAGCAAATTTCTCCAACATAGTAACTTTACCTCTAACTATGTTTGTTTTAATAAGTGAAACGCCTTTTCTACACACGGAATATCTATGTTTCTATGTGTTTAAAAACCATTTTAATATATAATTAATAGTTTAAAGTTTCGGTTCTTAAAAATAAAGGATACTTTTGCACCACTTTAAAAAATAACACTTCTCCAAATGGACGATTATTATTATTCGTTAGTATTAAATTAAGCAGCTTTTGAAATTTCAAAATGCTGCGCTAAAAACCTGTATTTTGAAATGAAAGCCTTTTACACAAACAACAACGGATTAGTAGAAATCCAAAAATGGACTTCAAATTGCTGGATTCACATCGAATCTCCAACAGAATCAGATAAAAATTATTTATTAGAAGAACTTCAGCTTCCTGAAGCATTCTACAATGATATAGAGGATATTGATGAAAGACCTCGTATCGAAATCGAAGACGGTTGGACTTTGATTATTATGCGTATTCCCATTAAAAGTGGCGACGTAAAAATTCCTTTTCATACCGTTCCGCTCGGAATCATTTTTAAAGAAGATATTTGCGTAACTATTAGTTTTTATAAAACAGAAATCATAAAAGATTTTGTAGCTTATTCTCAGCGTAAAAACATCGATATAGAAGATAATTTCAACTTAGTTTTAAGATTGCTTTTATCATCAAGCGTTTGGTACTTGAAATATTTGAAACAAATCAATCACAAAATAAAACTCGCAGAAGATAATTTAGAGAAATCAATCAAAAATGAAGAATTGCAAGCCTTGCTTCAAATCGAAAAATGTTTTGTATTCTTCATCACGTCGCTAAAAGCAAATGACGTTTTATTCCAAAGAATCAAAAACTTAAAAGCGCACAAAGCCAATTACGATCCAGAATTATTAGAAGATGTCGAAATCGAATTAAATCAGGCACAAGACACTGCTAATATTTACAACAACATCTTAACCGGAATGATGGACGCATACGCCTCTGTAATCTCCAATAATATGAATAATATTATGAAACAGATGACATCCATTTCGATCATTTTGATGATTCCAACCCTAATTGCTAGTTTGTACGGAATGAACGTACCAAACGGTCTAGAAGAAAGCAAATATGGGATCTGGATTCTGCTTTTAATTTCAATTATTCTATCTTCTTTTGGAGTCTTTTTATTCAAACGCAGAAGATGGTTCTAAAACTTTAAATTTATGTAAAGCCTATTCGTTAAGAATGGGCTTTTTCGTTTTTATAATTTGGGCGTGACCCCGACACATTGAGAGGGCAAACATACTTTGCGTTTATACGCCCTCTCAACGTGTCGGGGTCGGGCTATCCGCGCTACTTCGGTAGCATGCTCCTATCCCTCACGCAATCGTATCATAAGAAAGTGCTGTTCCTGCAAGGTTTTCAAAACCTTGTAGGTATTTTTGGTTGCTAAAATAAATTCTAAGATTCAAATAAAAAAAAACTTAAAACCTACAAGGTTTTGAAAACCTTGCAGGAATCGATATTGTGTTCGAAAATATTTTTCATTTTTTACTTGCCAATTCAAAATAAATAATAACTTTGTAATGCAAAGTACTTTAATTATGAATCAAAAGCACCAAGAAGATTTAGCACATATTCGTTCCATGATGGAGCGCTCTTCAAGATTTATATCGTTAAGCGGACTTTCGGGAGTTTTCGCAGGTCTTTCGGCTTTAATTGGTGGAATCTATGTATACCAGTTGTTCAAGGCAAACGGAATGGATTATTTAACTGACGAACATAGATTGTATTCTGCCAATTTAGTTTCAGAATTATTCTGGATAGGAATAGGAATTTTGGTCTCTGCATTTGCATTCGGAATCTTTTTTACCATTAGAAAAAGCCGAAAATACAATTTACCAATCTGGACATCTGCGACTAAGAAAATGCTTTTCAATTTGGCGGTTCCTTTGTTTGCAGGAGGTGTTTTCTGTTTGGCTTTAATGTATCACGGATATTTCGGATTGGTTGCGCCATCTACTTTGCTGTTTTATGGTTTAGCACTTATTAATGCAGAAAAATATACTTTTTCTGATGTGAAATATTTAGGTTTCTGCGAACTTTGTTTAGGATTAATTGCTCTTTTCTATATCGGATATGGATTGATTTTCTGGATTCTTGGATTTGGAATTTTACATATCTTATACGGATTAGTAATGTTCAAAAAATATAAATAATTGAATGGGAATTATTGACAAACTAAATAAAGATTTCGAAAGCCGTGTCAGACTGGGTATCATGTCCGTTCTGATGGTTAACGACTGGGTAGATTTTACCGAGATGAAAACGCTTTTGAATATCACCGATGGTAATTTAGCAAGTCATTCTTCTGCACTGGAGAAATCCGAATATATCGAGATTAAGAAAGAATTTGTGGGCAAAAAGCCGAGAACATCTTATCAAGTAACGCCGCTAGGCCGTGCGGCGTTTAAAGAACATCTTTCTTACCTCGAAAAATTAATGAAATCTTAGAAACTAAAATTTTTTATCCAAAAACTTTGAATTACAAAGTACTTTTAAAAATTAAAATCATGAAAAAACATCAAATTATCTTCGCATGTACAGCGGTTTTTATACTGCTTTTTTACAACGAATCTGTTGGAATCAATATTTCTATTTTTGGCGTTTTGCTAACGCTTTTAATTAGTTATTTCTTTCAAGAAAAGTTAGTTCACAGATCACATCTTATTTTAGTAATGACTTCTATTTTGTCATGTTTTGCCTTTGCTTGGTATGGAGATGCAGCATCGTTTTTTGCTTTAGCCTTATCAATTCTATTTTTACAATTTAAAACTCAGGATGGAGAGCTCAAAATCATACAAATTTTTCCGCTCATATTTTTAAACGGATTTGCTTCAATCGGGCGTATTTTTATTTTTAAACAATGGCTTCCTGAGCGAAAAATTCACAATGATTTTGCCAAAAAACTAATTGCATTTGTTGTTATTCCGGTTATCTTTCTTGGATTGTTTTTCATTGTTTATTCTTTTGGAAGTGATCATTTCTCTTCATTATTTACAGATTATGAATTAGATATCAATTTGCCGCAATTAATTGCAATGTGCATTTTAGGATTTTATATTTCGTTCAGTTTTTGGAATTATTGGGTTCCGGATGCTTGTTACGAATTCAATCCGAAGTTGTACAATGATTTCAGTAATATTTCTGAAGTCAAAAATCAAAGCACATTTTCGTTTCTTGATTTGGACTTCGAAAGAAAAAGCGGAGAAATCACATTGTTTCTGCTAAACATCATGCTTTTAGTTTTTATTGGAACTTATAACTATGAACAGTTTTTCGAAGTTGTCGAAAAAACAAATTTAAGCGCCGATACACACGAACGCGTAAATGCTGTAATTTTTTCAATTCTAATGGCAGTTGGCGTAATCTTATTTTACTTTAAAGGTGGATTTAATTTTGACGAGAAAGCTAAATCTTTAAAAAGCTTAGCTAAAGTTTGGCTTGTCCTAAACGTAATTTTAATTGTAAGCGCTATGATTAAAAATACAGAATATGTTTCTTTTTATGGTTTAACATATAAACGCCTTGGAGTTTATGCTTTTTTAATCTTAGCTATTATCGGATTGGCAGTTTCATTTCAGAAAATAAGAAAACAAAAAACGAATGCTTATCTTTTCAATCAGATGGTTTGGTATTTCTACGGAACAATTCTTTTATGCAGTTATATCAATTGGGGAAACCTTGTTACGAATTATAATATTTCAGTGAATAAAGGAGTAGAACCTGTTTTCTTAAGCGGTTTGAATTTTAATGATGATATTCGCCGTGAATATTTTGAAAAAAATAATTTAAACGGAAAATATGCAGAAGCGGTAAGAGAAGAATTGATTTGGAATTATCAAGACGCCAGTTTTTTATCTAAAGCGTTGTATTATGAATTTTTGAATAAAGAAAAGAAATAAATGAGAACTGATATTCTGATGGTGCTTATGCTGATGGTATCAGTTAATTTCTACCCGCAGCAATTAAAATATCGAAGTGTTAATCATTATCTTGAAATTTTTGAAAAAGAAGAAATCAATAAACTAAAAGAAAAAGGACTTTTAGATCAGGACTTGAATATTGTTCCAAAGTTTAAAAAGAAAGGAGAAAACGAATTAAATGAGGAGGGGCAAAATTTATATCTGGAATTAAAAGTTGCTCTTCTAAAATCATATTTCAAAGATTACTTCTATCAACAACATTTGCAATATAAAGATGAGATCTTTGTTTTGTATTTTTCCATGGCAGGTTTTGACGATTTGGAATGGTGTATTTTAAAGTGGGAGAGAGAAAAGTGGAAGGATTTGGAAAAGATTGATAAACAACAGGTTGAGAACGCTAAATTTGATAATAATAAAGATTTTAATTTTATTTGTTTTAATTATGATGAAGGCCCTAAAAATAGTGAAGATGTAAAGATTTTTATAAAAGATGATTATTTAGTTATGTCAAGAGAAGGTTTGTATCATTCGTTGTTTGATTTGAAATCACAAAAGCTTCTTATTAATGAAACCTGCCCTTATTGTGAAAGTCAATCAAATACAAAAGAAGAAATGAATTTATGGATAAAGAAAAATCTCCATGATAAAATTAAGAGAATTATAAATCCATAAATAGAAAAATCCCATTCGTTTGAATGGGATTTCTCATTTTATTTATTATCTCCTCTTTTTTTAAAGCGAGGATCGTGTTTAGAAATAAACGTTGTTCTTCGGCTTGAATTTTGAGCAGAACCTTGAGTAGAGCTTCTGTTCGAATTTCTGTTCTGATTTTCAACTTTCGGAAGACTTGCTTCTTCTGTTTTGCTAGAAGGCTCAATTAATTGATTTAATTCTTTAATCTCAGCATCGGTTAAATCGCGATAACGGCCAACCGGAACATCCAAAGAAATATTGATGATTCTAATACGTTTTAAGGCCGTAACTTCATAACCCAAATATTCAGACATTCTTCTGATCTGACGGTTTAATCCTTGAGTTAAAATGATCTTGAAAGTGTATTTGCTAATTTGCTCTACTTTACACTTCTTAGTAACCGTATCCAGAATTGGAACACCATTTCCCATACGCTGAATAAAACGTTCTGTAATAGGTTTGTTTACCGTAACTGTATATTCTTTTTCGTGGTTGTTTCTTGCACGAAGAATTTTGTTTACAATATCACCGTCATTGGTCATAAAAATCAATCCTTCACTGGCTTTATCCAATCGTCCAATTGGAAAAATACGTTTGGGATAATTTATATAATCAACGATATTGTTTTTTACTTCAAGATTTGTTGTGCATTCAATTCCGACAGGTTTATTGAAAGCCAGATAAACCATTTTTTCGTTTTTCTCTACGATTAATTTTCCATTAATACGTACTTCATCATCTGGAGAAACTTTAGTCCCCATTTCAGCCACAGCGCCATTTATTGTTACGCGTCCTTCTTCAATTAATTTATCAGCTTCACGACGAGAACAATATCCCGTTTCACCAATAAATTTATTAAGACGTTTTAAATTTTCTTCCATACTGCAAAAGTAGCTAAAAGTTTAGACATCTTAGAGTTTTAGATTTCAGATTGTTTTGAATTTCATACCATTTTGTCATCCTGAGGAACGAAGGATCCCACAAGAAACTCCGCAATCAAAATCGCCAGTCTTTGTCGATTTACGAGTGCGATTCTTCGTTCCTCAGGATGACAAGTTTGTGTAAAACCTTTGTCCATTTGCACCCTTGAGCCTTAAGAATGAAATTCCTTGCTGTCTTCAGGAGTTTCTTTTCTTTCAAACATTCCGTAATCACGAACTACGGTTGCAATTCGTAAATGATAATCTTTGAAAACTTCATTTCTTCCTTTGGCTTGTGCTGCACGATGCATCTCGAGATTTCTCCATTGCTGTATACTTTCTTCATCTTTCCAAAAAGATAAAGACAAAATTTTTCCAGGATCAGCTAGACTCTGAAATCTTTCTATTGAAATAAAACCATTAATGTGACTTAATTCGGGCTTTAAATTTGCAGCGATATCTAAATATTCTTCTTTTTTTCCTTCGTTGGGAATGACTTCAAAAATTACAGCAATCATTTTAATTTTAGATTTTAGAGTTCAGATTTTAGATTTATGGAAAAACTTTGTGCCTCTGAGCCTTTGCTACTTTGAACCTTCGGCAAAAAGAAACTCAATCACTTTATCATACAATTCGTCATCATGCATTCCGTGACCTAAACCAGTGGTTTCAATAAACTGGCTATTTTTCCAATTGCTTGCTATTTTTTGCCCTTCGGCGAAAGCTACAATTTTATCAGAAGTATCGTGAGCAATAAATCCAGGAATAGTAAATTCGGATGCAAATTTCTGTCCTGAAAAATCTTCTAGTTTAAAGTTGAAGCGATTTATGAATTTAGTTTCTAAAAGCGGAAGCATTTTTCTGTTCAAACTCAACATTGCGATATAATTATCAATCAAAGTTTTTAAATCAGAAGGAGCGCCAAGAATAACCATTTTGCTGATGCTGGTATTCGGAAATAAATATTGGTGGTAGACACATGCAGCACCACCGATCGAATGTCCAATAATAATTTCTGGCTGATATTTCTCGACTGCTTTATTGATAAATTCGGCATAAAGCGGAACATTAAATTCTTTTCCGCTGCTTTGTCCATGAGCAGGAGCATCAATTGCAATAATGGTACTTCCTGATTTTTGAAGATGCGGTAAGGTTTTTTTCCAGCGCGAGGCATTGCTTTCCCAACCGTGAACCAAAAGTATCTTGGTCTGATTTCCTTTCCAAATGTAAGTTTGAAAATGGTGTTCGTTATGATGAAACGTTTCTGTTTCTGTATGTCTCAAAACTTTTGGCAGCTCTTCTTTTTTTAATCTGCCAATTCTAGGTTGACTGAAAAGTGCATAAGAAAGTTCCATAGCTTTTTGCGGACGCACATAACTCAAAAAATTAATGTAAGATCCAACTGATTTTAATGTGATGAACCGAATTCCTTTTTTAATTCCCAAAACTTAAATTTTTTCTAAAGGTAAAAAAAGGTCTGCCACGAATTACACATATGACCGCGAATTTTTTACTCTCAGTATTATAGATAAAAAAATAATTAGTGAAATTTGTGTAATTGCTTCGCCTGTTCGCTATCGCTCGAGTCGTGGCGAAAAAAAGCAAAAAAAAAGTCCCGATTTAATCGGGACTTGATATTTAGAATTTTGCGAACAATTGTTCCATTTTTTCTTTTTCTTCTTCAGCTAATTGCGTATCAACTAAGATTCTTCCAGAGTGCTCATCAGTGATGATTTTCTTTCTTGAAGCAATTTCAACCTGAGTTTGAGGTGGAATTGTGAAGAAAGATCCAGCAGAAGCACCTCTTTCGATAGAAACTACAGCCAATCCGTTACGAACACTGCTTCTGATTCTGTTGTAAGCAGCCAATAATCTGTCTTCGATTTGTGCTGCATACTCAGCAGATTTCTCAGTTAAGAAAGTTTCTTCTTTCTGAGTTTCAGCCATAATAGCATCTAATTCAGATTTTTTATGTTTTAAATGAGAGCTTTTAGCATCAAGTTTTTCTTTTAAGTTAGAAATAACTTCTTTTTTGTGCTCAATAGAAGCTTTCATTTCTTTGATTTGCTTTTCAGCCAATTGAATTTCTAATTCTTGAAATTCAACCTCTTTTGTCAAAGAATTAAATTCTCTGTTGTTACGTACTGATTCTTGTTGTTTTGTGTACTTTTTAATCACCTCTTTATGCTCCTCAATAGCAATTTTCTTTGCTTTGATTTGCTCCTCAATCACTTCAAGTTCACCTTTCAGTTTCTCTGAACGAGTGCTCAAACCTGCAACTTCATCTTCTAAATCTTCAACCTCTAAAGGAAGTTCTCCTCTAACGTTTCTGATTTCGTCAATTCTAGAGTCAATAAGCTGTAAATCGTATATTGCTCTTAACTTGTCCTCAACACTTAATTCTTTCGTATTCGTCATATTTTATAAGTACTTAACTGGATTTGTATTTTCTTCCGATAAAATGATTGCAAAATTAAGAATTTTTTTTCGAAGATAATCAACAATATAATTTTTTGTATAGCGTTCGCTCTCAAAATGACCAATATCTGCCAAAAGTAACTTGTTTTCAGCTTCATAAAACTGATGGTACTTCAAATCGGCAGTCAAAAAAGCATCTGCTCCAGCGCTTATGGCATTTCTTATGGCAAAACTTCCAGAGCCTCCTAACACAGCGACTTTTTTAATTTTTTTTCCTAAAAAAGCAGAGTGGCGAATTCCATCGGCAATCATTTTTTCTTTTACAAAGTGAAGAAAATCTTTTTCATCCATTTCAGTTTCAAATTCGCCAACCATTCCTAAACCAATATTTTGATGGGAATTTTCAAGATTGTAAATTTCATACGCTACTTCTTCATAAATGTGGTTTGCAAAAAGCGCTTTTAGAATGCGGGATTGCAAATGTTTTTCAAAAGTAACTTCAATTTTTATTTCCTGAGTTTTGGTCAATTCATGGCGTTTGCCAATAACCGGATTGCTTTCAGAATTTCCTTTGTAAGTTCCAGTTCCTTCAGAATTAAAACTGCAATTGTCATAATTGCCAATTGTTCCTGCACCAGCCTCAAATAAGGCATTTCGAACTTTATCGGCATTATCTGGAATGGTATAAGTGACTAGTTTTTGAATGAAATTGTTTTTAGGAACTAATATTTTAGTATTTGTCAAGCCTAAAGCATCGCAGAAAATTTTATTCACTCCTTGCGAATGATTATCCAACGCTGTATGAACAGCAAAAATGGCAACATCATTTTTAATGGCTTTTAAGATTGCTCGCTCTACATAATTTTTTCCTGTAATTTTTTTGATTCCTGAAAATAAGATAGGGTGGAAACAAACGACTAGATTGCAGTTTTTTGTAATAGCTTCATCAATTACATTTTCTAAGGCATCGTGGCAGACTAAAACTCCCGAACATTCCGTTTCTGAGTTTCCGACTAAAAGCCCAACATTGTCAAAATCTTCGGCGTAAGCCAAAGGAGCCATTTCTTCAAGAACCGATATAATATTTTTGATTTTCATTTTAAGATTTGTTTCAAGTTTTAGGTTTCACGTTTCAAGTTCTTTGACTTGCGCCAAAACCTCGAACAAATTAACGAAAAAAAATACAGTTTCATAAATCTGGCTATTGAGTGTCTTCATGAAGCGATTTGATTTTGTATATTTGCGTAATTAATAAAATATTAATTGTTAGTAATTTATTAATTGTAAGGTTATAATTTAATTTAGTAAGTCATGACTACAATAAAAATTAACGAACGTACGAAGACAGGAAAAGCATTTATGGAAATGTTCGAAGCTTTTTTTAAGGGTCTTGATGGCATTGAAGTTGTCGAAACGAATGAATATGGGCAGGTTAATGAAGAACAGAGTACTTACAATCCAGAGTTTGTAGATATGGTTTTGAAATCTGCCAAGGATAAAAAAAGTACAGAAATAAATCCTAATGATGTATGGGGAAGTTTAGGATTGAAATAAAAGAATTAGCTAAAAAACACATTATTCAGCATTATAAATCAGGAGATAAAAAGAGTATTAAAAATATCGAGAAAATTCTTTTAGAGCTTTCTGAAACGCCTTTTGAAGGAATAGGAAATCCCGAGCCTTTAAAGTATGAACTTACTGGTTTTTGGTCGAGACGAATAAATCAAAAAGACAGAATGATATATTATCTAGAAGATGATACAGTGACAATTTTTGTCGTTTCTGCAAAAGATCATTATTCAGATAAATAATTCTATGAACATACTTCGAAAATTACTTTTTCCATTTGCCATTCTATACGGATTCATAACTTCAGTCCGTAATTTTCTTTTTGATAAAGGAGTTTTAAAATCTACTTCATTTGATTTGCCAGTTATTGCAGTTGGAAATTTGAGCGTGGGCGGAACTGGAAAAACACCACAAATAGAATATTTAATCCGGTTATTGTCTGATAAATATAAAGTGGCAACCTTGAGCCGTGGTTACAAGAGAAAGTCGGAAGGTTTTGTTTTGGCGGATGAAAATTCGAATGCTGAAATTCTGGGAGACGAACCTTTTCAGTTTTATCAAAAATTTCCAAATGTTATGGTCGCGGTTGATGCCAATCGTACAAACGGAATTCAGGAATTACTTTCGCAAAATGAAAAACCTGAAATCATTCTGCTAGATGATGCTTATCAGCACCGAAAAGTAAAAGCCGGATTTTATATTTTACTGACTTCTTATGGAGATTTGTATGCAGATGATTTTATGCTGCCAACAGGAAATTTGAGGGAGAGTAGAAGCGGTGCAGAAAGAGCCAGTATAGTGGTTGTTACAAAATGCCCGAAAATTTTAACGGAAGAAGAGCAAGCTAAGATTAGATTAAAGTTGAAGTTGAAAAGCAGTCAGCAAGTCTTTTTTACTTTTATAGATTATGATATGGTCATTTATGGTAAAAATGAAAAAATTGCTGTTGGAGAAATTAAATCAGAATCTAAGCTGTTGTTGGCCGGAATTGCAAAACCAAAACCGTTTTTTGATTACTTAAAAAATGAAAATGATGAATGTCTTACTTTTCCGGATCATCATCATTTTTCGGATAATGATCTAGATGTAATTCGAAATAAAGCCAACGGAAGAAAAATAATTACAACCGAGAAAGATTACGTGCGATTAAAAGACTCCGAATTGGTCGATCAACTATATTATTTACCAATAAAAAGCTCCTTCATTAACCACCAGCAAGACTTTGATACTACAATTTTAGAGTATATAGAAATTTGTGTCTAAAAAACTTAGTCCCGATAGCTATCGGGATAGCATCTCAGAACCTTAGCTAATCAAAAAACTTAGCAATAGTGCTGTAGAAATCGTCTGGGACAAAAGGTTTTGTAATAACATCATCCATTCCGAAAGAAAGAAGCATATCTCGATTTTCGTCAAGCGAAATTGCTGTTAAAGCAATAATTGGAGTAGCTTTGTCAAATTCGCGAATTAATTTCGTAGCCGTCGTTCCGTTAATTCCAGGAAGATGCACGTCCATTAAAATCATATCAAAACGTTTGATTTTTAAAAGCTCGACCGCATCTTCTCCATTGTCAACAATCTCACAGGTAATGTTTTTGTTTTCAAGCATTTTACGAGTGATCATCTGATTGATTTTGTTATCCTCAATCAATAAAATAGATTTGTTTTTCAATTGTTTGTCTTTATAAGGTTTTACTTCTTCGATTACTTCCAATGGTTCGTTGTTAATTTTGAAGTTTAACTTGAAGGTGAATGTAGAACCTTTTCCAACTTCACTTTTTAGTTTTATCTCTCCTCCTAAAAGTTCTATCAATTTTTTTACAATAGTAAGACCAAGTCCAGTTCCTCCATACTTTCTATTTACTTCAATAGACCCTTGAGAAAAGCTTTCAAATACAGTTTGGAGTTTGTCTTCAGGAATTCCGATTCCAGTATCGACAATTTCAAAATACACTGTCGCGTTATCTTCTTCTTGCGAATACAATTTAGCAATAACATTTACATGTCCGTTCTGAGTAAATTTTAAAGCATTGTTGATTAAGTTGAGGATGATCTGAGATAATTTGGTAGGATCCCCAATTAAATTGTCAGGAATCGCTTTGTCTATTTCTAAATTAAAGTAGTTTTTGTTGGCAGTCGCCAGCTCTTTTAACGAACTTTGAATATTAAAAAGTAACTCTTTCAAATTAAAGCTGATATTTTCAATTTCAGCTTTAGTCGAATCAATTTTATTTATTTCTAAAATTTCATTGATGAAAGTGGTTAAATAATTTCCAGAGAATTTTAGAGATTCTAAGTATTTGAGCTGTTTTTTCTTTGGTTTGTCTTCAAGTAAGATATGTGTAATTCCATTAATAGCATTCAACGGCGTCCGGAGTTCATGACTAACAGTAGACAAAAACTCAGATCTGGCTTTGGATGCTTTTTCGGCTTTGTTTTTGGCTAAAATTAATTCTTTGTTTTTTTCGCGAAGCAATAAATTGTTTTGGTTTCGTATGATATTGTTTTTGTACAATGCCAAACTCAAGAGTGATAAAATCGAAATTAAGGCAATCGCCAAAATGCTGACTAACTTAGAATAGCGATAGGTTTTAAGCTGAAATTTTTCTTCACTTTCTTTTTTAAGCGTATTGTTTATGGATTGATTTTTTTTGAATTTTTCATATTCATCCAAATCAACTTTTGCATTTTTTACTCTTAATAGATAATTTTCAATCTGATAATGTTCGTCTAAATAAGAATAGGCCAGATCGTAATTTTTGTTTTGTTTGTAATATTGGCTTATCGCTAAAACTATTTTTGCTTTTTTTTGAAGGTCATTGATTTTAGCATTATAATCTAAAGCTTTGTCAAAGTATACAATAGCCGAATCGTTTCTTTTAAGCTGGCTTTCAATTAAGCCAAGCTGATAATAGGCATCTGCTTTGGTTTTTATATTGGCATTGCTGTCGGGTTTTTTAGCAATAGTCTTAAAAGTTTTTGTTGCCGATTGAAGATCATTATTGGTCTTATACGCTAACGCTTTCTGATAATCTAAAACTTCGGCGTTGTCATTTATATTCAGTTCTTTTAGTAAATCCTTTGCTTTCGTATAATAAATAGCTGCAGTTTTATAATCGCCTTTGGCAGTATTGGTTACACCAATATAATGCAAAGCCAAAGCCTTTGTGCAGCTTGGCTTTAAGGTGTCAAATAAAGAAACGGTTTTGTGAAAGTTTTTTAAGGCGTCTTCAAATTTTTTCTGATTGTAATAAATTTTACCAAGCTTGAAAGTCTGATTGGCTAGATTCTCTTTTTTGCCATTCTCTTCACAAAAATTAATTGACTTTTCTGTGTAAAAAATGGCCCGATCGTACTTTTTACTGTTTAGATTAGTATTGGCAAGCTTGTTATAATAGGTCACGCTATCCGTATTCTTTTTGACTTGAGAATACAAAAACGAGTTAAAAAAACAAACAATAATAAAAAGACAGTATTTCATGTATGGCAATGCTTTTACAATGAATCTTATTATTCTCTTATCAGTAAAATTAAATCAATCAATCTTGATGAATAGCCAATCTCATTATCATACCAGCCTACAACTTTTACCATTTTATCAATAACCGAAGTTAGCTGAGCATCAAATAAACAAGAATGTGTATTGCCAATTACATCAACCGAAACAATCGGATCTTCGGTATAATCTAATATTCCTTTTAAATTTGTTTTTGAGGCTTCTTTAAATGCTTTATTTATTTCTTCAATGCTTACAGCACGTTTTACATTGAAGGTTATGTCTGTTAATGAACCGTCTGGAACTGGGACTCTGATGCCACAGCCACCCATTTTATTGTGCAATTTAGGAAAAATTTTTGTTAATGCCTTAGCTGCACCAGTAGTTGTTGGAACAATCGACTGACTGGCGCCTCTCGCACGACGTAAATCCTTATGTGGTTGGTCGTGAAGACTTTGGTCTGTCGTAAAAGAATGTATAGTGGTAATGTAAGCCTGTTCAATTCCACACAATTCTTCAATGATTTTAATCATCGGAGCGGCATTGTTTGTGGTACAGCTCGCATTTGAAACTATATCTTCGTTTCCATCCAAAATATGTTCGTTTACACCAAGAACTACTGTTTTTATAGTATCAACTTCTGAAGGAGCCGAAAGAATTACTTTTTTTGCTCCAGCTTCAAGATGCGCATTTAATTCTTCATGCGTTTTATATTTACCTGTCGATTCGATTACAATATCAATCGAATGCGATTTCCAATCTATATTTGAAATACTTTTTTCGTGAAAAAAGAAAAAATGCCTTCCGTCTACAATAATGCTATTTTCGTCATGACTTACTTCATAAGGCAAAACTCCATGAATACTGTCATATTTAATTAAATGCGACATGGTTTTGTTGTCTGCAATGTCATTTATAGCAACGACCTCGATTTCAGGGTGATTTAAAAGCAAACGGAATAAGTTTCTTCCAATTCTTCCAAATCCATTAATAGCAATTCTTGTTTTCAATGTTTTGTTTATTCGTTTAACTATTTAATCGTTTAATCAGTTTTACAATTAAACGATTAAACAATTAAACTTTTTTATAAAATATGTTTTTGTGCTTTATATGAAGAACGAACAAGAGGTCCGCTTTCTACATGTCTGAAGCCTAATTCAAGACCAAATTTTTCATATCTGGCAAATTGTTCAGGTGTAATAAACTCTTTTACAGGAAGATGTTTTTTACTTGGCTGTAAATATTGTCCAATGGTAACAACGTCAACATTTGCATTTCTTAAATCAGTCATAGTTTGGAAGACTTCTTCTTCGGTTTCTCCAAGACCAAGCATGATTCCAGATTTTGTTCTGTTGATTCCTTTTTCTTTCAAATAACGAAGCACTTCTAAGCTTCTGTCATATTTTGCCTGAATACGAACTTCGCGAGTCAAACGTCGTACCGTTTCCATATTATGAGAAACCACTTCAGGATTTGCTTCTACAATACGATCAAGGTTTCTTTCGATTCCTTGAAAATCTGGGATCAAAGTTTCAAGAGTAGTTTGAGGATTCATTCTTCTGATAGCTCGAACAGTTTCCATCCAAATGATAGAACCACCATCTTTAATATCGTCTCTATCAACGCTAGTAATTACAGCATGTTTAATATTCATAATCTTAATAGAACGAGCCACTTTTTCAGGTTCATCCCAATCTACTGTCTCAGGTCTTCCAGTTTTTACACCACAGAATCCGCAAGAACGTGTACAGACATTTCCTAAAATCATAAAAGTTGCAGTTCCTTCGCCCCAGCATTCTCCCATGTTTGGGCAGCTTCCAGAAGTGCAAATGGTATTTAAACTATATTTATCAACTAAACCTCTAAGTTCAGTATATTTTTGTCCGATAGGTAATTTTACTTTTAACCACTTAGGTTTTGTGGTTTGTGTATTTTCAGTGACTGTTTCCATATATCAATGTTCAAAGTACAAAGATACGGAATGTAGTTTATTTTGAGATGTTTATTTGCTTTTCCTTTACATATCATATTTGTGGAAGAGATTGAGGATAAGTTGAATCAAGTGTTAATAAATTGGTTTTAAATATATTTCAAGCTGATTTTTTTTATCTGTATTTAATAATTTGATATTCGATCTGGTTTTTCTGAAATATAAAAGTTCAGTCTTAATCTGTTACAATTTTGGCTTCTTTGGAACTTGCAAAATTCGCGCAATGGTAATTTTGCTGTTAATTTAACAGTTTTAAAACCATGAAAAAGAGAATTATTGTATTGGGAACTTTACTTGCAATTTTAAGTTTTACCAAAACAAATGCGCAAATACTTTCAGATAAAACTATGGGAGCTTTAGGTAAAGGTATCTCTGGATTTACTTTTAGTGATGCAGATGCCGCTGCTTTAGCCAAACAATCTATTGCAGAATTGGATGCAAACAATCCAGTTGCCGACCCAAAAGATGGGTATTCAATTCGTTTAAATCGTTTGTTCGGAAAACATACCACTAGTGAAGGGGTTACTTTAAATTATAAAGTGTATTTGGTAAAAGACATTAATGCTTTTGCATGTGCCGACGGAAGTGTTCGCGTGTTTGCAGGTTTAATGGATATTATGGATGACAACCAACTGCTAGCTGTTATAGGTCATGAAATAGGACATGTTGTTAATCACGATACAAGAGATGCGATAAAAGCAGCGTATAAAAAAGAAGCTTTATTAGATGCTGCATCTTCTCAATCCGGAAAAGTAGAGACGCTTACCCAATCTCAATTAGGGCAAATAGGAAGCGCTATGATTGATAGCAAACATAGTAGAAAACAAGAATCTGAGGCAGATAATTTCTCATATGATTTTATGAAAAGAAATGGTTATGATGTGAATGCTGTAGAATCAGCTTTTAGAATTCTTCAAAATTTAAGCGAAGGTTCTGAAGCATCTTTTATGGCTAAGATGATGAGCTCGCATCCAGATTCTGGAAAAAGAGCAGATGCAGCAAAAAAGAAAGCAACAAAAGAGGGGTTGTATCATGCTTATGAGCAGCAGAAAATTGTAAATACAGCTCCTGTAACTGCGACAAAAAAGACATCTACAACAACAAAGAAAACAAGTACAGTAAAAAAGAAATAAGCTACACATGATTCAAAAACCGGTAAACCTAAAAAGTTTGCCGGTTTTTTCTTTTAAGCATAGGATTAAAATCGTTTGTATATTGATTATCAGCTCATAAAAATGTTTTATCTTTATTTGTTGAAAAACAAGTTTTGCGTGAAATTAAAATAGCATTTTGTTATGCTACATTTGTTGTTAAATTGTAATTATAAAAAAAATATGAAAAAGAAATTTATAATAGTAGGACTTTTATTTACAGCATTTGGTTTAACTAAAATGACTGCACAGATTAATTTTGGAGATAAAGCAATTGGGGCAGTTCAGAAAGGAGTTACCGGTTTTACTTTTAGTAATGCCGACGCTGCAAAATTATCTAAAGAGGCAGTTGATAAATTAGATGCAGAGCATGAAATTGCTGGACCAACTGATGGTTATACTCTAAGATTAAATCGTGTTTTTGGGAAACATGCAGCAGGAGATGGATTTACTTTAAACTATAAAGTTTATAAATTGAAAGAAGTGAATGCTTTTGCAACCGCAGACGGAAGCGTTCGTGTTTATTCTGGATTAATGGATATTATGGACGATAATGAATTGATTGCTGTAATCGGACACGAGATCGGGCACGTAGCAAACAACGATTCTAGAGATGCCATTCGTGCAGCTTACCAAAAAGAAGCATTAATGGATGGAGCCGCTTCTCAATCGGTAACTGTGGCAACGGTAACAGATAGCCAGCTTGGAAAAATAGGAAGTGCCATTATTGATAGCAAATATAGCCGTAAGCAAGAATCGGAAGCAGATTTGTTTGCTTACAATTTCATGAAGAAAAACGGATACAATGTAAATGCTGAAGAATCTGCTTTTAGAATTTTAGCAAAAATGAGTGAAGGTGCTCAAGCTTCATTTATTGATCAAATGATGAGTTCGCATCCAGATTCTCAGAAAAGAGCTGATGATGCTAAGAAAAGGGCAGAAAAAGACGGCTTGTATAAACCTTATGTACAGCAAAAGATTGTAAATACAGCTCCCACTGCTAAAAAGACAACTACAGCCAAAAAGAAAACAACGACGACAAAAAAGAAATAAGCGTTATTTCTTAAATTATAAAACCCAGCAAATTTCTGTTTGCTGGGTTTGTTTTTTTATCCTAATACATGAAAAGCTAGAATCTTCTGCACTTCATAAACATTAACCGATTTATTGAATTGTTTTACAATACTTGGGTGCTGTTCGCTAGAAATCCAGATTTTTAATTCGGCATCTAAGTCAAAAGTACCTGCGGTTTCAACGCTAAATCTTGTGATGCTTTTGTAGCCAATAGATTTGTATTCTGTCTTGCTTCCCGTGATTCCTTGTACATCTACTAAGATTAATCTTTTGTTGGTAAAAATGAAAGTGTCGCGGATAAGTTTGAAACCCATTTCGATTTCTTCATTTGCAGTTAAAAGCTGTCCGTATTTTTTAATTAAATCTTCTTGGCTTACTGAACCTGCATTGCCAAGAATGGCTGAAAATATTCCCATTACTCTGTTTTAATTTAGTTAAAATGATTTCCGTTTTGAGGGAGTAAATGTAGTGGATTTTGTTAATTTTTATGGATTGATTTGAATTTAATTATAGATGGAATTGTTGTTGTTGCAATTAAAAAAGATGCTATAAAAGTGACAACTAAATTTCCAAAATTAAAAGCTTTTGGATTTATTGTAAATCTCATAAATAAAATTGCTGCGGTAAATAAAATCACAGAAATCCAATAGAACTTATTGATTGAAGCTGGAGAAGTAAATTTTATTGGAAGCCTAAAGAAAATTATTAATAGGATAACAGCTCCAATAAATGTGCTTGAATGCTGAGCTATTTTCCATAACGGAATTTCTGTTCCAAAGATAGATATCGTGTTTTGTAAAGCTGTAATTTGATTGACAAAATAACCGTGTTTGTGTGTAAAGGCATCCCAGAAAATATGAGAAAATATTCCAATTAATAAAGAGATTAATACAGCAGGCCAATTTCTTTTAAAATAAATATTCCAGTTAAAATCTGTAAAAACCAGAATTCGACTTCTGATAAATGCAGGGAGATTTTGAAATAATAGATTTCGGGTTAGATTGTGAAAGAGAAAAGCCAGTAAAAGGGCAAGGGGCAAATCAAACCAAAAAATGCCGTATAAAGTGTGACTGTAATCGCTTTTAACTTTCATTCGCAAAAAATATTCAAAATCTGGCGTTAAGCTGCCAATTACTAATGCTGTTATAGAGAACCATGATTTTGGCAAATATCTCAAAGGAAGAATTATTGCAGGATGGGAAAAAGTGAAAGGCATTAAGTTGTTTTTTGGTTTTGATTTAGGGATTAAATGTAACAAAAAAGCAGAACCGAAGTTCTGCTTTTCTCACTTTTCAAAATATTAATATTATTCTACTTCTGTTTTTATTGTAATAGGGAGATTGTATGCAGTTCTCACAGGTTTTCCGTCTAGAATTCCTGGAGCCCATTTTGTTTTTAATGATTTTAAAACTCTAATAGCTTCTTTTCCCATTCCGTAACCTGGATCATTTTTAACAATAATGTCAGTAATTGATCCGTCTTTCTCAACTACAAAAGAAACATACACTCTTAGTGTTTTTTCTACGTCAAGTTCTGGTCTATGGAAATTGTTTCCAACGTACTTGTAAAACTGCGCAATACCGCCTGGAAATTCTGGAAGTTTATCCAAAATAGCCGTAGAGACAGGTTCGTTAGTCGGTGGTGCAACTGAAGCTGCTTCGCCATTTCCTCCGCTTCCAGTTGTAGGCAATACATTTACTGAAGTTCCTGTTCCAGTAGCGTTCTCAACAACTGGCACATTGTCTGTATTAGCCGCGATTTCTTGTACAGCATCTTGAGTTCTTGTAACGACAGGATTGGTTAATTGAACCGCATCTGTTTGACTCGCTGCAGTTTGCTCTACAATCGGTGCTGGCGGTGCTGGCGGTGCTGGCGGTGGGGGTACAACAGTAGGGTCAATGTTTACGGGCGTTATCGGATCGTAAATCATTGGTTCTGGCTCAGCTTCAACAGGCGAAGTCCTAAATAATTTGCTAATAAGTACGGGTGCACTTCCTAAAGCCGTTATTAACAATAAACCCATAAAGAGAGCTGTAACAGAATTTTTAGAATTTTCTTGGCGTAATTGGTACGCGCCGTATTCTTTGTTTTTGTTCTCGAAAACAAGATCGGTCCACTTGTTTTCATAAATGCTTAATTTAGACATAATTTTTGGGTTTTAAGGTTAAGTAACTTTAAATCATACGCAGAAAAGGTTTTAGGTTTGAGCTAACAACGTAAATGTTGTAGTTTTAATGTTGAAGAAATGGTTTTATTTTAAGAATAAATATAGGAATAATTTATTCTTTATTTAAAGATAGTAAATTATCTGTTGCGTTCGATAATTTCTGCTAATAATTTTTTAGCGCGCAAAAGTTTTACTTTAACGCTGCTTAATGGTTCTTCAATCTTAGCAGCAATTTCCTGATAAGACATTTCCTGAAAATAACGAAGCTGAATTACTTCTTGGTAATGCGGTTTGAGTTCTTTGATGCATAGAAGCAGACGAGAAAGATTCTGTTCTTTGATTAATGCATCTTCTGCAGATGGAGTAGGATCGGCAATGTTGTATGCCTGTTGGTCTTCGTTGTCAGTAATTTCGATAAAAAGATTGGTTTTCTTTTTTCGCAGCAAATCAATATAGACATTTTTTGCAATTGCAATTAGCCAGGTATTGAACTGAAATTCTGAATTATAAGAAGCAATTTTATCAAAAGCTTTGGAGAAAGTTTCTATGGTAATATCTTCTGCGGTGGTTTCATTTTCGGTACGTTTGAGCATAAATGAATACACCTCATTCCAATAATGATCTAATAAAAAAGTAAAGGCGATCTGATCGCCTTTTTTTGCTTTTTCTATTTTAGAATTTATTTCCAATATACGGGTTTTGAAAAGATATTAGTTATAAAGATATTAATTTGCGTTAATATAAGCGCTATCTCAACAACTGGAAACCAAATTTTAATATCTTTTTCTTTTAATTTTCCTGCTGAACATCCAACGACAGTCCACACTATTGTATAGCGTGTTGCTAAAATTGCTAATACGGCGATCCATTGAAATTGAAATGCTAACAGAATAATAACTAATATAAAGAAGAAAAATTGTGAAAGGAAGAATAATCCTAATTGCAATTTATCAAAAAATTTGTAATGTTCTGCAGTAGAAATATGTCTTCTTTTCTGAGTAAACCATTCTTTATAGGTTTTCTTAGGTTCTGAATAGGTAAAACTTTCAGGTGTATAAGAAATAGTTGTATTTGCTTTATTGGCTGCTTGATTAATGAATAAATCGTCGTCGCCAGAGCGAATCTGAATATGATCGATAAAACCATTTACATTAAAAAACTCTTCTTTTTTGTAGGCAAGATTTCTTCCAACCCCCATATATGGAAGTCCCATTTTGGCCCATGAAAAATATTGAATTGCTGTTAAGACAGTTTCAAAACGAATTATTTTATTTAAAAATGAACGCTCTACTTTTTCATAACCTCCATAACCTAAAACGATTGTTTTGTTCATGGTAAACTGCGAAGTCATAGAAGTAATCCAATCTTTAGAACTTGGGAAGCAATCTGCGTCTGTAAAAAGTAAGTAATCCTTTTTTGCAGCTTTTATTCCAAGCGTTAAAGCATATTTTTTATTTCCCCAAAAAGCTTCATTATTTTCAACTTTTACTAGACGGATATTAGGGAATTCTTTTTCAAATTCTTCAAAAACTTCAAGAGTTTCATCACTCGATGCATCGTCAATTAAAACAACTTCAAAATCAGGGTAATCTTGTTGTGCCAAAAGCGGAATATATTTTTTAACATTCTCTTCTTCGTTTTTAGCGCATACAATTACCGAAACAGGTAGGTTTTTAGGCTTCACGTGCTGTGGTTTGGCAAAAGCAAATTTTCCAAAAACTCCGAGATAATAAAAAAGTTGAACTGCAACAATAGCAATAAAAAAGTAAAATATGTATATAAGCATCTGATTTATTTGGTTCTATTAATTTCACGTTCTGCGACTGCAAATGTAATTATCAATTCGCTAAATTCAATAGCTAAAGCCGATTTACTTTCGGCATTTTGACATTTCTTTTGCAACAGCAATAGACTGAGGGTTTTCGGTTTTTTCCAATTCCGAAATTATGTTTTTATAATTGTGATCGTTGCGGTTTTGAGAGAGTTTTTTCGTAGCTTGAATTTCTTCAATTTCGATTTCAAAACCAAAGATTCCTCGTGCTTCGCGCATGGTTTTTTCAGATAAATTTTCAACACGAACAGGATTTTTAGAATTAGCTTCGTATTTATCTACAAGCTTTTTTAATTGCTCGACTGAAGTTTCATAATCAACAATCTTGATTCTTCCATAAACATGTACGGCTATATAATTCCAAGTCGGAACATTTTCGTGATCATACCAAGAAGAAGAAATATAACTATGCGGACCTGTAAAAACAGCCAAAACCTGGTCATTTTCCTTAAAACCTTCAGCTTGTGGATTGAGTTTTGAAATATGACCTTGCAAGATTTCTTTTCCTTCCCCATTCAATTCCAATTCTATCGGAATATGAGTTGCATATAATTTTCCGTTAGTCTGATTAATCAGGATTCCAAAACTATTTTCTTTCAAAAAAGCTCTTATTTCTTCCTGATTTTCGTTTTTGTATAAATCTGGTGTATACATTTTTTTGCTTTTAGTTAGATGTCCTAATAAAAAACTATTCCTTATTTAGCTTTCAATTGTTTCTCCGCTTAAAGTAAACAATTTTGAATTAGCACTTAGATAAATAATCGAAACGCCAATAACTGTAAAAATTACGCCTTCTATTAAACACTGTGTTGCAAGATCATCTGAAAGTAAGACTCTTATTGGTCTAAAAAAGGCAGAGAATATCTCTTTTCTGAAAAATTTTAATCTTAAAAGGACATAAAGAGCGATTGCTAATAAAATAGTATTTATCGATGAAAGTTTGCTTTTCCAATTAAGATAAGCAATATACAATACTCCTATTAATAAGGCAAAAAATATCCAAATATAAACACTAGGCCAGAAATTTAGAACATCTTCGTTTGTGGGGAATAATTTGTTCCAGTTTTTTTGTTTTTGAAAATGAAATTGATTTCTTATCAAAATGATTTTATCAGCAACAGTGTATAGTCTTAATTGAAAAATTCCGTTAATGAAGAAAATCATACCCAAGAATTGAATAAAAAGAGCTGCTATATTTAATTTTTTCATTAAAATCTTAATAATGAAGTTGTTTAAATTACATTAACTTCCGCTTCGATTTGAATGCCGAATTTTTCGAAAACGGTTTTTTGAACTTCTTTAGAAACGGCCAAAATTTCTTGTCCTGTCGCGTTTCCGTAATTCACCAAAACCAAAGCTTGGTTTTTATGAACTCCCGCATCTCCAAAACGTTTTCCTTTAAAACCAGCTTGTTCAATCAGCCATCCTGCTGGAACTTTTACTTCAGTCTCTGAAACTTCGTAGAATTTCATTTCTGGAAATTTCTGATGGATTTTCTCAAAATCAGATTTCAATAAAATCGGATTTTTGAAGAAACTGCCGCTATTTCCTAATTCTTTCGGATCTGGCAATTTGCTTTGTCTTATGGCAATTACAGCATTACTCACATCTTTTAAGGTTGGTTCTGTAATGTTGTTTTTGGCCAATTCTGCCAAAATATCCCCGTAAGAAGTATTGATTTTATGATTGCGTTTCGTCAATTTAAAAATAACCGAAGTAATAATATATTGGTCTTTTACTTCGTTTTTGAAAATGCTTTCACGGTAGCCAAAATTACATTCGGCATTGTCGAAAATTTTCATTTCCTGAGTGGCAATATTCATCGCTTCGCAAGAAACAAAAGTATCTTTAATCTCAGTTCCATAAGCCCCAATATTCTGAACGGGAGTTGTACCCACATTTCCTGGAATTAGAGACATGTTTTCTAATCCTCCAAAATTATTATCGATGGTCCATAAAACGAAATCATGCCAAGTTTCGCCCGCTTGACTTTCAACCCAGACAAAATCTTCGTCTTCTTTAATCGTTTTTTTGCCTTTTAAATCGATATGAATCACCAAAGCGTCAATGTCTTTGGTTAAAAGCATATTGCTACCGCCGCCAAGAATGAATTTTTTCTCGTTTTTGTTTGCTGACAAAATGGTTTTTAATTCGTCAACAGAATGTACTGCAACAAATTGTTTTGCACTAGCTTCAATGCCGAAAGTATTGTATTTTTTTAAAGAAAAATTGGATTGGATTTCCATAAATAAAAGGCTTTTTAATATGGTTCAAAAGTAAGGATTATAATTTATTTGAAATGGGTTTTAAATAAATATCAGAATTCAAAAAACAAATTGATTTCTTTTGTAGATTTGAAAGAATTATAATGTTATAATTATGGCTGAAATTTTCCGTAAGAATAAGATTTTACTCTTTTTAGGGTTGTTTTTGTCAATATCAGCTTCTGCACAAGTTGTTAGTATTGAAGGAGAATGGAGTACAAAGGATATAATTGGTTATTCTAATGTTTTCGAATATTCTTTAATAAAAGAAAAGCAACTAAGTGAAGGACGCAGTGTAATATTTAATTTAAACGGTACATTTTCATGTGGTGAACCAATGATATGCCCTAATGGATGTTCTGTTTATACTTCAGGTTCTTACACGATGGTTGATAATGATCATATACGTATCGCTGTTGAAAATGTGCGTTTTGTTGGGTTTTATTGTGGCAATCTAAGAACAAAGCAGGAAAATAAGAGTAAAGACTTAGGTCTTTTTTATATTTATAAAGAAGGTGATGCAGTTCGATTAATTCCTAGCAATGGTGTATTGCAGGAAGATAAAGATAAAATGCTTTATGCTCAAATGCTTGATTCTTTTAAGAAAGAATGGAGGTCTTATGTTTTTGTATGGAATGATACAGATGGAAATCTGCCAGATGAAATTTTGAAAGATTGTAAAGACAAAAGAAAACAGATTGATTTATCTAATTATAAAATTGTGTCTTCTAAAAATGAAAACTATGGGAATGTTTTTCTTTTACGAGAAAATGAAAATTTTTACTACGTAGTTTATAATGCTGTGGACAAAAAAGTTTCTTTGGCTTATCCGAAATAATTTTTTTCTAACTTAAAAGACGCAAAGTTTGCGCAAAGTTCGCAAAGCTTCGCGTTCCTAGCGTAACCCCTTGCGGACTTTGCGGTTAAATATTTCTAGAATTCAACAACTCATGATATTTCTTTGAAATAACCTTCATATTAATATCATAATTAGCATTTTCCTCCACAAATTTTCTATTTCGAATAATGGACTGATTTCGAGATTCAGCATTTTCAAAAGACCAGATTAATTCATTGGCCAGCATTTCGATATTATCAATTTCAATTAATTGGCCGTTTTCGCGATGCGTGATCCAACTCTGGTTTCCAGGAATGTCGGAAACAATAGGATAACAATTGCAAGCCATTGCTTCAAATAAAGATGCCGAAACGCCTTCGGTAATTGGCATGCTGATGTAAATATTGGATTGCTGCAATAATTTTGGAAGTTCTGTATTCGGGATTCTTCCTGTAAAAATCACTTTATTTTCTATTTGGAGTTCTTTTGCTAAATCTTTTAAAAATTGCAATCTGTTTCCGTCGCCAACAATTGTCAATGAAAAATCAATTCCTTTTTGGTTTAAAATTTCGAAAGCTTTTAAAATTGAATCATGACGATATTCTGGCTGCAACGAACGTGTTACAATGGCTTCAATTTTGTTTGAATTGTTTGTCGAAGGAGTAAAAAGCGATAAATCAATTCCTTTTGGAAGAATCAAGACCTTGTTCATGTCAACACCGACTTCTTTCATGTGAATTGCCATTACAGGTCCCCAAGCGTGAATTAAATGCGCTTTCTTAAAAGCATATTTTTGAATAAATTTTTTAAAAGGATACAATTTAGACTCTTCTGGCCATAAATCGGTACGGCCTTGTTGTGCTATGGCAATTGTTTTAGAACCAGATATTGCGGCTAAGAAACCATAACTTGTAGTTCTTTCGGCAATGACCATATCTGGTTTTTCGTTTTTAATTATTTTTCGAATGGAAATAGGAGCGAAGAAATACTCTAAAATACGTTTAAATCTGTGGGTGTTTGATGTTTGAAGTTCCCAAGTGATAATTTCAAAATCACCAAATTCTTTCAGGCCTTTCATCCAAGTGATAGCATCGGCACGATAAGATTCTCCAAGAAAAAGTATTTTCCTTTTCATTATAAAAGTTTTTTCGCCACGAATTCACGAATTAATTTTGAATAATTCGTGAATTCGTGGCGATTTTTTTATCTCTAAAATTCTTCAGTATCTAAAGCGCGATTTATAAATTCGTTTAGCGGTTTTAGAGCAATCAGTTTCTGGCTTATCTTTTTTACGAAATCTTTCTGAGTAACTTCAGAGATGTCATATTTTTGAGTTGCTGTAAAACTTTTCAGTTTTAAGAACTCAATTGCAGGATGATCTTTTTCGTAACCGCGAGGCATGCTTTTAAGCGAATTATTTTCGTTAAAATCTAAACTTCCAAATTCCTTTTTAAAGTTTTTATCATTTAAAATTTCCTGTAAATCATCATAGAAAAAAGCAATTTCTTTGCGAACCTTTTTCAAATCTTCCGATTCAGGAGAATAAAATCCGCCGGCAATAAAACTGGCTCCTTTTTCAATATGCACATAATATCCGGAACGGTTTAAACCTTTGGTTCCGCCAGACATCCAGATTCCTAGATGTGCTTTATAAGGCGATTTGTCTTTAGAAAAACGAATGTCACGATTGATTCTAAAAGTACAGTTTTTGACTTCCAATAATTCTAATGAAGGATCAAGTGGTTTCATCGCGTCAAGAAAGTCGCTCACCAATTGATGATAGTCTTTCTTGAAAACTTCGTATCGTTTCTTATTGTCCTGAAACCATTCTCTGTTATTGTTCTTTTTTAAATCGTCTAAAAATTGCAATGATTCTTTCGCTAGCATATTCTGTGTTTTTTGAATGCAGTTACTTTTTTTCTAATTCGTTTTTTTAGTTTGCCACTAATTGCACGAATTTACACTAATTTATTTTCTTATTTAGCCACAAATTAAAAGATTTACACAGATTGAATCATTTTAATCCTTGCAATCTGTGGTAAAAATAATTCGCGTAAATTCGTGAAATTAGTGGCAAAAAAAACTTTACAAATTAAATATCTTATAAGTCTGATGTGTTGATTTTACAATTGCTTCAGTTCTTTCTGGATGTGTGTCCGATATAAAAAGCTGCCCAAACGTTTCGCTATTTACCATTTCTACAATTTTGGCGACACGAGTTTCGTCTAGTTTGTCAAAAATATCATCAAACAAAAGAATTGGTTTTACACCGCTCTGTTTTTTTAGAAATTCAAATTGAGCAAGTTTTAAGGCAATCAGAAAAGATTTTTGCTGTCCTTGCGATCCGAATTTTTTTATTGGATGTGAATCAATTTCAAAAGATAAATCATCTTTATGAATTCCTACAGTTGTGTAGTGCAGCGCTCGATCTTTATTGATGTTTTCCTGTAAAAGCGTTAGTAAGTCTTTTTCAAACAAATGACTTTCGTAAACCAGTTGTACAGATTCTTCAGATCCTGTTATTGCTTGATGATGTATATTAAATATAGGTATAAACTGTTCTAAAAAATCTTTTCGTTTTTCAAAAATCGATTTCCCATATTCATTTAATTGCTCATTATATATAGATAAGGTATCATTGTCAAAAGTATGATTGAGCGCAAAATATTTCAAAAGTGCATTTCGCTGCACAATTACTTTTTGATATTGAATAAGCTGATGAAGATAAGTAGAGTCTAATTGCGAAATCACGCTGTCCATGAATTTACGGCGCGTTTCGCTTCCTTCAATAATTAAATCGCGATCTGCTGGCGAAATAATTACTAGTGGAATAAACCCGATATGATCTGAAAATTTATCGTAAGGTTTTCCATTTCGTTTTAAAACCTTTTTCTGTCCTTTTTTCAAACTGCAGACAATCTGCTCTGTTCTTTCGTTCTTTTCCAGTTCTGCATCAATAACAAAAAATTCTTCTCCATGCTTGATGTTTTGAACCGCCAACGGATTAAAATAACTTTTTCCGTAAGCCAAATGATAAATAGCATCGAGTACATTGGTTTTTCCAATGCCATTTTTTCCCACAAAACAGTTGATTTTAATGTCAAAATCAAAACTTGCTTCTGAAAAGTTTTTATAATTGAATAATGAGATTTTGTTTAAATGCATTTTTTCGGGACTCCACGTGTAAAATTTACCCTTTTTGAACGGTAAAAATTTGAGGCTGCAAATTACCGAAAATTATCGATATAATTGGCTTTAGGGCTTTCTTGAGCTTATTTATTTTACCACTTCCTCGAAAGGATGAGCGAATAAGGAAAATATTTCTTTTAAAATAGTGATAAAATTGAAATTTTTTACCTCAGTTTCAAGAAAAATTTTATTTTTGCCGTTCACTAAATAAATTTTAAATGGCAACTTACAATAAAAGAGGATATAAGACACCAAAAGAAAAGGAAGTAAAAGAGGTGGTTACTGAAGAGCAACAAGTAATTATTGACGAAAAAGACAGTACTACAGCTGGAGTTTTCTCAAAATTAGATGAAACTGCTTCAAGAACTGAGGATTGGGTGGCTAAAAATCAAAAAATCATTATTGGTTTAGTTGCTGGTATTGCAGTTGCTACAATTGGATATTTGGCTTACCAAAAATTTATTGCAACTCCTAAACAAGAAGAGGCTGCAAGTGAAATGTTTGTTGCTCAACAAAACTTTGAAAAAGCGGTGAACGGTGTTTCTAGCGATTCATTATTCAAATTATCTTTAAACGGTTCAGAAGGTAAATTCGGATTTATCAAAATCGCTGACGAATATTCTGGAACAGACGCTGGAAACTTGGCAAACTACTATGCTGGTATTGCTTACTTGAATACTGGTAAATTTGATGAGGCAATTAAATATTTAGGTGAATTCAAATCTGAAGATGTAGTTTTAAGCGCATTAGCTAAAGGTGCTACAGGAGATGCTTATTCTCAAAAAAATCAGCAAAAAGAAGCTTTAGATTTTTATGTAAAAGCTGCTGAGTCTAACAAAAACGATTTTACAACACCTCGTTTCTTATTAAAAGCTGGAAAAACAGCTTTAGCTTTAGGACAAAAAGAAGATGCATTGAAATATTTCAATGACATTAAAGATAATTACGACAGTACTCCAGAAGCAGCATCTGTTGATGCTTTGATTGGATTAGCACAATAAAAATTTTAGACTTTAGATTTTAGATTGTAGATTTGTAAAGAATCTAAATTCGAAAATCAAAAATCTAAAATATTACAGATGGCTACTGAAAATAAAAATCTATCAGAATACGATAAAAACACAATCCCAAACGCGAAAGACTTTCGGTTTGGGATTGTTGTTTCTGAATGGAATGATACTATAACAGAGGGACTTTATAATGGTGCTTTTGACGCTCTAGTTGATTGCGATGTTCCGGCTCAGCAAATTATCCGTTGGAATGTTCCGGGAAGTTTTGAGTTGATTTATGGAGCAAAAAAAATGCTTCAGACTCAAAATGTTGATGCAGTTATTGTAATTGGATGCGTAATTCAAGGAGAAACCAAACATTTTGATTTTGTCTGCGAAGGAGTTACACAAGGAATTAAAGATTTGAATGTTCAAACGGATATTCCAGTTATTTTCTGTGTTTTAACAGACAATAATATGCAGCAGTCAATTGACAGAAGTGGAGGTGCTCACGGAAACAAAGGAACTGAAGCGGCAATTGCGGCAATCAAAATGGCTTACATTCGTCAGCAGGCTTCAATGTCTCATGCTTTCAACCAGCCATTATTGACTTCTGGAGCACTTCAAATTGAAGATTCTCCGAAAAAAATAGAAAACGAATAAAGCACGTTTGTCTTAAAAATATTAAAACCTATACTGTTAAAAGTGTAGGTTTTTTTTATGCTTTTTTTGTGATTCTATTAAGTTCTGTCAAATTCTGAATTATATTACATTTGAGTTGATCTTAATTATGCTTCTATGAAAAAATATCTACTTTACGCTTTTGTTTTATGTTTCGGTTTAAGTCATGCTCAGAATAGAATCAATGAAAATTTGAAAAAAGAGCTAGATTCTATCATGAAATCGGATCAGATTCTTAGAGAATATATCAATTTTGATACTTCTGAAGATCGAAAAAAGGAAATAGTAAAAGAACTCGGGCGTGAAAATGATCCGAATTTTAGAAAGGGCATTTGGCTTGAAATGCAAAAAAGAGATTCTCTTAACTTGATTAAGGTTGAAGGAATTATTAAGCAGTATGGCTATCCAGGAAAAAATTTAGTTGGCGAACCAACCAATATTGCGGTATGGTACGTTATTCAGCATAGTTCGAAAATTGGAGAATATTTGCCAATGATCGAACAGGAAGCGAAAAAGAAGGAGATACCTTTTACTTACTTTGCTAAAATGCAAGATCGTTATCTAACCCAGCAAGGAAAAGAACAGATTTATGGAACACAGGGCCAGATGAAACAAATAACAAACAAGCAGACAGGAAAAAAAGAGTTTTTTAATTATGTTTCACCAATTCAAAATCCTGCTAAAGTTAACGATCGAAGAAAGAAAGCTGGTTTTACAACCACAGTTGAAGAAAATGCAAAAGAAATGGGAATGGAATACAAGGTTTATACCTTGGATGAAATTAAGAAAATGGACTAGTTTTTTTTGTGTCTAAACTACAATCTTTCTGTTTTATAGGCTGTTGTAGTTTTTGTTTTTTTTATGATTATTCTTATTCTAAAAGCCGACCAAAATTCATTAAATTTGTACTTCTTGGTTTGCAAAAAACCAAATCTAACTTTTAAACCTATTTTTGCTTAATGTCGAGTATTATTCAATTGCTTCCTGATCACGTTGCTAACCAAATTGCTGCTGGAGAAGTGGTTCAAAGACCAGCTTCAGTCGTAAAAGAATTGTTAGAAAATGCGGTCGATGCCAAAGCAACTGATATCAAATTAATTATAAAAGATGCTGGTAAATCGCTAGTGCAAGTTATCGATAACGGAGTCGGAATGACTGTTACTGATGCTCGCTTGTGTTTTGCCCGCCATGCAACTTCAAAAATCCGTCAGGCTGAAGATTTGTTTTCACTTGGAACAAAAGGTTTCCGTGGAGAAGCGTTGGCCTCTATTGCGGCAATCGCCCACATGGAGATGAAAACAAAACAAGATCAAGACGAACTTGGAACGCACATTGTAATTGAGGGAAGTAAATTTGTTTCGCAAGAGGTGGCCGTTTTGCCAAAAGGAACTTCGTTTGCGGTTAAAAACTTATTTTTTAATATTCCTGCTCGCCGTAATTTCTTAAAGTCAGATACGGTTGAATTTCGTCACGTAATGGATGAATTTCAGCGTGTAGCATTGGCACATCCAAATATTCATTTTAGTTTTTATCATAACGGAAGCGAAATGTACAATCTTCCTGCAGCAGGATACCGTCAGAGAATTGTAGGTATAATGTCTGGAAAAACAAATGAAAAGTTAGTTCCTGTAAACGAAGATACTGAGATTATCAATGTTCAAGGTTTTGTATGCAAACCTGAGTTTGCAAAGAAAAATAGGGGAGAGCAGTTCTTTTTTGTAAACGATCGATTTATAAAAAGCAGTTTCCTTCACCATGCCGTTATGTCTGCATACGACGGATTGCTGAAAGATGGTTCTCAGCCAAGTTATTTCTTATACCTGCAAGTTCCGCCAAATACAATTGATATCAATATTCATCCAACTAAGACAGAAATTAAGTTTGATGATGAGCAAGCTCTTTATGCTATTCTACGTGCATCCATCAAACATAGTTTAGGACAGTTTAATGTTGCTCCAGTTTTAGATTTCGATAGAGATGCCAATTTAGATACGCCATATCATTATAAAGATGTAGAAGTTGGAATTCCCACCATTCAGGTTGATGGAACTTTTAATCCTTTTACTGATGATAAAACCAATCAGCATTATAGTAAAGCTGCTTCGGGCTCGTCTGGATATAGTTCGGGTTCTTCTTTTTCGTCTTCATCAGGATCATCATCTTCTGGATCGTCGTATTCAGGATATTCTAAAAGAGTAGAGCCAACTGCAAGCTGGGAAAGTCTGTATGTTGGTTTGGATGTTGAAAATCCTGAAAGCATAGAAAGTTCGCCTTTTACATTCGAAAACGAGGAAGTAACTTCTTCTTTGTTTGATGATGAAGAAGTAGAACAAGCAACGCAAAAAACGTATCAAATACATAAAAAATACATTGTATCGCCAATAAAATCAGGAATGATTATTGTGGATCAGCAGCGTGCGCATCAGCGAATTTTGTACGAACAATTTTTGCTGAATATGACCGTAAATCAAGCTTCGAGCCAGCAGTTGCTTTTTCCTTTAGACTTGTTTTATTCGGCATCTGAAATGGAATTAATCGAAGAGTTAAAACCTTCGCTAGCAACAACTGGATTTGTCTTTGATGAAAGCAAAACTGATCATGTCGTAATTTCGGGAATTCCTGTAAATATCACAGAAAGCGAAGTTTCGCAGGTAATTGAGCAATTGTTGAGCGATTTGCAAGACGGAATTCCGGCAAACAGCTACAGTCAGAACGATACAATTGCCAAGTCAATGGCTAAAAGTTTAGCGGTTAAAACAGGATCTTATTTAACCGAAAAAGAACAAGATAATTTGGTAAACGGTTTGTTTGCCTGTAAAGATCCAAATATTTCACCTTTTCAAAAACCTACTTTCATCACGATGCGTGTTGAAGATATAGATAAAAAGTTTGCCGTATGATGAATATGACTCCAGTAGTTAAACAACTGCTAATTATTAATATTATTTTTTTTATTGGTTCTCAGTTGGTGCCAATATCTTACGAGTATTTTGCGATGTTCTTTCCAGAAAATCCAAGTTTCCGAGTATGGCAGCCTATTACGCATATGTTTATGCATGGCGGGATTATGCATATTGCGTTTAACATGTTTGCATTGGTTTCTTTTGGATCTGCTTTAGAGCATTTTTGGGGAGGTAAAAAGTTTTTATTTTTTTACATCTCTTGTGGTTTGGGTTCGGCATTGCTTCATACAGCGGTAAATTATTACTTTTTTGAGGATACAATTAATATCTTAACGGCAAATGGTTTTCATAAGGCTGATATCTTAAATATCTTAAGTCAGGGAAAAATCGACACAAGATGGCAAACTTTAGTAAATCCAGCTCAATTTGATGGATTTACAAGTGCTTATATTGGAACTGTTGTTGGGGCTTCTGGTGCTATTTACGGTTTGCTTACGGCTTTTGCTTTTATGTTTCCAAATGCAGAATTGGCACTTTTGTTTATTCCAGTTCCGATCAAAGCTAAATACTTTGTTCCTGGACTTTTATTAATGGATTTGTTTTTAGGTGTTAAAGGTACTTCTCTGTTTGGAGGAGGGGGAACAGGGATTGCGCATTTTGCCCATGTTGGTGGTGCGATTACTGGTTTTTTAATGATGTGGTACTGGAAAAAAAATCAGTTTAATAACAACCGTTGGAATTAATTTTTAACTTTAAAGTACGAATTCTAAAATAGAAGAATTTTTATGAATATTCTAGACGATTTAAAATTACAGTATCGATTGGGTGGTATCTCTATGCGAGTTATGTATTGGAACATAGCATGTTTTATTGTATCACTTATCTTTTTCTATCAATTTTCAGTAGGTCAGTTTGCATTTCCAAATTGGCTGGCTTTGTCGTCAGATCCTCAGGTTTTTATGTTTAAACCTTGGACTTTTTTAACCTATGCTTTTTTTCACGACGGATTTTTCCATCTGTTATTCAATATGATGGTGCTTAATTTTGCAAGCACTTTGTTCTTGACTTATTTTACTCAAAAACAATATTTAGGATTATATCTTTTAAGTGCTCTTTTTGCAGGAGTTGCTTTTGCGCTGAGTTTTTATTTTTCTAATATCACCGGTTCCATTGTTGGAGCTTCTGCTGCTATTATGGCTATTTTGGTGGCGGCAACCACTTATTCTCCTTTAATGAATGTGCGATTGTTTCTCTTTGGAAATGTGAAACTCTGGCATATAACAGCTGTTATTCTGATTTTAGATTTAATGCAGTTCCGTTTAGGGAATATGGGCGGACATATTTCGCATCTTGCGGGTGCTTTCTTCGGATTTGCCTATATTAAATTGCTTCAAAACGGTACCGATTTAAGTATCATTGTTTCTAAAACGTTAGATTTCTTTGTAAATCTTTTTAGAAAATCTCCTACGACCCCATTTACAAAAGTTCATAAAAATTACAAAAAACCTACAGAAAAAACGACATCAAGAATTGTTACGAAAGATAAAACGCAACAGCAGATTGATGAAATTTTAGACAAAATAAGCCAGTCGGGATACGATTGTCTGACAAAGGAAGAAAAAGAGTTTTTATTTAAAGCTGGAAAATAAACTTGTAGGAGACTTAAATATGAAAAACCTTTCTTGGTTTAATAAAATAATGTTCTTTTTGAACATAGTGCTTACTGTGCTTACATTTAGCGTCTATGTTTTGCCTTTTTTAGCACCTAAAAGTTTTCCGCTTTTATCGGTGCTTACTTTGTTTATGCCTGCTTTTTTTGTGGCTAATATATTGTTCTTTATCTATTGGGGAATTCAGTTTAAAAAACGTCTTATTTTGTCTGGTTTGGTTCTGCTGACCGGAATTACGTTCATCAGTAAGTTTTATAAGTTTTCTGGAAAAGAATATGTGAAAGACGAAAAGGATTTCTCTGTAATGAGTTACAATGTGCGTCTTTTTAATGTTTTTAAATGGCTGGATCGTGATGATATTCCGTCAAATATAAAGGCTTTTATAGACGAAAAAGATCCTGATATTTTGTGCATTCAAGAATACTCAAATTCGGCACATTTGGATTTAAAAGTGTATCCGCACCGTTATATTTTTATTGATGGGAAGAAAATTAAAACTGGGCAGGCTATTTTTTCTAAGTTTCCTATTATTGATCAAGGAAATATCATTTTTCCTAAGTCAGACAATAATGTAGTTTATGCTGATATTAAGCGCGGAAAAGATATTATTCGTGTCTATAATATGCACTTGCAATCCATTAAGATATCTCCAGATGTAAGCGAGATTTCTGATGATATTGATAATGTGAATCAGAAAAAATCACAGCGTATTTATGCTAGAATCAGTAAGGGATTCACGCAACAGCAAGAACAGGCTGAAATTTTTAAAGAGCATATCAAAAAATGCAATTACCCAATTATTATTTGTGGAGACATGAATAACAGTCCGTTTTCTTATGTTTATAGAAGTATCAAAGGCAAGCTAAAAGATGCTTTTGAAGAAGCAGGAAAAGGTTTTGGTGCAACTTATAAGTTTAGATATTACCCTGCAAGAATCGACTACATTTTTACAGACAGTAAAATGAAAGTAAAGCAGTTTGAAAGCTTTTCTGACTTTGAAAATTCAGATCATTATCCTATTATGACAAGACTTTCGGTGGAATGATTTTTTTAGTCGAAAGTAGAAAGTAGAAAGTCAAAAGTCGAAAGTCAAAAGTGTAATTCACAATTTACAATTCACAATTCACAACTTATATGATTTTCTGCGTTTTTAAATAATCCATTGCAAATTTACCTTCATTAAAAAGCAAATCTAAAACACTTAAATTGTTGATAAAACCATGTTTGTCATCAAATACTTGAGTGTATTTTTCAAAAGAATTAGTGTCTTTTTTACCGTTTGCCAAATATCTGAAATCGGTAAGATCAGCAACTTCATGAAAGTATTCTGTAGTTTTTCCGAATTCCAGTTTCATTCGAAGGCATTTCGTCACAACGTCTAAAACTTCGAAGTTTAAATCCATCAAAAATTGGTGTTTTTTCTCGAAAATAGGAGTAATGTCATCTTCGAAATATTCAAAGAAAGGTGAGCTTCTGTATGCAGCTTCAAGCGATTTAAAATGCTGTTTCTGCCAATCAAATTCGTTTTCGATCAAAATGTCTTTGGTCTTTTGATGCGCTGCTTTAGAATGCTTAACAGGGATATTTAATAATTGAATTCCGTTTGGACTATAGATATAGGTTCTATTTCTATTGGTCTGTTTCTGAAAATTGTCTTCCATTTCAAAAGTAATACTGTCAGATTGTGCTATAACAGCAAAATGACTAATAGATGGGAAATATGTTGGAAGTATTATGGAATTCATAGTTTTAATTCTTGTTTAAACGTTTCAGGTTTCAAGCTTCAAGTTTTTGTGTGAACTTGAAACTTGAAACCTGAAACAAAAATAACTTATTTTTTATTATGCTTTATTCTCTCTTCTTTTTTTCCAGATAAAATCTCCAACGAAATAAATAGCTAGAAGTATTAAGAAGTATTTAAAGTAAGAGTGAGGCTGGCCTTCTCCATCTACAGTGGTAAATACTCTACTCCAGCGAACTTTGTTGATGCCTTTACCGTTAGTGTCCCAGCTCATCCAAATGAATACTGGTTTTCCTACGATATGATCTTCTGGAACATACCCCCAGTAACGACTATCTTCTGAGTTATGACGGTTGTCTCCCATCATCCAGTAGTAGTTCTGTTTGAAGGTGTATGTTGTTGCCGGTTTTCCGTTAATTATGAATTTTGAACCTTGCAATTCTAAGGTGTTTCCTTCATAATTGGTAATAATCTCTTTATAGAAAGGAAGAGACTCATTTGTTAAAGCAACTGTTTTTCCTGCCTCAGGAATATAAATTGGTCCCATATTGTCTTGGTTCCATTTGTTAATGTGAGGGAAAATGTCGTTGTTGTCTCCTGTGTCTACTTTTCTGATTACGGCAGTAACTCCTGGAGTGTGTTTGAATCTTTCTGCTCCAGCTTCTGTTAAGGCTCCTAAATAAAGGGTGTCTCTTTTTTCTGTTCTAAAGCCTGCAGGATCTGTAATGTCTAATTCTTTGAAAATAGTTTCAAAGTCAATTGGTGTTTTTCCGTCTAATGCTACAGCGTATGAATATTGTGGTTTAGCTCTTTCTGGTAAAACTAATTTTTTCCCGTTAATAAAAACATAACCATCTTTTATTGATAAACTGTCTCCAGGAATACCAACGCATCTTTTTACATAATTTGATTTTTTGTCAATTGGTTTAATTACACCAGGTCTTCCTTTTGGCTCAAAGAAATAGTGAACCGTATCGACAGGCCAGTTAAAGACGACAATATCACAACGGTTTATTTTCTGAAAAGCAGGTAGTCTTAAGTATGGCAATTGTGGCCAGCTTAAATACGATTTGCTCTTTGTCATAGGAATAGAGTCGTGAACCATTGGCAATGCAACAGTTGTCATCGGAACTCTAGGTCCATAGTTTAATTTGCTTACAAATAAGAAATCACCAATCAATAAAGATTTTTCTAATGACGATGTCGGAATAGTATAAGGCTGTACAACATAAGTATGTACTAATGTTGCTACGATGATGGCAAATAATAAAGAACTAACAGTATCTGCAGCTTTATTTTCTGGAGTTAGTTTACGGTCTTTATTGTATTCTAATTTGTGAGTATAATTGACCACATGGATATAAAAACCTAAAGTAAAAAGACCTAGAATAGTATCTAAAGTTGATTTTTTACCAAATGTTCTTAGTGTTTCTATCCATACAACAGGAAACATAATTAGGTTGATGATTGGAATAAAAAGCAATATTGTCCACCATGTTGGGCGTCCAATAATCTTCATTAAAACAATGGAATTGTATACGGGAATTGCAGCTTCCCAGCTTTTTCTTCCTGCTGCCTGATATAATTTCCATGTTCCAAGAAAGTGAATAATTTGAACACCTAGGAAAAATACGAACCAAGAGTAAAATGTCATAATATTGTATTTTAAGTTTTAAACTCAAGCTTTTGAAGATCTTGAGTTTTGGTCAATTTATTGTAAGTTTAGTACATCTTTCATAGAGAAAATTCCCTGTTTTCCTGCCAACCATTCTGCAGCAATAACAGCACCAAGAGCAAAACCTTCGCGGTTGTGAGCAGTATGTTTGATTTCGATGCTATCAATAGCAGAGTCGTAATTTACAGTGTGAGTGCCGGGTACTTCTCCGATTCTTTTTGCTTCAATATGAATTTCGTTTGCTTTTGCTTCTTCTAAAGTCCAGTTAGCGTAATTGCTGTTTTCAATAACGCCTTGAGCTAAAGAAATAGCGGTTCCACTTGGGGCATCAAGTTTATGGATATGGTGAATCTCTTCCATCGAAACTTTATAAGAATCGAATTGTTTCATGATTTTAGCTAAATACTCATTCAGTCCGAAGAAGATATTTACTCCTAAACTGAAATTAGAACTAGAAATAAATCCTCCTTTTTTCTCGTTGCAAAGCGCAATCATTTCGTCATAATGTTCTAACCATCCAGTTGTTCCAGAAACTACAGGAACATTAGCATTAAAAGAAGCAGAAATATTGCTAACCGCTGCTGATGGAACGCTGAAATCAATGGCAACATCGGCTGTCGAAAGTCCGTCGTAGGTGTTAAATTCATCTTTCTTTAAAACTATTTCATGACCTCTTTCTAAAGCAATTCTTTCGATTACTTTACCCATTTTTCCGTATCCTAAAAGCGCGATTTTCATTATGATTTGTTTTTGATTTTTAAATAGAATATGATCTATTAAAACTTATAATTAAAGGTTAGTCCGACATTTGGTTTAAATGTTACGTCGTCGGGATAAATTTCTGGACGCATTGAAAGCCTTTCGTTGACATTGAACTGTATTAGAGCGGCATCCACATTGGCATCGATAATATTTAAGACATAGAAACCAACCACAAATAAAGCAGATAAATCTCTGTTTCTTTGGTAGAATTTTTGTCCTTCAATAAGACGACTGTCATCCAAATATTGATATTTGTCATCGTTATAGCCTTCTAATCTTCGTTTGTAGGCGTCACGATAATCATGGTATTTTTTATTGTTGTCTATATAAAAATACAAACTGGTTCCGATTGCTCCGTAAACCAATGGAATTTTCCAGTATTTTTTGTTGTATGCTTGACCTAAACCTGGTAGTACAGCAGAATAGAAAGCTGCTTTTGCTGGTGTAAGCGGGTCTATTTCTTCTAATGCAGTAGTGTCTTTTACGACCAAAACCGTGTCTTTTTTTGCTTGGGCAAAAAGAGAGACGGTTCCTGTTAGAAAGAACAATAAACCAATGGGGACAATCTTATTCACTATCCGTTTATTAATTTTATAATTCTGTTAAAGTCAGCTTCAGAATTAAATGGAATTGTAATTTTTCCTTTTCCGTTACCAGCGACTTTTATATCAACTTTTGAGCCAAAATAATCGTTGAAAGTGTTCTTTTGTGTTTCTCTTACCACAAATGCAGATTCAGCTTTAGGCTTTCCATCAGCTTTAGGCTGTTGGCCTTCGTGGTAGTTTTTAACTAAGGCTTCTGTCTCACGAACAGATAAATTTTGGCTAACTATTTTTTGGTAAATATCAGTTTGAACGTCTAAATCTTCAATGTTGATAATTGCTCTACCGTGTCCCATGCTGATAAAACCATCACGAATACCGGTCTGAATAATCGGATCTAATTTTAAAAGACGTAAATAATTGGCAATTGTCGAACGTTTTTTACCTACTCTTTCACTCATTTGTTCTTGAGTTAATTGAATTTCGTCAATCAAACGCTGGTATGATAAAGCAATCTCAATTGGATCTAAGTCATGACGCTGGATGTTTTCAACCAAAGCCATAACCAATGATTCGTTGTCATTTGCAATACGGATGTAAGCGGGAACATGAGTAAGTCCTACTAATTTAGATGCACGAAGACGACGTTCTCCAGAGATTAACTGGTATTTGTTAAAATCTAATTTACGAACAGTAATAGGTTGAATTACACCAAGTTCTTTAATAGAAGTGGCTAATTCGCGTAATGATTCTTCATTAAAATTGCTTCTAGGCTGAAACGGATTTATTTCAATTGCACTTATTTCAAGTTCAATGATATTTCCAACAACTTTATCAGCATTTTTGTCTTCTACTGATTTAATGTCGTTTTCCGGATCTTTTAATAAGGCAGATAATCCTCTTCCTAAGGCTTGTTTTTTAATTACTTTTGTCATAAAAACTATTTACTGTTTTTCTTTATAATTTCTTGTGCTAAATGAATATAGTTTACGGCACCTTTGCTTGTAGCATCATAGTTGATGATACTTTCTCCAAAACTCGGAGCCTCACTTAATTTTACATTTCGCTGAATTACAGTGTCAAAAACCATGTCGTTAAAGTGTTTTTGAACTTCTTCTACAACCTGATTCGATAAACGTAATCTTGAATCGTACATGGTTAGCAATAAACCTTCAATGTCAAGATCTGGGTTGTGTATTTTTTGAATACTCTTAATAGTGTTCAATAATTTTCCTAACCCTTCAAGTGCAAAATATTCACACTGAATAGGAATAACTACAGAATCTGCTGCTGTTAAAGCATTCAGGGTTAACAGACCTAGAGAAGGTGCACAGTCGATAATGATATAATCATATTCTTCTTTTGCTTCTTCCAATGCTTTTTTAAGCATGTACTCACGGTTTTCTTTGTCAACCAATTCAATTTCGATAGCAACAAGGTCAATGTGAGCAGGGATCACGTCAACGTTTGGAGCTGTACATTTTAAAACGGCTTCTTTTGGTGTTACAGTATGCTCAAGTATTTGGTAAGTTCCGGTTTCAACTGTTTCAACGTCAATTCCTAGACCAGATGTAGCATTGGCCTGTGGATCAGCGTCGATCAACAATACTTTTTTTTCTAAAACACCTAATGAGGCAGCAAGATTTACTGATGTAGTAGTCTTTCCAACGCCTCCTTTTTGATTAGCAATAGCAATGATTTTGCCCATTTATTTTCTGAATTTTGAACCGTAAAAATACAATTATTTATGGTTTCTGAAAATCTATTTTGTTAACATTTGTGAAAGTGTGTCTAATCGGGGTTTTATGGGAGTTTGATGGAAAATAATTTTAGTTATGAATAAAATTATTAATAAGTTTTATGGATGATTTAGACGATATTCTAACTACAAAAAGACGGAAACCAAAATTTTGATTAGATAAATTGGATCTATTTTAAAATTTCAATAGTAACATATACTAAGCCGCTTTTTTTATTGGATGCAATTTCCATAAAAGCCCTTTTACTGAGGTCAATTTCTCTTCCTTTTGCAAAAGGACCACGATCTGTAATTTCTACAATAACAGATTTTTTGTTCGCTTCGTTTGTTACTCTTAGTTTCGTTCCAAAAGGGAACTTTTTATGTGCTGCAGTAAAATCATTGTTGTTGAATCTTTTGCCACTCGCTGTTTTTCTTCCATTAAACTTATCATGATAATAAGAAGCGTGAGCATTTGTCTTAAATAATACGCCTTCTTTCGCTACTGAACATGAATCGATAGTAGTGTTGTTCTTTTCTTGCGCGATTATGATATTAGAAAAAACAATGGCAGTAAACAATAGAATCTTTTTCATTTTATTTCTCTCTTGCTATTTGCGGGCAAAAAAAAGCTATTAAAGAAAAACAGATATATTCAATAAGGTTTATTTATGTCATAAAAAGACAAATTTTCTTGATTTTGTAGTGTTTTTGATAAGAAAATTGAGATCAAAAACGGACGTGAAGGTTGGAGATTATTGCTATTTTGGACTTTTAAAAAAATACAATTATTACAATCTATCAAACCACAAAATGAACATTATTATGAGTAAAAAAGTAATTTCATTATTTACGGCATTTGCATTTCTGCTGCTTTTATGCAGTTTTACTTTGTCACCTTCGAATAATGAAAAAATAGAAGGAAATAAAAAAATTGAGCGCAAAATTGTTTACAACAAAAAGAAGCATACGTTTACATTATCATGGTCAGCTTTTGGCTCTTCGGGGAATTATATAATCACTAGAGGAGGCAGTCGTTTAGCATCTGATTTTGTATCGGTAGGATCAACTTCTAAATTGACATTTATCGATAATAAACCAAATGTAGATAAATACGAGAATTATTATAAAGTAACCCGAGATGATATTACCATTATAATCTCACTCGAAAATCAGATTTTTGGTGATCATATGTATTTCTACGACAGGAAACATGAAAAAGCTGAAACAGCTCGAAATGATATCAATTCGCAATTTGGCAGTATTGGTTTAGGAGGAGCAAATGGCGAATGGACAACAAAACGTCAGGCTTATTATTTTAAACCAAATGTAAACAGACAAACTTATGATGTTGGTGGATCGGGTTCTGCATCGTCAGGAGAGGCAAATGCTATAGAATTAGGGTTTTACTCTCATATTGGAGGATTGGGAAAAGTGCCATCAGATGTTAAACTGGGAGCAATATTTACAAGGCCTCATCTTTCGGGCGGAGCAAATGCAACTTGTACATTTTGGCGTTCTGTAGAAAATGTTGAAGTAATGCGTGATTTCTCGTGGACTGTTTCTCAATCGACCAGTGCAAGAAGATTATTGATTGAAAGTACATCAAAATATATTTCGGATATTGGAGATACAAACTTTTGGGGTAGTGGCGGTTTTATTGCAGATGCTCATTATACATCATCAAGACCAAATTGGGGTGGACAGCAGCAGTGGTATACAAGAAATACTGTTTTTCCTTCGGGTTCGGGAGCTATGGGAGGTTCTTATAATATGGTTTGGCAGGGATGTGTAAATCCTCCACAAGAAAATGATTCTAATTCGCCAGTTCCGACGACGCCAATTATTAGAGAAAAACCTTTTCTTTTTATTGATAATGATGGAGAGTATAAAGTATTTGTTCCAGCATGGCAAAAGGATAGAGTAGGTGTTTCATGGTCCTCGGCTGATATGGGAAAAGGTGAAATTCAAGATTTGATTTCAAAGTGGTACGTTGCTAAAGAAGGAGATACTGATGTTGAGATAAATGCAGCTCTGAAAGCAGGTAAAAATATATTTTTTACTCCAGGACATTATGCATTGAATGCTCCGATTCAGGTGAACAGAAAAGATGCGATACTTTTGGGAGCAGGTATTGCTTCTGTAACGCTAGAGCCGACCGAGAAAAATATTTGGGGATGTATTTATGCTGATGATAAAGACGGAATTATCATTGCTGGACTTTTGATGGATTCATTAAATAGTACAACGTATCAGGTTAGAATTGGTAACGAAGGGGTAAATGCAGATCATTCAAAAGATCCTATTTTATTGAGTGATATTACTTGTCGAGTTGGAGGAGTTCAATCAAAAAATATTCAGATTCAGGCTTCTATGCAGATTAATAGCAATAATGTTGTGGGAGATCATTTCTGGTTGTGGCGTGCCGATCATGGTTCGCAGAAAGGTGGTGATGCACGCTGGAAAAGAGATAGATGTAAAAACGGACTTATTGTTGCGGGTAATGATGTTACGCTGTATGCATTGTTTGTAGAACATTATCAGGAATATGAAGTTTTATGGCTTGGTGAGCGCGGAAGAACATTTTTCTTTCAGAACGAACCGCCATACGATGCGCCAAATCAAGCGAGCTGGAGCAGCCAAGGTGGAAGAGTTGATGGTTATGCCGCATTTAAAGTGGCTAATACAGTAAAAGAGCATAACACAATAGGAATGGGATCTTATGCTGTTTTTACTGGAACTGACGGAAATGTGAATAAGAAAAATGGTTTTGAGGCGCCTAATAGTTCAAATGTAAAACTAGAAAAAATGTGTATCACACGTTTTGCAGGACCTGGAAATATTCAGAATGTTATTAATAGTATTGGTGGAAGTACGGCAACTGGTGTAAAACGCGTGACATCATATAATAATGGAGAAGGAACACAGCCTTTTGATGAAGAATTTATTTTACCTAATAAGGAATCGTATCCTGCTTATATAAGTATGGAAAAATAGTAAGAAAGATTTTTTTCGCCACGAATTCACGAATTATTTTTTTTAATCTTCGCGATTATTTATTCGAATTAATTCGAATAATATTAAGTAAAGTATTTAGAAAAATAATTCGTGAATTCGTGGCGAATACTATTTATTTCGTTTCTAGTGTGTTTAGGAAATAGCTGACAAAGGTGCAAAGTTTTTTATTTGAGTTTAAAGCAAAAAAAAGTCTTTCCAGATAAATGAAAAGACTTTTGTCGGGGTGGCAGTCCCGAAAGCTTTCGGGAGAACCTGCGGCCTTCCCGATTGGAATCGGGACGTGATAACCGTTCGCTAATATTTTTATTTTGAGTTTAAAGCAAAAAAAAAAGTCTTTCCAGATAAATGAAAAGACTTTTGTCGGGGTGGCAGGATTCGAACCTGCGGCCTCCTGCTCCCAAAGCAGGCGCGATAACCGGGCTACGCTACACCCCGAAAGCGGATGCAAATATAGTAATAAATTCTATTTTTAAAAGGAAAATCTCAAAATAAATAAAACTTATTTTTTAAGTGGTTTGAGATGAATGTTTTAAATGGGATTTTATTTGCTAAAATTTGCATCTTACGATATGAAATTACAGTTATTTAAGGTAATCTTTTAAATAGACTTCTTATTTTTTATACCTCGCATCAGCATCTGCGGTTAAGGTTTTTAAAAATGCCACCATATCATTGACTTCATTATCGGGTATATCTTTGTTGAGTTGTAGTTTGCCCATTATTTTTATTGATTCTTTCAGCGAAGTAACTGATCCATCATGAAAATAGGGTGCTGTTTTTTCTACATTTCGTAAACTCGGAACTTTAAATAGGAATTGATCGCCTTCTTTTTTAGAAATATCATAAAGACCTCTGTCTAATTTTTTACTACCATTCATTTTAGAATAATCTCCATAAACCCCAAATTTCTGGAACATTTGACCGCCAAGCGCTACGCCTCCATGACAAGTAATGCATCCATTATCAATAAATGAATTCAATCCTTTTTTTTGCTGATCATTGAGGGCAGATTCGTTTCCGTCTAAGTAATCATCAAACTTGCTTTTTGGTATTAATTTACGTTCAAAAGCTCCAATGGCATTGGCTAGATTATCAAAAGTAATAGGTTCTTTATCTTTAGGGTAGGCTTTTTTAAAAAGTGCTTGATATTCAGGAATTGATCTTAGCTTTTTTTCTAAAAAGGCTTCGTTCGGAATGGAATGTTCTACGGGATTTAGCAAAGGCCCCTTAGCTTGTTCTTCTACATTTTTAGCTCGACCATCCCAGAACTGCATAGCATGAAGAGAAGAGTAAATAACTGTAGGAGAATTGCGAACTCCAAGTTCTTTGGTATCTCCCTCTGAAACAGATTTGTTATCAACGCCAAAAGTCGAAAGATTATGGCAGGAATTACAGCTTATTGTTCCATTTTTAGACAATGTTTTGTCATAAAAAAGCTTTTTTCCTAAATCAATTTTTTCTTGGGGAATGTTTTCTTCAGGAACTGTGGAAACAGATTTAAAAAAATTGGACGCTTTTGTTAATAGTTCAGATTTCTCACCAATAGGATTTTTTGAGAAATCTTGCTCTGTAGATTCTTTTTTACAGGATATCATTATCACTAAAGCAGCAGCAATTGAGAGTGTTTTTTTCATTGGTAATAGATTTTTATAATTACACAATGTAAGAAAAGTGTTATTTTTTTAAACTGATTATTATCATGTAATCAGATTTATTTTGAATTTAAAATAAATCCAATTATTATTGGAGGGCGAAAAAAAAATGAGGTCATATCAAAGTAGGTTTTGTTCACTATTCTTTATTTGAGAATAACAAAAACTGATTAACCGAGTTCTTTTTTCCAACAATAAAAACTTACTTTTGCACCATCAAATTATTAATTGAACTATACTATGTCAAATACAATCGAAAAAATTAAATGCCTTATTATAGGTTCTGGCCCTGCAGGTTATACTGCGGCAATTTATGCGGCTAGAGCTAACATGAATCCAGTGTTATATCAAGGAATGCAGCCAGGTGGTCAATTGACTACAACAAATGAGGTTGAAAATTTTCCAGGTTATGTAGATGGAGTTACAGGACCAGAAATGATGATTCAGTTACAGGAACAAGCAAAACGTTTTGGTGCAGATATTCGTGATGGATGGGCTACAAAAGTTGATTTTTCTGGAGATATTCATAAAGTTTGGATTAATGATACAATCGAATTGCACTGTGAAACTGTAATTATTTCTACAGGTGCTTCAGCTAAATATTTAGGATTACCATCAGAACAGCACTATTTAAATATGGGTGGTGGAGTTTCTGCATGTGCGGTTTGCGACGGATTCTTCTACAGAAATCAAGATGTTGTGATTGTTGGTGCAGGAGATTCTGCTTGTGAAGAAGCGCATTACTTATCGAAACTTTGTAAAAAAGTTACAATGTTGGTTAGAAGCGATAAATTTAGAGCTTCTAAAATTATGGAAGAGCGTGTTCGTAAAACTGAAAATATCGAGATTTTAATGCATCACGATACTGTTGAAGTTTTAGGAGACAATAATGTAGTACATGCCGTTAAAGCTTTAAACAAAACAACTGGCGAAACAATCGAAATTCCTGCAACTGGTTTCTTCGTGGCAATTGGACACAAACCAAACACAGATATTTTTAAAGATTACATTACTCTTGACGAAACAGGATATATTATAAATACTCCTGGTACATCTAAAACAAATGTTGACGGTGTATTTGTTGCAGGAGATGCTGCAGATCATGTATACCGTCAGGCAATTACGGCTGCAGGTACAGGATGTATGGCAGCATTGGATGCTGAAAGATATTTGGCTTCAAAGGAATAAGTTAAAAGGTTGGGGTTTCAAGTTTTAGAAACGCTGAAATTTTTGTGAGTTGTCTTCAAAAAGGTTGACTCGATTTGTAATATAAAATTAATTAAACCGGAATAGAATTATTTTTGTTCCGGTTTAATTTTTTTAAGATGTTATTTATTCTGTAGGAATGTCTGGTTGATAGATTTTTTAATTAGATTCACAGGTATACGTTCCTTAGGAACGTTTGATTATGTTTACGGCATTCATTCCGTAAAAAAGGTATCCCTACAGGACACTATGTAAAGACATAATTATTTTTTCTACCGACCAGATATTCCTAACGGAAAAGAAAAATCCCAGTCTAAAAAATTTTTTAGACTGGGATTTTTCTTTTCCGTTATATTGATTTTAAACTTTAAAAAGTTTACAATGTCGTTGCTTTTGTTGCACCTGGCTTTTTTATCAGTTTTGCTTCTTCGCTAAAACGTGTAAGCTCTATTTTTGGATCACCATACAATGAAATTTCTGACTTATCTCCAGCGGCAATTGCGATAGTCGTATCTGCTAATATTGTAGCAACGGCAGAACCTTCAGCGGTAACATTTGCATCTTTCAAAGTAAATTTTGTTCCTGTAAACACAGAGCTATTGTCTAATCTAATAGTTGCTTTTTCGGCAATTCCTTCAATTGCTGCGGTTGCTTTTTGATACAAATCGCATTTGAATTTTATAGCAGAAACCAATGTTTTAACTCCAGCATATTTACTCAATTGCAAACTTCCTTCCTCTGCTTTTAAGTTTAATTCTGTTCTTGATTTATCATCTGCAATTAGAGTGAATTTTTTTGAATTTACATTCAAATACAATTTAGAAAAGTCCATACAATTCATTGTAATGTCGTCTAATTGTAGCTCTTGAATAGCATACACTATCGCTTCATTTTTGGTTATTACTTTATTCAATGATTTAGTATACGTAACCTTAACAGATAGTTTCTTAAAAATACTAGATTCTTTATTAGTATATAATCGAAGTGTTTTTTCTCTTAAATCCATTCCTACAATATCGTGCAGGTTATCATCGGCTTCAATTTTAATTTCGTTTTTCTCTCCTTGTTCCAGATAAACTTCTAGATTATCATCGACTTCAAGAGCATCAAAACTTCCAACTTCTTTTATTGAGGTAGTTACAATTTTAGAACCTTTAATTTTTTCTCTTTTTTGAGCGAAAGTCAGAGTCGTAACAAATAATAATAAGAGTAGGGCGGTACTTTTTTTCATTAATTCTAGATTTGATTTTGACAAATATAAAAAAATCATCCACTTTTGATGAATGATTTCGTTTATATTTAACAGTTGCTTTTTTAGCTTTTGCTTACGCTTCCTCCAGAACTTGAAGATTTTTCAACCGTTTTTGGATTCCCGCTGTAATTAATATTTCCTCCGCTAGAAGCGTCTGCTTTTAAGCTTAAGACCGGTTGTACAGAAACTGTTCCTCCGCTAGAGGCATCTGCATGAACATCATTTGCTATTAATTTTTCAGCATCAATACTTCCTCCACTTGAAACCGAAGTCGTTAGGCTTAAAGCTTTTCCTTCAATATCGATAGAACTTCCGCTTCCAGCATCTATTGCAATTCTGTCAGATTCGATTTTAACATCCATCGATGCTGCGCTCGAAGCTTCCAAAGTAACATCTTCACCTTGAACAAGTCCATCAGTTTCAACAGTTGAAGCACTAGAAGCTTCAATTTTATGGACAACAGGCATTTTTACTGTTACCTTTTTTGATGTAATGTTACGGAAAGAGCTGTATTTACATTCAATAATAAGAGTTCCGTTTTCTACTTTAGTAACAATTTCTTTTTGAAGATTGTCATCAGCCTCAACTGTAATTTCTGTAGCATCAGACTGTACAACCACCACATCTATGGCGTTGCTTACAGAGATATTTTTAAACTCTCCTTGAACAGTTCTTTTTTCTGTTGTAACATTCCCGCTTCCTTCAATTGCATTCATGTTAAAATTACATGAAGCAAACAATAAAGCTGTAACAGTTGCAATTATAAATTTCGTAATATGAATGATTATTTTTATCATGGTTTAGTTAGTTTTGATTACAACTCCGTTTTTATCAATAGTTAATTTTCCTTTTTTTCCGTTTAAAACTTCTTTTCCATTAATTTTAACCGAAACTTCTTTTATAGTATCATTTGAGCTACCAGTATTATTTTCGTAGTCATTCTCATAGTCATTTTCATAGTCATTTTCATTCTCGTTGTTATTGTCTTCATCAGCTGGACAGTTTAAACATTTTACTTTAGATCCTACAACTTTGTAATTGTAATCTCCGTTGTAATTCAGTTCCAAGAAATTGTCGTCTGAGTTATAGTAATCTCTTACAGAAGAATCTGGTTTAACCAATTGCCCTTCTGGTAAGTAAAGGTAAATGTCAACTTCTTGTCCTCTGAATTTATTTTTTACATCTGTCAGAAAATAGTTATCCAAAAGTAATTGATTTCCGCTAATTTGAAACTTATAATTAATTTTTTCTGCTCTTTTTTTAGCGTTTGTAAAAGAGTTTCCTCTTGCGCTTTTTTCGATCTGAATGAACGGAGCCGATTCGTCTGTGTGTAATACATGTAAACGTACATCATTAGAATAAATCAATTCGTTGTTTGCAGAATCTTGTACAAATTCGAACTCTCTATAATGGTTCAAGCTTTTTGTATAATAATCATTGTACTTGAACTTGATGTATAAAGTATCGACAGGTTTGATTGCTAGAACTTTTTTCTCTACAACTTTATTATCATATGAAATTTCAGTTGCCTGTTTGATTCCAATACTTGTAAGAATTGCGATAGAAATAATCCAAAGAGCCAAAAGCGTATATTTTGTAATGTTTCCAATTGATTTTAAGTTTGGAGATAACAGTTTAAATCCTAAAAGAGTTAAGAAGAAAAACGGAATTCCAACAGCAAAGAACATTAATAAACCAAATGACCAGATAGGATAATCAGTAAAGTTTCCGGCTTCTATAAAGTTTTGCCATGGAAAATCAATAAAGATATTTGTTCCCAAAGTAAAAACTCCAATTAATAATCCGATTAAAACACTAATCCCTGATATAATTAGAATTACTCCTAAAAATTTAGCAAAGATTTTAAAAACCGTCATGACAAAGTCTCCAAATGAACTACTTATTCTCCCAGCTCCCGACTTTACCTGGTTTCCCATTTTGTCATAATCTGCATTTTTGAATTTCTCAGAAAGTGAATCAATTTCTTCGCGAACTTTTTTTTCGATGTTCGAAATAGTTACTGGTTCTCCTGTCATTTCCAATTTTTCAGAAGTTGTAACTGCTTCAGGAGTTACAATCCAAAGAACGAAGTAAGCTAAAATTCCAGTTCCAAAACCTGCGAAAACAAAGATTAAGAATATGATTTTAATCCAAACAGCGTCAATTCCAAAGTAGTGCCCCAAACCTGTTGCCACACCTCCAATCATACCATTTTCTTTGTCACGGTATAATTTTTTGTGTTTTCTTGCATTATAGTTATTGAAAGATTGATTTGCGTTTTCTTCGTCCTCAATTCTATAATCTTCTGGTTGACCCATTACCGCAATCACCTCGTCAACATCTTTCAGTCCAACAACATGTTTTTCGCTTTTTTGTTTTTCTGTCAACAATTCAGAAACACGCATTTCGATGTCTTTAATGATTTCATCCTGACCAGATGAGTTGTTAAGTGATCGTTTTATAGCGTCAAAGTAGCGTGTCAATTTTAAGTATGCATCTTCATCGATGTGAAAAAACATCCCGCCTAAGTTAATATTTACTGTTTTGTTCATGACTTATTGATTTTGATTGGTGATTAGATTTACGGCGTCGGATAATTCTGTCCAAGTGCCGCTAAGTTCGTTTAAAAATGTTTGTCCTATTTCGGTTAATCCATAATATTTTCGTGGTGGCCCAGAGGTCGATTCTTCCCAGCGATAATTTAGTAAACCGTCATTTTTCAATCTAGTTAACAACGGGTAAACGGTTCCTTCTACAACTAGTAATTTTGCGTTTTTTAAAGTGTCTAATATTTCAGATGTATATGCGTCTTTTTCTTTTAATACAGATAGGATGCAAAACTCAAGAACACCTTTGCGCATCTGTGCTTTTGTGTTTTCAATGTTCATAATTTCATTTTGTTTTTTTTTGATTGAACAATTCGTTTTTTGATTGATGATGATTTGATTGATGATTGATTTCGAAACTTATATGATTTGATTGATGTTTCGACTATAACTTTTAATTTTTTAGTGTCACTTTATAAAAGGAATCGTAATTGGATATTTGTATAATTCTCCATTTGAGGCTTTTATCGAAGCGTAGATTACCAAAAAGAATTCAACAAATTTTAATAATCCGAAAAGTATAACAGCTGTTATGCCTACACTTAAAGTTCCAATGTGCCCTTCGAAGTTGAAATTTCTAATTACAAGATTCTCATTGTACATAAATGCTTCGATTGGAATATTTTGTAAAACTACTGTTATAAAAATTGGTATCGCAATAAGCGCTAAAATCAAAGAATAAAGCAAAATGCTTAATTGAAAGTTCAAAGCCTGTTTTCCGTGATGATCTGCAAATTCAGATTTGTCTTTATAGTTGGTCCAAATGATTACCGGAAAAATATAGTTTCCAAACGGAATTATATATTGGCTTAATGTACTCAAATGAGTAAATGCTGCCGTATTCTTTTCTGATGTTTTTTCCATGATGAGTGGTGTTGTTGTTTCCATGATTAAAAGTATATAGTAATTTCTTATGCAAATATATGTCTAAAAGACAGTATCTTGTTTTGCATAGTACTAATTATTAACAAAAATTTAACAAATATTCAAGTAGGAAATTCTGTTTAAATTGCTGAAAATCATTCGGAAGTGCCGTATTTATTGAGATTATTTTGATAGTTTAATAATTTATTGTGCGTGCATAGTTTTTTTGTATTTTTACATAAAAAATATATTCTATGGCACTTTCGGTATCAAAACTTAATAAATTCGTCTTATTCAAATTGCCTTCGGCATACTTTTGCGGAGTACGTGTAAAAGATATAAACGATAGCAGTTGTACAGTCACAGTAAAACACAGATGGATCAATCAGAATCCGTTTAACTCGATGTATTTTGCAGTTCAGGCAATGGCGGCTGAGTTGACAACTGGAGCTTTGGTGATTTCTCAAATTCAGCAAAGCGGTAAAAAGATTTCTATGTTAGTAGCCAACAACAAAGGTAACTTCACAAAAAAAGCTACGGGACGAATTACATTTGTCTGCAAAGACGGACATTTAATTGCTGATGCCATCAAAAAAACAATAGAAACTGGAGAAGGACAGACGTTTTGGATGAAATCTATTGGAACAAACGAAGAAGGTGTTCAAGTTTCAGAAATGGATTTTGAGTGGAGTATTCGAGTGAAATAGTTTTGAATCTTTTTGCCGCGAATTTCCCAAATTTTCACTAATTTTTAAGTTGGAAAACTAAATGAGTTATTTAATTTACACAAATTAATTCGCGTTAATTCGCGGAATTAGTGGCAAAGAAATAAATATAAAAAAGGCCTCAAATATTTTTTGAGGCCTTTATCTTGAAATTAGCATTTCAATTATTTTTTAACACAGCAAGATTTTGTGTCTTTTTTGTCTGTTGTTTTTTTACAGCACGATTCTTTTTTGGTTTTGTCTTTTGTTGTTGGTTTTGTGTCCTGAGCCATTACGCCAATAGAAAAGAAAGCAACTGTTACTACGGTGATTACTTTTGTCATTTTGTTTAAATGTTTTTTGTGTTAGAGATTATAATTGGTGAATCAAATATAATTCGAATTCTTATAGCTTATTCTTACAAATTGTTAATGTTTTTGTAAAATCTGTTAATGAGTTGTAAAGTCTCCACTATGGTATTTAATAGTTAAGATTAACCCCAAATCCAATTCCCATATCACTATCATAATGCGTTGTGATTCCGAAGTTACGGCCAACGATATATTTCAATCCTGCCATATATTCTTTGTCAGTATTCCACATTAAATTCATTCTAAGTCTTTGCGAAAGCGGAATATCTTTTCGTTCAAATTGTACTCTTACATTTCCGTCAGTATAAACCTCAACTTGTGCTTTTATGAGCATTGGTAAAGTATATTCGACACCGGCACTAAAAACCGAACGATTGTCTTTGGTGTTTTTTTGACCAAAAAGATTCTGTTCCTGTTCGTCCATTCCCATTTTTCGGTATCGCCAGTCAAAACCAATAAAAGGCATTAGCAACTGATTTTTTCCAAAATAACGGCCAATATGAGTTTCGGTTTCATAACCATGTTTATCGTTATAACCCAATCTCCATTCGGTTCCAATGCTCCAACGCGTATTGCTAAACATCGCTTCACCATCATTTCCATTTGTGGCAAAATCATTTTCTGCCATAAAATGAAACATTCTGTCATCCATTTTCAACATTTTGAAAGCCATTTCCGGATGATGTATTAACGGATTTGGAGCTGAATTTTCGTAAGTAAAAATCCTTCCCATTCCGGCCATCATGTGGTATAAAATATGACAATGAAAAAACCAGTCGCCATCTGCGTTGGCTTGGAATTCGATCGTATCGGTTTCCATTGGCATAATATCAATCACATTTTTTAGTGGAGAATAATCTCCATGTTCGTTCAGAATTCTAAAATCATGTCCGTGCAAATGCATTGGGTGACGCATCATCGAACCGTTGTATAAAACAATACGAACATTTTCTCCTTTTTTAATTAAGATTTTATCGGTTTCAGAAACCACTTTATTATCCAAACTCCAAACATAACGATTCATATTTCCAGAAAGCGTAAAACGTAATTCTTTTACAGGTGCATCTTTTGGAAGATTAGTTTTAAAAGGAGATTTCAGCATTCCGTAATTCAAAGTTACAATTTCAGGAGTTTCAGTGCTATCGCTTTCCATTTTCATGTCTTCCATATTATGATTCGAATGATCCATTTTAGGTTTTGCATTCTCATCTTCACCAGAAATTTCAGGATACATTACGGCATTCATGTCCATTTTGTTCAAAGTCATATTCATGCCCATGTCGTTCATTTCGCCGTTCATTTTCATCATATCATTCATCATTTTCATCCCTTCAAAATATTTTAATTTCGAAAGATGATGAACAGGCTGTTTTTCTCCACTTCCTAAAAATAGAGATGCAGATCCCGTTCTGTCTTCGGCTGTAGCCAAAAAAGCAAAAGATTTATGGTCTTCGGGAACGGTAACGACAACGTCATAAGTTTCAGAAACGGCAATAATCAAGCGATCGACTTCTACAGGATCAACATCATTTCCGTCGCTGGCTACAACTGTAATTTTTCCTCCACCGTAAGTTAGCCAGAAATAGCTGGAAGCACCACCATTGGCAATTCGCAATCGAACTTTTGAGCCTGGCTTAAGATCTGAAAACTGCTGTTCGTTTTTTCCGTTGATTAAAAACTTTTCATAGTAAACATCGCTCACATCCATTGCATTCATTCGTTTCCATTCGTTGGTCACTTTGGTCGAAAAATGTCCTTGTTTTATGGCTTCTGCATAACTTTGTGTTGTTCCTTTTTTGATAGCAAACCAATCGTTGGCATTGTGAAGCATTCGCTGAATATTCTCGGGTTTCAAGTCTGACCATTCGCTTAAAATAACTGGAATCGTCGGCAAATCGTCAATACCTTTTCTAATTGTGGGATCGTCTTTTTTCTTATTTATGATAAAAAGTCCATATAAACCAATTTGTTCCTGCAAGCCAGAATGACTATGATACCAATACGTTCCGTTTTGAATAATTGGAAAAGTATATTTATGAGTTGTTCCAGGTTCAATTGGCATTTGCGTAAGATATGGAACTCCGTCTTCTTTATTGGGCAGAAATAATCCGTGCCAGTGCATCGAAGTGCTTTCTTTTTTTAATTCGTTATGCACATAAATTTCTGCAATATCACCTTCGGTAAAAGTCAAAGTTGGCATCGGAATTTGTCCATTAACGGAAATCGCCCGTTTTTCTTTACCTGAAAAATTGACAATCGTATCGCGAACATGTAAATCGTAACGCACAACTTTCTGAGCCTTTAGCTGAAAAGCAATTAAAAAAAGGATCAGTATATATTTAATCTTAATCATTAGTTTATAATTTTAAATCAATTGAGAACAATTTAATTTTGTTAAGCTCCGGCGGAGCTAAATATTTATAGAAATTCAATTCCGTTAATATAAAAGAGCTCCAGCGGAGCGAAATATACGGTCAATGAAAAAAAGTTGTCACTCCGCTGGAGCTTTTACGATCGAGACTAATACTATGTCTATAAATATTTCGCTTCTCCGAAGCGTATTTTTTGCCTAATTTTTTTCGCACAGCTTCATTTAAATTAGTGAAACGCCTTTAACCACATTCCGTATAGTTATTGGGAATGTTTCTATGTGTTAAAATAATTAAGCTCCAACTTACAATTTTAAATTTCTCAATCGCAACGCATTTACGATTACAGATACAGAACTTAAACTCATTGCTACAGCAGCCAACATCGGCGAAAGCAATATTCCTAAAAACGGATATAAAATTCCTGCTGCAATTGGCACGCCTAAAGTGTTATATATAAAAGCAAAGAATAAATTCTGTTTAATATTTGACATTACAGCATGGCTGAGGTTTTTGGCTTTTACGATTCCATTTAAATCGCCTTTTACCAAAGTGATTTTAGCACTTTCAATCGCGACGTCAGTTCCTGTTCCCATTGCAATTCCAATGTTGGATTGAGCCAAAGCAGGCGCATCATTGATTCCGTCTCCAGCCATGGCAACGATTTTTCCTTGTGCTTGAAGACGTTGAATTTCTTTTAATTTATCTTCTGGAAGACAATCTGCTTTGAAAGAACTCAAATGCAAATGTTCGGCAACAGCTTTTGCCGTATTATGATTGTCACCAGTCATCATGATAACCTCAACCCCTTGAGCGATTAATTCTTTAATGGCTTTCGCGCTGTTTTCTTTGATGGCATCGGTAATGGCTACGAAACCTAAAACGCTTTTTTCAATGGCGATGTACGAAATAGTTTTTCCTAAATTCTGTTCAGAAATTATTTTTTGTTCTAAATCATTAGAAACAGAAGCGCCAATTTCATCCATTAATTTTTTATTTCCTAAAGCGACACTTATGTTTTCTATAGTTCCTAAAACACCTTTACCTGCAATAGTTTCGAAACCTTGAACTTCTCTAAAAGTAGTATTTTTTGCTTTCGCGAAATTGACTACGGCTTGCGCCAAAGGATGTTCGCTATGCTGATTTAGAGAAGCAATGTTTTGAAGCAGAAAATCTTCGTCATTATTTATGGCATAGATTTTTTCTACAGATGGTTTTCCTTCGGTAATTGTTCCTGTTTTGTCGGTAATTAAAACATCAATTTTATTCATGTTTTCCAAGGCTTCAGCATTTTTGATCAGGATTCCGTTTTGAGCACCTTTTCCAACACCAACCATAACCGACATCGGAGTTGCGAGTCCAAGGGCGCAAGGGCAGGCGATAATTAAAACCGCAATTGCATTGATTAATCCGTAAACGTAAGCAGGTTCTGGACCAAATTTTGCCCAAACAAAAAAGGTTACAATCGAAATGATAACTACAGTTGGAACAAAATATTTAGAAACGCGATCGGCTAATTTCTGAATTGGAGCGCGAGATCTGCTGGCATCATTTACCATTTGGATAATCTGCGACAACATGGTTTCTGAACCAACTTTTTCAGCAATCATAACAAATGATTTTGTTCCGTTTATAGTTCCAGAAATCACGGCATCGCCTGTTTTTTTATCTACGGGAATTGGTTCCCCAGTAATCATCGATTCATCAATATTGCTTTCGCCAGAAGTTATTTTTCCGTCAACTGGAATTTTTTCTCCTGGTTTTACACGAAGTAAATCGCCTTTTTTGATATTGTGAATGGAGATTACTTTATCAATTCCATTTTCAACCAAAGTAGCTTCTGTTGGTGCTAATTTTAATAATTCTTTAATAGCACCATTCGTTTGTCCGTGCGCTTTAGCTTCTAATAGCTGTCCCAATAAGACTAAAGTGATAATAACCGTGGCAGCTTCAAAATACAAATGAATCGTTCCATGATGCGATTTGAATTCGGATGGAAAAATATCAGGAAAAAACATTCCGACAATACTAAATAGGAAAGCTACACTTGTTCCAATTCCTATTAAAGTAAACATGTTTAAATTCCAAGTCACGATTGATTTGTAAGCGCGAACGAAAAACATCCATCCTGCATAAAACAAAACGGGAATTGAAAATAAAAGCTGAACCCAATTCCATTTTTCAATAGACATTATATTGTAAAGCGGATTATTCGGAATCATTTCTGACATGGAAATAATGAAAATAGGAAGCGTAAATAAAATCGCAATTTTCATCTTCTTTAATAAATCAGTATAGGTTTTGTTTTCTTCGCTTTCGGAGGCTTGCATAGGAACTAAATCCATTCCGCAAATCGGGCAATCGCCTGGTTCGTTTGAAACGATTTCAGGATGCATCGGGCAAGTAAATTGTGTTGCTGTGATGGCAACTTGCGGAACTAAATCCATTCCGCAAACTGGACAATCTCCAGGTTTGTTGTATGTTTTGTCACCTTCGCAATGCATTGGACAATAATAAACGCCATTGGCACTGTGCTGATGCACTTTTTTTGTTTCTGTTTTGTGATGATTGTGATCGTGATGTTCTTTTTTGTGACTAGAACAGCAAGATTTAACGGCAGTTTCTCCATGATTTTTAGGAGAATCCATTTCAATAGTATATTTTCCAGCTGCAGATAAAACTTCCTGAAACTTTTCAGTAGGAACGTGTTTCTCCATCGTTATGGTTGCCGTTGGAGGATTTAAAGTTACTTCTGCCTGAACGCCTTCAACTTCATTTAAAGTTTTCTCTACTTTTTTGCGGCAGCCGTCACACGACATTCCTGAAATTATATATTGATGAGTCATTGTATTGGTTTTTAAGTATTACAATGCAAATTTCCGAACTATCTGGGAGTTAGGTTTGTAGAATTTTGGGAATGATTTGTAAGATTTACTATTTTTTTAACCGCAAAGCACGCAAGGATTTTTGATATGGTGGATTTATATAAAACGCGAAGTTCGCAAAGCTTTATCTTAAAAATAACTTTGCGAACCTTGCGTAAACCTTTGCGAACTTTGCGGTTAAATAAAAAACTACAAATTCTCGATCTGAATACGCATTTTATCTTTTGATTGTTTGAATGAAGTAGGGGTAAAGCCTGTGATTTTTTTAAATTGATTGCTTAAATGCGCTACATTGCTGTAGTTGAGAATATCGGCAATTTCACTTAAAGAAAGCTCATTATAAATCAATAACTCTTTTACTTTTTCAATTTTCTGACTGATGAAATACTTTTCGATCGTAGTGTTTTCAATTTCAGAAAATAAATTGCTCAGCGAATTGTAATCCTGATTTAAGTTTTCAGCTAAGTACTCAGACAAGTTGATTTTAAGATCATTGTTTTTATGATGAACCAGATCGACTATCAGGTTTTTTATTCTTTCAACCGTTTTTGTTTTTTTATCATCGATTAAATCAAAACCTAAAGCCTGCAGATTTTTTAGCAAAATTTCTTTTTGATCATCATTGATTTCTTCGGTCAATTCGACTTCTCCTAATTCTACAGAAGTAGTTTGAAGTCCGAGTTTTTCAAACTCAGACTTCACTACCATTTTGCATCGGCTGCACACCATATTTTTGATGTAGAGCTTCATATTTATTTGATCGTTTCTACCACGTTACCGCAAGTTAGCATAGAAGAACCGTAGTACGGATTCTTAACTGCTTTTTCTTTGCTTAACCAATCTGCATCTGCCATTGGGCAATATTGTTTGTAGATTGGTTCACTTGGGGTTGAAACTTTTATTAAATCGTAAGTGCTTTTAGATAAAGACTTAAAAGTCTCACGCTGTTTTTTAAGATCTGTTGTTGCTGAAATACTTTTGGCATCAGCAGTTAATTTTTTAACTACTTTCATCCAAACGGTATGTTCGTTGCTTTTTAGTTTGTCCATTTTTACGGCAGTAATAGCAGTCAATAAAGTTGCAGCTTTCGCCGAAGTTAGTTTGCTATCACTTTTAATAAGTGCATCTTTTACAGAAAAATAAGCATCATAAACAGATTGTAATTGAGAATCTGCCATTTCAATTTCTGTTAAGCCAGAATTATTCGTTTTTGCCTGAATCGTATTTGCAGTAAATAATACTGTTACTGCCATTGCTAAAGCTATAATTGATTTTTTCATTGTATATAATATTTGGTAAAGGATTTTTAATTCCTTTAAAATTAATTAAAAAATTTGATTTTAAAAAGACCCAATATGGGCTATCACAAATGCAAACAATTATATTTTCGGCTTCAGCCAGATAGAAGTAAATCCTGAAGAAATAGTAGAATTACTATAAGAGGAAATTGTATTTTTTAGGGAAAAATTGAAAACATCGTTTTGTAAATCAAAATCATTTGAAATCAAAAGAAGGTTTAATGTTGAGGTATTACAGCCTGAGTGACGGCACTTTCCTTCGCAATTATGTTTTTCTTGTTTTGAAGTTTTCTTTTCACAGCATTTTTGAGAACAGCTGTTTTCTTCTTTAACGACAATTTCTTTTGAGTTTCCATTATGGCATGCGTAAGTATAACTCGGATTCAAAAAGAAACTAAGTGTCATAAAAAGCATTATTATGTGGATTTTCTTGCTCAAAGAAATTGTTTTTAGAAATGCAAATTTAGTTAAAAATGCTTGAGAAAATTATTTTTTAAGATTTCGATAACTAGAGTTTTTTGAAATCGGTGGGTTTCATGTTTTTACGTTTCTTGAAATAATTGGTCAAATGGCTTTCGTCTGTAAAACCAAATTCGTACGCGATTTGTTTAATCGGCAATTGATTGTTATGAAATCTTTTTTCGATTAAAGTCAATCGTAAATTATGAATGTATTCGCGATAACTAATGCTGAAAGTTCTTTTAAAATAGGCACTAAAATAAGTTTGAGCAATATTAAAATGTTCTGCAATTACCTTTATCTGAACCAATTTTGGCTGATAAATATTCTGATGAATGTAATTAGCAATTTGTTCACTATCCAAATGAGTCGATTTCATCTGTAAATTCATCCCTCGGATTGTTTCTTTAATTAAACCAAAAAGGGAAAGAATTTGATAGAAAACGATAGGAGATGAGGTAACGTCTATATAATGTCCATACGTTACAATATTTTCAACTGTGTTTTTTAGAATCGTTTTGCAAGGTTCGTCAAACTTCAAAACAGTTTCTTTTAAGATTTTATCGCGCATGAAACTTTCTGGAGTATTTACTAAAAATTCATCGCAAGTAAGATTCTGTTTTGAGTTGAAATAATTATCAGTGAATTTGATAAAAATGAATCGGGTACTTTTCTTTATATCAAAATAATGTTCATCATCTGGAGAAATAACAAATAGATCTCCTGCTTTATACGGCAGTAGATTATTATTTAAGTGATGTATGCCACTTCCTTTCTTTATATAAATGATTTCGTAATACGTATGCGTATGTGGAGGAAGATGAAATTTCTCTTCTTCAAATTCATCCAAAACAAGCGTTTTAAACTGATTTAATTTCGGCATAACATAAATGTACAATTTTATATCGCAAATTTACAACTTTTTTTAAGGTTAACGGTGTTAATTTTGCCTCGTAGAAATCTATTCCTTTCTACAATAATCAAAATGAAAAAAAGTCTTATTGCACTCTCTTTAGGAGGGTTAACTATTGGTATTACAGAATTTGTAATGATGGGATTACTCCCAGATATTGCTTCAGATATGAAAGTGTCAATTCCGGTTGCTGGATATTTAATTTCGTCTTATGCACTTGGAGTTGTTATTGGAGCGCCTTTGTTAGTAATCGCAGGAAGAAATTATGCACCTAAAAAGATGCTTTTAATTCTAGCTTTAATGTTGGCAGTTTTCAATGCGTTGTCAATTATAGCTCCTAATTATAATATTTTATTTGCTTCTCGATTTTTATCTGGATTGCCGCACGGAGCATTCTTTGGAGTGGGAGCGGTAGTCGCAAGCCGTTTGGCAGATAAAGGAAAAGAGGCACAGGCAATCTCTATAATGTTTGCAGGTTTAACAATTGCGAATTTAATAGGCGTGCCAATTGGAACCTATATTGGCCATCATTTTATTTGGCGATATACTTTTGTATTAATTGCTATTGTAGGCTTATTAACCTTTCTGGCTATTTATTTATGGATGCCAAATCTTGAAAAAGGAGAAAGTGTAAACATGAAAACACAGCTTCAGTTTTTTAAGAAAACAGAGGCTTGGTTAATTATCGGAATTACAGCAATTGGTTTTGGAGGTCTATTTGCTTGGATCAGTTACATTGCGCCTCTTTTAATTAATGTATCGAAGTTTTCGCCAGAAGATGTTTCATCTATCCTAATTCTAGCAGGATTAGGAATGGTAGTAGGGAACTTTGTGGGAGGTAAATTGGCAGATCGTTTTTCACCAGCTCCAACAACATTAGCACTTTTGCTTGTTATGTCTACCGATTTGGTTTTGGTTTATTTCTTCTCATTCAATCAATACATATCTTTATTTCTGACTTTCTTAACGGGTGCTATTTCGTTCTCAGTAATTGCGCCAATTCAGATGCTGATGATTCGTACCGCAAAAGGAGCAGAGATGATCGCTTCGGCTTCTCTTCAAGGAAGTTTTAATATTGGAAATGCTTTAGGCGCTTTTCTTGGCGGATTGCCTTTAGCAGCGGGATTCAGCTATTCTTCTCCTAATCTTATCGGAGTTGTGATGTCGGTTATCGGAATGGTCATCACATTCGTATTGATGAGGTTACATCAAAAGCAATTGCAGTTGCAGCGTATTTAAACACTTAGAATTTAATTTTTTTAAGCCCTTAACTTTTGTTTAAGGGCTTTTTTGTGCTTATAAGAATGCAATCTTATAGTCAAAATTACCTTTTCTTCGATCTCATTAATCTTATTTATAGGTAAAATCATGGCAATTTTTAAAACATGAATAAAAATTTTTCATTTTTTTTGGCTTGATTTTAACTTTTTAAGTGTAAAAATAACACCTAATATTTTTGTAAGTAATATTCATGTAATCGATTGTTTTTTTTATAAAAATAAAATCAAATGAACGATTAATAATAATATTATTAATATTTTATACTGTTATAAATTATATATGTGATATAAAAAAGCAGTAAAATTTTCAATATGTAATTTTTTTTATGAATTTTTTATGAATTTTTATTTTTCGTTTTAAAAAAATATCTATGTTTGTGTAATCGATTACAACTTTATTTTTAACCTTCGAAATCGATTAAGTTATAAGATGGAAAACAGAGCAAGAATAAAGCTTTGTAGAGGAGGTAAATAAATTACTGTTAAATAAAAACCACAAATATTAACTATAAAATGAATTGAAAGTAACCACAAAAAACCACTTAAACCAAAAAGAAAAAACTTTTAATAACTTAAACAATCAACCATGAACTTTAAAGAACTATTAAACAAAGGAGCAAATTTTTGCTTTAAACTTGTTTTCTTACTGTGCTTATTGATCGGTAGTCAAGTACACGCTCAGGGCACAACGATAGAGGGAACCGTGAAGGATGCCGCGGGACTTTCTCTTCCTGGGGTAAACGTCTTAGAAAAAGGAACTAAGAACGGAACTTCTACCGATTTTGACGGGCATTACAAAATAAAACTAACCAATCCGAAAGCCGTATTAACCTTTTCTTTTATTGGGTTTCAAAGTCTTAGTATTTCTGCAGAAGGAAAAACTAAAGTAAATGCAACATTGGTTGAAGATGCTAATAACTTAAATGAAGTCGTTGTAATTGGATATGGAACTTCTAAAAAATCTGATTTGACTGGTGCAGTTTCTACTATCTCAGGAGCAGATTTGAAAAAAGTGCCAGTAGCAAATGTTGCTGAAGCTTTAACAGGTCGTATTGCAGGGGTTCAAGTTACTGCGTCTGAAGGTTCGCCAGATGCTGATATTCGAATTAGAGTTCGTGGCGGTGGTTCACTTACTCAAGATGCTTCACCGCTAATTATTGTGGATGGATTTCCGGTCAATAGTATGAATGATATTTCTTCATCTGATATTGATACGATGACTGTTTTAAAAGACGCTGCTTCAACTGCAATCTATGGATCACGTGGTGCAAATGGGGTAATTCTTATTACAACAAAAAAGGGTAAAGACGGAAAAATGGCAGTAAATTTCAATATGTTCTATGGTATGAAAACTATGGCTAATCAAATTGATGTTTTGTCACCTGAAGATTATACGAAATGGCAATACGAATATGCTTTACTTTCTCAAACAGGAACAAAAGTGCCTTCTAACCCAGATTCATACACTAAGTATTTTGGAAATTGGGAAGATCATGACATGTACCAAGGACTAAAGGGAGATGATTGGCAAAAACAGATTTTTGGACGTACTGGTGAGGTTCAAAGCCGTGATTTAGGAATTAGAGGTGGAACAGACAAGCTGAACTACAATTTTAATTATGCTCATTATGATGAGAAGGCAATCATGATAGGTTCAAACTATAAAAGAAATAACTTAGCATTAGCATTAAAAAGTAAATTAAGTGATAAGATAGATGTTGGTTTTACGATGCGCTATTCAGATACTGAGGTTGACGGTGGTGGTGTAAATGAGCAAAATGAAAAGTCTTCATCAGATTCTCGTATGCGTACTATTGTAGGATATGCACCACTTCCAGTAGCAGGTTTGACTTCAGAAGATGTAACTGGAGATGGATCTAATGTATTAATAAATCCTTTTAAATCTGTTTCAGATAATGATCGCCAACAGTTCCGTAAGAACTTTAATATGTTAGGAAGTTTTGGATGGGAAATTGTAGATAATTTAAAATTGAATGTAGATTTAGGTCTTGATAATTTTTATAACCAAGATTATCGTTTTTACGGATTGACAACATATTACGTAGCTAACGCACCAAAAGCTGAATTGCAGGATATGCCTGCAATGATTATGTCAGACAGTAAGGATAGACGTTTTAGAAATGCTAATACGCTGAATTACGATTTCAAAAAAATAATGGGAGAAGATCATCATTTGACTGCTCTTATAGGAGAAGAAAGTATTTCAACTAGCTCAAATACTTTGACTACTACGATTCATGGATATCCAACGTTTTTTGATTTCGAGAAAGCAAAAACACTTACAAGTCAAGGAACACCACAAGCGGTAGATAATTACTATAATCCAGATGATAAATTATTGTCGTTCTTCGGACGCGCTAATTATGATTACAAAAATCGTTACATTTTCTCAGCTACTTTTCGTGCTGACGGATCTAGTAAATTTCAAGAACAAAATCGATGGGGCTATTTTCCCGCATTTGCTGCAGGATGGAAAATCTCAGAAGAAAGCTGGCTGAAAAATCAAAGCTGGTTAAGCCTTTTAAAGGTTAGAGCAAGTTATGGTGAAGCAGGAAATAACAATATTCCTGTTGGACAGCAAATTCAAATTTTTCAATCGACACCAACAACTTGGATTAATGGCGTTACTAGTGTTTGGGCTCCTTCAAAAACAATGCCTAATCCAGACTTGAAATGGGAAACTACAGTAACTCAGAATCTTGGTTTAGATTTCGCATTTTTCAAAAACCGTTTAAGTGGTAATTTTGATGTCTATAAAAATGTTACAAGTGATTTGTTAATTAATTTCCCAGTTCCAGGATCTGGATATGATTATCAATATCGTAATATGGGAGAAACACAAAATACAGGTTTCGAAGCTACTTTAAATGTTGTAGCCATTGAAAAAGCTAAATATGGTTTGAATTTTTCATTCAATATGTCAGTAAACAAAAATCGTATTAACTCATTGGGTGTTATGAATAATTTTGGACAAGCGACTGGTTGGGCTTCTTCACAAATTGGAGATGATTACCTAATAGAAGTTGGTTCTTCTTTGGGAGCTATGTATGGCTATAAAAATGATGGAAGATACGAAGTTTCTGATTTTGACTATGTTGGAGGGAAATATGTTTTGAAAAGCGGCGTAATTTCTACTGCTACAACTTTAGTAGGAGACGGAAGTTCGCTTAAACCTGGAGACATGAAATTAAAAGATGTTAATGGTGATGGTAAAGTAGATATAAACGATAAAACAATTATTGGAAATGTTAATCCTAAAAGCTCAGGAGGTTTTATTATCAACGGAAACGCTTATGGATTTGATTTAATGGCAGCTTTTAACTGGAGTATTGGCAATGAAATATATAATGCAGATAAAATTGAATTTTCTACAGCTACTGCTTCGGGGGAATATAAGAACTTAAATTCTACGATGGCTGATGGAAAAAGATGGACTAATCTGGACCCAGCAACAGGTCAATTAGTAACAGGTAATCCTGAAGCTTTAGCCGCTCTTAATGCTAATACAACTATGTGGTCTCCATATATGAGAACTGCTATATTTACTGATTGGGCAGTTGAAGACGCATCATTTTTAAGATTAAATACTTTAACATTAGGATATACAACTCCTGAAATGTTTACATCTAAACTTGGAATTTCTAAATTAAGATTCTATTTGACAGCAAGCAATGTTTTTGTTTGGACTAACTATTCAGGTTCTGATCCTGAAGTTTCAACAAGAAGAAAAAACCCGCTTACACCAGGGGTTGATTCAAGTCCTTATCCAAGAAGCAGACAAATGATTTTTGGAATGAACCTTAATTTCTAATTTAAAAGACTACACAAAATGAAACATAAAATAATAATAGCAGGATTGATTATTTCGGCTTTATTTAGTTCTTGCCAGCAATTTGAAGACGATTATTTAGATACAGATGCACCATCAACATTAGATCCATCATTGATTTTTTCTGAACCTGACCTTGCTAAAGGAGCAGTTGATGGAATAAAAGTGCCATTTGCTGAGACAAACTCTTATAGAGGGAGATTTTTACCATACTATGGATTAAATACAGATACAGAATGGTACAATACCTCACAAACTGCAGGAGATAAAGCAGATTTGTGTGTTTACGATGCGAAGCCAAGTAATACAGAGATGAATACAACGAACAATGCTTATTCAATGATGTTTTCAGGTATCGAGCGTGCTAATGTTTGTATTACAGGAATGCGTCAATATGGAAATCCTAAACCAGGTACAGAAATGGGGCAGTTATTAGGAGAAGCTTTAACGCTAAGAGCAATATACTATGCCGATTTGCTAAAAGCATGGGGAGATGTTCCTGCTCGTTTTGAGCCTATTACCACTGCAACTTTATATTTGCCTAAAACAAGTAGAGATGTTATTTACAAACAATTACTGGCAGACTTAGGTGAGGCATCAACATTGGTTGCGTGGCCTAATGAAACTTCTTATACAAGTACTGTAGAACATGTAAATAAAGCTTTTGTAAAGGCATTTAGAGCACGTTTAGCTCTAGTAGCAAGTGGCTATCAGCAATATCCTGACGGAGTAAGAAGAAGCAATGATCCAGAACTTTCAGTTGCTAATATGTATGCATTGGCATTAAAAGAATCTCGTGAAGTAATTCAAAGTGGCTCTGCTCATTTAGAATCTACTTTTGAAGGATTATGGAGAAAATATAATCAAGAAATTACGAATGCAGGAGGCGAATCTCTTTGGGAACTTCCTTTTGCTGATGGTCGTGGACGTATGTTGTTTACGTTTGCAGTAAAACATACTTCACCAAGTGATCAGTTCCAGCAAAATGGTGCAAACCGTGGCGGGGTGGCAGGTCCTTTACCGTTTGTTTTCTACGATTATGATCAGACAGATTTGCGTAGAGATGTTACCTGTGTGCCTTACAAATGGGGTACTGCTGTAGCTGGAACTCCTTATCCTATTGCTAAGCAAGAGTTAGCAGGATTAGATACCTGGTGTTTTGGTAAATATCGTTACGAATGGATGACGCGTAGAGTTACTTCTGATAATGACGATGGTGTTAATAAAATGTACATGCGCTATGCTGAAGTGCTTCTTATTGCGGCTGAAACAGCAAATGAATTAGAAGGTCCTAGTGCTGCAATGCCTTATTTAAAGGAAATTAGAAGAAGATCATTCTCTTCAGCTGATCAAGCAGTGAAAGTGGAGAACTATGTAAATAATTTAACGAGTAAAGAAGCAATGTTTAATGCTCTTGTCGAAGAAAATAAATATGAGTTTACAGGAGAAATGGAACGTAAACAAGCACTTATCCGTTGGAATTTGCTTAAAGCAAACTTAGACAAGGCTAAACAAAAAATGGCAGACTTATCTGCTCGTACGGGTGATTATGCTAATGTACCGTCAACTTTATATTATAAATATAAATCTGATAATGTAAGCTTAGATATTTATGGATTAAATAGAGGAGAAACTACAAACCCAGGAGCTACATATACAGCTTTTGCATGGACATGGACAGGAACTGCTGCTGATGCAAAGATAGCTTCATTGTATAAAGTGGGAATGAATCCTGATAACAGACAATTCTGGCCAATATGGCAAGTGTTTCTTGATGGAAGCAATGGTCAGTTAAAAAATGATTTTGGTTATTAAAATCTTTAATAAATTAATAAGTTATTATGATGAACACAAAAAATATATTTAGAGGACTAATAACCATATTATGGCTTGCATTTGCTGTTTCAAGTTGCGAAAGTTATAATGAAGAGTTGTTAGACGGTATAGGAAATACAAGAGAATTTTCTCCTATCGGGCTCACAGCCAAAATTAGAAATTCAACTACAGTTGAATTAGACTGGGGGGTGAAAGCAGATGAAAATCCAGATCATTATGTGGTAGAATTTAGCGCAGATGATCCAGAGTTCAAGACTATTTTTAAAACAATAAATGTTACACCTAGTCAACTACCAGTACAAGTAGCTTTAGAAGGAGAAACTACTTATTCGATCAGAGTAAAATCGGTAAGTGCAGCTGGTCTTGAAGATTCTAAATGGTCTATTACGACTGCAACAACATTATCTGAGCAAATTTTCTTTCCAATTAAGGATGAAGAGATTCAAGCTACATCTGTTACTTTAAGATGGACACCAAATAGTAACGTAACTCATATTTTGCTTCAACCGGGTAATCTGAATCATACCATAACAGCAGAAGAGAAAGTGGCTGGAGTGGCAGTTGTTACTGGTTTAACTCCTGAAACAAACTATGATGTCACATTAAAGAATGGAACTAAAACTAGAGGAACACTTCAATTCACAAGTGGTGTTGATCTTACGAATGGTATTATAGTAAATCCGGGAGATGACTTAAATGCTAAAATAGCTCAAGCATCAGCGGGATCACGACTATTGCTTATGCCTGGTAATTTTCAGACAACAGGAGAGGTGATTTTAAATAAAACACTTATTATTAGAGGTGTAAGACCAGAGAATAGACCAATATTGAATGTGAAATTTACCATAAATTCGGGTCTTGTTAATCTTTCGTTGATGGATTTAGAATTAAAAGGAACAGGATTAAATAATGCTGCAGTTGTAACTGTATCAGGAGCTTCTTCTAATTATGGAGATATTTTAATAACAAGATGTGCAATCCATGATTATACTCGTGCATTAATTGCTGCGAATGCGTCAAATTCAAAAGTAGCTTCATTTACGGTTGATAATAGTATTGTTAAGTCAGTAAATACAAATGCCGGAGCTGATTTTATCGATTTTAGAAATTCACATGTGGCAAGTATAATACTTAAAAACAGCACATTTGATTCATGTTCTACAAGTCGTGATTTTGTTAGAGTAGACGGTGTTGTTCCTGCTAATGGAGGTTTTTCTGGTACTGGTTTAAAGACTACAATTTTAATTCAAAATTGTACACTTTACAATGTTTCAAACCTAACTGCGCCAAAAAGAATTTTATACGTGAGATTTTTAGATAACAGTTCAACAGTAATGAATACTTTGATTGTGTCAACATCGGCTATTTATACAAATCATGCAGCTACAGAAACTCCTGCATTTAGTAAAAATTATTACTACACAGCTGAAAGTTTTATGGATGCTACTATTCCTTTAAACAAAGTTGATGCAACTGGAGTAACAGCAAACCCACAATTTGTTGATGCTGCAACAGGGAACTTTAAAGTTCAAAACCAAACAATGATTGACAATAATATTGGAGATCCTCGTTGGTTAAAATAAAAAAATCGTGGTTGATTAAATAGAAAAAGCGGGATGCAATTTATTTTGTAATCCCGCTTTTTTAGTTTTCAGTTATGGGGGTAACTGAAATTGTAATGAAAACTAAAAAATCATTCTATAAATAAATCAAATTTTTCTAATAAACCCGCAAGCGCCGTATGAGAAACCTTTGTTCCTTTAATTTTATTTTCTGATGGATCAAATGCATAATTTCTTGAACTTCTAAAATCGGTTTTTTCTAAAATGCTTTCCACGAAAGTGGCACCAGAAAGATCACAGTTTTTAAAAATGGCTAAAGATAAATCGGTGTTGGAGAAATCTGTTTCTTTTAAAGAGCAGTCTGTAAAATTGGTTTTCTTCAATTTTTTGTAAATAAAGGTTGAATAGTCCAGAACGGAATCTTCGAAATTCATGGAAAATAAAAAGCTGTTGCAGGCACTAAAGTCAAGTCCCATCAATTTACAGCCAACGAACTTGATATTTTTCAATCCTGTATTTTTTAAAACAGCCAACGAAAGATTGCAGTTTTTAAAAGTAGAATCCATGAAATCATTATGGCTTAAATCGCTTTTAGAAAAGTTGCAGTTAATGAATTCGCAGTTTACAAATTCGGTATTGGCCAAACTTTGATCCGAGTAATCAATCGTTTCAAAAGTTCTGTTTTGGTATAATTTTGATTCCATATAAATTTTTAAAAAGGGCGGGTAAAGTTTTATTCTAATTCGATACAATCAAAAACAGGATTGTTTTGAAGCAATGCTGTAACATTCAATTCACTGTCAACTCTCAAGATATTGTCACAATCTTCGAGATCAAAATTCCATAGCGAATTAGGCAATAATTCATTTAGGAGTACAGAAGCCGATTCAAATTTGGCTTCGCTGTCAACTGAGGTTTTAAAAACATAAATCATAATTTGCATTTTTGAGGAAGCAAATTTCTGAAAAACGTCTACATATTTGTTAGGATTCTTTAATCAATGATTAGGACTTATCAATCAATTTTCGGTATCGAATAGGAGAAATTCCTTCTGTTTTTTTAAAGAAACGGCTAAAGTAAGATTGGTCTTCAAAGCCTACTTGCGTTGCTACTTCACCTACAGAAAGAGTGGTTTGAAAGAGTAAGTATTTTGCTTCAAGCAATATGTTTTCGTCAATCCATTTTACGGCAGATTTTCCTGTAACATTCTTTACACATTTATTCAAGTGGTTTGGAGTAACATTTAATAAAGAAGAATAGTAATTGACCTGATGCTGGGTTTTTATATGATCGTGAATCAGTTCTTTGAATTTTGCTGTTAATACTTCTGCGGCCGAAATATTTTTAACGGTTTTCACAGCATTTTTATTCATTTCATAAAACAAAGTAATTAGGTATGATTGAACGATATTCAGATCTGTAATTGTCGTTTCAGAATATTCCTTTTTCAATCTTTCTAAAATGTTTGTAATTGGAGCTATATCTTCAGCAGCTAGTTTGATTTTTGGATTTCCAGAAATTTTTAAAAAATCAAAATCATTCAGCAATTCACGGCTACCGTATTTTCTAATCAGAATATCGGGATGAAACTGGCAGATATAGCCTTTATGAATGTTGTTGACATTATCAAGCGAAAAAATCTGACCAGCTGGAACCATTATCATTTCGTTGTCTGTTGTGACATATTCCTGATAGCCTAATTTCATAACATGCTGACCAGAAGAAATAAAAATTAGAGTATGGCAAGAATGTTTAGAAGGCGGAACAGGATGCTGCATCTGCATAATCTCTTCAATTTCAAGACAGAAAAAATGATCCGAATTCGATTTGAAAAGCAAATGAATAGGATTGTCTTCTCCTAAAAACTTCTCTCGAAATCCTTTTGGTCCATAGGTCTTTATTTTTTCTGCCTGCTTCTTTTTCATTTTCAATAATATAATCTAAAATCAAGCAGTTTGCAGAGATTGTAATGTTTGGCATAAAGATCTTCAACGACTTCAATTAAATTATCATTTTCCTGATACAGACTAAAAAACGCTTTGTCAATTGTACTGCAGCTGGCAATTTTATTATAAGTCGAACCATAGCCAGAAATAGCTCTAGCGCCAGTAATGTCTAAGAAATATTGTGCTTCTTCTTCGTTTAAGTCTAAAACTTTAAGATTGGCAAAATGAATAATTTTGCCTTTCATTTTTCCTTCAAACAATTCGGCAATTTCTTCAATGCTGTAATAATAATCGTGAAGACAGATGTTGTTTTCCTGACCAGGCATTGCTAGATAAATAATCTCATAATCTTTAAAATTATGATCTTCGTAAAGTAAAATATTCAGACTTTCTTCTAAACCTTCAATCGTGTCGCAAGTTTTATGAATGCTCGAAATGCCTTGGTCAATAGCCAATTCTTCGAGACATTTTACCACATGTGTTGGGGTATGATCGTCTATATCTTTAACGCCTTCAAGGCAGAAAATAAATTTTTCATTATCCATGCAGTTATTCTTTCTGGTTTTAAATTTTTTTACTGGTTTTAGCAAATGTATTTTTTAAATCATAAAATCCAATAGATAAAACAGACTTTAACGTCTTTTTTTGTTTTTAAATTTAGGTTAGAGCAACGTAAATTTTTAAACGTATTTTTGTAAACCGAAAATTAGTTACACATGATACAAATTAACCAAACGGCATCTTTTGATGTTGAAGATATATTATTCTGCTTTGCTCTAGAATCTGAAGCGGCGGAAGTTTTTAAAGGCCACAATGTCTTATTTACTGGAATAGGAAAAGTAAATGCAGCTTACGAATTGACAAAAGCAATTCAAAAGAAAAAACCGTCTGTAATTATTAATCTGGGTTCGGCGGGAAGCAGCTATTTTCAGAAAGGCGATGTGATTTGCTGTACCAAATTTGTTCAAAGAGATATGGATGTTCGAGGTTTAGGTTTTACATTGTACGAAACACCACTTTCTGGTTTACCACCAGTTTTAGAATATGGTTTGTTAATGGATAATCTTCAAGAAGGAATCTGCGGAACAGGCGATAACTTCGAAATGGGACATTGTTCAGACGCTTATAATGTCGTTGATATGGAAGCTTACGCTCTAGCCATGATTGCCATGAAAGAAAATATTCCGTTTTTAAGCTTAAAATATATTTCTGACGGAGCCGATGATAATGCTGCCGAAGATTGGACAGTTCAGGTTCATAAAGCAGCGATTGCTTACGGTAAAATTTTAGGATTGATCAAAGAATCAGAAGCCATTTCTTAGTTGAAATGGCTTATTAGCTTGTTTATAAATCTGTTTTCTACTTTTTTTAGTCTTCACTGATGCGCTATGCAAAATGTCTCTAACTTGTACGGTTTTTTATAAAGAACCCTTTTTAGAATGGCTTAAAATTAGATTTAGTTTTGAATTAAGATAGTTTCAGATAAATATGTTTTTAGATTTACTTTTTAAGCTCATAATAATTATTTTCTCCATTACATTTTAAATTTATTGCTTTAGGAAAACCATTGTCAAGACTAATGATATTTTTTTCCTTGCAATTTTTGTTGTCGAAATATAGTTTACATTTCTTTAATGTAGTGGGTAATTCATTAATATGGCTTAAATAATAATATCCAAAATATTGCTTTTTATCAGTATATATAAAAATATGATTTTCAGAAGTTGGACTATTTTTTAAATTAAAAATAAATGATGAAATAACAACATAATATGTTCCTTGATTAGTCTTTACTTCTCCTAAGTATCTACCTTGCAATTTTTCAGAATCATTTATTTTTTTATAAGACAATATCTTCTGATTTTTACTTATAAGATTTAAATTAAAAAGATTTCTCTCTTTTTTGTAGTCAAAGTAATTTTGTGAAAATATATTGTTTGTGAAAAAAATGAATGTTAGTATTGTAATTGTTCTCATATTGGAGTTTTAACTATCAATTCTATTTGAATCTTTACTTTGGTTTGAATTTTTTATCATAATTTGATATTCCTTTAAGCTTCTATCAATACTAGCTAGTATACATATTTTTAATCATTTCTTTAATCAGTTTTAAAGCTTCAGTAGATGTTTTGCGAATAATGATTTTATTCTTTTTGTCTTTAATCAAAGCTGTAAACTGATTGTCTTCTATATTGATATCAACAATAGTTCCGCCATATTTTAAAGTGGTTTCTGCAATTGCAACAGGCAAGTTTGTTGCTCCAGAAGTTCCTAGAATAAAAAGTATTCCAGAGTTTTTAGCAATTTTTAAGGAACTGAATTTTTTATTGGTTTGTTCATCATAATATTCGTCAAACCATAAAATATTTGGTCTCATCCAACTTCCGCAACTTTTGCATTTTAAAAGCTCAATTTCTTTTTCAGTTAAATCTTCATCAATGTCTTTTCCTTTTATTTCTTCGGGTAGATTTATGATTTCTCTGCAACCGTTTGAACACTTTATTTGTCTGTTATTTCCATGAATTTCGAAAATCCTTTCTGTTCCGCTTAATCGGTGTAGGTTGTCTATGTTTTGAGTAATTAGATGAAATTTGTCTTTTAAAATATTTTCAATTTCGACCAATTCGTAATGGCTTGCGTTTGGTTTTGCATTTTCAAACATTTTTTTTCTAAACAATGAATATTGCCAAACTTCTTCTGGATTTTCTTTGAAGTATCTAAAAGTTCCAAACTCTTCAGGTTTATGAAATTTAGTTCCCTTAATCCAAATACCATCAACACCTCTATAGGTCGGAATTCCACTTTCAGAAGAAATTCCAGCACCCGTTAAAAAGGTAAAAAGGTTTCTTTTATTTTTAGTTGAAACGTGTTTTATTATGTTTTCTAATTGTTCCATGTTTAATGAAAAAAGATAATTTTTTTAAAGATTAAATATACACTAAAATTAATATCTAAAAGTTCTGAGTTTTTATGAAGTGCTCCAGCAGAGCAAAATATTTATAGCATAATTTAAATTCTCAGATTCAAAAAGCTCCAGCGGAGCGACATATAAATTCTTATTGATAATACATCGTTTTGAGACAAACAAAGTAAATACGCCTCATGTCGTAAAATTGATAAGTATTTGATGGGTTATTTTTCAGTAATCTGGAATGTTTGTTTACTAGGGAATTTGAGAAACTTTTTAACTTTATAATCTTCATATTTTACTAACTAAAGACCTTTCGAAACCAAAATGATTTTAACTATGAAAAAAATAATAATGCTGTGCTGTGCTTTTCTGTTAATGGGAAAAACAGTAGCGCAGGAAATTCCGTTGGTGTCCAATATTTCTTCACGAAACAATATTACATTAAACGGAAAATGGAGTTATATCGTAGATCCGCTGGAAAACGGATATTTTAATTACCGTTTAGAGCCTTTTAAAGACAACGGATTTTTTGAAAATAAAAAATGGAACACGACAGAACTGAGCGAATATAATTTTGCAACTTCAGCCGTAATGGATATTCCGTCTGATTGGAATTCAAAAGATCAAAGATTGTTTTTTTATGAAGGAACGGTTTGGTTTGAGAAAGACTTTAATTATAAAAAAGATCCAAAAACCAAAGGAATTCTTCATTTCGGAGCGGTTAATTACGATGCAAAAGTCTACGTAAACGGAAAACTGGCAGGAACTCATATTGGCGGTTACACACCTTTCAATTTTGATGTAACCCATTTATTAGTTGATGGAAATAATTTTGTTGTAGTAAAAGTCGATAACAAACGCCATAAAGACAATGTTCCAACGGTAAATATGGATTGGTGGAATTACGGTGGAATCACAAGAGATGTAACTCTGGCTCAAGTTCCGAATACGTATATAGAAGATTATCTGGTTCAATTGGATAAAAAAGAAAAAGGAAAAATTTCGGGTTGGATAAAATTAAATAGCGAATTGGCAAATCAAACAGTTTCGGTTTCAATTCCAGAATTGAAAATCAAAAAGAGCGTTACGACTGATGCAAAAGGAATTGCCTATTTTGAAATTAAAGCCAATCCCGTTTTATGGACACCTGAAAAACCAAAATTATATGATGTAACCATTTCTAAAGCAGATGAAAATATTGCGGATCAAATTGGTTTTAGAACTATTGAAACGAAAGGCAAAGAGATTCTTTTAAACGGAAAAAAAGTCTTTTTACGCGGAATCAGTATTCATGAAGAAGCGCCTTTCAGATCTGGAAGAGCTTGGTCTCAGGAAGATGCCATTACGTTATTGACTTGGGCAAAAGAAATGGGTTGCAATTATGTACGTCTGGCGCATTATCCACACAATGAAAATATGGTAAAACAAGCCGAAAAAATGGGATTGATGATTTGGTCTGAAGTTCCGGTTTATTGGACTATTTCGTGGACAAATCCAGATACGTATGCTAATGCCGAACGTCAGCTCCACGATATGATTTACAGAGACAAAAATCGTTGCGGAATCGTAATTTGGTCAATTGCCAATGAAACGCCTCACGGCGATGACCGAGATGCTTTCTTGAGCAAACTGGCAAAATATGCACGCACACAAGATAATTCTCGTTTGATTAGCATGGCGATGGAAGTTACTTCGAGTTCAAATAACATCAATACGCTTCATGATAATATGAATGAATATGTAGATATTGTAAGTTTCAACCAATATTTGGGCTGGTACAGAGGAACCAATGAATCTTGCAAAGACATGCAATGGGTAATACCGTACAACAAACCTGTTATCATTAGCGAATTCGGAGGTGAAGCTTTACAAGGCCGTCACGGAGATAAAAAAGAACGCTGGAACGAAGAATATCAGGAAGAATTATACATTCAAAACACACAAATGTTCAATCGCATTGAAGGATTAGCAGGAGTTTCTCCTTGGATTCTAGTTGACTTTAGATCGCCAAGAAGACAATTGCCAAACATTCAGGATTTCTTTAACCGTAAAGGATTAATTTCAAGCAACGGAATTAAAAAGAAAGCTTTTTATGTAATGAAAGATTGGTACAAACAAAAAGAAGAAGAATATAAGTAAGACAAAGTAGAAAACCTTCAAAGTCATTTTGATTTTGGAGTTTTTTTTGTGTTTTTTCCTTAATTTTATTTAAAAAAAGAACACTTTAATGGAAGTAGAAATTGTCATAAGATTGCTTTTAGCAGCATTTTGGGGAGCTTTAATTGGTGCCGAAAGAGAATATAGCGGAAAAGCAGCTGGTCTTCGCACAACGATAATGATTTCTGTCGGAGCTTGTTTCTTTACGTTTATGTCCGAATGGATTGGCGGAGCAGGAAATCCAGACCGAATAGCTTCTAATATTGTAACGGGTTTAGGTTTTCTTTGCGCAGGAGTGATTTTTAGATCAGATAATCATGTTAGCGGCATTACGACGGCTGCAACAATATGGTCTGTTGCAGCAGTTAGTATGGGAGTAGGAGCGGGTTATTATTTTGCATCGGCTTGTGCGGCCTTGATGATTCTTTCCATTCTTACGGTGCTTACTTTTCTTCAGAATAAAATAGACCTCATCAACGCACATAAAACCCTTCAAATAACTTTTAAACGTTCTGATAGCGGATACGCAAGATGCAATGAGCTTTTTTCAGTCTATGGCGTAAAATCAAAACTGATTACACAGCGTCGTAATCTGGATCATATAGTTTTAGAATGGCAAATACATGGTCCAAAAAAATCTATTGAATCTTTGTATACAGCACTTTTGCAAGACCCTTTTTTTGAGGAATTAGTATTATAACAATAAAAAATATGAATTTTATTTTACAGCCCGTTTTAGAAAATGATCTTTGCATTTTGTCTCCTTTAGAAGAAAAAGATTTTGAGGCTTTGTACAAAGTAGCTTCCGATCCTAAAATTTGGGAACAGCACCCAAACAAAGACCGATGGAAAAAAGAAGTCTTTGAAAATTTCTTTGAAGGAGCCATGAAAAGTAAAGGCGCTTTTAAAATTATAAGTAAAGAAACAGGAGAGTTTATCGGAAGTACAAGATTTTACGATTTCAATCAAGAAGACGATAGTATTTTCATCGGCTATACTTTTTATGCTGTTTCGTGCTGGGGAAAAGGTGTGAACCAAAGTGTAAAAAAGACGATGTTGGATTATCTTTTTCAATATGTTTCGAAGGTCAAGTTTCATATTGGTTCAGAAAATATTAGATCGCAAATTGCGATTTCAAGAGTAGGAGCCCAAAAAGTAGCCGAAGAAGAAGTGGCTTATTTTGGAGAAAAGCCAAAATTGAATTTTGTGTATCAAATAAATAAAGAAGACTAGAAAAACAAAAGGGCCGACTTAAAATAGTCGGCCCTTTTGTTTTGTGAAACTGCTCCAGCGGAGCAAAATATTTATAGCAAATACAGATGCAAGCATCAAAAAGCTCCAGAGGAGCGACATATAAAAAATTATTTCACTAAATAATCAACTTGATCTGCTTCGCAAAGTCTGAAATATCCAAATGCAAAATTATTAGCATCAGAAGTATTTATAATATTTCCTCTAATATTTCCTGGAGGAACAAGAAACGGATTTGAACTTGAAGCTTCCAAAATTAATTTCCAGTAATTGAAGAAGTTTTTAGAAACCCCTCTGTGCGTAATTGTAACCGTATTTCCAGATTTCATTTTGTCTTCATGAGAATATCTCGTACTAATTTCGTTTCCGTTAAAGAATTCATCATTCGTGATTTCATATTCTGGATAAATCAAAAATGAAGCTTGATAATCGGTTACATAATAATTGATCTGATCTGCTGGGTCGTTGTAATAAAAAGTCAGTTCAATAATATCTTTTCCATTAAAATCAGGAACAATATTTTGCTCTATTTTATTTATTGGCGTTACAGAAGTCAGTTTTTCAACTGCTGTGAAACTTTGTCCTTCGGCAGTAACAAATAATTTATAATCGGCATTGAGAACAGGAACAAAATTAGTGCATTTGTAAACTCCAGCTTCGGTTTCGTTAAACGCAAAAACATCTCCGTTGCTGTTTTCCACTCTTACTTGAGCTCCCGAAACTTTTGGCGTAGAACCGCTATAATAAGGAGCCGTTTTACTGATTTTTATAGTTTGTTCTTTTCCGTCAGTTCCTTTTTTCCAGATAATTTCGGCATCAATAACCAATTTGGTTTCGCCAGTTTCCAGATCCAAATTGACCACATCTTCGCAAGAAGCAAAAGAAAAAACAAAAAGAAGACTTATTAATGCCAGCGCTTTATTCATTATCGTATATTTTTTCAATTTATTCATAGCATTAAAATTTAAAATTATAAGAAACCCCTGGTACGATTCCAAAAATAGAAAGTCTTCTGGTTTCATTTGCTCCCGTATCTTCATTGGTTGTAAAACTCATCGAAGCCGCATTTTTTCTGTTGTAAATATTGTAAAGGCTAAATACCCAATAGCTTTGCCATCCTTTCTTTTTGTCTGGTTTTGGCGTGTAAGTTGCCGCAACATCTAAGTGATGGAAAAGCGGTAATCTGTTTTCATTTCGCAAAGAATAATTCGGAATATGAATGCCTCCCATTTCATAATATCCATTTGCGTACGTTACCGGCTGACCTGACTGTAAAGTGAAATTTCCATTAAAAGACCATTTCGGATTCAGTTCGTAACTTCCAACAATACTCAAATTATGCAATTTGTCGTAACCAGACAAATACCAGTCGCCATTTGCAATTCCTGGTTCTTCGGGAGTTCTTCCCGGAGTTTTTTGTTCAGCACGAGATAAAGTGTACGAAATCCATCCTGTGAAAACACCAGTATTTTTTCTGAATAACAGCTCCATTCCATACGATCGGGCTTTTCCGTTTAGAATAACCTGCTCAATATTGTTGTTAGCCAAAATATCAGCGCCGTCAATATAATCAATACGATTTTGAACATTTTTATAAAATAATTCGGTTTCTAAAGAATAATCTCCGTCTTTGAAATTTCTAAAATACCCCATCGCATACTGATCCAAAAGTTGAGGTTTTGTAAAAGGACCGCTTGGTGTCCAGATGCTCATTGGCAATGGAGACTGTGTGTTTGATAAAATATGAATGTACTGCGCCATTCTGTTATAACTTGCTTTTATAGAAGTTTCATCATTAAAGGCATAAGACAAGGCAGCACGAGGTTCAAAATTATTGAACTTGCTGATGGTTTTTCCTTTTCCGTACGAAATGCTTCCGTTTGGCGTACCTTCTTCATAAATTTTGTACAATGGATTATATACTACCGCCTGACCGTTTTCGTAAGTGCTGATGGTTTCGTCTCCTAAACGATAAAACATGCTGTAGCGAAGTCCGTAACGGAAATTCAGTTTCTCTGTAATCTGATTTTCAAAATCAACAAAAGCAGAAGCCTCTAAAGCATATTTTTTATCCAGTTGCATATAATTAAACTGAGAATCTGGAGAAGTCGGTTTTACAACTCCAGGATTGAAATTGTAGTATAAACCATCAATACCATAATTGATTTTGAATTTCTCAGATTGTTGGAAATTCCAATTGTATTTCAATCCATAACTTGCAATATTGCTGTCCCATTTAAAACTTTCAATCGGAATTTCTAGATTAAATCTGTAATCGCTATAGAAAGTTGATAAATTGCTGTTTACACGATCAGAAAACTTATGTTTCCAGCTCAAAATACCCATTGTGCTCCCGTAAGTGCTGGCAAAACGGTCGTTAATATCAAATATGTCATTTCCGAAATAACCAGAAAAAGACAATGTGTTTTTAGCATTAAAACGATAATTTAATTTAGCATTCAAATCATAAAACATGGCAGAGTTATTATTGTCTGCCAGTTTCATGAACAAATGGGCGTACGAAGCTCGTCCAGAAAGGATGAACGAACCTTTTTCTTTTTGTAAAGGGCCTTGAACCAATAATCGGCTTGAGATAATTCCGATTCCTCCATTCACTTTATATTCTTCAAAATCTCCTGTTTGCTGGGTCACATCGAGAACAGAAGAAACACGTCCTCCAAATTTTGACGGAATTCCTCCTTTATATAAATCTAAACCGTTAACAATATCGGCATTGAAAATAGAAAAGAACCCAAACATGTGTGAATCTGCATAAACAGGCGCACCATCCAAAAGAATCAAATTCTGATCGGCAGCACCTCCACGAACATTAAAACCCGAAGAAGCTTCACCTGCATTGGTAACTCCTGGCAAAGTCAAAATTGACTTTAACGGATCAGGCTCTCCCATTGCAACAGGAATTCTTTTTATTTCCTGCATCGTAAGTTTGTTAACACTCATTTGAGTGGTTTTAATATCAACCGCTTTATTGTTCATGACAATAACTTCTCCCAATTGCTGGCTGTCAGCATCTACGTTGAAGTTTACTTTTGTATCATCTGAAACAGAAACACGTTTTTCTTCATTTTTAAATCCAACATAACTCACCTGTACTGTATAACTTCCGTTTGGAACATCAATGCTGTATTTTCCGTTAGCATCTGTTACAACACCTGTTTCCAGTTCTTTAATATAAATATTGGCACCAATAACAGGCTGTCTTTCGTCGTCATAAACATGACCGGTCAGCTTACTTTTTTTTTTGGTCGGCTTTTGAGTTTGAGCTTTCTGTTTTACAAAAATATTGTTGCCAACTATCGAAAATTGTACAATCGAAGTTTGGTTTAATTCCGTAATAAGCTTGCTCATTTCGATATTCTTATACGTGTTTTTTTGCGTAAAATACTTTTTATTGGTATCTATCTGATCTGTAAAAGCAAATTTAAAATCGGTTTGACTTTCAATCTGTTTGAAGAATTCTTTTAAAGTTACATTTTGATCTACAGTTACTGTGACGCTCTGGGCAGACATACATAAACTGAATAAAAAAAAGCACGCTGAAATTATATGCTTCATGAAATTTTGTATTTTTGAATATTATTAAATGGATAACTTAATGTTATCCTGAACATTAAGGAGGATGTGGAGTTTCGCGGCTTACATCCTTTTTTGTCTTCATTGAAAAGTGATCTGTTTTAAATCTTCATTTATTTCAAAGTTTAGGTTATACATTTCTGATAGTAATTGTAGAATCGTTTTTAAATCTTCTTTTCGATTGATTCGAATAGTGATTTTCTGATTTTGGTTTTCTTTCGGAAGAACCACTTTATAGCCATAATTCTCTTCGATGTAATGACTTACAGCAGAAAGATTTTCATTATCAAAATCTATAAAACGGCTAAATTCTGACACTGAAGCAGTTTGGTTTCCGTATGTAAATTTTTCTCCCGGTTTCAAAATCCATTTTTGGCTTTGGCCTTTTACATTCATTTGAACGCTTCCTTCAAAAAGCTCAACGGTCACTTGTTCGTTTTTAGTTTCTTTAACTATAAAAGAAGTTCCTAAAACGGTAGTAGTGGTTTCGTCGCAAAAAACCTGAAAAGGATGCTGCTTGTCTTTTTTAACTTTAAAATAAGCTTCGCCATCGATTTCAATTTTTCTGTTTAAAGCAAAATTAGCCCCGTAAGAAATTTTAGAATTTGGACTCAATTCTACTTTTGAGCTGTCTGGTAAAACGACATATTTTATTTTCGCTGTTAGGTTTTCAATTGTGGTCTCGGCAACAACAGCATTTTCATTTGTAGATTCGTTATTGAAATAAATTCCAGTTCCAATAAGTGCAAAAAGTAACACCGAAGCTGCAGCATAAATACGCCAAGGCCTAAATTTTCTTTTCTTTTCAGAAAATGTTTTGGCATGAAATTGTTCCCAAGAAGCTTCTTTTTCGCTGTTAGAATGAGAAAGGGGAGACTCTTCCCATAATTTTTTAAATTCCTCGTCAAATTTTTCCTGATCCATCTTTTCTAGATATTAAATGATTTGACAATGAAATCCTTGTTTATTAAAAACACCGTAAACCATTTCTTTAATGTCTCGGTTAGTTTCGATTTTGAGGATGTTTTCGCGTCCTTGACGATCAAAGTTTATGATACAGTCCGAAATGACAAACTGAAGATAAGCCACAAGCAAGCTCGCATCTTTCTTTGTTTTTACATTAGTTTTATACGCTTCGATATGCATTTTTAGTTCTTGTTTTTTAGTATAACAAACGAGAACTAAAAAGTTCCTAATGGTTTTCGATTTTTTTTCGAATAAATTTACTGGCGAGATAAATATGATTGGCAATGGTCTTTTCAGAAAGATCCGTTATTTCTGCAATCTCCTTATAGCTAAGGTTTTCCAGTTTGTGTAAAGTGAATATTTTTTGCTGCTGTTCTGGAAGCTGATTAATAAAATTTTGAAGTTTTTCTTGTCTCTCTTCAAAAATTCCTGAGTCAGTTTCCCCATCTATCATTTCAACTTGAGAAGGATCAAGCTGAATTATTTTATTTTCTCTGTTAACATGATTGAGAATAAGGTTCTTACAGATAACAAATATCTGTTTGTCAAACAGCACCTCTTCGTTAAGCAGTTCTCTTTTATTGTATAGTCTTATGAAAGTTTCCTGAACAAAATCTTCGGGAGTAAATACAGAAGAATTAAATCGTTTGGCAATATTTATAAGTTTGTCGTAATAGCTGAAGTAAACTTCTTTGAAAGCTGCTTCATTACCTTTTTTTAAACTTAAAATAAATTTTTTATTGTCCATAACGAAAATATCGTGACTAGCTTCCTAGTTCTAAACTCATTGGTTTCAATATTATTGTATTCAGAAATTGAGTAATCTTATCAGGAATGTAATAAGTTACAAAGAACCGTAATTTAATTTTAGATTTGACGCTTTTGTATAATAAATGTTACAATTTGTACGCTTCTTTTTTTATTTATAAAACAAATTCGCATATGAAAGGCAATACAAGTATTGTTATTTGTCGAGGCATTACAGCTGTAAACCGATTTTTATGCTTAAATTGTTGGTTACAAAATTCAACTGTTATGACTTTGCAAAAACTTTTAGTTTTAATCCTCATTCCTCTTTTAATTTCCTGTAATAACAAAAAAGAACAAGAACTTACAGAAAGAGAAAACGCACTTCTGGAACGCGAACAGAAATTTGCAGACAAAGAAGCCGAATACGAATTATTGTTGAAGATGAAAGACAGTCTTCAATTGGCTGTTCAAATAAAAGATACGGTGCCTAAAATTAAGACTTGGCCAGATAGCCTAAAGATTAAATGGAGCAGTAAAATGATTTGCAGAGAATCTAATTGCACCAATTATGTTATTGGAGATCAGCGTACAGAAGTTTGGGACTTTGCGTCAGATTCTACAGGAATGTATGCCAATGTATTGAGTAATAATGAGGTTAAAAGAGTTTTTAGAGGACAGTATTTAGTGAATAAAATAGTACTCGATTCAGCCAAAGAAAGTTCTGCTAAAAGCAATATTAAAATTAATGTCGTATTGGACGATATCAAAAAGAATGTCATTAAAGGCACGCAGACCGTAACTGGACAAGACAATTGTACCGCAAAATTCTCAGTCGAACTTACGCCATCTAAAAAATAATTTATGTTTTTGAGTATACATCATATAACTCTCCCAATAGAAGATCCGCTTTTAAAATTTCTTATCGAAATTGTCATAATCCTGTGTATTCCTCTTTTATTAAATAAAATTAAAGTGCCGCATTTGCTAGGGCTTATTATCGCTGGAGCTGTTGTTGGTCCTAACGGATTCGGATTGCTTTCAAGAGATAGTAGTGTTGTGGTGACGGGTACGACAGGATTGCTGTATATTATGTTTTTGGCTGGATTGGAAATTGATATGGCCGATTTCAAAAAAAATAAATGGAAGAGCATTACCTTTTCTCTTTACACCTTTGCTGTTCCTTTTGTTTTGGGGCTTGTTGGAGGTTATTATATTTTAGGTTTTTCATTGCTGACTTCGGTGCTTTTTGCCAGTTTGTTTTCATCGCATACTTTAATTGTATATCCGATGGTCAGCAGTCTAGGAATTGCTAAAAATCTTGCTGTAAATATAACCGTAGGCGGAACCATGATAACAGATGTTCTTTCTCTTCTAGTTTTGGCTGTTGTAGTCGGAATGTCGCAAGGAGAAGTTGGAACAGCGTTTTGGCTGAAACTTTCCATTTCGATGGTTCTTTTTACTTTGATTGTTTTATTAGTGTTTCCAATAATTGCCCGCTGGTTTTTTAAGAATGTAGAAGATAAAATTTCGCAATATCTGTTTGTTATTGTAATGATTTACCTTGCGGCACTGTTAGCCGAACTTGCTGGAATTGAATCTATAATCGGAGCTTTTTTTGCCGGACTGGCATTAAACCGATTGATTCCGCATACCTCATCTTTAATGAATAGGGTAGAGTTTGTTGGGAATGCCATTTTTATTCCTTTCTTCTTAATAAGTGTGGGAATGCTTATTGATTTTAGTGCTTTTATACAAAGTTGGGAAACCTTGTGGGTAGCCGCAATTATGCTCGTTGCTTCAATTGGCGGAAAATATTTTGCCGCAATCTTAACTCAGAAAACATTTAAACTTACAAATGACGAAGGCAAACTGATTTTTGGAATGAGTTCGGCTTCTGCTGCGGCAACGTTGGCTTCTGTTATGGTTGGATACAATATTATTATTGGAGAAAATGACGCAGGCGAACCCATAAGACTTTTAAACGATCATGTTTTAAATGGTAGCATACTTCTGATTTTGATTTCTTGTACGGTTTCTTCTTTCGTTTCTATGGCAACTGCCCAGCGAATAGCAGATGCAGATAAGGATAATAAAGTATCGGGCAATAGTGAAGAAAAAGAGAATATACTTTTGGCGCTTAACCATGAAGATACCGTAGAGAAAATGGTAAATCTGGGACTTATGGTGAAAACATCGACCAACACAGATCGTATTTTTGCTGTAAATGTTATTAATGAAGAAGAAAATGAATCGTCGGTAAAAAATGCCGAAAAAATTCTAGAATCGGCAGTTAAAGCAGCTTCGGCGGCAGATGTTACGCTAAATCCGATTACGCGCCATGATAATGACACGGCGAGCGGAATTAGTAATGTCATTAAAGAAAAAGAAATTACCGATCTTATTGTAGGATTGCAAGGCGGAAAAGGTTTTTCTGCCTCTTTTGTATACAATTTGTATAACGGCTATCTTCGGAATAAGAATGTAAATCTAATGGTTTATCATGCTGTTCAGCCTGTATCGACAATTAAAAAATATGCTGTACTGATACCTGAAAATGCAGAAATGGATGCTGGTTTTTTTCATTCGATGTTAAGAATCTGGAATATCGGGCGCAATTCTGGTGCGAAAATGAGTTTCTACGGAAAAGACAAAACCATGCTCATTTTGAAAAGAATTGTAAAGAAAGCATCAATTGAAGCTACATTTGAAACAATTGCTTCTTGGCAAGAAGCTCAAGAAATTGCTTTTGATCTAGGGCAAGACGTTGGATTGATAATCATGATGGCAGACAAAGGAATGCATTCATATGTGCCACGAATGCATGATGTGCCAGATCTGCTTAACAACAGAGTGAGCAATAATAATTATATACTCATTTATCCTTTTACCAAAACAGAAGTAAATACCACAGAGAAAAGAGCCGTAAGCAGTCACGACGATTTTGTGGAGATTGGTAAAGTCATTCGAAATATTTTTAAATAATGATTAAAAAACAAACCCCTTAAACAGAGATAGTTTGAGGGGTTTTCTTTTCTCGGGATATTTAAGAATTCAGCGTAAGCATCATTTGAATGTCTACTCTGTCATAGGACGACGAAATGCCTGTTATTTCTTTAAAACCTAATTTTTCATACAATTTAATAGCAGGTTTCAGTTTTGTATTGCTTTCTAGATAAATTTTAGAAGCGCCTTTTTCCTTAGCCCATTTTATAGCCGATTCTGCCAATAAATTCCCAACGCCTTTTCCTTGCGCTTTTGGACTTACAGCCATTTTAGCCAATTCATAATCGTACTCTTTTCCGTTACTTTTAATTAAAGCGCAAACACCTAAAACTTCATCATTTAAAATTGCGGAAAAAATTTCTCCACCTTTATTTATAATATATTCTTCGGCATGATCTAGCGCTTTTACATCATTAGGCTCAACTATAAAATAATTTGAAATCCATTCTATATTTAAATCCTTAAAACTTTTTTTATACTCAGGATTATAAGTTACTATTTCTACTTGCTCTTTATTTTTCATAATGCATTAAATACTGTTTTTTATTATTTTGCCCAATTTTTCTAAATCAGATTCTACACGCTCATTCCATTCCAATGCATAATTTAACCGCATGCAATTGTTGTATTGATTGTATTGCGAAAAAATTCTTCCAGGCGCGAAATTAATTTTCTGATTTAAGGCCGTATTGAATAATTCTGTTGTTGATATTCTTTCGTCTAATTCTAGCCATAGCATAAAACCACCTTTTGGCTGTGCAATTTTGGTGTTGTCTGGAAAGTAAGTTTCGACTGCACGATTCATCTGTAGATAATTGGCATAAAGCTTATTTCTGAATGTTCTTAAATGATGATCATAACGTCCGTGTTCTAAGAAATCTGTAATAACATCTGAATACAATGAAGAATTGCAAACTGTCTGAACCAATTTCTGACGAATAATTTTATCCTTAAATTTTCCCGGAGCAATCCACCCAACTCGATATCCAGGCGCAAGTGTTTTTGAAACCGATCCGAGCCATAAAACTAAACCGGCTTCATCATAAAATTTGCAAGGTTTCGGACGTTCTGCGCCAAAGTAAACATTACCATAAATATCATCTTCAATCAGTGGAACGTTATATTGCGTGATCAGTTTAACCAACTCTTTTTTATTTTCGTCAGGCATTTGAAATCCCATTGGATTATTGAAATTGGTAATAAAACAGCAGGCTTTAATTTCGGGAAGAACTTTTTTCAAAGCTTCAAGGTCTAATCCGAACAAAGGATGTGTCGGAATTTCGACTGCTTTTAGACCTAATTCTTTTATTGCCTGAAGTATTCCAAAATAAGCCGGGCTTTCTACTGCAACACTGTCACCAGGAGATGTCACTGCCATAAGTGCGTTGTAAATTGCATGCATCGCACCAGAAGTAATGACAATATCATCTTCGGTAATTTTTCCTTCCATCACTAGTGCCCATTTTGCAATAGCACGACGAAGATTTTCGGGTCCTTGAACTGGCTCATAAGCAGTTCCTGCGTCGTCTCTGTTGCGAACAGCATTGATGATTCCTTTATTCAGTTTTGCAATAGGCAGGAAATTCTTTCCAGGTATACCAAGTGCAAATTGGGTTACGTCGACTTGGGTGATGGTGCCAAAAACTTTATCAATAAGCTCTTCGGGAGTATTTTTTGTCTCCTTATTGTCTATACTTGCAATTGTTGGAAGTGCTGTTGTACGTTGCGAACTTTTACTCACATAATATCCCGTTTTTGGACGTGATTCTATAAGCGAACGGCTTTCTAATTCTAGATAAGCCTGTTTAATAGTGTTCAAACTTACATTATACAATTTTTGTGCACTTCGTACCGAAGGCAATTTGTCGCCAAGTGTTAAAGTCTCATTGTGAATCTGATCTTCAATGATTTTGGCAAGTTTTAAGTATAATGTTTCTCGATTTTTCATTTTTGCTTTTTCTTAAGCGTTTAAAAAGACAGATAGTGAATAAACTGATCTGTGCTTTGTCTGAGTTGTGCGGCATTATTGAAATTGGCGCTATTTTTCTTCTTCAAGAAATTTTTGATATAATCATTAAATAGTGCTTTATCTTCATTTGTTAAACTGCCGTCATCATAAATTCTAAATTCTATTTCGTTGTTTTGATTTAAAATTAAACTGGCAAACGAATTTATTTTATTGTTTTTTTCGCAGAGAAGAAAAGGGATTCCAAAAAGCATTTTGTCTTCCGCTTTCTCACGCATATTTTGAATGAAGATGTTTTGCAAAACTTCCATATCAAATACATAAACTTCTCTAAAATTTATTTTTTTCTGAGTAACTGCTTTAGATTCCATATCTTTTTTTAGCAAAATTATTGCTATTGCAGATTTGGGTACAGATACAGAAAATGATTTTTTTATGGATACAGATAAAATTACGGTTTTTTGAGAAGAGGAGGAAATAATTATAAAAAGAAAGTCCTTGAATTTTTTATTCAAGGACTTTTGTATGCTTTTTATTATGTTGAAAGGAAAAAGAAAATGCTTATTGGTTTTCTTTTTCCAAATCTGCAGCAGAGATTTGATCTAATATATTAGTTTGATTTGGCGAAATGTAGTTTTTGTTTTCGGCAACTTGTTCTTTTTTAAAAAGAAGATCTAAGGCATTGTACAATTTTAATAAAACATCTTTGTCTTCTTTGGCAATATCCAAAGCAGTGTTGAAATTAAAAACATAATTGTTAGAATTACGTACTTCTACTTTAATTGTTTTAGATGTGATCTTAAATTTTACTATGTCCATATATTACAAAATTACCTTTGCAAAATAACTATTTTAATGGGAGTTATTGTAGATATTTTTTGATTTTTTAATTACTAAGAATTTTTATTTTCTTGTTTTAATTTCAACAATACATCCATTGCTTTAAAAGCGTCCTTTTCATCAACAAATATATGGTCGTGTAAATATGCCGCAACTACATTGCAGCTGATATTAGCATTTCCTAAAGCTTGAGAAAATGCCGCAGTTAAACCTACAGCAGCCAAAGAAGAATGAACTTCGAGAGTAATCCACGAAGCAATGTATGAGAATTTAAGATTAAGTTCTTCTGCAAAGCGTTTTTCTAATACTACAGTGATTCCTTCTTTTTCTTTAAATAGAAACAAAATTTTTGAAAAAGGAATATGATCTAGTGAATCTACTTTTGTAAAAACATATTTTCCGTCATTAAGAACTGGATTAAGATTCTCCAAAATAGTGCTCAAATTTATTTCGCCTTCCATATAAGTAGGATTGTTTTTTTGTTGTTCTAATATTCTGATTTGAAACTCTGCAATTTATTGCAGTGCTTTAGTAAAGCTGAAAAATTTAATCTTCGACTTTTGGTTCTGATTAAAGTTGTCAAAATTGAGAGACTTTTAGTCTTTCAAGAAACAAGTCTCTGGACTTTCAGTGCAGAGAGGTTTAGATAAATATAACAAAAAACCCTTAAATATTTCTGTTTAAGGGTTTTACCTTCTTGTAGCGAGGACGGGAGTTGAACCCGTGTCCGCGTTGGCGGATAAGAATCCTGCTATGTGTGTTGTTGAATCAGTTTTTTTATGAACTCTCGGCCAATTCCTGTTTTTAAAAATTTTTCCCTTTTCATAGCATCACTCTTTGAATTGAAAAACTCGACATAAATTACTTCCCAAGGTCTAAATTTGATAGTGAACCCCTTTTTTGCCATAATATTATGAGACTTAAATCTTTCTATCAAGTTGGAAGTGAATCCAGTATAGTTCTTGTTGAATTTTTTAGAATAAAGTATATAAACCACAAATTCTTCCATAACTTTTAAAATGATAATGGTAAAAAAAAAACACCACTTTGAAAAAAGTGGTGTTTTTACCTGTAGCGAGGACGGGAGTTGAACCCGTGACCTCAGGGTTATGAATCCTGCGCTCTAACCAACTGAGCTACCTCGCCTGGACTGCTATCATGAATTCCTGATTGCGGGTGCAAAGATATAAATATTATTAAAGCATACAAGCATAAAATGAAGAAAAAAAAATATTTTTAAAAATGCATTGTTTTTGGACATATATTCTTATATTTCGAAAAAAATTAAAGTAGCACATGGATTCAAAAATACGTTACGAAATCGAGTTTCCGATCAATTCTTCGCCACAATTATTGTATCAATATATATCAACTCCGTCAGGTTTACAAGAATGGTTTGCTGACAATGTTAATTCGAGAGGTGAATTTTTTACTTTCATCTGGAATGATTCGCAGGAAAAAGCGCGCTTGGCTTCAAAAAAATCTGGCGAAAAAGTAAAATTTAAATGGGTTGACGAAAGCAGTAAGGATACTGAGTACTTTTTTGAACTACATATTTTAGTTGATGAATTGACTAAAGATGTATCGCTTATGGTAGTAGATTTTGCCGATAAAGAAGAATTAGGCGAAGCTAAACAATTGTGGGAGAACCAAATCTCAGATCTAAAACATCTTATAGGATCTGTTTAGTAAAAGTCTATTTTATACCTTATATTTGCCCTGAACAAAATTCAGGGTTTTTTTATGATTAATTTTAACGGAAACATAGGGCAGGAAGATAATATACTAACTCTTAACCGCGCTTTTTTGTATGGTGACGGAATATTCGAAACAGTAAAAATTGTCAACGGAAAAATCTTGTTTCTTGAGGATCATTATTTTAGACTAATGGCTTCAATGCGTGTAGTTAGAATGATGATTCCTATGGATTTTACAATGGAATATTTTGAAGAGCAGATTCTTAATCTCGTAAATGAACAAGGAATCACAGCTTCGGCACGTGCAAGAATCACCGTTTTTAGAAATGATGGCGGTTTGTATCTTCCAAAAAGCAATGATATTTCATTCTTAATCAACGCCATTTCTCTTGGAAACAAAGCTTACTCTATAAATACAAACGAGTACGAAGTAGATTTGTATAAAGACTTCTATGTAACAAAACAATTATTGTCGTCTCTTAAAACGACTAATAAGATGATTAATATTACGGGAAGTATTTATGCAAACGAAAATGACCTCGCCAATTGCATTTTACTGAATGATAGTAAAAATGTTGTAGAAGCGCTTCAAGGGAATATTTTTATGGTAATGGGTAATAAGCTTATTACACCTCCAGTTTCTGAAGGTGCTTTAAACGGTATTATGCGTAAACAAATTTTAGCCCTAGCTAAAAAAGTAGAAGGCATAGAGGTTGTAGAAGAAGTAATTTCGCCGTTTGATCTTCAAAAAGCTGATGAATTATTTCTGACCAATGTAATCACGGGAATACAACCGATAACTAAATATCGAAAAAAGGAGTTCGCAACAAATCTGGCTCATTTATTAGTGCAGCGACTAAATGAATCCATCTCTGAAAATTAATTCAGATATGGATTTTCAGGTGCATTAGACCAAATAAGATAATCGCCGCCAAGCTCAATAATCTGCTCTTTCCAAAAGTGAGTAGTAGATTTTCCGATAATTTTATTTTTGTAATTATTATCAGCAATGATCCATGAGTTTCCTTGCATCTCATTCTCAAGCTGATTTTCTTCCCAACCGGTATAGCCTAAGAAAAAACGAATGTTGTTTTTACTAATAGATCCGTTGTTTATTAGGTCCTTAGTGGACTCGAAATCGCCTCCCCAATAAATTCCATTTGAAATTTCCACACTGTTTGGGATTAACTCAGGAATATTGTGAATAAAATAAAGGTTGTCTTGTTCTACAGGGCCGCCGTTATATATCTTAAAGTTAGCATCAATCTCAGGGATCAAGTCATTAATAGTATATTTTAATGGCTTGTTAATTATAAAACCTATTGATCCTTCCTTGTTATGGTCTGCTAATAAAATTACCGATCTGTTAAAAGATAAATCTCCAATTATTGAAGGCTCGGCAATAAGCAGGTGTCCTTTTTTTAATTTTTCTGAAATCATACGGTTACAATTTTTATTAAATTTAGTCATAAAAAAATTAAAATCCCAAATAAAATCGTTAAACCGCATAAAAAAACCTTCCAGATGGAAGGTTTTAATTATATTATAAGTTTAGAGAACTTTCTTACTTAGTTCACTGCACCTTCTAATTCAGCACCAGCTTTAAATTTTACAACGTTTTTAGCTGCGATTTTGATAGTTTTTCCTGTTTGAGGGTTTCTACCGTCTCTAGCAGCTCTTGAAGATACTGACCATGATCCGAAACCTACTAATGAAACTCTTCCACCTTTTTTCAAAGTAGTTCCTACATTACCTAAAAAAGACTCCAAAGCTAATTTAGCCGCAGCTTTTGTAATTCCTGCATCAGCAGCGATAGCATCGATTAATTCTGATTTGTTCATAATAATTAGTTATTAATTGTTGGTTAAAAAAAATTGTTAATACACAAATTTAGTAGGAAATCCGTTGCGTGCAAGTGTTTTCTTTATTTTTAGCAAAAATTGTTGATAACTTGCTTTTTTTGTTCATAAAGAGTGTTGTTTATCGATAAAAAACAAGTACAAACCCCTGTTTTACTGACGTTAATACACTTTTGCAGCTTCTGAAAAACTCACTCCATTTAATAATTCTGAAGCAAGCATTCTCTTTTTTCCTGGAAATTGTAAACTTAATAACTGAATAAAGCCGCCTTTTATTGCGATCTTAATTTCTTTTTTACTGCTAATAAGCTTTCCAATCTCGTAAGAATGTGATTCTGAGATTAGTTTTGCTTCATAAATTTTGATGTTCAATTCTTCGTTTTGATCTTTTAAATAACACCAAGAAGCAGGATACGGACTTAAACCCCGAATCAGATTATTGATTTCTGCTCCAGATTTTGTCCAGTCAATTTTGCAGTTCTCCTTGTTTAACTTGTAAGCTGTTTTGATATCGTCGTTATCTTCTTGAATTGTTGTGGTAACATTTCCGTTTTCAATAACTTTTAAAGTGTCAATTACAGTTGTGCTTCCTAAGTGCATCAAACGATCATGTAATTGTCCTGCTGTTTCTTCTGGCTCAATGTTGATTTCAGAATTTAAAATCATTGCGCCAGTATCAATTTTATCATCAATAAAGAAAGTAGTAACTCCGGTTTTAGTTTCTCCGTTAATAATGGCCCAGTTAATAGGAGCAGCACCACGGTAGTTTGGAAGTAACGAAGCATGAAGATTAAAAGTTCCTAAACTTGGCATTTCCCACACTATTTTAGGCAACATTCTAAAGGCAACTACGATTTGTAAATTAGCATTTAGCGCTTTTAATTCTGCTAAGAAATTTTCGTCTTTTAAATTGGTAGGCTGTAATAGAGTAAGATTATTAGCAAGAGCATATTCTTTTACAGCCGAATATTTTATTTTTTGTCCGCGTCCTGCCGGTTTGTCTGCCGCAGTAATTACGCCAACAACTTCGTAGTTATTTTTGATAATGGTATCCAAAATGCCAACGGCAAATTCTGGCGTTCCCATAAATATAATTCTCAATTTCTCCATTATGATTTTAAAGTGTATTTATTATTCGCTTGTATGATGATATGGTTGTTTTCGAGCAATTCCTGAAGAACCAACAGAATGTCTTTTGTATCCATTTTGATCTGGTTTTCAATTTCTCTCGAAGTCAGAGAAGCTGTTCTAAGCAGAGACAAAATCTTGTCAGCAATCGAATCGGCTTCTGTAATTTTTCCTTTTTGTGTAATGCAGTACGAACAAATGCCACAATTTTCGGTTGTTTCTTCTCCAAAATAATTCAAAACCAATCTGTTTTTGCAGGTTTTGTTGTCTTTTATATAATGAAGAACCGATAGGAGCTGTTCTTTTTTAACCTCGTTTTGTTTCTCTAAATATTTCGAAACTCTATTTATAGTAAGATCGTCCTCGCGGATTTCATTAAATAGTATAGTAGCGTCGTTGTTTTTAGATTTGTATTCTATAATTTCTTTTTCTCTTAATTTTTCTAAAAGAGCGGTGACTTGCTCTTCTGAGTGATGCGATTTTTTAGCAATTAAACCAAGATTCAGATTAGATTTTACGTCATAGATTCCAGGATAAGTTCTCAAAATCGCCAGAATAATCTCTTCATCATTCGGATTCAAACTTATGTATCGAATGACTTCTTTAGATTCTATTAAAAATTGAGCGCTAATTTTTTCTGAGAATTCTTGAGACATCGTAATAATTCCCTGCTGATTTAAAAATTGTAAAGAATTGTATGTTTTAAGAGTAGGGAAGTCGTATTTATTGCAAAAGTGATTCAGTTTAAACGAAAAAGATTCATCTAAACCTTCGCCGTATGCAATCTGAAAATAATTACAGAGTTTGATGTACATTGCTTTTAAAAACTTCTTGTCGGGAAGAATATTTATAAACTGCTGTTCGGTCTGAATCATATCTGAATTATTGTAAAGCAAAACCGAAAAAGCTTTTTCGCCATTTCGTCCCGCTCTGCCAGATTCTTGATAATAGTTTTCTATGTTTTCTGGAAGCTGTGTATGAATAACGGTTTTGACATTGTCTTTGTCAATTCCCATTCCAAAAGCATTTGTTGCCACAATAACCTGAGCTTGTTGTGACATCCATAACTGCATGTTTTTGTCCTTCTCTTTTGCCGAAAGTCCGCCATGATAATATGTTGCCGTAAAACCTAACGATTGCAATTGTGAAGACATGTTTAGGCATGCTTTGCGATTTCGCACATATATAATAGAAGGTTGCGGATTCTTTTTAAGAATTTGTTCAGTTCGATATAATTTGTCTTCAACTTCAAAAACCATGTAAGCGATATTTTTTCGCTCAAACGACTGCTGAAAATGTTTTGGATTTTTTAATTCTAACTGTGTTCTGATATCTTCAATAACTCTTGGAGTTGCCGTCGCTGTCAAAGCCAAAAACGGAATTTTAGGAAAGAATTTTTTCAGTTCCGAAATTTTAAGATAGGCGGGTCTAAAATCATGACCCCATTGCGAAACACAATGTGCCTCGTCAATAGCAATTAAATTGATGGGTAAATTTTTAATTCGCTCCAGAATCCAATCCGATTGCAAACGCTCTGGAGATAAGTAGAGAAATTTATAGTTTCCGTACTGGCAATTATCAAGAAGATCAATCAATTCTTCAGTGTGAATTCCGCCCGTAAGCGCAATCGCTTTTATATCCCTTTTCTGCAGATTCGCTACCTGATCTTTCATTAAAGCAATCAAAGGAGAAATAACAAGACAGATTCCTTCCTGCATCATGGCGGGAACCTGAAAACAAATTGATTTTCCGCCGCCCGTAGGAAGTACGGCAAAAGTATCCTGTCCTTCAAGAACAGAATCAATAATTTCTTTTTGCAACGGTCTAAAACTGTCGTGTTTCCAGTATTTTAGAAGAATATCCTGCGCTCCGAGCATTGCCTTGGTTTTAAAGTTAAAAATTTAGAAAACAGTTTCTAGTTTTGCAACTTTAAACCATACTGCTAAATTTTGTCTAAGATATAAAGAATTCTGTTTTCAACTGTATCTTTAGGAACTTCAATAAGTTCGTAACCATATTTTTTGTAAGTTTCAACAAGGTGCTCCTGGATTTTTACAGCCTGATCAAAATTTTCATAACGTTCAGAATCACTTTGGTAAATTTCTTCCCAAGGCGGTAAAATAAAAGTTTTAGAATATTTATAATCTTCGCACGCTTTAACGAAATTCTCTGGATATTCATCGCCAATGTAATCCATATAAGCTACCACATCTGGAATTCCTCGGTCAATAAAAACCACATTGTCAGGTTCTTCAAGAGCATTTTTATATTGTTCAATACGACCTTCCAATAACATTTCGCTAAACAAAAGCGGTTGTTCCAGAAACAACTGTTCAATGCCTTGTTGTTGCGCTTTCATGGTAACCTGTCTTGAAATTTCAGGATAGCAGCAAAAGCCACGAGCTACCAATTCGTTAATAAGTGTTGATTTTCCAGTACCAGGTCCGCCAAGCAAGACTATAATTTCTTTTTGCACTATTCTAAAAATAAAGCGCAAATTTACCTAAACTTATTTATAATTAAAAAGAATATTTATCAGAAACGAAAGATTTGGCATTTTTAGTTGGCATGGTTTCCTGCTGTCCGCTGCAATCTTTTGCTTTTTAAAGAAAAAAGCAAAAGGATTTCCACTTCCATCAGGGTTAAAAAGGAGAAATGGTTTTGTTTTTGGAATTATTTGAAAAAAATATAAGCTTTCACAAAAAGAAAGTCCCAGCGGGACGAAATATTTATAGAAAAATTATGCGTTATTAATATAAAGCTCCAGCGGAGCGACACATTTAGAGTGATTTATATGTCGCTCCACTGGAGCTTTTTGATGTGTGAGAAATTGTATTTGCTATAAATATTTTGCTCCGCTGGAGCAGTTTTTATGTGAATTGCCGTTGGTTTTAACCAACGGGATTTTTGAAATTTAGAATTTCGGCTTTAGCCAAACATAATAGTTGTTATTTGTTTGGTCTGAATATCATAGTTAAATCAGAGTACAAGTAAACTCCAACGATTGCTAACATAGGGATAGCAATAAAAAAATTTCCATCGGGAATCATGCCGAATATACCAAATAATATTAAAGCTAAACAAAATGGATATGTAAATAATCGGGTTAATATTTTACTGCTGCTCCATTCATTTTCTGATTTTCCATCTATTTTGTCACACGTTTTTTCTTCTACTGTGAAGCCGATTTTTTTATAAAAACTATTTAATTGTTCTTTCTTTTCAAATCGATATATTTTTCTACTCAGTAAATGACAAGCAAAAGTTAAAAATAGGAAAGCTGCAATATTGGCTAAAAAACGCTTAATTGTAAAGTCTGTAAAAGCATTTGATAATAAAGGAAAAAAGAAAGATAAAGGAAATAGAAATTGAAAAAATCTGGCAAAGGAATTTAATTGATCTTTTGTCTTTACAAGGTCATTTTCAGAATTAAATTCAAAAGTATAAACGGGATAAAATATTCCTGTAAAAGACGACATTTCCCAAATTTTGATTTTGTTTTTTTGAACCTCTCCATATATTTTGTAATCTTTTTTAAAACTACATACCAAATGATTCCAAAATGAATCGACTTTTTTTACTTTAACTAATTTTTGAATGTCTGATTTCTTTACTTCCATTTTTATACAATAAAATATTTTTTAAGGTAGTAATTGTCTTTCTTTTTTTGGATTACTCACAAAACAAATACTTCCCAGAGCTTTTTCCGTTTTTAGAAGGAACAATTAAATGCGATTGGAACTTTTTGCCATTCAAAACATCATTTACAAAATCCAAAACATATTGCTGTCCTTGGTGAAAAAGATAACCCGAAAATTCATGTCCACCGCCGCAGAAAGTAATCAGTTCGATGTCTTTATGTAAATCAGTCATTTGATTGTAAACGGCATAAGAGCCAAAAAGAATCAGCCAGCCAGAAGCATTTGTCGGACAAGAACGGTGCGAACCTGCTGCATAAGGAACTGTATCATCATTATTTCCATGTGCCAATAACATCGGAATCGCTTTTTCTTTCGTAATCAAATTAATATCCTGAATTGCTCCAGAACCACCAATAAAACCTTTGTATTTAAAGTTTTCTGGGAGATTGCTTTTGTATAAATTCATTAATTTATAATCCCAAAATGAAGCGTGGAAACCAATTTCGGCACCTGCACTAATTCCTGAAATAAAGATTTTTGAAGTATCAAGATTGTATTTGTCTACATTCTCAATCATGAAGGCTGTTGCTTGCCACATGTCGCTCACGCCAATTTGAATCGCTTTTATTTTTTCGGTCAAAGTTCCTTTACAGCCAAAATCTTTTCCTTTCATGTATAAACTATATGAAATGCTCGCAACTGCATAACCATTTTTTGCCATGAATTTTCCAAAATCTTTTTCATTTGTTCGTTCTCCGCCCGAAAAACCGCCACCAAAAGCAAACATAATTAAAGGGATTTTCTCCCCAGCTTTTTTCTTTGGCAGATATAAATCTAAATCCAGTTTTAAAGTGTCATTTTGAAAATAAGTCAGTGTTTTAACTTCTTGTGCTTCAATATTGTTGAATGTAAGAGCGATAAAAAGTAAAAGGATTTTTTTCATTGTAATGTGTTTTAATCTCGCAAAGTCGCGAAGTCGCAAAGTTTTTTTGCCACGAATTTTCGCTAATTTTTATTTTTTGATTTGCCAAGTTAATTAAAATTAGGGAAATTGAATTTTAGGATTTAATAATTTGTGTTAATTAGTGTAATTTGTGGCAAAAAAACAGCCTCATTTTTAGGGTCAAAAAATCTAAAATCTAAAATCTGAAATCTGAAATCAAAAACGTATATTTGCGTTTATTTTTAATTACGAATGGAGAACGATAAAGAAAAAAACACCGCCGAATTTTACGAAAGATTAAAAGTAGAACTTGATAACGCAAACACTTGGCCAGCAGAATATTTGTATAAATTTATTGTGCCTTCTGTAGGTGATAATGTAGAGCGTGTTGAAAAAGCTTTTGATAGAATGGGAGCGGTTATTAAAACAACAAAATCTAAAACAGGTAAATTTACCAGTGTTTCTGTAGATGTTACGATGCACAGCTCAGATGATGTGATCAGTAAATACAAAGAAGTTTCTACAATAGAAGGTATAGTTTCATTATAAACTTATGATCGAAAAATATAAAAGAGAAGCCGCAAGCGACGTTGTATATAATTTAGAATACAATTCTGAAAGACAACGTCTGATTATCCCAGAATATGGTCGTCACTTGCAAAAACTGATTGATCAGGCAACTGCAATCGAAGATGATGAAACGCGCAATAAAGCCGCAAAATACATCATTCAGGTTATGGGAAGCCTAAATCCGCATTTGCGTGATGTGCCAGATTTTCAGCATAAACTTTGGGATCAGCTTTTTATCATGTCTGATTTTAAACTTAATGTTGAATCGCCATACCCGATTCCGTCAAGAGATGTCTTGCAGCTAAAACCAGAGATATTGCAGTATCCTCAAAACTTCCCAAAATATAGATTTTATGGTAACAATATCAAGTATATGATAGAAGTTGCTAATAAATGGGAAGAAGGCGAGATGAAAAATGCTTTGGTAATGGTAATTGCAAACCATATGAAAAAGTCGTTTTTGAGCTGGAACAAAGACACAGTAAAAGACGATGTTATTTTTGAGCATTTATATGAACTTTCTGGAGGAAAAATAAACCTACTGCACAGCACAGAAGAGTTGTTAAACACGACAGATTTAATGCGTACAAACAAACGCATGTCGAACAAAACAGCTTCTGGAACACAGCCAAAAGCTCAGAACAACAAGAATAACAACAATAAGGGCGGACAAAAAAAGAATTTTCAAAAAAACAATAATCAAAAATAAAGTGGCTAAGATGCTAAGTTTCTAAGATGCTAAGATTTTAGCTCAGAACCTTAGAATCTAAGAACCTTAGAACCTTAACAAAAATCTATGGGAATTTTTAAAATCGAAGGAGGAACTCCTTTAAAAGGAGAAATCACTCCGCAAGGAGCAAAGAATGAGGCATTACAAATTTTATGTGCCGTGCTTCTAACAGGAGAGAAAGTAAAAATTAATAACATTCCTGATATTATAGACATCAATAAATTAATCACTTTGTTGGGGAATTTAGGGGTGAAAATTCAACGTAACGAACCAGGTTCGATTACTTTTCAAGCTGACGAAGTTAATGTTGGATATTTAGAAACTGAAGCTTTCAAAAAAGAAGGTGGAGCGCTTCGTGGTTCTATTATGATTGTTGGTCCGCTTTTGGCTCGTTTCGGAAAAGGATATATTCCAAAACCAGGAGGAGATAAAATCGGTCGTCGTAGATTAGATACACACTTTGAAGGTTTTATTAACCTTGGAGCAAAATTTAGATATAATAGAGAAGATCATTTTTATGGAGTAGAAACTCCTGAAGAAGGTCTTAAAGGAACAGATATGCTTCTAGATGAAGCTTCTGTAACTGGAACTGCAAACATTGTAATGGCAGCGGTTTTAGCAAAAGGAACAACTACAGTTTACAACGCTGCTTGTGAGCCTTACTTACAGCAATTGTGTAAAATGCTTAACTCTATGGGAGCTAAAATCACAGGAGTTGGTTCTAACTTATTGACTATTGAAGGTGTTGAAAGCCTTGGAGGTTGCGAGCACAGAATTCTTCCTGATATGATCGAAATCGGTTCTTGGATTGGTCTTGCGGCTATGACAAAAAGCGAAATCACTATCAAAAATGTAAGCTGGGAAAACTTAGGTTTGATTCCGAATACTTTTAGAAAACTTGGAATTACAGTTGAAAAACGTAATGATGATATTTATATTCCAGCTCACAAAGATGGATATGAAGTAAAAACAGATATTGACGGTTCTATCTTAACTATTGCCGATGCACCATGGCCAGGATTTACACCTGACTTATTAAGTATCGTTTTGGTTGTAGCAACCCAAGCTAAAGGAGATGTTTTAATTCACCAAAAAATGTTCGAAAGCCGTTTGTTCTTCGTGGACAAATTAATCGATATGGGAGCAAAAATTATGTTATGTGATCCGCACAGAGCTGTGGTTATGGGGCATAATTTCGAATCTCAATTGAAAGCAACTACAATGTCTTCTCCTGATATTCGTGCGGGAATTTCATTATTGATTGCTGCTCTTTCTGCAAAAGGAACAAGCACAATCCAAAATATCGAGCAAATCGATCGTGGATATGAACGTATCGATGAGCGTTTGAGAGCAATCGGCGCAAAAATCGTGAGAGCTTAAAAAAATATTTGCCACGAATTCACGAATTAAACTAATTCAAAATTTTTAAAGTCAAATTAAACGAATTTCATTTTAAAAATTAGAGAAATAAGATAAATTCTAAATTTTGTTTAATTCGTGAATTCGTGGCGAAAAAAAATAGTCTAAATGACAAACGAACAAAAAGCTGTAAAAGCTACTATTTTTAGTATAATAGGAAACACCTGCTTGGCCCTGATAAAAGGTCTTGCAGGTTTTTTTGGCAATTCTTATGCCTTAATTGCAGACGCAATTGAATCAACGACAGATATATTTTCATCATTTTTAGTTCTGTTTGGAATCAAATATTCAAATAAACCAGCAGACGAAAACCACCCGTATGGCCATGGCCGTGCAGAACCATTAATTACGTTTTTGGTTGTAGGTTTTTTGATTACTTCGGCAACTATTATTGGTTACGAAAGTATCGCTAATATTGGCACTTCGCACGATTTGCCTAAATCTTGGACTTTGTATGTTTTAGGTGCCATTATTATTTGGAAGGAATACTCTTTTCGTTTGGTGATGAAGAGAAGCAAACAAACCAATAGTACTTCTTTAGCAGCCGATGCTTGGCATCATAGAAGCGATGCAATAACTTCTGTAGCAGCTTTTATCGGAATTTCAATTGCCTTAATTATGGGTAAAGGCTATGAATCTGCGGATGATTGGGCAGCACTTTTTGCGGCTTTTTTTATCCTTTATAATAGCTACAAAATATTTAGGCCTGCGCTAGGTGAAATCATGGACGAAAACCTTCATGAAGATTTAGTTGAAGAAATTCGTGTAAAATCTTTATTGGTTCCAGGAATTCTTGGAACAGAAAAATGTTTTATCCGTAAAGCAGGAATGAAATATCATGTTGATCTGCATGCTATTGTTTCTGCAAAGATTTCTGTTAAAGAAGGTCATGATTTGGCACACTTGTTAAAAGATACTTTAAGAAAAGAAATTCCAGAACTTGGGCATGTTTTAATACATGTTGAACCAGATGATTATTCTTAAGGTGCAAAGGTTCTGAGGTGCTAAGATTCTAAGTTTTTTATTTCAAGAAGATTAAAAAAAATAAAAATTGTTTAAAGGTTTTAATTTAATCTTTGTCAAAGTTTTAAACTTTGACAAAGAAAAAAACTTAGCATCTTAGAACCTTAGCGTCTTAGCATCTTTAATCCAACGCATTTAAGATTTTCAATCCAAAAACAACTCCGTTTTGCTGAATGCCGCCTTGATAAGAATGCGCATAATCTATTCGGAATAGTTTGAATTTTCCGAAACCTAAATTATCTAACCCAACCGTAAATTCAGAATATGGCTTTCTGTCTGGAATTGCTAAAGCGTGAAAACCAACATTCATAGTGGATTTCAAAAGATTCAACAACGGAATTTTATTCATGATAAAACCAGTGTCATTATATTCAGTATGCATTTCAAAATAACTATCGTTTGTGCTGTTAGAATAATAAGGCATCATGTTAAAAACATTCAAATAGCGTTCACTTGTTCCAACATGAGTTTGATTTCCATTAAAATGTCTATAATCGATAAACGAAATGTTCTCAGCATTAAAGAATTTTCCTCCTCTAAAATTGGTTCCTAAAAGACCTTTATTTCCAAGTGATAAATCGTATTGGACGGAAGCGCCAATTCTTTCGTATTCATATTTTTTTTCGCTTGCCGCGAAAGCTTTTTCAAATGCTAGATAAACTGTGGGATATTTGTCGTTTTTAATATTGAATCTTCCGTCTGGCCTTGAGATGTATTTACTGCCGAAATTGATTCTAGTTGTCACGAGAGCTTTAAACAAATGATGCTGATCAAATGCTGGAGTTGTAAAATCGTTTGGCGCTAAAGGATTATTAGACGAATAAATATCATCTTTTTTAAAGAAAGAATAATCGGTTGTGTTGAAAAGCGGTTTACGCTGTTCGTAACCAACTTTTCCGGTAAGATTTATTCCATTTGCAATATCTTGTCCGTAATTGATTTCAGCAAATTCTAAGTTATAAAGCTTCATGTAATTATCTTTAAAAAATAAAGAACTTATAGAATTTATAAACTTACTAATTGGTTCAGCGCTATTAAATTGAGCTGTTTTTACTCCGCCAGAACCCCAAATTGAGGCATAATTTATTGTATTGAAACGATGGCTAAATTCACCAATTGCACGAAAACGTTCATCAGAAAAGCCATAATTAAAAGTAGTGCTTATAGAAGTGTTCGTTCCTTTTTCTTCATCCCATTTTCTAAAAGAAAAGCCTGAATCTAGATTAAAACCCTGTACGGTATTAAAGCTTAGAGAAGTAATATTTAATAGACCTTTATAATCAAAAGAATATTTCTTAAAAGTGTTTTTGTAATCATAGCCCATTAAAATATCCCAAACCTTAAACTTATTGTTTTTGGCGTCAATAGAATCGGTGTATTTTTTTGATTTTCTAATGATTTGCAAGCTATCTTTTTTTGCATAATCACTGCTTTCTTCAATGGTTAAAGGAATTGGACGAATTTCATTCCAGAAAGCATCATCTTTTTTGTTGGCATTAAGTTCAAAAGCAACAATTTCATTTCCGAAAGTTTTCTTGTCAAAAGAATCAGGAAATTCATAATTGGAATATACATAATTGAAATTGCCAGAAAACTTTATTCCAAAAATACCTGCATTAAAAGAAAGTGTTTGTGCATTCTTAGACCAGATTTTATTTTTGCTATTATAGCTAAAACTTTGTTTTAGAGTCATCACTTCTGTAAACTCATTTTTCATTCGATACCCTTTGATGTCGAGATCAATGGCGTAAATCGCAAAACTGTCATCTACAATATAAATGTAACCTTCAAAAACTGGTTCTTTATCACGTTTTGGGATAACTTTGATTTTATTAATCTGCTGGTTATTGTCGTCATAAAATGTGCTTTCCAGCTTGTATTTGTAATAATTGAAAGCATTATCGGCTATAGGAGAGATGAGTTTTACATCAAAATCTAAAGTATTGTCATAAAAATCATAAGTCGATAAAGCAGCTGTGTTATAGCTATAACCGCGATTGTTTCCTGAAATTTTAGAAGCAATGATTTTCTCTTTTAGTTTATCAGGTTTTTCAAAAGTGACTTTCGAAATAGTTTCAGATAAATACAAAATTCCTGTTCCTGTTGAATCCAAATTTGAACCCATATCATCGCCTAAATCTACTTTTTTGCCCAAGATCTTTTTAGGGAGATCTTTGACTTTAAACATTCCTTTAGAATAAAAATCGGCTGTGTAACGTCTAGTTTTATCTGAGTTTTCTTTTTTATGAGCTATCGCACTTTTTATGATAGCATTAGCAGGATTGTTTTTAGGATCAATGATAACTTCATTTAATGCAAAACTTTCTTCCTGAAGGCTAACATCCATATTGACGATTCTTGTTGCGGCAAGAACCGTTATTTTTTTAGTTTTATAACCTAAATATTGAAAAGTGATGACGTTTCCTCCAATTTCTTTTACATTAAGCTGATATTTTCCCTGTTCGTTTGTAGTGGTTCCCGAATAAGTGTTTTCTTCAAAAACGGATACAAAAGGCAACGGATTTCCTTTGTCATCTGTTACAGTTCCTCTGATTTGAGCAAAATTGGAAAGCGAAAAAAATAAAAAGGCAAGTAAAGTATAGTTTCTCATACAGGTTTTGGTTGTCTTACAAAAATATAATAAGTTAAATCTGAGCTTATTAATAATTTGTTAAATTGAATGAGAGAGGTTGTCATCCTAAGTGAAGTTGAAGTCTTTGCTCAGGATAACACTATACTATAAAAAAGATTGGATTGCCAATTCGTAACTTTTTAACCCAAAACCTAAAATAACGCCTTTTGCATTTCCGGATAAATACGATTGATGTCTAAAGCTCTCACGAGCGTAAGTATTTGAAATGTGAACCTCAATTACTGGTGTAGTAACCGCTTTCATGGCGTCACCCAAACCTATAGAAGTGTGCGTATAAGCTCCAGCATTCAGAATAATTCCATCAAATGAAAAACCAACTTCCTGAATTTTACCTATCAGTTCTCCTTCAATATTACTTTGATAATAAGAAAGTTCAATATTTGGGAATTTTTGTTTCAACGTTTCAAAATAATCTTCAAAAGTCTGGCTTCCGTAAACTTCTGGTTCGCGTTTTCCTAAAAGGTTTAAATTGGGTCCGTTGATAATGCAGATTTTCATATGTATTTTTTGTTTTGAGATATTGACATTGCTATTAATTTTTGCAATTGTCATTGAACTTTGTAAAAATAAAAAAAACCGCACTAATAAATAGAGCGGTTTTTATAAAAGTATGTGATATATTTTTAGAACATGAATCCAGCTGAAATCTGGAATACTGAGTTTTTAATATCTGCATTTTTAGATGCTTCAGTTAAACCTAAGCCATAACGACCTTGTAAAAAGATACTTTCAGTAAGTTTAACTCCTAGTCCTGCATTAAGACCAAATTCAAAAGTTTCACCATTCTTAACATCAAAATCATTTCTTTCACTAACTAAGAAAGAAGCCTGTGGACCAACTTCTAAGCTAAAAGTATTGTTTAAATAGAATTTAGCCATTACTGGTATAGAAATATATCCTAGTTCGTTTTTTACATCTTCACTTACTTCACTAAATTTATAAGATGCACCAACAGTAGAGTATAAAAGCTCTGGTTGAATAGAGAATTTGTCTAATAATTTTACTTCAGCCACCAAACCAGCATGGTAACTAGTAATTCCATCTTTATTAATTTGGTCTGGAAAGTCTCCAGTTTGGCTAGCAAAGTTAACCCCTGCTTTTACCCCGATTTTTAGTAATTGTGCTTGTACTGCAGCTGATGTTGCAATGAACATAAAAGCTGCTAAAAGTATTTTCTTCATAAAAAGGTTTTTAAAAATTGGTATTTTAAAATGTTATTTAAAGTTCAAAACTACATATTTAGCATTTTATTGCATTATAATTTGGATTAAATAATTACTAAAATTCCCACTCAAAATGATTTTTAGCGTCTGAAAAATGCCTTTTGTTCTTTCAATGCTTTGATTTTCAATTGGTCTATATCGATTTCATTTTTACCCTATTTTAATACTTTTTAAACTTATTGCGGACTACATTTTGTAAGTCTAATCTTAGTTTTGTTGAATATTAATCAAATAATATTTTAAAAATTATGAAAAAAATTGTTTTGGCTGCTATTGCAGTAATGGGATTTGGTTTTGCAAATGCGCAAGAACAAACAGCAAAAGGAAAATGGTTAATTGAGGCTAATACTGGCTTTGGTGCCGTTAATGTTGGTAATACCAGTTTTCAATTGTCATCAGAAGATGGGGAAACAACTTGGGGGATTGGTGCTGAAGCTGGTTACTTTGTAATGGATAATTTGGCTGTTAAGGCAGGATTGGGATATAACGATCTTGGTCATAGCCAAAATTCTTTTGCTTACAAAGTAGGTGCAAAATATTATTTACTTGATAAATTTCCTTTAGAAGCTTCTTATACAGGAGCAAGTACAAAAAATGCAGATGAGAATCCTTCATACGTAGGTTTACAAGGAGGTTACGCTTGGTTTGTTGGGAAAAATGTTTCAGTTGAACCAGGAATTCGTTATAATATATCTTTAAATGATGATTATTATAAGAGTGTTTTCCAATTCAACATTGGTTTCGCATTACACTTCTAAATATTTAGTTAATAGTGTTCTTTGATAGCCTTTCCAGAAATGGAAAGGCTTTTGTTTTTTACTTAATCTTAAATTTCTAGCCAATTCATGTTGTCTTGACAATTGGTTAGTTACCATTTAATTTGTTAAATTCCTAATATACATTTATGAAGAATATTTTTATATTTGACTCATTAATTTAACCCAAAACAAATTAGAATGAAAAAAATTATTTTATCTGCCATTGCAATTATGGCTTTTGCATTCACAAATGCTCAGGAAACAAGATTTGGAATAAAAGGAGGCCTTAATATAACAAGTTTTGCTGGTGGTAACTATTATGATGCGAACTCTTTAGTTGGTTTTCAAGTAGGAGGTTTTGCTGAAATTAAAGTTATCGAGAGATTGTCTATTCAGCCAGAGCTTTTGTTTTCTACTCAAGGTGCTAAACTTGAATTTGGTAATAGAGATTTTGATACTAAATTAAACTATATTAATGTTCCTGTTTTAGCTAAATTTTACGTTACTAAACAATTTACCGTTGAAGCTGGACCACAATTAGGGTTTTTAGTTTCTGCGAAAACCGAAGGAGAAGATGTTAAAGACGGTTTTAAATCTGTTGATACTGGATTTAATTTTGGCGTTGGATACAACTTTACAGATAATTTTTCAGTTGGAGCTCGTTATACTGTAGGTTTATCTAATATTGCAGATAATGATGCAGATACTTGGGACGAGTATTACGATAGCCCAAAAAACAGTGTTTTTGCTATAACAGCAGCATATAAATTTAATTAAGAAATTAAAATATTTAAAGAACCTTCCGGATAACGGAAGGTTTTTTTGTTTAGATGTTTATAGTGTTAAAATTTTAGTTAGTTTTTCATAAGTAAATTTTTATATTTGGCTCAATTAATTTTAACCAAAAACAAAGAATGAAAAACGTTATTTTATCTGCGATTGCAGTTATGGCATTTGGATTTGCAAATGCACAAGAAGTTAAGTATGGAGTTAAAGGTGGTTTGAATTTGTCAAATTTGTCGGGTGATACAGACGGAATGGATTTGAAATCAAAATTTGGATTTCATGCAGGTGGTTTCGTTGAAATAAAATTTTCTGAGAAATTTGCATTGCAACCTGAGCTTTTGTACTCTACACAAGGTACCAGATTTGATGATCTTGAAGTAAATGGATACGAAGCAAAAACATGTTTTAACTTAGATTATATCAATGTGCCCGTTATGTTTAAATACTTTGCAACAGAACAGTTTTTTATTGAAGCTGGTCCGCAAATTGGGTTTCTGACTTCAGCAAAAGCGAGAGTAAAGATAGATGAGCTTAATATTGATAATAAAGAAGATATTAAAGATAATTTTGAATCAATTGATTTTGGATTGAATTTTGGAGCGGGATATGAGTTTACCGAAAATATATTTGCTAGTGCGAGATATAATTTAGGTTTAGCAAATATAGCTAAAACGGAAGCTGGTGATGATTCAAAAATTCATAATGGTGTATTTTCACTATCGGTAGGATACAAGTTTTAATTTATAAATGGAATAAAAAAAACAAACCTTCCTTATCATTGGGAAGGTTTTTTTATACCAAAAAATTACTTACTTTGTAAATATGAATTGGAGCAGATATATAAAAGATTATCAGTCATACTTGAGGATTGAGAGAGGTTTGTCTAAAAATACAATAGAAAACTACGGCTTTGATATTGAACGTTTATGTCTTTTTTTAGAAACTAATAAAATTGATGTTTCGCCAATAAAAATTTCCGATGAAACTTTACAGCAGTTTATTTATTCAGTGGCTAAGGAGGTAAACCCAAGGTCGCAGGCTAGGATTATCTCGGGACTAAAAAGTTTCTTTAATTATCTGGTTTTTGAAGATTATAGAAATGACAATCCTTTAGAATTGATAGAAGCACCCAAAACGGGTCGCAAATTGCCTGATACTTTATCGCTTCAAGAAATAGATGCTTTGATTGAAACAATCGATTTAAGTACTAACGAAGGGGAGAGAAACAGGGCAATGTTAGAAACTTTATACGGTTGCGGTTTGCGTGTTTCTGAATTGATTTCGCTTAAAATTTCAGATCTTTTTTTTGATGAAGGCTTTATTAAAATTACAGGTAAAGGAAATAAGGAAAGATTTGTTCCGATAGGATCATTAACACAAAAATATATTGAAATTTACAAAAATGCTGTTCGCTCAAACCTCATTATAAAGAAAGGAGCCGAAGATACTTTGTTCTTAAATAGACGAGGAAATCAGTTGACTCGCGCAATGGTGTTTACCATCATCAAAGATCTTGCTCAGAAAATGGGGCTTAAAAAAAGTATTAGTCCGCATACTTTGAGGCATTCTTTTGCGACTCATTTGCTTGAAAATGGTGCAGACTTAAGATCGATTCAATTAATGTTGGGCCACGAATCAATCACAACAACAGAAATCTATGTGCATTTGGATCGCAGTTTTTTAAAAGAAGTAATGCATAGTTTTCATCCTAGGAGGTAATTATTTTTATAATTGCCTATGTTTTTGTTGTGAAAATTTATATATTGTGTTAAAATTTTGTTTTAATTAAAGCGAAAAGCAAAAAGCAAAGTTGAGTTTAGTTTTTTTGCTTTACTGAATAAGTTCCAATATCTTATTTACATAAAGAGTAGCATATGGTTTTTGATTTGTATGGAAATGAAGATTGCTTAGAGGTAAATAATTTTTACAAAAAATTGTTGGCCGAAATGCCCGACTTGCTTTTTCAGTTTGTTATTGATGCTGATAATAATTATACGTTTCCTCTTGTAAGCAAATCGGCAGATGAAATATTTGAACTTTCTTCAAAGGATTTTAATAATGATATTAAGGTTATAGTTTACGATCGAATTTTACCGCAGGATCGCGAACTTTTTTTTCAGTCTTTAGTTAAAGCTAGAAAAGAAATAAAACCTTGGAAAATTGAATTTAGAGCTGCTCTTCCTGAAAAAGGAATTCGCTGGTTTAAAATTGCCGCAAAAACAGAATCTTCAACAAATGGAAACGTGGTTTTTTATGGTCATGTTTCGGATATTACCGAATTAAAAGATAAGGAAGAAAAACTTAGGATTTCTGAAGAGCGTTTTCAATTTGCTCTCGATGCTTCGACTGCTGGGATTTGGGATTGGGATATGGTTACGAATAGGGTTTTTTATTCTTCCCTGTCTCTTAAAATTTTAGAATTAGAATCGACTGATATTTTTGATGACCCAGAACGTTGGGATAAAATTGTGCACCCTGATGATCTTCCAAAATATTATTCAGATATTCATGAGCACTTTGATAATAAGATTCCGTTTTACGAAAATTACCATCGCGTAATGACTTCTAGCGGTAATTACAAATGGATTTTGGATCGAGGGAAAGTAATTAAACGTGATGAAAACGGAAAGCCTTTGCGTGTAATTGGGACGCATACAGATGTTTCGGCTCAGAAAGAAAAAGAACTTGAGCTTATGAAAACCATGAAGCTATATAGCGATCAAAATAGCCGTTTATTAAACTTTTCGCATATTGTTTCTCATAATTTAAATACACAAGCCGGAAATATAAAATCAATTTTAGATCTTATTGATGCCGATGTTAGTAAGCAGACTGTAGCTGAAATGCTGGAATACTTGCGAGCCGTTTCTAACGATCTGAATGAAACTATTTCAAATCTTACTCAAATTGTAAAAACGCAGAGTAATATCAATATTGCGGTAGTGCCGTTAAAACTTTGCGAGTATATTGAGAAAACTATTTCGACAATCAAAGGGTATCATCAACAGCGAAAGGTTACTATTATAAATAATGTTCCGAAGTATTTGACGATTAATTTTAATCCTGCTTATATGGAAAGTGTTTTGTTGAATTTTACAACAAACGCGATTAAATATGCACATCCAGATCGAGATCCAGTCGTTACTTTTGATTTTGCAATCGAACCCGAAGGATTTAAATCGCTTACGATTACAGATAATGGTCTCGGAATCGATTTGAAGGTCTACGGTGATTTGCTATTCGGAATGTATAAAACCTTTCATAAACATGAAGAAGCTCGCGGAATTGGTTTGTACATTACAAGAAATCAAATTGAAGCAATGAAAGGAACGGTTGCAGTAGAAAGTGAAGTTGGGGTAGGAACAAGTTTTAAAATTATTTTTAATGATATGTAAAACGTAAAAAGATTATAAAAATAAAGGCTGTCAATTGACAGCCTTTATTTTTATTAATGTTCCTAAGATTATTTAGCAATGTTTACAGCTCTAGTTTCTCTAATAACTGTAACTTTTACTTGTCCAGGATAAGTCATTTCTGTTTGAATTTTTTGTGAAATTTCGAAAGATAAGTTTGCAGCATTATCATCAGAAACTTTTTCGCTTTCTACAATTACACGAAGTTCTCTACCAGCTTGAATTGCGTAAGCATTTTTAACTCCGCTGAATCCGTAAGCAACATCTTCAAGGTCTTTCAAACGTTGGATGTAAGAATCAAGAACCTGACGTCTAGCGCCTGGTCTAGCTCCAGAAATAGCATCACAAACCTGAATAATTGGAGACAGTAAAGACTTCATTTCAATCTCATCGTGGTGCGCTCCAATCGCGTTGCATACTTCTTCTTTCTCGCCGTATTTCTCAGCCCATTGCATACCTAAAAGCGCGTGTGGCAAATCACTTTCTGTATCCGGCACTTTTCCGATATCGTGTAATAAACCAGCTCTTTTTGCCAATTTCACGTTCAATCCTAATTCTGCAGCCATAATACCGCAAAGTTTAGAAACTTCTCTTGAGTGCTGTAATAAGTTTTGTCCGTAAGAAGAACGGTATTTCATTCTACCTACAACTTTAATTAATTCTGGGTGTAAACCGTGAATTCCTAAGTCGATAACGGTACGTTTTCCAACCTCAATAATTTCGTCATCGATTTGTTTTGCAGTTTTGGCAACAACTTCTTCAATACGCGCTGGGTGAATACGTCCATCAGTTACTAATTTGTGTAAAGACAAACGAGCAATTTCTCTACGAACAGGATCGAAACAAGAAAGGATAATAGCTTCTGGCGTATCGTCAACAATGATTTCAACTCCAGTTGCAGCTTCAAGAGCTCTAATATTACGTCCTTCACGTCCAATAATTCTACCTTTTACATCGTCAGATTCGATATTGAAAACAGAAACACAGTTTTCAACTGCTTCTTCAGTTCCAACTCTTTGAATCGTATTGATAATGATTTTTTTAGCTTCCTGCTGTGCGGTAAGTTTTGCCTCTTCAATTGTTTCTTGAATATGAGACATTGCTTTTGTTTTAGCTTCAGCTTTTAAACCTTCTACCAATTGTTCTTTGGCTTCTTCAGCAGAAAGTCCAGAGATAACCTCTAATTGCTGTAATTGGCTTTTGTGAAGTTTGTCAACTTCAGCTTGTTTTTTGTCTAAAACCTCGATTTTGTTGTTGTATTCAGCTGTTTTAGCTTCAAAGTCTTCGTTTACTTTTTTAGCTTTAGAAAGTTCGTTAGAAACTTGAGATTCTTTATCGCGAACGCGTTTTTCTACTTCAGCAACTTTTTTATCGCGTGCTAAAATAACTTGTTCGTGTTCTGATTTAAGTTCGATAAAACGCTCTTTTGCTTGAAGAATTTTATCTTTTTTGATATTTTCTGCTTCTAAATTTGCGTCTTTTAAGATAGAAGCCGCTTCTTTTTTAGCGTTTTTAATTAGGTTTGAAATATTACTTTTCTCGATAATTTTAGCTATTGCAAATCCTGCCGCAATACCTACAATACCAATAATGATCGTTATGATGTCCATGTTTGTTAGGGTTTATATATAAAAAAAGCCTACATTAATTGCTTGTATAAACTCGTAAAGACAAGTTTTGAGCTAACTCACTGTTCAAGTTTCCCAGCCAAATGGAGGGCATACTATAGTAGCGACGATTTGCTCATTCTAAATTGTTAGTGTTGAGTTTACCAAATGTGAACTAATGTAGGCAGTATCTTAGTTTCTGTAAAGAACGTTTAATTTTCGAGATATTGATCTAAAAGCGTATTTAATCTTTTAATTCTTTCGATAGTTTCTTCTCCATCGATTGCATTATCAATCTGTTTTTGTTCTACCTGCGATGCAAATTGTAATGCACACATTGCTAGAACATCTTGTTTGTCACGAACCGCGTAATTTTCTTCGAATTGCTTGATCATAGCATCAATTTTTTTAGAAGCACTTCTAAGTCCTTCTTCTTGAGCCGGTTCAACCGTAAGTGGGTAAACGCGATCGGCAATTGATATTTTAATTCTAAGCTTTCCGTCCATATTATTAATCTGATAATTGCGCTATGCAGTAATCAATTTCGCGAATTAATGAATTTATTTTAAGCTTTGTCTCTCTCTTGTTGTTGTCGCTGCCAAGCAACGAATTGGCTATCTTAAGTGTTTCATTTTGCTTCTTCAAAGCTTCTATTTCCTCAGATTGTTTCTGGATAATTTGCGCAGCTTTGGCTAGTTCTAATCGTAATACTTGATTGTTTTGTTCAAAGGCTTTCGATTTCTCAAAAAGCTTTTCAACTTTATATTCAAGAGTATCAATTATTTCTGCAATTACACTCATTATACATCCTATTCATTACTTAATCCTACAAAGTTAATATTCCTTTTTATTAATGCAATTTTTTATCGATTTTTTTGCATTAATTTAGATAAATATATTGTAATTCAATTAATTGTGATTTTGAAGCCTTTTTCTTGCTTTTATTGGCTTGTTTTTGCTTATCTTAGCAAAAATGTTGTTTATGAGATTATATGTACTTGCCCTTTTAATTTGTAATTCTGTGTTTGCTCAAACACAATATCCTAAAGATTATTTCCGTCCTCCATTAGATATTCCAATGCAACTTTCTGGTAATTTTGGAGAGTTAAGACCTAATCACTTTCATGCGGGGTTTGATTTAAAGACCAATCAAAGAGAAGGTTTGACTGTACATGCAATTGCGGATGGATATGTTTCGCGAATTAAAATTTCGACTTTTGGAAACGGAAAATGTATTTATATCACACATCCAAACGGGTATACTTCTGTTTATGGGCATTTGCAAACACCAACTGGGGCAATTTTAGATTATGTAAAAAAAACGCATTACAAAGAAAAGGCATACGAAATTGAAATGTTTCCAAAACCAGACGAACTTCCCGTGAAAAAAGGTGATATAATCGGACTTTCAGGAAACACAGGTTCGTCAGAAGGACCGCATCTTCATTTTGAAATTCGAGATACTAAAACAGAATTTGTTATCAACCCAATTTTCTTTGGCTTTGACCAAAATTTAAAAGATACCAAAAAGCCAACTTTATCTAGTTTATACGTTTATCCGTTGGATAATGCTACGGTAAACCAGTCTAAGCAACCTTTGTTGGTAAACATGGCGCTTCAAAAAGATGGAACTTATCTAGCTTCAAAAGTTAAGGCAAACGGAAAAATTGGTTTTGGAATTAATGCTATTGATACGGATGATGTTTCACATAATAGAAATGGGGTTTTTAACGTTTCAACTTTTTTAAACGGAAATCAGAATTATAATTATCAATTTAATACTTATTCTTTTGATGAAATGCGTTACGTCAACGCTTTGATTGATTATTCTAGATATAAAAAATCTGGACAGCGTGTGCAGAAACTTTTTATGAAAACGCCTTTCGCTTTAAGTATTATTAAAACCGATTCACTTCGCGGTATTGTTAAAGCAGAATCTAATTTAACTTCAAATTATAAAATTGAGGTTTCTGATTATTTTGGGAATATGAATTCTATTACGGTTCCAATTGAATATGATACTGCAGCACCTCTTGTAGAGTCAGAGTCGGTTAATGGGAAGTATTTTATAAAATATAATAGAGATGCCAATTTTGAGAAAGATAACATGTCAGTTTTCTTTCCAGCTGGAACTTTCTACGATGATTTTAATATGAATTTTGATGTAAGAAATAACAAAATTTATATTCACGATGATACAGTTCCTGCACATTCTAATTTTACAATCACTATAAAAGACAGCACTTATCCAGAAGATTTGCGTGATAAACTTTATATTGGTAAAGGAACAAGTTTTAACGGAACTATTAGAAAAGGTGATGTTTTTACTGCGAAAGCAAAAATATTAGGTACATACGGCTTAGTTCTCGATACAATTCCGCCAGTTATTAAAATTGCAAAACCAATTGAAGGAAAATGGATTAGCGATCAAAAGAAAATTGATTTAACGATAAGCGATTCTCTGTCTGGCATAAAATCATATAATGGTTATTTAAACGGAAGCTGGGTTTTATTTGAATACGAAAATAAAGCGAGAAGAATCACTCATACTTTTGATGATCAATATTTGGCAGAAGGTGAAAACGTATTAAAAGTTGAAGTTGTTGATAATGTAGGAAATACTACTATCTTTGAAACTCGTTTTTTTAGAAGTCAACAAAAATAAAACCCAAAATCTTTGAGTTACAACAGGTTTACATTCGTTTTTCTTTTTTTATTTTTCAGCTGTATTGCTTTAGCTCAAAATGCCCGTGTAAAAGGGTTAATCTTAGATGTCGAAAAACATCCTGTTGCGAGCGTAAATATTTCATCTCAAGGAACTGCTGTGCAATCTGATGCAAATGGATTTTATGAAATTGAAATTCCATCAAATAAAAAGGTTTCGCTGATTTTTACTCACGTTTCTTTAAAAATGATGAGTTTGACCGTCAGTTTAAAGACAAATGAAGTTTTTGTTTTTAATCCGATTATGAGTAATTCAGAAGAGCAAATGGGAGAAGTTTTTGTTTCTTCTGGAAATAGAAAAAGAGTTCAGGGAATTACTTCGGTTGATACTGAAACCATAAAAAAGATTCCAGGCGCCAACGCAGGAATCGAAAATATTCTGAAAACACTTCCTGGTGTTAATTCAAATAACGAATTGAGCACTCAATATATGGTTCGTGGCGGAAATTATGACGAAAATCTGGTTTATGTAAATGAAGTAGAAGTATATCGTCCGTTTTTAATTCGCTCGGGACAGCAGGAAGGACTTAGTTTTACCAATACAGATTTAGTGCAGAATGTTGAATTTTCTGCTGGTGGATTTCAGGCGAAGTTCGGAGATAAACTATCTTCTGTTTTAGATATTACGTATCGCAAGCCAACTCAGTTTGGTGCAGCTTTTGAAGCCAGTTTTTTAGGCGGAAGCGCTGCAGTCGATTTAGTTTCAAAAAATAAAAAATGGTCTGCCGTAACAGGAGTTCGTTATAGAAATAATAGTCTTTTGGTAAATAGCCAAGATACAGATACTAATTATAAGCCAACTTTTGCCGATATTCAAACCAATGTGAATTATGATATTTCTGAAAAATGGCAAATGAGCTTTTTAGGAAATATTTCTCAAAACAAATATTCGTATGAGCCTTTAGTTCGTCAGACTAATTTTGGTACTTTAGATCAGCCAATGGCACTTGCAGTTTATTACGACGGACAGGAAAAAGATCAATATAACACTTATTTTGGAGCTTTAAAAACTACTTATAAAGCATCGCCAACGCTTACGCTAAAATTAATTGGATCTTTGTTTCATACCACAGAACAAGAGCATTTTGATATTTTGGCACAATATCGTTTAGGGAATGTAAATGCTGAAGATCCAGAAAATGCATCTGCAATTGATTTTACTCGCGGAATTGGTTCTCAGTTAAACCATGCCCGAAATGATTTGGATGCCTTAATTGCAAATATCGAATTAAAAGGAATTAAAGACTGGAAAGAAAGCCAATTGGAATTTGGTTTAAAATATACTAGAGAATCTATTCGAGATCGAGTAGTGGAGTGGGAAGTTATTGATTCGGCTGGATTTTCCATAAACCCGCCTTTGGTAATTCTTCCAAAAAATAATCAGCCATATACGCCTTATACTGGGCCGCTTTTGCCCTATCAAAATATCCGAGCGACAAATTTTAATACTATAAATAGATTTTCTGGATATGCACAATGGAATAAGCAATCGGAAATCGGTTCAAGTCAGATTTGGTATCATTTAGGAGCGCGTTTTCAAGGTTGGAATGTTGCGGGAGCTTTAGAAGAAGGAAAAACACAGTTTGTGGTAAGTCCGCGTGCGCAATTTGCGATAAAACCAGACTGGGATGGAGATATGGTTTTCAGGATTTCGGGCGGATTATATCATCAACCTCCGTTTTATAGAGAATTACGAGATTTGGAAGGAGTTGTGAATCCGAATGTGAAAGCTCAGGAATCTGTGCATATTGTTTTGGGTAACGATTATAATTTTAAAATGTGGAATCGTCCTTTTAAATGGGCGACAGAGCTGTATTATAAATCACTTTCTGATGTAAATGTATATTCGATTGATAATGTTCGAATTCGCTACGTTGCCAATAACAATGCAAAAGCCTATGCGCAAGGTCTTGATTTTAGATTAAATGGAGAGTTTGTGCCAGGAACTGAATCTTGGATAAGTTTTGGATATTTGAAAACCGAAGAAAATTACGAAAATAGAGGTTATATTGCTCGTCCGACAGATCAGCGATTAAAATTTGCAATGCTTTTTCAAGACTACATGCCAAATATTCCAAGTGTAAAAGTGTATTTGAATTTGGTTTACAATACAGGTTTGCCTGGAGGTGCGCCAGCATATTCAGATCCGTATTTATATCAAAATAGATTGAATGATTATAGAAGAGCTGATATTGGTTTTGCAAAAGTTTTTGTAGACGCTAGTACGCAAAACACAAAAAAAGGCTGGTTGAAAAACTTTAAAGAATTAGCTGTTGGATTAGAAATTTTCAATCTTTTCAATAATCAAAATGCCATTACAAATACTTGGGTTCGTGATGTATATTCAAAAAATCAATATGCGATTCCAAATTATATGACTTCGAGGGTTTTTAACGTTAAGATAAATGCGAGGCTGTAATCTGCTTCGTAATTGTTCAGTAAAATTCAATAAAAACAAAAAATACAATCAAAAATAGTATATTTGATAATCGTATATAATCATTGTAGATGAAAAAGTATTTTAAATATATCGCCCTTATACTTATTGGTACAGTAATAAGCTGTAGAGAAGAAGTTCAAAAACCGAAAGTAAGTTATGGCGCTTCAAATAAAGTAAGTGTTACTAAAGCCGATACAACTCAAATTGAAATCGCAGATTTGCCAATTCAAATGGAAGGAACCAATTATTTAATTCATCCAGTTGGAGATTTAAGGGTTTTCGAAAGAGGATCTAAAGCGCGTTATGGTTCGTCGAGCGTAAATGATGTGAGTTTTACAATTTCTAATTTAGGCGAATATGAAATTACAGGATATCTTCAGAATTTAAAATTCCAAAAAGTAGATTCAGATTCTATCCGACCATTATCTGATAAACCAGTTTTGATTTTAACAGCAACGTATTTAAAAACGGTTGCAGATAGAACGCATAATAATGTGATGGTGTACACGCTGACAGATTCAGATACCAATAAAGATGGTAAAATTGATACCAGTGATATCAAAACTTTGTATTTGAGTGATATAAGCGGAGAAAATTTTACAAAAGTTTCAGCAGACCTACAAGAATTGGTAGACTGGAGTTTAATTGAATCTAAAAACCGTTTGTATTTTAGAACTATTGAAGACACTAACCAAAATGGTCAATTTGATAAAAATGATGTTCTTCATTACAATTATATAGATTTGGCTTCTAAGAAGTGGGAAGTGAAGAGTTATAAACCGATTTAAGAAAAAATATTACTATTAAAAAAGCAGAGTTTGTGAAAGCAAACTCTGCTTTTTTTTTTGTAAAGAGGAAAAATCTAATTTGTTAAATATAAGAAATATATGAATATTTAATTTATTAAATATAAGAAAAAGACTATATTTGATTTTCTATATTTTATCAAAATGATTAGGTTTAAAAAGTACAAAGTACAGCGAGGAGACACAATTGAAAAAATAGCTAGTAAGATTGGAATTCCTGTAAAGGATGTAAGAACGTTTCATAATCAGCATTGTGAAATATCCGATTTGATAGAATTTGGTTTGCCTATACGATTTGTTGAATATATTTTGCTTCCTGATTTGAAGTCATATGTAGATTCGAAACTTTCTGAGCAAAAAGCACTTAAAAAAGTGTTTTCTAATTCTGAAAATATTCTGCGATTGACGTGGATTAAGAATGTTAAACATGAGTATGGAACTATTATTCAATATCGAGAGAATAATAGGTTAAAAAACAAAGTTCATTTTACTTCAGAAGTTGAGTTTTTAAGAGAGCAGGATAATCATTTTATCGTAAAACTTCAAATCAATCAAGTATATGTAAATGACAAAGCACCTAATTTGGTCATTGAGGAATTTGCAAGTGAAATTTCTAAAGTACTATATCCTTTAGTATTATGTCTAACAGATAAAGGAGAAATATCAGAAATACTTAATGTAGAAGATATTCAAAGAAGATGGAAAGATCTCAAACCTTCTATAGTTAAATACTACAAAGGAGGAAACGTAATACAGCGATTAATATCTTCTTTCGAAAAGAATATCGGCTCAGAATCTTTATTAAGGCGAAGCTTTGAAGAGCATCCTTTCTTTCAAATCTATTTTGCACCGATATATCAAAATCACTCTTCAGATTTATCATTTACCAGCTATGGTTTTCAAACCCAAACACTGCAAAGTGTTGATGAGTTTGAAACCGATACATCTAAAATTTGTGTGAGACGTAAAGAGATTGTCTCGAGAACAAATTTTAATAAAGACTTAGAATTACTTGATGAATACGGTAAAAGAGTGGAGGATCGCCAAGATAATGATTTGAGAAAGAAAGAATTTGAAATGGGAAAATTGGAAGATGGAATTGATAAGAACTTGGATTTTCAATACAAATTGAATCATGATAACAAGACTATATTTTCTGTTACTGGTTTTGTAAACTCAAGATTAAATAATAAAACAATATCTACCGTTGAGTTCGAAACTTATGCAATAAACTACAAAGAGAAAAAAGAAGAAATTTTAAATCCAATATCAGGACAAATAGATTGGAACTCGGAAGTTATTAATGAAAAAGAAATTAAAGAACCCGGATTTTGGGAGGGATTTTGGGGAAGATGATTTATCAGGAATAAAAGATTTGGTCACGAATTTTAAAAAAAAATAAAATATGAATGGTTTTATAGTAGTAGACAGCGCTCGAATAAAATGTGAATATGGCAGCATTGAATCGACATTTTTAAAAGCAGAGTATAACGGATTTATAATTGAAGACAAGAATCCTATACTGGAAAGTAACGTAGATATTTCTAGTTTTCTTTTTTGCACCCTGCATCAAAGAGCTTGTACCTTTAAAGCCCTTGATGGAAGATGGAGAGACCCAGCATATTTAAGAACTGATGAAGAAAGCTATATTACATCAGAATCGACATTGTATTGTAAAGACGGCGGATGTTTATCTATAGTAGATGCTGGACAAAAGGGTGTTGCTGAGAGAGACGGTATGCTGATAATGATTGAATGAACTAAATTTTAAAGGTAGAAATAGTATTGACCACTTAAAAACTTTATACCATGAGCAAAATACATTTAGTATGCCAAGGAGCAACTTGTAAATGCCAGTTTGGAACTACAACCGATATTTTAAAAGTGAAAACACAAAGCAAGCGTTTTATAAATGATCATGAAGGTGAATCAAAATTGACTGCAACTCATAAAGATTTGGGACAGACTTTTGAAAAAAACACATTTGGAAGTTGTGCAAAAATGAATAATAATGCCTGTAAGCCTGCTATTATAAAATGGGAGGGTTACTATGATAAAATTACATTAAAGGACAACGGCGGTAAACCTTTATTAGAAAATAGTAAAGCAACCTGCGCAGTTGCAGGAAGTGCTTGTGTTGAGATTATTAATCATGGACAGATTACAGAAGTTAGCAAACAGAATATTCAGAATTGTGATGAAGAGGTCATCAAGGTAATCAATCCAGCATTGAGCTTGAATATTGACGAAATAGGATTATTACAAATACCTAATATTTAAATAGTATGGATGATAATAAATTGCATATAGTTCCTATGCCATCAAAAGGCCAAAAACATGACCCAAGTATGGGGCGTATTGTTTTGAATGGAACAGAAAATTTTTATGTAACCATAAAAGAGTACAAAGAAGTTGAGAAAAAAATAAAAATACTGGAAGATAAAAAGAAACAAGTACAGGATTTTGCGAGACAAAAATGGATGGAGCGTGCCAAGGCAGGATGGAGCGAAAAAAAGCTAAAAGAAAATTACGAGGCCAATATGAAGGTTTGGTATGAATTGGATAAACAAATCGAATCTCTTCAAAAAAAATACAATGATGTAAACTGGAGCTGGCAGCTAGTAGGAGAAAAACTTGATTATAATAAGCTTTCTCACAATAAATCTTTTAACAAAGGAATTGCAGAAATTCAAAGGAATGGCAGCTTGAAAATTCATTTTGATAAAGTTATATTTGGCGGTGGTATGGCCTGGTTGGAGGCTTATCATGAAGAGGAAGGAGCTACAGGAAAAATTCCGTATGGCGTTTATGTGCAGGGTTACGGCAAACCAGAGGTTTTAGATGCGGTATGGACCGATTTTGAATACAATCCTATAATAGGAATGGTGGGTTTTGAGTCAAAAGTAATTTTGCATATCTATACCTCTGCAATGTACGGACAAAAGGTTGAAATAAGCCTGATGGAAAGAAATTGGAGATCTGCAAATAAAGAAGTGGATATTTCAGGAATGGCTGCTTTTGTGAGAGAAGTAACAATCATGAAAGGAAAAGACATCGATAATGGAAAAAATAGTACCTCGGGATTGTTAACCAAAACTTGTAAGGAAGACATTAATACTACAGAATCGAAAGTGGATTATGTGCAAAAAATTGAAGTAGAAGTATTAATTGATTCAAAGTGGGATAAGTCAAATCTTGGGGTTATAGATTTATATCCAAGGATAAAAGTATTAGAAACAGGTGCTTATTTTGAAGAGTTTCCCAAAGAAAGATGTTATCTGAAGGTTAATAAGCTTAGCAGGGTTAAAACAGCTCCTATAGAAGTAAGCAACAAACCTTCTGTTGTGCATACTATTGAAACTAATGTTGGGGCTTTTCATCCTTGTAAGTATACAGGAATTGAACTTAGGGTAATTCCTGAAACTAAAACTGAAAAAAAACGGGTTATTTTTAAAGAAAATAATATGCCAGGGTCTTCTGTCTGTAATATACCTATTATTTGTGCAGATACAGATCACTTTAAAAATTATTCAATAAAATTAATGGGGCTGGAAACGGAAGAATGTCGATTTCATGGTAAATCAAATGATCATAAAAAAACTTCTTTAAATGTATTGAAAATTCCTGAAAACTATCAATTAACTGATGATAATGGTGATAATGGTGAAATATTAAATTTTAAAGCAGCATTTAATTATCATCCTAGTAATGATAATCTGATAGAGAAGACCTCTCTTAAAATGTTAGAATATATTTGGCCAGTTAGTATGCGAGATGATAATAATCATGCTTTGGAATTGAGGGCTTTATCTTGTAGGTATGACAAAAGAATAAATGTTATTGCCTATCCTGATGTAAAATGGACTTTGGATTTTAGGTTTGGAATGAAAGGACCAGAACAGTTAACACATACAAATCTTCCAACCTACCCTAGAAACAGCGATAAAGAGAAAGTTGAAGAAAAACCTCAATCCAGACATAGTGATTCTTTTGAAAAAGCTCAAAAAGCGGGACAAATTAATACTTACGGAATGGCGAAAAGAGAGAATGGAATGGAATTAGAGTTTCAATTGGTTCTCAAAGCTGAATATAATAAAGGGGAGGAAATAGAGTTAGCCGAGAAATATGCTCAGAAAATAAAAAAGTTCTTAGAGTTGCTATTGCTATTAAAAGAAGGTTTAGATACTTTAACAAATATTGATAAAATAAATTCTGGGCATAAAAGAGCTGTAAAGGGGCTTGGTAAATTTTTGAAATCACCAATCGTTGGGACAATTGATTATCCCGCAATCAGCGTTGGAGCAAAATGGCAAGCAGCAATAAAAGATGATACAAATGAAATCTATACTGATGGAAAGATTGTTTTAAGATTTAATCCTTTGTTAAAAGGTGATGTCTCATTAGACATAATTGCTGCAATTTCTTATGTTCCTGCATTTGGACAGGTCGTAAAAGCAATTGAGATAGCATTAAATACTGCAGGGGCAGAATTGAACTTTATGCTCACAATATTTGGACAAGTAAATGTAGAATTTGAATATGCACTTGCCGAAAAAGGCGGTTCTAATTTAAACTTAAATGGAGAACTTGGACTCAAGCTTGTATTATCTGGGAAAGTTAAAGTAAATTTAAATGCTATTATTTTCAGTGTGAATGGTGAAATCCAAGCCGAAGCATATGCTGTTACATCTATAAAACCTAAAGCCAGTATAGGGCATGATAATAAAGGAACTTTTGTAGAAGCAAAATGTGATTTTATGGGAATTAATATTGTTTGTATTATTACTGCAAAAGGTAAAAACAATCAAATACAATATAAAGACACTTATAATCTTTTCGATAGAAAAGATGATTTTGTTAAAGGCAAAAAATATTTAATAGAATCATAAAAGATGAAATATGTAATATCCATTTTAGCACTATTTATACACTTTGAAATTTATTCGCAAACTAACAAAACCAACATGGAATTGATAAAAAAAGAAATTTTAGATAATAAAAAAACATATACCGCAAAACCATACTATACTGTAAAATTACAAATTCAAGCTTGCGATTTTGAGCTATTGCTTAACGACATTCCTGTATTTAGCTATAGTGTAAAAAGTGGTATGACAAATGAAATACCCTTGAACTGTTATATTTTAAAAAGCGGAGAACAAAATTTAAAAATTAAATTGACACCAATTATTAATCAATTAAATCTTAGTGAACAAGTCGATTTATCTCTGGATCTTGGTTATAACAATATTATCGGTGAAAGCAGTCTTGGACAATATATTCAATCAGCAAAATTTCAGTTGCCTCAAGAAATAAAAGATGAAAAACTTCCTTATTTTGAAATGGAAATTCCATTTATTGCAGAGGTTCCTTGGGATTATAGTTCTATTTTAGATAATGCTCAAGATTTATCTAAACAATCTAATTTATTAAAACAAACAGTAAATAAATTTTATCACATATTAGAAACCAAAGATTCAAAAAAATATTTTGAATTAATGAAAGGGAGTCTTAAAATCCAATCGGATGTTGAATATATGTCAAGAGAAGAAACTAAAAAATTACTAAATGATTTGAATCTCTCACAAATTAAAAAATTGTATCCCATGGATGATTATGAAATAAAATTTTATACTAATAACAAATTGGTGAGATTTGTGAGTAAAACCAAAGATGAAGATGGAAATCAATATCTTTATAAATATACTGTTCCTCCACTTATAGAAGGGAAACTTGATGGAGAAGGATCCTTTAATTATCTATTTTATCTTCCAAAAGACAAAGAACAATTAGAAGTATTTTAATTTGATATTATAAAATGCTAAAAGAAAAAATTAGAAAAGAAGAAGTTGCTTTTGTAAAAAAGGTATTCAATAAAAATTTATGGAAATCATTAGTTATAATGCCTTTTATTTTGGTGTTGTTATGTTTGCCAATTTATTTTTTATTTTTTTTTTATTAGCTTATTTCTATTTCACAGTCATTTAGATAATTTATTAACAATATATGTTGTTTCGATTTTTGGATTAGTAGTTTTAAATTTTCTATATGGAAAAATCATTATCAATAAAAGGATTGAGAATCAAAAAATCTATAAAATAACGGATGATTTATGGGTTGAAAAAAAAGATAATTATACATATACTTCAGATTCTTCTTCAGATAGTAATTATTTTAGATTGTATCTAATAAATAAATATGAGCAAAAAAAAGGAATCTATATCAGTAAGGATGATTATAAAAAAATAAAAGAAAAGGATGTAATTACAATTACATATTTTGAGATAGTAAATATTAGCATAAAAGCCGTTTGTAATAATCAAGAATTGGAGTACGCTCGTTTTTTTACCATAAGAAATTGGAAATTTTGGTAATGTTATGTGTGATTATTGCAAAGTAAGTAATTACAAAATGGGAAAACCGAATTAGAAATTTTTTAAGATGAAAACAAGGAAAATTACTGAAGAAGAGATGCTATTTGTTAGTCAAGTATTTAGTAAAACGATTAGAAGCTCAAGTCTTATTATTTTGTTTTACTGTCTTTTTTTCTGCTTTTTTTGTTTATTTCTTTTTCAAATTTTTTCTCAGAAATTCAAATCAATATATCACTTTCCAGATCAGATTTTTCAATTTCGAAACCAAAACCTAAGCGTTCAACCAGCTCTATTACCAGCTTTTTATACCAGTTTTCAGATTTTGGATGAATGTATATTTTTTCAATTAATTGATTGATGTCCACATTGATTTTTAATCCGTCGTTTAATTTGATGTCGCTTTTTGAAGTGTCACTCAGAATTCGGACTTCTCTTTCGTATTGAAAACTTTTTCTCTTAAATAAAAATGGAAAGAATAAATCATCAAACGGAATATATTCTTTTTTGTAATCAATGTAGTTTACTTCGCCAATATACTGATCAAAATTATTTTCTGGTTTTACAGCTTTTTGCAGTCTTTTAATGGTGGACTGAATCGCTAAACCTTCATTATTTTTGGTAAAAATCTGCCACATGGCAAAAGATTCATATTCGTTAATATGCCAACTGCTAATCGCTACTTTTTCGCGATGCGTTTTGTAGTAATTTAAAAACTCGGGATTATCTGCGGCAAGTTTTTTGATCTCTTCATAAGTAGGTTCGCTAAAAGTGCCTTCATATTGATCTTCAAACTTGTCTGAACGCGACATAAAAAGTTTTTTCGAAAGCAATAAATCTAGAAATTTAGATAAGTCAAGATATTTCCAAACAATAGTATCAGGATCGTCAGGAAGTTTTATGTTGGGGTTGTTAAGATACATTTTCTGAAAGAATTAAATTTCAATCTTTAACTATCCTAAAGTTATAAAAATAAACACAGATTAAAGAAATTAAACTGAGTTTTAATATTTCCTTAATCTGTGTTAGATTATTTGGTATGTGAAAATCTTATGATTCGAAAGACTGCATTGTTACCAATTTATTGTAAGTTCCGTTTTTTGCAATTAATTCGTCGTGAGTTCCCTGTTCAACGATTTTTCCTTTCTGCATTACCACAATAACATCTGCTTTTTGAATTGTAGAAAGACGGTGTGCAATTACGATTGAAGTTCTGTTCTGCATCATGTTTTCGAGTGCCACCTGAACAAATTTTTCGCTTTCAGTATCCAATGCTGATGTTGCTTCGTCCAAGATCATAATTGGTGGATTTTTCAATACAGCGCGAGCAATAGATAAACGCTGTTTTTGACCTCCTGAAAGCTTGTTTCCGCTGTCTCCAATATTGGTATAAATTCCTTTTGGAAGATCTTTAACAAACTCATAGGCGTTTGCAATTTTTAGAGCCTCGATAATTTCATCATCAGTAGCGTCTAATTTTCCTAATGAAATATTAGCTTTTATGGTGTCATTAAACAAGATGCTATCTTGTGTTACCAATCCCATTAAACTTCTTAGTGAATGAAGATTCATATCTTTGATATTGATTCCGTCAATAGAAATAGAACCTTCGTTTACATCATAAAAACGAGTAAGCAGGTTTGCAATAGTGCTTTTTCCGCTTCCAGATTGTCCAACAAGAGCAACGGTTTGTCCTTTTTTAATTTCAAGAGAAAAATCTTTTAAAACATTTTCCTCTTCATATTTGAAGTTGATGTTTTGAATAGTAATATTGTTATCGAAAGTAAATTTTTCAACTGCGTTTTCTTTAGAAACAATGATATTTTCTTGATCAAGAACTTCAAGAACACGTTCTGCGGCCGCGTTTCCTCTTTTTACTCCATAAGAGGCTTTAGAAATTGCTTTTGCAGGGGTTAAAATATTATAAGCTAATCCCATGTAAGCAATAAAAGCAGCGCCGTCTAACGTTTTGTCTATTAAAACCATTTGACCGCCATACCAAAGCAAAATGGCGATAACCGTAATTCCCATAAATTCACTAGCAGGAGAAGCTAAGTTTTGGCGGTTTCCAATTGTGTTTGATAAAGTAAAGAAACGATCTGTAGAACTTTGAAAAAGTCTATTAAAATAGTTTTCTGCATTGTATCCTTTGACAACTTTTAACCCCCCAATTGTCTCCTCGATGGTTGATAAGAAGGTGCCTTGTTCTTCTTGAGCTTTGCTAGACTGTTTTTTTAATTGTTTTCCAATTAAGGAAATAATATAGCCAGAAACAGGAATGAAAATGAATACAAATAAAGTTAGTTTAGCACTAATTATCAGCATGGCGATAATAGTGAATACAATCGTTAATGGCTCTTTGACAATAAGTTCCAAAATAGCTAAAAACGAAGTTTGCACCTCATTTACGTCGGCTGAAATTCTTGAAATTACATCTCCTTTTCTTTTTTCTGAATAGAATGATAACGGTAATTCAAGTGTTTTTTTATACATCGCATTTCGCATATCTCTTAACACACCATTTCGTAGAAAAGTAATAAAAAACATTGCTAAATAATCGGCTAAGTTTTTTAATAAAAAGATTGAAATAATGATAGCGACCATTATAGAAAGCACATAACCAGGATTATGGGTGTCAGTATTTGTAGTAATGTAGTAGCTTAAATAATCTTCAGCATATTCTTTTATGTGTGCAATTCCTTCATAAGTTGGCATCACTGTGTTTTTTTTGGTTTTGTCAAATAAAACCTGAATCATGGGAATTAATGCCATGAACGAAAGTGTGCTGAAAAGTGCATATAAAATATTGAAAAAGATATTTAAGAATGCGTATCTTTTATATGGGAATATAAAAGGAAATATTTTTTTGAAATTACTCATTTATTTTTGGATGTTATTTTTTTGCTGGGTTATGCTTGTTTGAGTTTTTAGCACTATATTTTTTTGTTATAATAAAATCATGTTAACGAATTTTTACTGCACAAAATTAATCCAATTGGATTGTTTTCAATTTCTTTTTAGTTTTTTTTATTAAAAAAAACTCTGATTTCGCATCTTTAAGAAATGCAAATCAGAGTTTTAAATATTGGACTCCTTGTTTTTAAAGACTATTTGCAAATGGAAATGTTTTCAAAAAAAAGATTTATTTAATTCAGTTGCATATCTGCAATAATGTTTTGGATTTTCTGATCTAAGAAACTTTCTGCTTCATCAAAATCAGAAACCGATTCGATTTCGGCATTTACACTAATGTAGAATTTAATTTTAGGCTCAGTTCCGCTTGGTCTTGCGCAAATTTTAGAACCGTCTTCAGTATAATAAATCAATACATTCGATTTCGGAATATCCATTGTTGATTCTGAACCGTCTAATAAATTTAAAGCGATAGATGATTGGTAATCTTCAACCATAATAACTCTTTGTCCGTTAATTTCTTTCAAAGGGTTTTGGCGTAAATCGATCATCATTTGGTTGATTTCCTGTAAACCTTCCATTCCTTTTTTTGTTAAAGAAACTAAGAATTCTTTGTAGAAGCCATTTTCAACATAAAGCTGTAAAAGTTCTTTGTAAACAGAACTTCCTGCGGCTTTTGCTTGAGCGGCAACTTCACAGATTAATAAGGTAGCGGCAACAGCATCTTTGTCTCTAACGGCATCACCAACCATAAATCCGAAACTTTCTTCACCGCCTCCGATAAATTCTAGTTCAGGAAAATCTTTGATCATTTTTGCGATCCATTTAAAGCCTGTCAATCCAACTTTGCACTCAACACCGTAGCTTGTTGCCAATTCCATCATCATTGGAGTTGAAACGATTGTTGAGCCAACGAATTGTTTTCCGTTAAGTTTACCTGCTTTTTTCCATTGTTTCAATAAGAAAGAAGTCATTAAAACCATAGTTTGGTTCCCGTTCAATAGAATCATTTTGCCGTCATTATTACGAACAGCAACTCCTAAACGGTCGCAGTCAGGATCTGTACCAACTACAATGTCAGAATTTGTTTTATCTGCTAAAGCCAAAGCCATTGTTAAAGCTTCAGGCTCTTCTGGGTTTGGAGATTTTACTGTTGGGAAATCTCCATCTGGAACAGCTTGTTCAGGAACAATATGTACATTTTTATATCCAGCCTGAGATAAAACATCTGGAATAGATTTTATAGAAGTTCCGTGCAATGAAGTAAATACAATGTGCAGATTGTCTTTGGCTTCAGCCGGAGTATTAAAACTTGCGTTTTCGATAGACGATTTTATAAAAGCCTTGTCAAGTTCTGTATCAATGTACTGAATCAAACTTTCGTTTGCGTTAAATTTGATTTTGTCATAACCTAAACTTTCAATCACATTTACAATTTCTTTGTCCTGCGGAGGAACGATTTGTCCTCCATCTTGCCAGTATACTTTGTATCCGTTATATTCTGGCGGATTGTGAGAAGCTGTTAAAACAATTCCGCATTGGCATTTTAAATATTTAAGAGCAAAAGATAATTCTGGAGTTGGTCTCAAATCAGAGAATAAATAAACCTGAATTCCGTTTGCTGAGAAAACATCAGCTACGACTTTTGCTAAAGTATTACTGTTATGACGGCAATCGTAAGCTATTACTACTTTTAAAGGTTCGTTTGGAAAAACTTTGTGCAGGTAATCAGATAATCCTTGAGTGTTTTTTCCAAGCGTATATTTATTGATTCTATTGTCACCAACGCCCATAACACCACGCATTCCTCCAGTTCCGAATTCTAAGTTTTTGTAAAAACTCTCTTCTAGTTCTTTTGGAGAAGTTGTCATTAATTCTTTAACTGCGGCTTGTGTTTCTTGGTCAAATGTTGGCGTTAACCATTCATTGACTGCGTTTAGTATGTTTGGTGCGATATTCATTTTGATTTCGTTTTATGTTCTATTTAAAAATAATTTTTTATTAAGGTTCAAAGGTGCTTTATGCAATAATTTTATGCCTTAATTAAAAAGATTTTAAAGACTGTAATATGTTTTAAAAATTAACCTCTCGTGCTACTTTATATCTTGCTTCGTTATTTTTTGTTCTTAAAATAATTTCCCCTAAGAATCCTGCTAAAAATAGCTGAGTTCCAAGAATCATGGTTGTTAAAGCAATATAAAACCATGGATTGTTTGTAACCAAGCTGTATTTCATTCCTGTATACATATGGTATAGTTTAGAGATCCCAATGTATCCAGCTGCTAAAAATCCGATAATAAACATTAAAGAACCCATGGCGCCAAATAAGTGCATTGGTCTTTTTCCGAATCTTGATAAAAACCAAATGGTAATCAAATCTAGGAAACCGTTTATAAAACGTTCCATTCCGAATTTTGTTTCGCCATATTTTCTAGCTTGGTGAATGACCACTTTTTCTCCAATTTTTCCGAATCCAGCATTTTTAGCCAAAACCGGAATATAGCGGTGCATTTCGCCAGAAACTTCGATGTTTTTTACCACTACGTTTTTGTAAGCTTTCAATCCGCAGTTAAAATCATTTAGCTCAACGCCAGAAGTTTTTCTAGCGGCCCAGTTGAATAATTTTGAAGGAAGATTTTTGGCCACAACAGAATCGTAACGTTTCTTTTTCCAACCAGAAACCAAATCGAATTTCTGAGCGGTAATCATTTCGTACAATTCAGGAATTTCGTCTGGACTGTCTTGCAAGTCGGCATCCATAGTAATGATAACATCACCTTTTGCTTTTGCAAAACCAGCATGTAAAGCCTGAGATTTTCCGAAGTTTTTCATGAAACGAATTCCTTTTACATTTGGATTTTCGTTAGAGAAGCCTTCAATAATCTGCCAAGAATTATCTGTACTACCATCATCTACAAAAATGATTTCATAAGAGTAATTGTTAGACTGCATCACTTTAATGATCCAAGTGTAGAGTTCTTTAAGTGATTCCTCCTCGTTTAGAAGCGGTATAAGTATAGATAAATTCATTTATATTTTTATTCTTGTGTAGATTTGCTTTTAAAAAATGCTGCGAAAATTAATCCGAAAATTGCGCTTACAACCATAGCAAAAACAGATCCTTTTAATAATTCAAAAGTAGAATACGGATTGCTTTCTTTCATTTTGGCAACAGCTTCATTAATTGCCGAAGCTGGCGTGCCAAATTTCTGCATCATACCAACAGTATATTTGATCATGATTTCGCTCAAAGTATCTTTTGCGCCTGGATCAACTACATTAAATAATACAATGTTGAAAGTTGTAGATATTAAAATACCGATTACTGCAGCTATAAAATAAGTAGTAAAAGCATCTTTAAAAGGAAAAACACCGTTTAAATCTTTCTTAGTTTTAGAAAGTAAAATGATACTAATTGTAAGGCTTATTACGATTCCTAGTATTCCCATCCACCAAGCTGTAAATAGATTTAAATCAACAGCATAGATTGTAGCGGTAACCAAAGCCGATGCAATTCCTATCATTACACCATACGTAACTCCATTCTTTTTTATAACTTCATTAATCATATTTCGATATGTTTAAAATTAATCCACAAATATAGTAATTCCCACTATAATCGGATATAAAAAAAGCTTTTCGAAATAAACTAAAAAAAAGTAAGCTAACTGTTTGTTTATTAAAAAAGAATTGTAAATTTGCACACTCAAAAATAATTAAATTTTTAAACAAAAAAGAGTATCATTTGTTTACACCTTTTTCTAACCATGAAAAAGCTTCAAAATAAAAATACTCCAAACAATAAATAAAAGAAAAGATGAAAAAAGGAATTCACCCAGAAAATTACAGATTAGTTGCATTTAAAGACATGTCTAACGATGAGGTTTTTATCACTAAATCTACTGCAGATACAAGAGAAACAATTGAAGTTGACGGAGTTGAGTATCCAGTTGTAAAAATGGAGATTTCTAGAACATCTCACCCTTTTTATACTGGTAAATCTAAACTTATCGATACTGCAGGACGTATTGATAAATTCAAAACTAAATACGCTAAACACGCTAAAAAATAATAGCTGTTTTAAATTATACAAAAGCCTTTCAATTCTGAAAGGCTTTTTTTTATGCGCCTATTTTTGATAATTAAAAGGAAGGGAATCTGATTTTAATATAGCCCGTGGTTTCAACCACGGGAAACGTATTGCAAATACATTGCGTTCCAGCGGTTGAAACCGCTGGCTATGTTTTTAGATGAGATTGTTTTTAATGCTGTTTAAGAAAGATAATTTCTCCTTAATAATAAAATATAGCCCGTGGTTTCAACCACGGGAAACGTATTGAGAGTATATAGCGTTCCAGTGGTTGAAACTGCTGGTTGTGTTTTTCCTGAGGATTAAACAATCAAGCTGTTCAGCTTGTCAAATAATCCTAATTTGGATGAACTATGATTAAGAGTAATTTAAAAATTTGTGAATTCGTGGCTATTTACATATAAACATAATTAATGTAACGTATAAATATTTGTAACTTTGGGGTCAGGTAACCAAATCAAATTTTAACAAACACTCAATTATTTATGAACTACATTCTTTTCGACGGTCCCGTTCGGAATGCTTTATTACCTTTTACCTTTACACGGCCAGTAGCTGATATTTTGGTGGGAATTATGACAATTCGCCAGAAATGGGAGAAATATCTAGGTTCTACAGTCACTACAATAACCGAAGAATATTTGTCTGAAAAATTTCCAATGGTTGAAATGGAAGAAAATATAATGATCAACGCAGCGTATTTGCCAAATGATACTCTTGCGGAGATGGTTTCTAATTTGACAGAAAATCAGGCAATTTTTAAAGGAGAAGATGTAATTGCATTTTTTACGAGCGAAAACCAAGAAGAAGTCGATTTTGATTCTTATGAAATTATTCAGTACAATGAAGATTGTATTACAATAGAGCATACTTGGGATATTTTTTCTAAAAACGATGCAGCAATTCGTCAGGATTTTAAATATCTGACTGAAGACCGTACGTCTCAGCCAATTCCAAAAAGTGTTAATGTAATTTCGCCTGAAAATATTTTTATCGAAGAAGGAGCAAAACTAGAGTTTGTAACCTTAAATGCATCGACTGGTCCTATATATATAGGTAAGAATACCGAAATTATGGAAGGAACCGTAATTCGTGGACCATTTGCTTTATGCGAAAATGCAATGGTAAAAATGTCGGCTAAAGTTTATGGCGCAACAACTGTTGGACCAGGAAGCCGAATAGGAGGTGAGGTTAAGAACTCAGTTCTTTTTGCTAATTCAAATAAAGGGCACGAAGGATTTTTAGGAGATTCTGTTTTAGGAGAATGGTGCAATATCGGGGCAGATTCTAATAATTCAAACCTAAAAAACAATTACGAAGAAGTGAAATTATGGAGCTACGAAATAGAAGGTTTTGCTAAAACAGGACTTCAGTTTTGCGGTTTAATGATGGGAGATCATAGTAAATGCGGAATCAACACGATGTTTAATACAGGAACTGTTGTTGGTGTAAGCGCTAATATTTTCGGAAGCGGATTTCCTCGCAACTTTGTCCCTAGTTTTTCTTGGGGTGGCGCGGCAGGATTTACGACTTATGTAACTAAGAAAGCTTTTGAAACTGCAAGATTGGTAATGAGTAGACGAAATATTGAATTCGATGCAACTGAAGCTGCAATTATGGAGCATATTTTTGAAGAAACTAAAAAATGGAGAAAAGACTGATTTTAATGAGATAATTAGATAATTAGTCAATTTGAAAATTAGATAATTTTTGCAAACCCGACAGGTTTTAAAAACCTGTCGGGTTTTATTTAGAGTTTTGAGAATTTTCTAATTGCCACATTTTCTAATTGCCACATTATCAAATTGCCATATTTTCTCATTTATCAATCTTAATGAAATCTCCTTTCATGTTGAATTTTAGTTCTAGACCATTGGTTAGTTTTGTTTCATAACCAGAAGATTCAATTTCTATTTTGGTTACATCTTCTTTAGGGAAGTTTGATTTTATATAAGAAGCAATTTTTTTTGGAATAATAGATTTTGGGACTTTTCCAGTTTTAGCATCCACTTCTTTCCAATTTCCTTTTTTGTCAAATTCAATTTCAATTTTGTTGTCAAACTGAACTTTGTATTCTGTAGAAAGAATTTCTTTGTCTTCCAGTATATAACTCGGTTTTTTAGATCCAAAATGTGTTTTTAAGAAGGTTTGTGCATTTCCTGGTAAAGCTTCTTTTTTAATTACAGTTTTTTGAGCATTTGCAGTAAGTCCAAATAGTAATCCTGCAATTAAGTAGACGGTCAGTTTTAATTTCGTTCTCATATTTTGCTGATTTTTAAATTCTTATACAAGATAAGATTAAAATTTTAAAATTTAGCAAAACCATTGTGGTTTCGTTTATTACAGTTTTGGTATTATTTAGTTATTGTATTATCTAATTGGCACATTTTCAAAATTATCTAATTATCAAATTGGCACATTATCTAATTAAATCTATCTTTGCAGCACGAAAAAAATGGGTAGTCGGATAAACGATTAACCGATTAAACAAAATTCACAAACACAAATGATTACAGTTAACGATATTTCGGTTCAGTTTGGCGGAACTACACTTTTTAGCGATGTTTCTTTTGCTATTAATGAAAATGATAAAATTGCCCTTATGGGTAAAAATGGTGCGGGGAAATCGACACTTTTAAAGATTATTGCAGGTGCAAACAAGCCTTCGACAGGAAGTATCTCTGCTCCAAAAGAGGCTGTGATCGCTTACTTGCCTCAGCATTTGCTTACTGAAGATGGTGCGACAGTAATGGAAGAAGCGTCAAAAGCTTTCAGCGAGATTTTTACAATGAAAGCTGAAATTGATAATATCAATGAGCAATTAACAGTTCGTACTGATTATGAAAGTGACGAATACATGAAATTGATCGAGAGAGTTTCTGACTTAAGCGAGAAATTTTATGCTATTGAAGAAGTAAACTACGAAGCAGAAGTTGAGAAAATATTAGTTGGTTTAGGTTTTGAAAGAGAAGATTTCGCACGTCAAACTTCAGAATTTTCAGGAGGATGGAGAATGCGTATCGAGTTGGCTAAGATTTTGTTGAGGAAACCAGATTTGATTTTGCTGGATGAGCCAACCAACCACATGGATATCGAGAGTATTCAATGGTTAGAAGATTTCTTATTGACTCAAGCAAAAGCAGTTGTTGTAATTTCTCACGATAGAGCGTTTGTGGATAATATTACAAATCGTACGATCGAGGTAACAATGGGGAGAATTTACGATTACAAAGCAAAATATTCTCATTACTTAGAATTAAGAAAAGATCGTAGAATTCACCAGCAGAAAGCGTATGATGAACAACAGAAAATGATTGCTGAAAATCGTGCTTTTATTGAGCGTTTTAGAGGAACATTTTCTAAGACTGATGCTGTTCAATCTCGTGTTAAAATGCTTGAGAAACTTGAAATAGTAGAGGTTGATGAAGTTGATACATCTGCATTGCGTTTAAAATTCCCACCAGCGGCACGTTCTGGACAATATCCAGTTATTGTAAAAGAAATGTCTAAAGCTTATGGAGATCATGTTGTTTTTAAAGATGCAAACATTGTAATAGAACGCGGTCAGAAAGTAGCTTTTGTTGGAAAAAATGGTGAAGGAAAATCTACCATGATTAAAGCGATCATGAAAGAAATTGGTGTTGATTCTGGAAGTGTTGAAATCGGACATAATGCTCAAATCGGATATTTTGCTCAAAATCAAGCGGCGCTATTAGATGAAAATGCTACCATTTTTGAAACTATTGATAGTATTGCGGTTGGAGATATTAGAACGCAAATCAAAAATATTTTAGGCGCTTTCATGTTCCAAGGAGATGATATCACTAAAAAAGTAAAAGTGCTTTCTGGAGGAGAAAAGACTCGTTTAGCAATGATTAAATTATTGTTGGAGCCAGTTAACTTGTTAATTCTGGATGAGCCTTCGAATCACTTGGATATGAAGACTAAAGACATTATTAAAGATGCTTTAAGAGATTTTGACGGAACTTTAATCTTAGTTTCTCACGATCGTGATTTCCTTGACGGATTAGCAACTAAGGTTTTCGAATTCGGAAATAAACGAGTAAAAGAGCATTTTGAAGATGTGGCTGGTTTCTTAGCACATAAGAAAATGGATTCTATGAGAGAAATCGAAAAATAATATTTTTAATATAAAATCTAAAAAGGGCGCAAGTTTTAAACTTGCGCCCTTTTTTATTGCTGTCTATTTTAATAACAGTATTTTAATGCAATTTTTTTTACATAAAATATCTTTTTTTGTTATTTTAGTACTTCCATTCCGTGTTGACTATAAGCTGTTAACTTTTGATCTCAAGAATAAAGAGCTGATTTTTTTAAATCGACTATATAAGCGTTAATATTTCAATTTATTTTAAGCCTATGAGTAGAAGTCTACTAATGCCATTTTTTTTTCTTTTTTTAATGCCAATTTTTTTACACGCACAAGGAGATTTGAATCAGGGAGCTGATAAGATAGATAAAAAAGAGGATGGAGAAATAAAATATCCGCAGTTTCAATTAAGAGGACTTCTTCAAGCCAGATATTTAGAAAGTTTTGGAGATAATGTAGATGTTTTAGGAGCTCAGCATTCAACAGGAGATGCAATACAAAGTTCTTTTGATATAAAAAGAATGCGTGTTGGATTGAATACCAAATTAAGTGAAACTACAGAAATTGTGATTTTGGTTAATTTGGCAGACTTTAAATCAGATACAAAAGGAAAAGTTCTTGAAAATGCCTACGGAAAATATACTTTCAATAAATATATAGCTTTAACAGGAGGACAGTTTCGTCCTGCCTTTGGTATTGAGGAGCTTGTTCCAGTAGATATTATTAAATCTTTCGATTTTTCTAATCAATATTATGAATTTGGAAAAAACGGATGGACTAGCTTTCAAATTGGAGCATCGGCAACAGGAGCTTTTGATATTGGAAAAATTCCTGTGAATTATGCTGTTTCGGTTTTAAACGGAAACGGAAAAAATCAGGAAATGGATAAAGATAACGGAAAACAATATTCTTCGAGATGGGTTTTCGGTTTATCAAAAGAATATGAGATTAATTTAGGTTTAAACGGCGGTTTCGGAAAAGTTTTTAAAGAAGACGTTTTTGCAATTGGAGCAGATATTACCAGCGATTTTAAATTAACCGACAAGTTTAGTTTTGATTTACAGATAGAGTATAAGCAAGGAACAAATCATAATTTATATTATTCCCTGCCAGTTGAAAGCCGAATGGGTAATGTTGCCGATTATCAAATGCGCGGGATTTATTTCCTGCCAAACTTGAGATATACCGTAAATTATCAAAAACTCACAGCGCTTGAATTGTCGTGTCGTTACGAAACTTTTGATCCTAGTTATAAAATCAATTCAAACGTACGCACCACTTATACGCCAATGGTCAGTTTAGAATTCGGAAAATCGTATACAGGTCGTATCGAAATGGGATTTGAGATTGACAGATTCGATAAAAGCATTCCTGGTACAACAACCTACGATAATGATTTATTTTTAATTCAGTTGCAGCTCAGGATTTAATTCACTTAATTTTTGTTTTATGAAAGAAGTAAAAATTCCACAGACTCTAATTACGCTGGCAGTTTTAGTTGCCATTTGGTTTATTCCAGCTCCAGAAGGTGTTGTGATAGAAGCGTGGCATTTATTTGCCATTTTCGTAGCTACTATTTTAGGAATCATCTTAAAAGCAGCTCCGATGGGAACTATGTGTATGATTGCTATTGCCCTAACGGCAATGTCTCAGGTCTTAGCTCCAGGAGATTCTGGAAAGTCGATTACATTAGCATTAAAAGGATTTGGTGATAAAGTAATCTGGCTGATCGGAATTTCATTTTTCATCGCGAGAGGATTTATAAAAACAGGTCTTGGAAATAGAATTGCTTTTTTATTCATAAAAATATTCGGAAAAAGTTCTTTAGGGCTCGCTTATGGTTTAGGATTGGCAGATTTAGTTTTAGCGCCAGCTGTTCCAAGTAATACGGCTAGAGGAGGAGGAATCGTTTATCCGATCATGAAATCTATGTCGATGAGTTTTGGTTCGATGCCAGACAAGCCAGAAACGCATAGAAAATTAGGGGCATATTTAACTTTGAATAGTTATAATATGAACCTGATTGCTTCTTCGATGTTCTTAACAGGAACAGCAAGTAATCCGATGTGTCAGAAGTTTGCGCTTAATTTAGGGATAAAAATCAGCTGGATGTCATGGGCGGCTGCGGCGATTGTTCCGGGTTTATGTGCTTTTATTGTAATTCCGTTTGTTTTATATAAAATTTACCCGCCAGAATTAAAAAAGACGGGAGATGCGCCACAGATTGCAACACAAAAACTGAAAGAAATGGGAGCGATCACAAGAGATGAATGGATGATGCTGCTTACATTTTTTATTCTTCTTTTCCTTTGGATGACGGGAGATTTGTTTTCTATTGATGCAACAACAACGGCTTTTATCGGATTGGTAATTTTGCTTCTAACTTCAGTTTTGACTTGGGAAGATGTTAAATCAGAAAAAGGGGCGTGGGATACCATTGTCTGGTTTTCTGTTTTGGTTATGATGGCCAGTTCGCTAAACGAATTAGGTTTTATAGCGTGGTTCAGTGATTTGGTAAAAGCGCAAATTGGCGGATTAAGCTGGCAAATGGCTTTTCCAATTATTATATTAGTGTATTTCTTTAGTCATTACCTTTTTGCAAGTGCCACTGCGCACGTTGCAGCAATGTACGCAGCTTTACTTGGTGTTGGTGTTTCGCTTGGAATTCCGGGGTTGTTGTTAGCGTTTATGCTCGGTTTTGTTGGATCTCTTTACGGAACTTTAACTCATTATGGTCACGGTCCGGCACCCGTATTTTTTGGGAGCGGTTACGTTGACCTAAAGAGCTGGTGGGTCAAAGGGCTTATAACCGGTTTGGTTATGCTCTTAATCTATATGGTAATAGGAGGATTGTGGCTCCGAATTATTGGATACTTTTAGATTCTAATTCCTGGAGGAAGTAGTTCTTTGTATTTAGGATTCTTTTTGAAAAACGAAACAATCTTTGGATGGATAGGAACTACTCTGTAATTTTTTTCAGAACTTAACTCTAATATATTTTTAAGTAAAGTGTTGATTGTTTCTTCGTTCTCGAATGAATCAGGTTTGTTGATTTTGGTTAAAAAGATTTTCTTTTCTTGAAATTGATACTCAACTGCCAACATTCCTTCAGGAATGACAGTTTCGAATTGGCGTGCAAATGTGTTGTCTTTGATTTCCATAGTTACAGATGTTTCCATAGTAATTTCTTGTTAGGTTATTGGTAAATAGTGAATTTGGGACTCGAAATACGTATTGAAAGAAAATTCTTTATAAGATTTAAAATCAAAAAATATTTCGAAATGCAAAGGTAATCATTTGATTTTCAATATTAAATTATTTTTTGCAGCTATAAACTTTAAGTTATTGTTTTGAAGTTTGATTTTTTGGGTTAGAAGCAATAAATAGGTCTGAAATTTGATTATCATGATATTAAAAAAAGGTAACTTTATTTTTTAGAATAAATATCCTAATGGTAATTTCATTTTAATGTTATGAGTAAAATTCCAGTTTATTTTATGCCAGGTTTGGCTGCGAGTTCATCTATTTTTGAGAGAATAAAATTGGATGAAAATATTTTTGAAACATATCTTCTAGAATGGGAAATTCCAAACCCAAAAGAATCTTTATCAGATTATGCGCTTCGAATTAGTAAAAATATAAAACACGAAAATCCTGTTTTAATCGGAGTTTCCTTCGGCGGAATCCTGGTGCAGGAAATTTCGAAGCATATAAAAGCGCGAAAAGTCATTATTATATCAAGTGTAAGAAGCAATCACGAGTTTCCTAGAAGAATGAAAATAGGGAAGTCTACAAAAGCGTATAAGCTAATCCCGATGCAGCTGATTCTCAATGTTGAAAAACTGGCTAAGTTTTCTTTTGGCGAAAAAGTCAATAAGAGAATTAAATTGTACGAGAAGTTTTTATCTGTTCGTGATTTAGGTTATCTGCAGTGGGCTGTAGAAAGCGTAATTTTATGGGATCGCGACCAAATTGATGAAAATGTGGTTCATATTCACGGAGATAAAGATGATGTTTTTCCGATTAAATACATTGATAAATGCATTTTAGTTAAAGGAGGAACTCATATTATGATTCTCAATAAGTATAAATGGCTGAATGAGAATTTGCCTTCGATAATACTTGATTAAATTCCAATTTTTTAAACTCCAAATTCCAAATCTGTGTACATGTAGTTTTGTCATCCTGAGGAACGAAGGATCACACTCGTATCTCGAAATAGATTAGCGATACTCTTTGTGGAATTTCTAGTGTGATCCTTCGTTCCTCAGGATGACAAACTATGCGGAAAATGTCAGTTAAGAATAATCTAAAATCTAAACTCAAAAATCTACAATAAAAAAAATCCCAAACTCCTTTTTTTGGAATTTGGGATTTTAATATTTTAGAATTTAAAGAAAATTTAGATTTTCTTCATTTGTTCTTTCATCATAGAGATTTGCTCTTTCAGCATTCCTTGTTTGTCTAATTTTTTAGCTTCGTTTAATAAATTAGTCGCTTCAAGTTTTCTTCTGCGAGACATTGCAACTCCTGCAAGGTTTAATTTAGCTACAGCTAAATCCATATCCATTGATAGTCCAAGTTCGATTGCTTTTTTGAAATGTTTCTCCGCTTGGTTGATATTGGTTTGAGATAACATGATACCTTGTAAATAATTTAAGTATCCTTGTTGTTTTCTTACTAATGCACCTTCTGGGTTTTTGATATATGATAACCATTTATTAGCTCCTGCGAAGTCTTGTTTTCTTAATTTAAGGAAAGCTAAAAGGATAAATTCGTTTTTAAAATAAAGAAAAATCGGAATTGCAGTCAATAATATAAGAAAGATTCCATTTCCGATATTACTTTCTGTAAATTGCCAAATGCCCGCCACTACTAGAAGTCCGGCCAAAATAAGTTTAATATTCTTGTGAAACATAATTATTGTAAATTTGTGATTGCAAAGATAGTAAAAGGAATTAAAAATATTTTTATAAAAGTGCTTGCCAGAAAAAAAAGTCTTTGTATATTTGCACTCGGTTTTTGAACAACGATATCCAAAACCAAAACAAAGAGTTAATAGATACCATTTTTAAAGATACAAAGCAATGAGCAAAAGAACATTTCAACCATCGAAAAGAAAAAGAAGAAATAAGCACGGATTTATGGACAGAATGGCTTCTGCGAATGGAAGAAAAGTTCTAGCGCGTAGAAGAGCAAAAGGAAGACATAAATTAACTGTTTCTAGCGAGCCTAGACACAAAAAATAATGTTTGTATAAACATACATAAGGCGATTACTTTTTTAGTATCGCCTTTTTTTATACCTTTTCGGTAAAATTTTATCCAACTTTCTAGTTTATAATGCACTAGAGAGGTTTTTAAAACGTAAATAACTACACAATACATACAAAATGCCTAAAGACACATCAATAAAATCAGTTTTAATAATAGGTTCAGGACCTATTGTTATTGGCCAAGCTTGCGAATTCGATTATGCGGGATCTCAATCTGCACGTTCGATTCGTGAAGAAGGAATTGAGGTTATCTTGATTAACTCGAATCCAGCGACGATTATGACCGACCCATCTATGGCCGATCATATTTATTTGAAACCTTTAACGACAAAATCGATTATTGAAATTCTTAAGGAACATCCGCAAATTGATGCAGTTTTACCAACAATGGGAGGACAAACAGCATTAAACTTGTGTTTGGAAGCTGAGGAAAAAGGAATCTGGCAGGATTTCGGAGTAAGATTAATCGGTGTTGATGTAAATGCAATTAATATTACTGAGGACAGAGAGCAGTTTAAACAGCTTTTAGAAAAAATTAATGTGCCAACTGCACCAGCAAAAACGGCTACTTCTTACTTAGAAGGAAAAGAAATTGCTCAGGAGTTTGGTTTCCCGCTTGTTATTCGTCCTTCGTTTACACTTGGAGGAACTGGAGCGGCAGTAGTTTACAAAAAAGAAGATTTTGATGAGCTTTTAACTCGCGGACTTGAAGCTTCTCCAATTCACGAAGTTTTGATCGACAAAGCTTTGATGGGATGGAAAGAATATGAATTGGAGCTTTTAAGAGATAAAAATGACAACGTTGTAATTATCTGTTCGATCGAAAACATGGACCCAATGGGAATCCATACTGGAGATTCGATTACAGTGGCGCCAGCGATGACATTATCTGACACAACTTTCCAAAAATTACGTGACTACGCTATCTTAATGATGAGAAGTATCGGAAATTTTGCAGGAGGATGTAACGTACAATTCGCAGTTTCACCAGACGAAAAAGAAGATATCGTAGCAATCGAGATCAATCCTCGTGTGTCTCGTTCTTCTGCTTTAGCATCAAAAGCGACAGGTTATCCAATTGCAAAAATTGCTTCAAAATTAGCTTTAGGATACAATTTAGATGAATTGCAAAACCAAATTACAAAATCGACTTCGGCTCTTTTCGAACCAACTTTAGATTATGTAATCGTAAAAATACCACGTTGGAACTTCGATAAATTTGAAGGTTCAGACAGAACTTTAGGTCTTCAGATGAAATCTGTAGGTGAGGTTATGGGAATTGGACGTTCTTTTCAAGAAGCGCTTCACAAAGCAACTCAATCTTTAGAGATTAAGAGAAACGGTTTAGGAGCTGACGGAAAAGGATATAAAAATTACGAACAAATTATCGAGAAACTAACTTATGCAAGCTGGGATCGTGTTTTCGTAATTTATGATGCAATCGCAATGGGAATTCCGTTGAGCACTATTCACGAAATTACAAGAATCGATATGTGGTTCTTGAAGCAATACGAAGAGCTTTATACTTTAGAGAAAGAAATCTCAAACTACAAAGTTTCAAATCTTCCAAAAGAATTATTGCTTGAGGCAAAACAAAAAGGTTTTGCAGATAGACAATTAGCGCACATGATGAGTTGTTTAGAAAGTGAAGTTCACGCTTTACGTATGGACATGAACATCAACCGTGTGTTCAAACTGGTTGATACTTGTGCAGCTGAGTTTAAAGCAAAAACACCTTATTACTACTCAACTTTTGAGGCAGAAATTGAAAAAGCAAATGGAGAACGTTACGTAGATAACGAAAGTATCCTAACAGATAAAAAGAAAGTAATTGTTCTAGGTTCTGGACCAAACAGAATTGGTCAAGGAATCGAGTTTGATTATTCTTGTGTACACGGAGTTTTAGCGGCTAAAGAATGCGGTTACGAAACGATCATGATCAACTGTAATCCTGAAACGGTTTCTACAGATTTTGATACTGCTGATAAATTATACTTCGAGCCAGTTTTCTGGGAGCACATTTATGATATTATTCAGCACGAAAAACCAGAAGGTGTAATCGTGCAGCTTGGAGGTCAGACAGCTCTTAAATTAGCAGATAAATTATCTAAATACGGTGTGAAAATCATCGGAACTAGTTTTGACGCACTTGACTTAGCAGAAGACAGGGGACGTTTCTCAGATTTATTAACTGAGTTACACATTCCTTTCCCAAGATTCGGAATCGCTGAAACGGCAGATGAAGCTTCAAAATTGGCTGATACTTTAGATTTCCCACTTTTAATTCGTCCTTCTTATGTATTAGGAGGTCAGGGAATGAAAATTGTAATCAACAAAAAAGAGCTTGAAGAGCACGTTATCGATTTGCTGAAAGCAATTCCAGGAAATAAATTATTACTAGATCACTACTTAGCTGGAGCAATCGAAGCTGAGGCTGATGCAATCTGTGATGCTGATGGAAATGTTTATATCATCGGAATTATGGAGCACATTGAACCTTGTGGAGTTCACTCTGGAGATAGTAACGCAACATTGCCTCCTTTCAACTTAGGAGAATTTGTAATGCAGCAAATTAAAGATCACACGCACAAAATTGCGAGAGCTTTAAAAACGGTAGGTTTAATCAATATTCAGTTTGCGATTAAAGATGATACGGTTTACATTATCGAGGCAAACCCAAGAGCTTCAAGAACGGTTCCGTTTATTGCTAAAGCTTATGGAGAGCCTTATGTAAACTACGCTACAAAAGTAATGTTAGGTCACAATAAAGTAACTGACTTTGATTTCAATCCACAATTAAAAGGATACGCTATCAAACAACCAGTTTTCTCTTTCAGCAAATTCCCGAACGTAAACAAAGCGTTAGGGCCAGAAATGAAATCTACAGGAGAAAGCATCTTGTTTATTGATGACTTGAAAGACGATCAATTCTACGAATTGTACTCTAGAAGAAAAATGTATTTGAGTAAATAATCTCAGATTCTATTATAAAAGAAAAGCTCCAATGAAAGTTGGAGCTTTTTTGTTTTATACGTTTTGATGTTCCGTAGGAACATTTTGTTGGTAGCGGAAATATTTTGTTGTTGTCGTTGTTACGTTCCGTAGGAACGTTTGGTATTGACATCATTTTTTAAACAACCCAATAATCAAACGTTCCTACGGAACGTAAATACTGCTGTTAGCTGTTTTTTTCTACCGATGAGACATTCCTACGGAATGAAAGCTAGGTATAAAAATACAAAGCTAAAGTTGTGTTTCAGTAAAGGGATAAAATAACAAAGGGGCTGTTTCAGTATTTGAAGCAGCCCCTTTAATATTTTAATTATAAATCCTATTCGTTTTGATTAAAGTTCATATTGTCTCTGGTGTTTTTTTGTACTGAAATTGCACCGAACAATGCTAATAGAAAAGCAAAGGCATAAAATCCTTTTTCGCTTTGAAGAATCGTTGCGTTCCATAATCCAACAATTAAAAGAACGATTGAAAGCAATGTTCCAAACCAGCAGATTCCATAATAAATATCAGTAACAGGAAGTTTTTCTAATCGGTCTCTTACGCTTTTTTGCAATGAAACAACAGCAAAAAGTCCGAACATTAAAACGGTGAAATAATATCCTTTTTCGTTTAATAGCATTTCAGCTCTAGCAAGTCCAACAATAAAACCAACTGTTCCTGCTCCAAGTGCAACCCAAGATGCCGCGATAAAGGCATTTGATGTTTTTTGTATCATAATTTATTATTTTGGTAAGAAGCAAATATAATTAAATTAGATTCAGAACAAAATAAATAACAGTTATTTTATTCAGTAAAATCTCTCAAATAGTAAAAAGAAAAAGCTCCAATTAGGGAGCTTTTCTCGTTGTAAAAAGTAAGATGTTTATTTTTTAAGCAATTGTTCTAAAGGTTTTAACTGTTCCATGTCTATTTTAGAATTTTGCAAAACAGACATTAAAGTCATAATATTATTCGGATTCATATCTTCCCCTAACACACGTACTACTGCAAATCCGGTCTCTTTTCTTTTGGCAAAAATGACAAACTCTTTGATATTGTCGTCACTTCCAACGTAGCTAACAGATGCCCCATCTTTTCCAGAGCCAAATTTCATTAATTCTTGATATTTTGGATCTTTTAATATGGTTTTTACTTTTGCTCTTTCTGTCTCAAACTGCGCTTGATTGCTTTGATCGGCTTTAAAAGCCAGAATGTTCATTTTATCAAAAGAATTCAAAGCTTCGGTTTGCTCTGCCGATAATTTAGTTGGATCAACATTCAAAATATTTGGTGAAATGTCTAAAGAAATAAAATCTTTTTTCTCCGAATTCTCAACAAAATACTTTTGAAGTGAAGGTTCAGAATTACAGCTCCCCAAAGTTAGAAGAGCTGTAAGTGCTAAGATGAAGATGCTTTTTTTCATTTTTATTTTTTGCCTTTAGAAGCTTTCTTTAAGTCTGAACCGCCAGGAAGCTGCATTTTATCTGTTAGTACTGAGATTTCGTTTAGGTCAAAATTACCAGTTAAAGATAGTAAAACCGTTTCGTCGTTTTTTGCACCGTCAACATACATTAAAAGTTCTCTTATCTGTGTATCAGTAGCGCCAGATTTTACCATTATCCTAACGTTTTTTCCGCCATCATTTACTCGCATTAATTCTTCTAGACCAGCAGTTTTTACATATTTATCGGCAGTAGCTTTCATGTCGGCTTCGATTTTTGGATTTTTAGTAGTAAACACTTTTAAGTAATCCAATTTTTTGATAAGAGCAATATATTGCTGCGTCTCTTTATCTGAAGCGTCAGTTTTTACTTTGCTCATTAAATCAAACATTTTTTTGTTTACAATTACTGAGGTTACATCATCTTGACCATCAAATTTATCGAAAGCACTTTGTGCATAAAAAGTGGTAGAAACGAATGCGAAGACTAAAGTTATAATGAAATTTCTCATGATTATTTTTGTTTAATTACTGTTTAAAGATTTTGTTTTTTGATTGTTCGTATTCTTTAATGTAGTGTACACTTTCAATACCCACATTAACATTGTTTGATAATAAAGCCAAAGCTTTTTGAGTCGCTTTTAGCGCTTCTTCGGGATCATCATAAGTTCCTAATTCTGTTTGCGAAGCTACTGCAGTAGTATCATTTTTTTCGCTAACAAAAAAGTAAGTTCCGATTCCGAGCAAAACAACAGCAGAAGCTGCAATCGATAACCACGCCACATTTCGTTTCTTAGTTTGTAGTGGAATCTCATACGTTGATTTCTGTTCTTTTGCTTGAGAGAAATAGCCAAACATAGGTTTGTACTGCTCCAAATGCTGCGCAACATTTGATGAAGAAAAGTATTCTTTTAATTGATTTTCTTCAGCAATAGAAGTTTCTCCCTGAAAGTATTTTTCTAATATCTCTTCTATTTTATTTGGTTCCATAAAGGTGTGTATTTGTCATTGATTCTCTAATTTTTTTTCTTGCTCTCGAAAGTGCCACTCGTATTGCGGTTTCGTTCATATTTACGATTTTGGCTATTTCTTCAAATTCATATTGTTCAACATCCCGCAGCTGAATTAATAGCTGCATTTGTTCGGGCATTTCGTTTATAATTTTTTCAACCCATTCTAAACTGTCTTGATCCTCCAGTTTTTTATCCAATTGCGGCTGCCGATCGGTAAAATTATTATGAACAATTTGCAGATTACTTGCTCTTTTAGATTTTAGCTGATCGAGACAATAATTTTTAGTCATTGTCATGGCCAATGCTTCGACGCTATTGTAGCTTTGCAGATTATCTTTTTTATTCCATAATTTTACCATTACTTCCTGAGTTGCATCTTCTGCTTCTTCAGTGCTGGTAAGCAATCTTTTTGCCAGACGAAAAACTTTGTCTTTGAAAGGATTTATTAATTCTATAAATACAACTTGGTTCATTAATCTGATGGTTAATCGTTAGCTTATATATTCAAGACGAGGCACAATTCTATTTGTTACAAGAAAAATTAAAATACTTTTTTATGTAAAAAAAATACTGCTTTAATGATGAAGCTAAAACTAAAGATAGTACTTTTACGTTTATACCACTAAGAATTAAAATAATATGAAAACAACTTTAAAGAGCGTTCTTTTTCTCTTTTTATTTACATTTTCTTTACAGTCTTGTGAAGATCAGGATGATGTTGCTGCTCCAGCAGATTTGCAGATTAATAGTTTTATCTGGAGAGGATTGAATGAAGTTTACTTATGGCAGCAAGATGTGCCAAATCTGGCTGATGGACGTAATTTGCAACCAGATTTCGATCAGTTTTTGAGAGGATACTCTAATCCTGAAGATTTGTTTCAAAATTTATTGAATAAGCCAGTCAGCAAATATCCAAACGGAGATGCAATTGACCGTTTCAGCTGGATTGTTAACGATTATACGGTTCTTGAGCAGGAACTAAGCGGTGTTACAAAAAATAATGGTGTCGATTTTAGGTTGAGCCGAGTGGCTTCAGGATCAAATGATGTGGTGGGTTTTGTGCGATACATTATACCAAATTCTGATGCTTCTACAAAAGCAATTAAACGCGGTGATTTGTTTACAAGTGTGAACGGAACAAAACTTACTGTTTCTAATTATCAGCAACTACTATTAAATCAGGATAGTTATACTTTAGATTTGGCAGATTATAACGGAACGAGTTATGTTTTAAACGGAAAATCGGTTGCCTTAACTAAAACTGTCTTAGAGGAAAATCCAATTTTTATTAATAAAGTGATTACTTCGGGAAGCCACAAAATTGGTTATTTAATGTACAATGGTTTTTATCCAGGCTATGATGATAAATTGAATCAGGCTTTTGGCGAATTGAAATCGCAAGGCATAACTGATTTGGTTTTAGATCTTAGATACAATGGGGGTGGAGCTGTTACATCTGCAATTAGGCTCTCTAGTATGATCACTGGACAGTTTGATACTCAGATTTTTGCAAAAACGCAATTTAATACTAAATGGATGAAAGATCTTACTTCTGAAGACATGGAAAGTTTGAATTATAGATTTGTTAATAATATTGATGGAAAAGCATTAAACAGTTTAAATTTAAGTACAGTCTATATTATTACTACTGCGAGTACAGCATCTGCAAGCGAATTGATTGTAAATGGATTAAAACCTTATATTAACGTAGTTCAGGTTGGAGAAACTACAACGGGTAAAAATGTTGGGTCGTATACAATTTATGATTCTGAAACTTTGTTCACTAAAAAAGGAATCAATCCAAATCATAAATATGCGATGCAGCCTTTAGTCTTTAAAATCTCAAACTCTGCAGGTTTTGGTGATTACCAGCAAGGTTTACAGCCAACGTATCAACAGTACGAAAGAGTAAGTACTTATGGCGTTTTAGGTGATGCCTCAGAGCCTTTGCTTAATTTGACTATTTCAAAAATTACGGGAACTACTGCCAAAAGAACTTTTGATGATGCGGTACCAAATACACCTTATTTGACAGATTCAAAAATTATAAATGGATTAAGACACGGAATGTATTTTCAAAATGGTCCAAAAAACTAAAATACAATAAATAGAAAAGGCTTTCAGAAATGAAAGCCTTTTCCATAAAAAAAAAACAAAAACTAATTCTAAAGGTAAAATTAATCGTTAAAGTAGAATCCGTTTGGACCTAAACCAACAGTTAATTCTTTTAATAAGCTTCCGCTTAAGTTATAAATGTATGCTTTACTGCTTGAAGCGAAATCACCACCGTCTGCAACAAAGATTCTATCATTTTTTACTGCAAAACCGTACATTTTTCCATACTGAGAAGTTGAGCTGTATTGGAAAATTGGAGTTGTAGAAGCTGAGGTTGCTGTGTAATCTATAGCGTAAACTGCAGTTTCTAGAGTATAGTATATTTTATTGTTGTAAATGTCTAGGTTTTTAACACCATCAAGAGACTCAGGGAAAGTAATTTTGCTAATAGAATTGTCAGATAATTTTACTTTTACAATTTCACTTCTTTCTCCGTATGAACTTCTAATTGTGTATAAAATTCCATCTTTAATTTCCATCGTGTCTGCTCCTGCACCAATAGTTACAGGAGTTTCAAGCTTATTTGTCGCTGTATTCACTATAAGTAATTTGTCGTTGTTGTAAGGTTCAGTCACATATAGCTTATTGTTATAAATTTCAATATGATTAGCAGTTGTGTTTAGCGCAATTGTAGATTCTACTTTGTTGGTCGCTAAATTGATCACAGCGATAAAATCATCGGTATTACCAGCTGGATTTGTTTTAGACCAATACGTATTGGCATTAGTCACATAAGCTTTTCCGTCTTTTACAACACCATATCTTGGAGTAATTAAACCAGTTTCAATTTTTGCTACAAGTTTAAATGTATAACGGTTTACTACATTTATTACGTTAGATCCACCAGCAATGATATATGCTTTGTCTCCATCAAAAAAGATATTTTGAAGATATTTTCCAACAAAATCAGAACCATTTACAGTATTGTATACATCTTTAGTGAAAGTATTTAAATCGTCGCTAACGAAAGAAACAGAACCTCCATCAGTAAAATTTCCCTCGTTTAAGATGAAAATTCCATTATCATAAGCTCCTTTTGGATCATTTGAGACATCGTCATTTGAGTTATCGTCATTAGAACAAGAAACAAAAAGCGAAACGCTAAGTGCTACTAAAAATAATCTAGTTAATTTCATTATATTAAAATTTAAGGTTTAAGTACAAATTAAAATTTCTTCCTGGCATTGGTCTGTATTCTAGACTTTGATAAAATGTATTCCAAAGATTTAAAACCTGAAATCCTATTTTAAAAGAAGATAAAAGTTTAAAATCGTAATCAATTCCAATGTTTGACACGTTGTAGGCATCAACAATTTTCTCAGGATCATTGTCAGATTGTGTATAGACAAAGCCATTATAAAGAAATTGATAATAGGCAGAAATGTTTTTTCTTGAATAAGCCACAGAAGCCGTAACTTTATTAAAAGGGACAAAAAACAACTGTTTTTTAGTTTCAACATTCTCTGAAACGGTATAAGCGTAAGTTGCATTTGCTGTCAGGTTGTTTTGTCCAAAACTTTTTTTCCAGCCTAACAATGTTTCTGCTCCATAGCTATTTACCTTGTCTGTGTTTTGTGGCATCCAAATTCCATTTGTTCCAGGAACCCATCTCAGCAAATCTTTTATCTTCATGTAATAAAAGGTCTGCGTTATATTAAAATTGTAAAAAGTAAAAACATTTCCTATTTCTGCCTGATACGAACTTTCAGGTTTTAAATCTGGATTTCCGCCTTCTTCCCAATACAAATCATTAAAAGTTGGAATCCTGAAATTTCGGGATGCATTCAGCTTCAGATTGTATAGTTTTCTAAACTGATAAGAAGACCCAACAGAAAATAGGAGTGGAGATTTATAGTTGTCTGTAAATTCTTTGCGAATGCCAAATTCATTTTTCCAATCAGGCGAAGCGTCTTGTTTAATAAGTAAAGCGGCAGAACTTATTTCTCTCACATTATCACCAAAGCCAGAACCATATCCTTTAGTTCGATTATAGTCTAAGATTCCGTTAACTTGCAATGATTTGAATAACTGATATCCTAAATCTGCTTTTGTGATAAAGCTTTCGGTTTTTCCGTAAGTATAAATATTGCTCGAATTATCTGCATAATACTGATAGTTCTCAAAAATATATGCAGTTTTTAAATTGGTTGTAAACTTCCCAAAGTTACCGTCATATTCAAGTAAGTTCCGATTGAAGCCATTTACGTATTTGCTTTTCATTTCCGATTCGGAAACTAAAGAAGTATTTCTATCTGTATTTGAGGTTTGCGTATATAATTTTAGAATATTTTTGGCATTAATTTTATAGCCCGCATTGGCACTTAGGGTAATAACATCATATTGGCCATTTTGATTCCAGCGCTGTTCGCCTTTCCAGTTGTATTGATTTAGATATTTATAATCGTTAGTCGAACTGTTTTTTGAAAGTCCGATTTGAGCGCTCCATTTTTTGTTAGAAATAGAAGTTTTGTAATTGACTCCAATTGTATTGAAACTTCCGTAGTCTAGTCTTAAATTATTCTCAAAACGATTAGAAAATAACAAATCATTGTTTAAATGCACGGTTCCTCCAACTGCTCCACTTCCGTAAATAACACTTCCGCCACCTGCTTTTACACTTATCGAATTGTAATCAGAACCCGATATGGTATTGAAATCAGTGCTTCCGTTCATCTGAGAATTAATGTTTATTCCGTTCCAGATTACTGCGGTTTGAGAAGAAGTCGTTCCTCTAAAAGCTACTGTAGATAACATTCCGCGCCCATATTCTTTAAAATAAATCGTAGAATTAAAGTTTAATAAATCGGTTAGGAGAGCTTCATTTTTGCCAATAACAGAATCGTTTAATTTTAAAACAGATTGTGAAACCGAATAGGATTTTAAATTTTTGTCTGAAACCAATACTTCTTTCAAACTGGTAATAGAATCGTTTTGCGCCGAAATAATCTGGCACATCGCAAATAAACAAAAAGCAAAAAGTCGTTTTAAAGTCATAATTTCTACACTCTTTTTCCCGAGAGTTCGATAAATTGTTACAAAGGCAGGTCTCCTGGCTTGCGTCTTGCTGTTTACCTTCCCATTCGCCGTGGCGTAACAGTGGTTTGTAGTTAACAGCAAGCATTCGTTATGAACTTAGCTTACAGTTGCGGGTACAGCTCAAGAATTTACTTGATTCCCTTTTAATGCGTTTTTAAATCAAAAACACAACCTTAATTTGCTGCAAAGATAAAGTTAAAAATATTGATTATTCAAATTTGTTTTGCGTTTCATGAAAAATTATAAATTATTTGCATTAAAAATCGATTTTTATAACTTCTCCGAAATCAACTTTATTATTGAAAGCTTCCTTTAATGGCAGTGAACTCTGGTGGCAAAGAATGCTTCTAATGATTCCTGCGTGAGCAACAATAACAATTGGCTGATTTATTTTTGAAATGGTATCAGATAAAAATTGACCAACTCTTTCATGTAATTCAATAAAGGATTCTCCATTTGAAACTTTGATATTTACAAAATCTTCCATCCATGGATTGAGTTCTTCAGACGGAATATCGTTCCAGCTTTTCAATTCCCAATCTCCAAAATTCATTTCTTTTAAGCGCTCGTCTTCCTGATAAGAAATGGTTTTGATATTATCTTGAATGTGCTTAGCTAAAATAACGCATCGCTTTAATGGACTTGAAAAAACAATTGCCTCAGAAGGAAGTTCAGAAATAATTCTGCTAAAAATTTCATCAAAAGGTTCAGCAATATCAACATCTGACTGCCCGTAACAGATTCCTTTTTCGCAGACAGTTTCGGTATGGCGAACTAAATAAATTTCCATAAAAATAAAATGCTTAAATAAAATACCACTTCGCAAACCTGTTGTGTCGCTCCAAGACAATCTCCTGTATAACCGTCAATCCATTTTTGAAAATATCGCGCTAAAAAATATCGCGTTATAAAAACAGGAATTATAGCAAGAAGAAATTTCAAATTAAAATAAGAAAATACAAGTAACGGAATTAATCCAAAAAAGAATGACCCAAAAACTTCTTTCCAACTGTATTGTTTTGCAATTGGCTTGCTTTTGCTTGAAGCATCATCACGAGAATATTCGTGTGTAAAAATAATGCTTATTGCTGCCAAACGGCTCAAAGAATGAACAGAAACAAATAAAAGGAAAACTAGTAAAATGTTATTAGTGAAAAGTAAAATGGATTCTGAAAGCAGTTTGAATTTTAATAGAAAAAGTAAAACCAATCCGATTGCTCCATAGGCACCAATCGCGCTATCTTTCATAATCATCAAGATTTTTTCCTTGGTCCAGCCTCCACCAAATCCATCACAGACATCGGCAAAACCGTCTTCATGAAATGCACCAGTAGTTAAAATAGAAGCAATAATCGCTAATATAACAGCAATTTCTGTTGAAAGAAAAAATGAAAAAAGATAAAAAGCCAGAAAGGAAATACTCCCGACAATCCATCCAATAAAAGGAAAATATCTTGTGGCTTTATTTAAATAATCTGGATGATGCGTAATGTTTTTTGGACACGGAATTCTGGTGTAAAACATTAAGCAGGTGAAGAAAATGTGTAGTTCTTTTTTCATTTAAAAGATTGATAATTATAATTTAAGACTGTAAACTGAGACCGAGACTGTTAAACTATTTGCGACTTATCCCCGCGCTTTCAAAACTAGCCATTTCATTTAAAAAAGCCTCAGCCGATTTTAAAATCGGAAATGCAACAGCGCAGCCAGTTCCTTCTCCCAAACGTAAATCAAGATTTAAAATAGGTTTTGCTCCAAGATAATTCAATAATTCTGAATGCGCTTTTTCAGCAGAGCAATGACAGAAAACAGCATTTTGTTTGATATTCGGATTTATTTTAGAAGCAATTAAATATGCTACAGTACAGATGAAACCATCAACCAGAATCAGCATTTTATTTTCAAAAGCAGCAAGCATTCCGCCAGCCATTTGAAGAATCTCAAAACCTCCAAAATAGGAAAGTTGCGATAGTATTTCGGCTTGACCGGAATAACTTTCAATTGCTTTTTTGAGTAAATTTTGTTTTAGGAGCAGTTTTTCGTTTTCAACTCCAGTTCCTTTTCCGACACAATCTTCAATAGGGACACCTGTTAAAATACTCATTAAAACAGAAGCGGTAGAAGTATTGCCAATTCCCATTTCGCCAAAACCAATACAGTTTGAGCCTGATTTTGCGATATTTTCAACAATCGATTTTCCTTTCTCAAAACACAATTGGACTTCAGATTCACTCATGGCAGGAACATGAAGAAAAGATTGGGTTCCTTTGGCAATTTTGGCATCAATTAATTTTGCATTGGTTGGAAAATCATAATTAACACCCGAATCTACAATTGATAATTCGATATTATTCTGATTGCAGAAAACGTTTATAGCAGCGCCGCCATCCAGAAAATTATTGACCATTTGTCGTGTAACATCTTGCGGATAATCACTTACGCCATGATTGGCAATTCCGTGATCGGCAGCAAAAACTACAATATTTGGTTTTATGATTTTCGGATTCAAAGTTTCAAAAACCGTTGCCATTTGAAAAGCCAATGCTTCCAAAGTTCCCAAAGAGCCAACGGGTTTGGTTTTAGAATCTATTTTGTCTTGCAAAAGAGTATAGAAATCGGATTTATCTTTGATTTTGTTTTCTGATCTTGAATTAAAAGAAGAAACATTTATTTGATGAATTTCTTTGATTTCTGTGGAAATGGGAGCTTCCGATTTCTGTTTCCAATGCAATTGCTGCAACATTGGCTGATTGTTATAATTGGTTGCTGGTTTCCCGATGCAGAAATAGCCAAGCGGTTCTATATTTTCGGGTAAATTGAGAATTTTTTTAAACTGATAATAGTTGAGAATTGAAACCCAACCCATTCCATAACCTTGTTCTGTCAGCGAAAGCCAGATATTCTGTGCCGCACAAACCGAACTGAATTTCACCGCTTCGTTACTGCCAATAGTTCCAATTGTGAATCGATTGAGAACAGAACGGTCATAAGCAATTATAAGTCCAATTGGCGCTTCTTCAATTGCTTCAAGTTTAAGCGATCTGTAAAGTTCTTTTTGTTCTGGATTGTCTGTAAGTTCTTCCGCTTTTTTATTGTAATCTAAAAAAAGTTTTTTGATAGACGTTTTAACTTCATCTGATTTAATGAGATAATATCTAGTAGCATCGGTCAGTCCTACAGACGGAGCCCAATGTCCAGCTTGTAAAGCTTTCTCAATTACGTGATCAGGGACTTCGTCGGCTGTAAAATGGCGTGTGTCGCGGCGGGATTTTAATATATCGTCTAAATTGCTCATTTCTTTAAATTCCAATTTTTTAAATTCCAAATTCCAAATCTGAAAAAGGAAAGATTCTAGTAAAGATAAAGCATAGCTTTGAAATTTGGAGTTTAAAACTTGGAATTTCGTTTCAATTTATTGGAATTTGGAATTTTTTGTATTGGAATTTATCCTTTTATTTTAACCGGAATTCCAGAAACCATCAATACAACTTCATCAGCATTTGCTGCAAGAAATTGATTCATCCAGCCTTGAAGCTCAACGAATTTTCTTCCGATATGTGTTTCCGCATGAACACCCATACCAATTTCATTTGTTACAATAATGATATTAGCATTTTCGTGTTTTGCAATGGCAAGAAATTCTTTTTTAGCTTCTTCCAAACTTAACTCTACATCATTTTTAGTATCGATAAAAAAATTAGTCAGCCAAAGCGTTATGCAATCAATTAGAGCCGTTTTTCCAGAAAAATCAATTTCGCTCAGATATTTCTCTTTTTCGATATTGGTCCAATGTTCGTCTCTTTCTTTTTGATGGCGATCAATTCGATTTTGGAAGTCAGCATCCCATTTTCGGGCAGTTGCTACATATAAAGGTGAGTTGGAAAGTTCTAAAGCAAGTTTCTGTGCATAACCGCTTTTTCCAGAACGTTCGCCACCAGTTATTAAGTAAATCATTTTTATTAATTATGAGTTTTGAGTTATGAATTTTGTTTGGCAATTTATAAATTAAATTACGAGCTACTCACTCATAACTCATAATTTATAACTCATAACTTCTAATAAGGGCAATGTCGGCAATTATTTCCGCAGCAGGTTCCTCTTTTTAAATGAAACCAAGCCTTAAAAACATAATTGCCATTTTCGATATAATAGTCAATTCCCTCAATTAAATTATCAGTTTTAGGTAAAAGCATTGCCTTATTATTAAGCGCTTTTTTGGGAGTTACGGTTTCGATATAAGCATCAATTTTATCTTCACAAGCTTCTTTAAAACATGCAGGACATAAGCAATCGTTTCCTTCTGAAAGGTTGAAAATAGGAGGGTAATCATTACACCAGCACTTATTTTCAGGTGAAATGTCGCCACATGAAAAAGCGGCTTCACAACTGGAGCAAATTTTTGTTTTTGGTGTACTCATTAAATAAAAGGCTATTTGTTTAAATTTGTACGAATAAAGGTAAACAAAAAAAATAGAAATTGATTTACCTTTGTTGCCATACAAAACATAAAATATGAAATATTTTTTCCATAAATTACCAGTCGTTTTTTTACTTCTTTTAGTAATTAGCTGCAAAAAAAATGAAACGCAAATCACTGTTAAATCTGATGTTTCGACAGAAAGTGTTGAATATGCTTCTGGTCTTTCTATTGTAAAAAAAGAAGGCTATTCGATTGTAAATGTGGTAAATCCGTGGCCAAATGCTAAGGGGGAATTTACTTATATTTTGGAAGAAAAAGGCGTGCAAATTCCAGACAGTTTAAAAAAGTATCCCTCAATAAAAGTTCCATTAGAAAGTGTTGTTGTAACTTCAACAACAAATATTCCTTTTCTGGAAATGCTCGAAGTTGAGAATAAATTAGTCGGATTTCCGCATACCGATTATATTTCTTCAGAAAAAACAAGAGCATTAATTGACAAAGGTTTTGTGAAAAACGTTGGACAAAATGAAAAATTGAACATTGAACAATTAATAGAATTGTCACCAGATTTGATCGTTACGTTTGGTGTCGATAATAATAATCCGATGCTGGATAATTTGAAAAAAAGCGGTTTAAAAGTTCTTATTCAAGGCGATTGGATGGAACAGTCTCCATTAGGAAAAGCAGAATGGATTAAGCTTTATGGCGCTTTATTTGGAAAAGAAGAAAAAGCAAAAGAACTTTTTGATAAAATCGTAGAAAGTTATAATCAAGCAAAAAAACTAGTAACCGATAAACCTGCCACTTCAAAAGTGTTGTATGGTTCTATGTACGAAGATGTTTGGTATGTTGCCAAAGGAAATAGTTGGGTGGCGCAGTTTATGAAAGATGCAAAATCTAATTATTTATGGGCCGACTTGCAAGGAACGGGAAGTGAAGGATTGTCTTTTGAACAAGTATTAGATAAGGCAAAAACCGCTAATATATGGATTGCTTCTGGATCTTTTAAAAGTTTGGATGAATTGCAAAAAGCAAATCCGCATTATGCAGAATTTGACGCTTTTAAAAATAAAACGGTATATAATTTTGAAGGGAAAATGGGAGCAACAGGCGGAACAGTTTATTATGAACTCGCACCAAGCCGTCCCGATTTAGTTTTAAAAGATTATATCAAGATTTTTCATCCAGATTTACTGGCAGGTTACGAATTTACTTTTGCATCAAAACTGAATTAAATTGGCGAATAAAAAACGAAATACGATTTTATTTGTCGTTTTGGCTTTAGGATTTTTGCTAATGTTTTTTGCGAGCATTAGTTTAGGGTCGGTTACAATTCCACTAAAAGATGTTGTAGCCAGTTTAACAGGAGGTCAAGCAACAAAATCGACTTGGGAATATATTATTATTAATTACCGTCTTCCTAAAACCATCACCGCAGTTTTAGCAGGAACAGGACTTTCAATGAGCGGACTTTTGATGCAGACTTTGTTCCGAAACCCGCTAGCAGAACCTTATGTTTTAGGGTTAAGTTCTGGAGCCAGTCTAGGTGTTGCTTTTGTAATTTTGGGAGCAGGATTTCTGCCTTCATTTTTAAGTGTAATTGCATTGTCTTCTTACGCCATTGTTTTGGCATCTACTTTAGGAAGCACATTGGTTCTTTTTTTAGTTCTAATTGTTTCGCAAAGATTACGGAATACAATGGCAATCTTGATTGTGGGACTGATGTTTGGAAGTTTTAGCACGGCAATCGTAAGCATTCTGACTTACTTTAGCACGGCAGAACAGCTTCAGAAATTTACTTTTTGGACAATGGGAAACCTCGGAAATCTTTCATGGACAAACATTGGAATTTTAATTTTCTGCGTTGGAATTGGATTACTTTTGAGTGCCAAAAGTATCAAACCATTAAACGCTTTGCTGCTTGGAGAAAATTATGCCAAAAGCATGGGATTGAATTTTAAACAGGCTAGATTAATAATTATATTGGCGACCAGTTTATTATCTGGGGCTATCACTGCATTTGTAGGGCCAATTGCATTTATCGGTTTGGCAGTGCCCCATATTGCAAAACTGACTTTTCAGACTAGCAATCATACTATTTTATTTTGGAGTACTTTATTTTTTGGCTCCATAATAATGCTATTTTGTGATATTGTTTCTCAAATGCCTGGTTATGATGTCACACTTCCAATAAATGCAGTTACCTCTATTATTGGTGCGCCGGTTGTTATTTGGCTGGTAATGAGAAAAAGAAATTTTTAATAATTTTTTTAGCCACAGATTAAAAAGATTAACACAGATTTTTTAATTATTAGACAAAGAAAAAACTTAGAACCTTAGCACCTTTAAAAATGAAAAACATCTTAACAACTTCTAGTCTAAACATTGGATACAAATCCAAGAAAGGTGTTACGACTATTGCTGAGAATCTTAATCTTAATCTTGAAGCGGGTAAATTAATTACTTTAATAGGAGCAAACGGAATTGGAAAGTCAACTTTACTGCGAACGATTACTGGAATTCAGAAGCCTTTATCGGGAAATGTTTATTTGAACGAAAGAAAAATTTCAGATTATCAGCCTTTAGAATTGGCGCAAAATCTAAGTTTGGTTTTGACCGAAAAACTGCCACCAAGTAATCTTTCTGTTTTTGAATTGGTCGCTCTGGGGCGTCAGCCGTATACCAATTGGGTCGATATATTATCTCAAGAAGATATTCTAAAAGTTCAAGAAGCAATGAATTTGACGCAAATCGAACATTTAGCTTCAAAAAAACATTTTCAAATTAGCGATGGACAATTGCAGAAAGTCTTAATTGCGCGAGCTTTGGCACAAGATACGCCGTTAATTATTCTAGACGAACCAACAACACATCTTGATTTATTGCATAAAGTTTCTTTATTTAAATTATTAAAGAAACTAACACAAGAAACTCAAAAATGCATTTTGTTTTCGACACATGATATTGATTTGGCTATTCAGTTAAGTGATGAAATGATTATGATGACACCAGAAAGCATAATTCAAGATCAGCCTTGTAATTTAATTTCGAATGGAAGTTTCAGCAATTTATTCAAAGATGAACATATTGTTTTTGATGCTGAAAAAGGGAAGTTTATTGTAACTTAAGTTATGCTATTTTCTTTCTTAAATCTGTTTCGTTGAACATTCAATACAATACTTAATTCGCTTACATCTGTACTTAATTCATTAAGATTGAATTTCATTATTTGACCAGGATCAATGATATAATAAATGAAATAATCTGTAGTGTCATCTTTATAGCCATTATGTTCTGAAAAAGCTCTTTCGTTTTCGATATTATTCCACGGAATTAAAAGATTATCTCTATACTGAATTCCCTTAGAATTAATTCTAAATTGAATTTCATCGATTCTTTTTACAGATTTAATAAGTAGAGGAATTTGAAAAATAAAAAGGCTCAATAATGCAGAAAATACAAAAAGTTGGTTTTGCATATAAAAATAAATAGAACCTGTAAAAGCTCCAATTACTAGGACTGCTCTCACAAGAATTTTCCCCCTTGTGTGGTAAATTAAGAATTCTTTAGAATAGCTTAGATTATTTTCATCAATGAGCGGTCTCATCTTATTTCTTTGAACTAATTTGTCTCTTTGCTTCACCAACTACAAAAGCAACCGAATTAGCAATATTAAAGCTGCGAATAAGCGGTGACATCGGAATAGTTAAATGATTTTCGAATCTTGCCATAAATGCTGCGCTCAAACCAACGCTTTCTTTTCCGAAAACCAGCCAGTCACCATCTTGAAATTCGTTTTCTAAATAAGATTTATCAGAATGTGAACTCATTAAAAAGACGCGAGATTGATCTGGAATCTGTGCAATCCATTCTTCTACATTTTGATATTCCGTCACATCAAGATGAACCCAATAATCCAATCCGGAACGTTTTAAGTTTTTGTCATTAATTACAAATCCGAAAGGATGAATTAAATGAAGACGGCTTTCTGTGCCTACGCACAATCTGCCAATATTTCCAGTATTATTTGGTATTTCTGGTTCTACAAGAACAATGTTTAGCATCTTTTTGAGTTATGAATTATAAATTATGAGTTTCTGAAAATTATCTAATTGGCACATTTTCTAATTAACTAATTATCTAATTGAAAATCGGAAACTTCTAAAACTTGACCTGCTTTAAGGTTTTGCAAATATACATTTCCTATTCGAACGCGAACTAAACGTAGAGTCGGAAAACCAACTGCAGCGGTCATTTTTCTAACTTGACGAAATTTTCCTTCTCTTACTGTGATGGATGCCCAAGAAGTTGGACCATGACGTTCGTCTCTTATTTTTTTGGCTCTTGCTCCAAAATCTGGAATTTCGGTAACAATAAATGCTTTACAGCGTTTCGTTTTGTATTTTCCACCGTCAAGTCCAATTTCGACACCATTTTGTAATTGTTCAATTGCTTCTGGCGTAATTAATCCGTCAACCTGAACATAATATTCTTTTTCAACTTTTTTACTTCTTACGAGTTCGCTCATGTTTCCATCAGTTGTCAAAAGAAGCAAACCTTCAGAATCTTCGTCCAATCTTCCAATTGCCATTGTACCTTCTGGGAAATCGTGCAATTCGCCCAAAAGCTTTTTCTTTCTTTTTAATTCATAAATAAATTGGCTTAAGTAACCGTAAGGTTTAAAAAGAATGAAGTGTTGATGCATTTTTAATTTTTTGCAAAGATAGTTTCTTTCTTAGAACTAAATCTTAGAACTGTTTTCAGATTTCATTTTTTTTAGCCATTGGTAAACAAACCAAATTACGGTCACGGCAAAAATGACAATTAAAATAGGATAGTAGTTTTCGAAAAATTCATGAAAATAACTTCCAATTAAAATATAAATAGAAGCCATACATAATTTGATCGGGATAAATTCGGCATTAGACCAGCTGGTTTTGATTTTGAAGAAATTCATAATAATTAAGGTTGTTAAGTTGCTTTGAATAAAGGTAATAAATAAAAAATCAGATGGCAATTATAAAAGAAAAGCAATACGAAGTCATAATTTTTTCACGCTTAGAATTCGTAATATTATAAAGTTGAATGTAAAAAAGAATAATGCCATGGAAACGAATAATTTAGGAACAAAAAAGATAAACGGAACGCAGAAAAATATGGATGAATCTAAAGGGAAAAACGTTTCGCACGATAAAGAGTTAAAAGATGCCAAATTGAATAAAGAATTGGTAACTGATGCAGATGGGGATAAAAAGATTGTAGAAAGAGCCCGAAACGAAAATGAAGATATTAATAAAGCGCTCCACCAAATAAATCCGGATAATCCAAATGCAAACCGCGGAGTCGAAACAGAAGAAGAGGCAAATAAAACAGTGGAGAATAAAGATCGTAATTCTGATATAACACCAAATAGATATCCGAACTCACATCCAGATAATCATAAAGACCGCGGGAATATGAAATTGGATGAGGAGGAATAAGACAATACGAAATTTAAAACAAAATTGAGTCAATAAAATGTCAAATAACATAACATTAGCGGTTCGAGTTAATGTTATTGTAAACTCATTTTAAAGCTTCTGTATCGGTTATGATCTTCGTAAATTAGAGGTATCAATTTAAAAACATATATAAAATGGCACTTTTAGAAAACAAAGTAGCTTTTGTATCTGGCGGAGGATCAGGAATCGGACGTGCAGTGGCAAAAGCCTACGCTCGAGAAGGGGCAAAAGTAGTAGTAGCTGATATAAATGTAGAACACGGTGAAGAAACCGTAAAAATGATAAAGGACAAGGGCGGAGAAGCTTTTTTCATAAAAGGAGACTCGTCGAGCGCAGCCGACAATAAACATATGGTTGAGGTGACGGTTTCTAAATATGGCCGATTGGATATTGCCTGTAACAATGCAGGAATGGGTGGGCCAGCAAAACCAACTGGAGAATATGAGCCAGAAGCTTGGGATAAAGTGATTGCATTAAACTTAAGCGGTGTTTTTTATGCCTGCCGTTATCAATTGGAACAAATGGAGAAAAATGGAGGTGGAAGCATTGTAAATATTGCTTCAATTCACGGACAAGTAGCCGCGCCAAATAGTGTTGCCTATACAGCAAGTAAACATGGTGTGGTTGGTTTGACTAAAAATATTGCCGTGGAATATGCTCAGAAAAATATTCGTTGTAATGCTGTGGGACCTGGTTATATTGAAACAGCACTTTTAAAAGATAATTTAAATAAAGAAATGATGCAGGCCGTTGCAGCAAAATCTGCAATGAATCGTTTAGGAACCGCAGAAGAAGTTGCCGAATTGGTAGTTTTTCTAAATTCTGACAAATCTTCATTTACAACAGGAAGTTATATTATTGCCGACGGTGGTTATACCGCGGTTTAATATTGGTTTGAGAATACTATTTTGAATTAGTAAAAAGCAGTAAGCAGAAAGTTTGCTGCTTTTTTAGTTTTTAAACCGATCTTAATAGTTGAAAAAGAGGTGCAGTAAAATGATTTTTAAAGATAAAATCCAAAAATAAAAATTGGTTGTAAAAGAGAAGAGTCAGTGCAATATGAAGTCCTTTTTATATAAATACTTTTTTCAATTTCTCTAAATCAATTTTGCTTTGATCTGAAAAGTTAAAAAAATGATCCAATTGCCATTTCTGCGTTTTCTGTGCCTGCTTGCTTGTAGTTTGATCCCAAGCTGGATAAACTCTTGTAGCTCTGATTCCTTCTTTACTTTCAGTCGAAAAAATGCCTTTTTCTAATAATGTCTTTTTGGGAAAGATAAACTGTCCCCAATTTTGATCTTTTCGAACAGTCACAATTACAAAATCAATATTGTCAGAATAATCAAAAGGTTCGATTGTGCCTGATTGATTTCGTTTCCACAATGTGACGAATTGTCCCGTTTTGGTTGGGGTAATTTTCGCTTCTCGATAACAAATGTTTTTATTGTCTAGATCAAAACGAAATGCGCTGTATTCCTCACTTTCGTTTTCTTTTTTTAAAGAAGTCATCTGTAAAGCAGCTTTGTCAAAAATACTTTCTTTACTTAATAATAAATCAGGCGAACCAATAGTAAAACTCATAAAATCTATTCTAAAAATAGTTTTAAAATTACTGCAAATTTACTTTAGAAATTAACATTCAGTCCAAAATTTAGTCCCCATTGGAACTGGTTGAAAGACTGACTGTTTAACGGATTGATATAATAATTTACGGCAGGTTCAACAAAAACATTGGTTTTTTTATACACGCGATATTGAACCGTACTGCTCAAAGTAGAACCATAAACGTAATCGTTAGCATTTGTGTTTTCTCCAATAGAATGCCCGTCTAAAGCCACATTGTTAGAGATTAATTTACCGACAAAGCCGCCAGTATTTAAGTTAATGCTGGCTTTGTTTTTAGTTAAAATAGAATATGAAACCTCAAGTGGCATTTCTACATATCTTAAATTTTGATCTAATTTGCCAGTTTGTACATTTTCATTTTTCAAAGCTTCTTTTGTGCTATTCGAAATCAAGAGATATTCCTGAGTAGGAGAATTAGCCGATACAACAGGATAGCTGTCAGAAGTAAAAAAAGCATTTCCTTTGGTGCTTACATATGATACATTGGCAACGCTTTGCCCTAACTCGCTAATTTTTAATCCAGAACCTACAGCCCATTTTTTGTTAATGCTGTATTTAGTTTTTACACCATAAGAATTAGATTGTTTAGAATCGTTTACGTTTCCTAAAGTTTTATCGTTTTTAGTATTTTCAGAACTTGCTACACCTGCAAAAACGGCCACGGCCCATCTTTCTTTTTTATTGATGAGATTGTCTTTTTTCTCTTTTTCTTCTTTTTCCTTTTCTGGAGATAAAATTCCTTTTTCTAAATTCTGAAGCTCAGCCAATTGCATAGAGTCGGTTTTGCTCAAACTATTAGCAATTTTTATATCGTCTTTTATGATAACCGCTTTGTCAGTTCGTTTTGTCTCATTTTTACCCGAAATTAAATTCTTCGAATTATATGTATTGCTATTTGCAACAGGGTTATTATTTGCAGAATAGTGTTGATTATTAAAAGCAATATTTTTATTGTTTTTTGAAGCAAGCTGTTCTTCAAAAATAGAATTTGAAAGCTGTTTTTTTGCAGTTGAGTTAAATTTACTTTGTTTTCCAAATGCAATTCGTTCTTCATTAATTCCTTTATTAGAAGAATTTGAAGACTTAGGCTTGTTTTCTAAAATAGATTTTTGAGAAGATTTTATGCTAGATTTTTCTTCTGATGAACCTGAGTTTTGAAATGCAACAGATTGGGTCGGAGCATTTGCAGGAGTTATAATATTAGATTTAGAATCTTTTTTACTGGTTTTGTTCTTAGAGTTTGTTTCTACTACAGAAGTTTCTTGAATTTGAATTTGTGGGTCAATGTTGAACTGATTCTTTGTAGCATTTTCATGTAATGAATCTATCGCTTTGCCAGTATTTTTATTTTGATTTAAATTCTTGTTTTTATGAATGTCATTTTTTTCTTTATCAATAACAACAGTATTTCTGCTGTTTTCTAAATTGTCATTGTTGAGGTTTGTATTTTTAGATGAATCAGTAAAATGTAAAATTGAAGGGAGAAGTAGCCCTAATAATAAGCATGCTGCAGCCGACCACCAAAGAACAACTCTCTTCTTCTTTTTAGGTTTGTCTAATTTTTCTTCAATCTGACTCCATAACTCTGGAGGCGGAACACTTGAAAAGTCTTCCATTGATGAAAAAATATCTTCTATTTTTTGCTTCTTCATGCTGTCTTAAAATTTTTTATGCTCAAAATTCGCTTTTGTAATATGTGTTTGGCGCGATTTAAATTTGATTTTGATGTTCCTTCGGAGATTTTTAATAGTTCGGCGATTTCTCTGTGTTTCATTTTTTCAAATACATACAAGTTAAAAACCGTTCGATATTGATCGGGTAAATCCCGAATGTACTCCAGCAGTTTTTCTTGTTCTATCGGAATAGCTTCCAGTTCCTCTTCTTCAATAAAATCGGTATCAGGATCAAAAACATCCAAAAAGAAACTCTCTTTTTTCTTTTTATTTAAAGTTTCGATGAGCTTATTGATAAAGATTCTTTTTAGCCAGCCCTCAAAACTTCCTTCAAATTTATATTGGCTTATTTTCTGAAAGGCAATTACAAATGCTTCCTGAAAAACATCTTTCGCGTCATCTTCGTTCTTCATATACTTCAAACAAATACCATATAAAACAGGAGAGAACAACTGATAAATTTTCAGTTGTCCCTCTCTGTCATTTTTGATGCACAGTTTGATATATTTTTCTAAATCGTCTTTCAAGAAATGGTTCAAATTTGATTTTGCAAAAATAGTTTTAAATAGTTTACAAAACTATCGTTTAAAAATAGTTTGAGTACCGTCTAGACTGTTGCTTGCAATGGTTAGGTTTTGATTGTCAAGGTTTTCTATTGCGTAAGTTTCGCCTTCAAAAGTGATTGGTTCACGTTCTGATTGGTCAACGTAACTCTTTCCCTTTTCTATCTGATAGAATTATTTTAAGGCTGTAATTTTTTCCTGAATTGCTTTTTTGAAAAGTTTTATTTCTGCACTTTGGTCTGCAGTATCATTATTATCAATGTAAATTCTGGTAACGCTTGCTCCTTGACGAAGCTCAAAATAAATTCCGCCCTGATCTGCAGCATCTGGAGAGCCATAAGTTTTAGTTTGTCCTTTTAAAGCCAGAATTTCTGCAGGAACACTTTTTAATAATAAACTATATTCACCTCTCTTAATTGTCGGAGTATATTTGTATTGTCCAAAATCATATTTACCAGCTTCAACTTTTAAGAATTTTAAAATGTTGTAATCGTTAAGCTGATAGAATTTTTGGCAGTCCGCACCTGTACATTGATTAGAGAAACTTCCAATTATTATATTATCAGCGACTTCTACGGTTCTATTGAAAATCATTCCTTTTGTTGTTTTAGGAATCAAAATAAAATCAGAAGGATAAGTAGGAGCTTGGGTTACGTTTTCACCTTCAGCAGGAGCTTTTTCGTAGTAATTAACAACGATTTCGCAATTGTTTTCTATAATCGAAGTAATTTTGATCGTATATCCGCTTGTAGGTTTGGCACCAGCAAAAATTCCAACTAAGTATTCTTTTGTAAAATCAATATTTGGATCACTTGCAACTTGACAACTGTTTGCATGTTTTGTAAAATACTGATCCATTTTTTCTTGAGATACAATAACAAGAGCAGCAGGATTATTAGGCATCGATTTTACATTATAATTACATGCGAAAGGAAAACCAGTAAAATTTACAAGTGTGTTAGCTCCACAATCTACATAATTATTATTTCCGTCACTAAGCGAACAAGCACTGAATCCAAAGGCTACAAACAAGCCAAGTATTAATTTTTTCATAATTATTTTAATAGGTTTATATTTTGTAGATGGCGTATTTAAAAAAAGGTTGCGTAGAGGTTAAAATTTTTTTTTGAAAATAAAATGTTGGTTTAGTTGGATTTGAAAATGAATTAGTGAAATTTCTATTTTAAAAACTAAGCACTACGTATTATTGCGTACTTTTACGTAAAATTAACTTAGTTATGACTGATTATATACCGTTTTTATTAGGCTTTGTTGTGGCGCTTTTTGCTGGAATCTACGTAGGCAGAATGCTTTCTGTATCAAAATTTCAGTCAGAAAAAGTGATTTCTGAAGAGAGATTAAATGCGTTAAATAGTCAATTGCAAATGTTAAAAGAGCAGTTTGAAAGTGAAAAAAATAATTTTCAGAAACAATTGCAGCTTAGTATTTCTGAAAAAGAAAACATTCGAACAGAAAAAGATAGTTTGGCAATTCAGCTTTCTAAAAAAGAAGTAGATTTTGAAAATTTATGGGAACGTCATAAGGAACAAAAAAGTGAAATCAACGAGCTTCAGGAAAAATTCACTAAAGAATTTGAAAACCTTGCCAATAAAATCCTAGAAGAAAAATCGGCAAAGTTTACCGAACAAAATACTGTAAACATGAAAAATATCCTAACGCCGTTGCAGGATAAAATTCAGGTTTTTGAGCAAAAAGTAGAGCAGACCCATAAAGAAAGCATCGATTACCATGCGGCGCTTCGACAGCAGATTATTGGTTTGAGCGAAATGAACGCGCAAATGAGCAAAGAAACCTTAAATCTTACCAAAGCATTAAAAGGGGATAGTAAAATGCAAGGAAATTGGGGCGAATTGGTTCTGGAACGTGTTCTAGAAAAATCGGGATTAGAAAAAGGAAGAGAATACGAAGTACAGCAGAGTTTTACAAATAGTGAAGGAAATAGAGTTCTTCCAGATGTGGTAATTAATCTTCCTGATGGCAAAAAAATGATTGTTGACTCTAAAGTTTCACTTGCTGCTTATGAAAAATGGGTAAATGAAGAATCAGAGCTTTTAAAAATAGAATTTCTTAAAGAACATGTCATTTCTATAAAAAGACATGTTGAACAGTTGGGCAACAAAAACTATTATGATTTATATCAAATGGAAAGTCCAGATTTTGTTTTGCTTTTTATTCCGATGGAGCCAGCTTTTGCCGTTGCTTTAAACGAAGATCCTACATTGTATACCAAGGCTTTTGACCGAAATATTGTGATTGTTACGCCAAGTACGCTTTTGGCTACTTTACGTACTATTGACAGTATGTGGACCAATCAAAAACAGCAGGAAAATGCCTTTGAAATAGCAAGACAAGCCGGTGCTTTATATGACAAATTTGAAGGTTTTGTATCTGATTTAGTTCGAATTGGAAATAAAATAAAAGACACCAAAACTGAATATGAAAGTGCAATGAATAAATTGGTTGACGGAAAAGGAAATCTGATTTCGAGCGTAGAAAGATTAAAAAAAATGGGGGCAAAAGCAAAGAAATCGCTTCCGGATAATATTATTGCAAGAGCCATAAATTCAGATGAAAACGAATTATTAAACTAAAAAAAAAATTTAAACACATAGAAACATAGATTTTATTTTTCTGTGATAGAATTAAAAAAAGAAACTAGTTACTAACACATAGCTATGTTTGTTAATGAAAGTGAAACGCCTTTAACGACATAGAAAAACTATGTTTCTATGTGTTGAAAAAAAAAACAACTAATCAAAATACCAAAAACAAAAACATGAGTACAGATTTTAAGCCCGTTTCTTCATCAAAAGTTAGTATATCAGAATTAATGCTGCCATCGCACACTAACTTTAGCGGAAAAATTCACGGAGGATATATATTACTATTATTAGATCAGATTGCTTTTGCATCGGCATCAAAATTCAGCGGAAATTACTGCGTAACTGCTTCTGTAGATACGGTAAACTTTCTTAAGCCAATTGAAGTTGGAGAATTGGTGACTATGAAAGCTTCTGTAAATTACGTCGGAAGAAGCTCTATGGTTGTTGGTATTCGTGTCGAAGCAGAAAACATTCAGACTGGAGTTATCAAACATTGCAATTCGTCTTATTTTACAATGGTTGCCAAAGATAAAGAAGGGAAGAGCGTCCAGGTGCCAGGATTAATTTTGTCAAACTTAGAAGAGGTGCGCCGTTTTAGAAAAGCAATAAAACATATCGAAGTAAGAAAAGAAGTAGAAGAACACGAAAAATTGGCTAATATAAACTCTATTGAAGATTTGGCAAGCCTAGAAAAATATAATGTTCTTTTAGAAATTAGCTAAATTTTCTTATATTTATTTGGTGCACATTAAATATTTGAAATTATGCTCAAGTTTGGATATACTATTTTATATGTTGAAAATGTCGAAGAATCTATTACGTTTTATGAAAACGCCTTTGGTTTTTCGAGAAAATTTGTCACACCAGAAGGCGATTATGGAGAATTGATTACAGGAGAAACAACACTTTCGTTTGCTTCCAAGAAATTAGCCTCAAAAAGTTTACCCGATGGTTTTATAGAAAGCCGTCTGGAAGACAAGCCTTTTGCTATAGAAATTGGTTTTATAACAGACAATGTGCCTGAAGTTTTGCAGAAAGCAACTTCTTTTGGAGCAGTTATAGTTTCAGAACCTATAGAAAAACCATGGGGGCAAATTGTGGCTTATGCAAGAGACTTAAATGGATTTTTGATTGAAATTTGTACAGAGGTAAAAGGTTAATCATAAGAAGTTTTTTGGGGATGAATTATATAAAGAAAAAACCTTATGTTTTATTTTTAGCACTAATAGTGATTCTTTTAGGCTTTGGCTTTTATAAGGGAAATGAAATACTGGATATTAATATTCATGATACTTATTTTGTGATTTCGTGGAAACATTTAATGATTCTTATTTCTATAATTTATGGATTATTGGCTTTAACTTATTTCTCAATTTTGAAATTGAATTTCAGTCTTATAAACTGGATGACGATTTTTCATGTTTTGATAAGTATAATTGGTCTATTAGCGATTTTCATTTTGCCTAGATTGATGCGAGATGATCTTCCGATGGATTTCTCAGTCGTAATGGAAAATGCAAAATTCAATGAAAGAATAGGGTATGGAATTGTAGTTTGTATTTTTGCCTTACTTGGAGCTCAAATTTTATTTTTCATCAATTTAATTTGTACTTTAATTAAAGGTCGATTTTAGACATTTTACATCTTACATTTCTCAATTCAGAAAAAAAAATTCACAAATTTTTAGCATTACGCTCAGAACTTTTAAAGGAGAAATTTCGTAACTTTAAGTGTAATTATTGGGTTACGGAATTTTTTCACTGAGTATTGCCGTTCGATTTTTCAGATGAATCAGAATCTGATTTTTTTATTTTCTCTAAGTCAGAATAAATTGAATGACATAATTGTTTAAATGTAGACGATTATGAAAACAACTACCTTACTATTTTTATTTTTTACCGCCTTTTCTGTCATTGCCCAAGACAAGTTTTTTACTAATACAGGAACAATAAATTTTGAAGCCTCTGTTCCTATGTTTGAAGAAGTGAAAGCAGTAAATAGACAAGTTGCCATACTTTTGGAACCTAAAACAAGTACTTTTATCTGTACAGTTATTGTTAAAAATTTTCGCTTTAAATTGGATCTCATGCAAGAACATTTTAATGAAAATTACATGCTGAGCAATCGCTATCCTAAAGCTGTATTTAAAGGAAAAATTGAAAAATTTGATTTAAAAGATATTAATGAGGTTGAAAAGCAATATCAGATAAAGGGCAAACTTAATTTACGCGGAAAATCAAAAGAGATTATTGTAAACGCTTTGATTAAAAGAGTGCCAGAAGGGATTCAGGTTATTTCAGATTTTCCAATTTTGGTATCTGATTTTAATATTCATATTCCAAGCTCTATAGCGTCAAAAATTGCTACAACAGCCAATACAGAACTGACAGGTATTATTCGCAGTGATGAGACAATGCTGACTTTAAAATAAGAGTTATTTTATACAATTGATAAGCGTCTTTTCTAAATCGGTAAATTGAAACTCGAAACCTGCTTTCTGAATTTTCTCTGACGAAACACGCTGTCCGGTTAAAACTGCTACGCTCATTTGCCCAAGCATAATTTTTAATACAAAAGGCGGAACTTTGGGCAACCATATAGTGTAATCGTACAGTTTAGCCAAAGTTTTAGAAAATCTGGCATTTGTTGTATTATCTGTTACACAAGCATTGTAGGCACCTTCTAATTTTGTGTCTTCAATGCTTTTTAAATAAATCTGGCACAGATCTTCAATATGAATCCAAGGCAGATATTGTTTGCCAGAACCCAAAATAGCGCCAAAACCAGATTTAAATGATGGAGTCATTTTTTTTAAAAAGCCTTCGTTTTTACCTAAAACAATACCAGTTCTAATTTTGACTGTTCGAATATTTAAAGAACCGATTTTATCTGCCGCACTTTCCCATTTCTGGCAAGTTGTGCCTAGAAAATCATCGGCAGGAGGCGTATTTTCAGTACATATTTTATGGCTTGTCATAGCGCCATAAATTCCGATACCAGAAGCAGAAACAAAAGCTTCTAGTTTTTTATTATTCATTTCTAAAACGGAATAAATCATTTCGACTGGTCTAACACGACTTTCGATAATGGCTCTTTTACGTCTTTTGGTCCATCTTTTTTCAACTATTCCTTCGCCAGCTAGATGAATGATGTAATCGGCATTTAGAATTGCATTTTTGTCAATATAGTTTTTCTTAATATCCCATTTGTAATAGGTAACTCTTGGAGTATCTTCTCTATTAGAACGGCTCAAAACAGATACAGAAAAACCCGCTTCGATCAGGACATCTGTCAAATGTTTTCCAATGAAACCACTTCCACCTGTCAATAGAACATTTTGAGCCATAATAGTTTATAATATATTTAACAGTCTTGCTTGTTTAAGGATTAGTAAAGGTACTTAAACAATGTTTACCTTTATGGCAAATTCTAAATTTTAATAAGATGGCGACTAAAAAAAAGGTAATTACCAAAGATGATATCGTTTCAAAATATATGGAAGAGGTTCTGGAAAAAGGTCAAAAACCAAAATCGGTTTATCATTTTGCCAAAGAAAATGATTTTACAGAAGCTGAGTTTTATGCTTTTTTTGGAACATTAGAAGGTTTAGAAAAAGAAATATTCCGACTTTTTTTTGAAAACACAGTTAATCTTCTTCACAAAAATGAAGAATATCAGGGATATGATATGAAAAATAAAATGCTGAGTTTTTATTTTACTTTTTTCGAAATCCTAACTGCCAACAGAAGCTATGTTTTACAATCGCTAAAGATGGACAGAAATCCGCTTAAAAATTTAGTTCAGCTAACTGCTCTGCGAAATAGTTTTAAAGAATACGTTTCTGAAATCCTGACAGATGATTACAGATTGGAACAGGAAAAATTTCAAAAGTTTCAGGAAAAAGCCATTCAGGAATCTTCTTGGGTGCAATTAATGATGACAATCAAATTCTGGATGGAAGACGAATCTCCTGCTTTTGAGAAAACCGATATTTTCATTGAAAAATCAGTTAATGCCTCATTCGAATTGATGAATGTTGCGCCAATGAATCATCTGATAGATTTCGGAAAATTTTTGTTCAAAGAAAAAGTATATAGCAGACAATGAAAACAATAGACTATATCCCAACTTCAAAAATTGAGAGAGCGGGTAAATTGGTTCAGACGGGTGCTAAAATTGGCGTAAATTATGTGAAGCATTATGCCGAAAAAATAGTCAATCCGGATCTGAGCCGAGATAAGCTAAATGAGAATAATGCCGAAGATATTTATGACGGACTAAAAAGCTTAAAAGGAAGCGCCTTGAAAGTAGCTCAAATGTTAAGCATGGATAAGAACTTTCTTCCGCAGGCCTATGTAGAGAAGTTTTCTTTATCTCAGTTTTCTGTTCCGCCACTTTCTGCTCCGTTGGTTTTAAAAACATTCAAAAGCAATTTTGGGAAAACGCCTTATGAGATTTTTGACGAGTTCAACCCAAATTCTGTAAATGCGGCGAGTATTGGTCAGGTACATTTGGCAAAGAAAGGCGACAAAAAACTGGCAGTTAAAATTCAATATCCAGGTGTTGCCAATAGTATTTCGTCAGATTTGGCTTTAGTAAAACCTATTGCTATTAGAATGTTTAATCTGCAAGGAAAAGATTCTGATAAATACTTCAAAGAAGTTGAAGACAAACTGATTGAAGAAACAAACTATTTGTTAGAATTACAACAAAGCCAAGAAGTGGTTGATGCGTGCAGTAAAATAGAAAATATTACTTTTCCGAATTATTATCCAGAGTTTTCGTCAGAGAAAATCATCACAATGGATTGGATGACTGGAATTCATCTTTCTGAATTTACAGCTATAAATAAAGATCAAGAAGCTGGTGACAAACTAGGTCAGGCGCTTTGGGATTTTTATATGTATCAAATTCATGTTTTAAGAAAAGTTCATGCAGATCCACATCCAGGGAATTTCTTGGTTGATGATCAAGACCAATTAATCGCTTTGGATTTTGGCTGTATGAAACAAATTCCAGACGATTTCTATACACCGTATTTTGAGCTGATCAATAAAAATGTCATTACAGACGAAAAGCTTTTCAATCAGAAATTATTCGAATTAGAGATTCTTCGTCCAGATGATACACCAGCAGAGATCGAATATTTCACCGAAATGTTTCACGATTTATTGTCTCTTTTTACAAAACCTTTCCAAAACGAAACTTTCGATTTTGCCGACGAAGAATTTTTCGATGCAATCGCACAATTAGGAAAACGATTCTCAGAAGATACCAACTTGAAAAAAATGAACGGAAGTCGCGGTTCTAAGCATTTTATTTACATGAACCGTACTTTCTTTGGTCTGTATAATTTAATGTTCGATTTGAAAGCTAAAATTGTAGTTGATAATTATTCGAAATACTAGAAGTTTAGAAATTCCAAGTTTTTTAAAAATCCAAATTCCAATTTAACACATAGACCTTTGTCAAAGTTCAAAACTTTGACAAAGGTTTTTTTAGTTTAGTTTGTTATCCTGAGGAACGAAGGATCACACTCGCAAATCGACAAAGGTTGGCGGCATTCTGTATGGAGTTTCTAGTGTGATCCTTCGTTCCTCAGGATGACAAAAATGAGTATAAACCCGAAACTTGAAACAAAAAAACTTTATTTCAAAATCCCAGCCTTGTAAGTCGCAATAGCACGATCTCTTGCAAAGGTGTGATCAATCATGGGTTCGTTGTAGCTGAGATCAAATTCAGGAATCCATTTGCGGATGTATTCTCCTTTCGGGTCAAATTTCTTTTGTTGAATTTCAGGATTAAAAACTCTAAAATAAGGCGCGGCATCGCAACCTGTTCCTGCTGCCCATTGCCAGTTTCCTACATTTGAAGCCAATTCAAAATCTAAAAGTTTTTCTGCAAAATAAGCTTCACCCCATTGCCAGTTGATCAGTAAATGTTTGCATAAAAAACTCGCCACAACCATGCGAACGCGATTGTGCATATATCCTGTTTCATTCAACTGACGCATTCCGGCATCAACCATCGGATATCCGGTTGTTCCAGAACACCATCGTTTGAAATCTTCTTCATTATTTCGCCATTGAATTCCGTCATAATTAGACTTAAAATTATGATTGACACAATTCGGGAAACTAAACAAAATCTGAATAAAGAATTCTCTCCAGATTAATTCACTTAAAAATGTCTGATTTTTTCTATTTGCCCAATTTACTAATTTTCTAATGCTAACGGTTCCAAATCGTAAATGTGGCGAAAGATAAGAAGTGCTGTCTAAAGCTGGAAAATCTCTTGTTTCTTTATAATTAGCAATTTGTGTTAAGTTGTGAGGAAGAACTTTTGTAGAGCTTCTTTCAAAACCAATTGCAGTTAAATCTGGAAATATAAATTTATTTTTTCCAAAATTAGATTGATGTGAAGTAGAATCATATTCTGGAACTGATCCTAAAAAATGATATTTCTCTAGCCATTTATTTTTATAAGGCGTGTAAACCGTATAAGGAAGCCCGTCTGCTTTTGTGATTTCTTTTTCTTCAAAAATTACATGATCTTTATAAGAGAAAGTTTCAATTTTGTTTTCTTTTAATAAAGCAGTTATCGTTGTGTCACGTTTGATAGCAAAAGGTTCGTAATCTTTGTTAAAGAAAACCGATTGAATATCAAATTCTTCAATAAGCGATTTCCAAACGTCAGTAGTTTTTCCTTTTTTAATTAAAATGGAAGAATCAAGTTGATTCAATTCTGAGTTTATCTTTTCTAATGAATCATAGATAAAAGTTACTCTAGCGTCGTTTTTAGGAAGATGTTCTAGAATGTCATCGTCAAAAATGAATAATGGAACAACAGGAAAGTTAGATTGCAAAGCATGAAATAATCCCGTATTGTCTTCTAAACGTAAATCACGTCTGAACCAGAATAAAGTAACTTTTTGTTTTGTCATTGTTTTATCTTAATAAAGTAATTTAAAGGTTTTTTGTTTGGCATCGAATGGCTCGCAAAGACGCTAAGTCGCAAAGCAATTCTTTCATAAGCCTTTGTAAATAAAAAATTGCGACTTAGCGTCTTTGCGAGATTCAAAAATTTGTGGCTTACTTTTTAGAATTAAATAACTCTTCGATTTTGTTATATCGGTAATCGAAAATGTTTTTCAGTTTGTTTTTTACGACTAAACGGTTTATGATTCTTCCTAGAATTCCGAGTGGGAGAACGTAATGAACAATGTCGGTCATTTTTGTTCCTCCATCTGATGTTGGTTCAAAGAAATGTTTGTGATGCCAAAGTTTATAAGGCCCGTATTGCTGAATATCTACAAAATACTCATTTTCTTGGCAAGCCGTAATTTCGGTAATCCAAGACATTTTGATTCCAAAAAGTGGTTTTAAGGTGTAGGTAATAATCTGTCCGTGATACATGCGTTTGCCGTCATAATCCTGAATTTGGAAATTGATGGTATCTAGTGTAATAGTTTGCAGGTTTATCGGACTTGAGAAAAAATCCCAGCAATCTTCTACACTTGCATTTATATGCTGTACGGTCACTATTTTGTATAATTTCATAATCAAATTGTTCTTGAAAAACGCCCAAATAATGCTACATTTTATAATATTTGAATGGAACAAACAACATTCCGAAACATTCTCCTTTTTCTTTTTCTAAGTGTTTGTGGTGTATTTTATGAGCTTTTCTGAGTCCGATGAGGTATTTGTTTTTGGTGTTTTTAAACCATTTAAATCGCTGATGGATTAAAACATCATGGATTAGAAAATAACAAGCGCCATAAAGTGTAATGCCGCATGCGATAAAAAAAAGATAATTGAATCCGCCTTCGACACCAAAATAGAATAAGATAATACTCGGAGTGGCAAAAATGACAAAGAAAATATCGTTGCGCTCAAAGGTGTTTTCATATTTCGGCTGATGATGATCGGCGTGAAAATACCACATAAAACCATGCATGACGTATTTGTGCGTAAGCCACGTAACACATTCCATGAACAGAAAAACGCCTAAAAAGATTAGAAAAGAAACCATTTTGTAATGTTGATGTTTTAAAATTATCGTTTTATTGTTTTTGAGTTTTGCTTTAAATTATAAAAGATTGACTCAAAAAGGTTTTTGTTTGTATTTTTAAACGCATAGAGACATAGATTTTTGTTTTCTTGAAAAGATTGTTGAAAGAAACTAGTTTCTAACACATAGCTATGTTTGTTTATGCAAGTGAAACGTCTTTTGTAGATTTAGCATTCTATGATTCTATGTGTTTAAAAATTAAACCAACTTCAATTTATAAGTCACAAAAGACTGCGCCAAAAGCCCTGCTTTTGTATAATTAGAAACTCGAATCCTAGCATTTCCAATTTCGTAATACGGGGTATTTTTTAGCTTTTTGAGTAATTTTTTGTAATATATATAGGCAGTATAAACTCCGAATTTAGCTTCTATAGGCAGCTTTACAATTCCTTGATAGGCAATTCTGAAATCTTCTTCAATTTCTTTGATAATCTGATTTTTTGAATCTTCGTTAAAATTATTCAAGTTTATGCCTGGGAAATAAGAACGGTTTAAGATGGTATTATCGTCTTTTAAATCTCTAAGGAAATTGACTTTCTGAAAAGCCGATCCTAATCGCATGGCTTCATATTTCAGCTGTTCGTATTTGTGCTCTTTTCCAGTCACAAAAACTTTTAGGCACATTAAACCCACAACATCTGCAGAGCCATAAATGTAATCGATGTATTCGGTTTGTGTTTGGTAATTTGATTTTATAAGATCCATTTTCATGCTTTTTAGAAAAGCCTGAACCAAATCGTCGGTGATATTATATTCTTTTACCGTTTGCTGAAAAGAATTCAAAATCGGGTTTAAGCTGATGCCCAATTCCATTGCTTTGTAATACTCTTTTTCAAAATCTTCAATTAGATATTCTTTTTCGTAACCGTGAAATGAATCTACAATTTCGTCGGCAAAACGTACAAATCCGTAAATGCTGTAAATAGCATCACGAATGCTTGGCGAAAGCATTTTTACAGCAAGAGAAAATGAAGTGCTGTAATTTTTGGTAACCAATTTGCTGCATTTGAAAGAAACGGCGTCGAATAGTGATTTCATTTTTTAAGATCTAAAAGATTTTTGAATTAATTCAGCTGCTAGTTTTCCTGAAATTAAAGCAGGCGGAACACCTGGACCAGGAACGGTTAATTGTCCTGTAAAATATAGATTTCTGACTTTTTTACTTTTCAATTTTGGTCTCAAAAAAGCCGTTTGCAATAAAGTATTGGCCATTCCGTAAGCATTTCCTTTGTAGGCATTGTAATCGGCGACAAAGTCATTTTTACAGAATGATCTCTTAAAGATAATGTTATTTTTAATTTTTTGCTGGGTAAGTTCTTCAAAACGAGAAATGATTTTTTCAAAATACTCTTCTCTCAGTTCTTCAGTATCTTCAATTCCGGGAGCAAGCGGAATCAAGAAAAATCCAGATTCCATTCCGTCTGGCGCTGCAGTTTTATCTGTTTTAGAAGGAAAGTTGGCGTAGAACAACGGAGATTCTGGCCACTTGGGTTGATCATAAATAGCTGCTGCATGCTGATTGAAATCGACATCAAAGAACAAAGCATGATGCGAAATGTTCTCTATTTTTTTATCAAAACCAATAAAAAATAGGAGAGAAGAAGGGGCAAAAACTCTATTCTCCCAATATTTTTCAGAATACATTCTGTGTTTGTTTTCTAGTAAAGTCTCAGAATGCTGATAATCTGCTCCGCTTAAAACAACATCTGCTTTTATTGTTTGTCCGTTAATCACAATTCCAGTTGCTATTTTATTTTCGACAAGAATCTTTTCTATTGGCGAATTGGTTTTAATGGTTACGCCAAGTTCCAAAGCCAGTTTTTCGATTCCTCGAATGACATCAAACATTCCTGTTTTTGGATGCCAAGTTCCGAGACCGAAATCGGCATAATTCATAAAATTGTAAAATGAAGGCGTTTTGTCCGGTTTTGCTCCAAGAAATAAAACCGGAAATTCAAGAATCTGAACTAATCTTTCATTTTTAAAATTTTTTCGAATATCAGCACTAACATTTTTAAAAAACTGATCTAGCTTTAAAGCAGTTTCTTTAGTGATTAATTCGAGAGGGGAAACCCCTGGGCGGTAAACCAAATCCTTAATAGCAATGTCATAGTTGCTTTTAGCTTGGTCAATAAAATTCTGCAGTTTTATACCGCTTCCTTTTTCTATGGTTTCAAAAGTGTATTTTATTTCTTCTAAATTATCATAAATACTGATAAAATCATCGATTCCGAAATAAACCCTGTAGGCTGGATTTAATTTTATCAGTTCGTAGTAATCAGAAGGTTTTTTATTGAAGTCCTGAAAAAAGCGTTCAAAAACGTCTGGCATCCAATACCAGCTTGGTCCCATGTCAAAAGTGAAGCCATCTGCTTTAAACTGTCTCGCACGTCCGCCAATTGTATTGTTTTTTTCGTAAACAGTTACCTCGTTTCCTTGTTGGGCAAGGTAACATGCGGCTGCTAAAGAAGAGAAGCCTGAACCTATTATTTGAATCGTCTTTCTCATTTGTTTAACAAATATACGAAAAACTTAAACAAAAATAAATTAAAGCATGTTAATAGTCTCTTCCATAGAATCAAAAATGCGGATTCTGTCTGTAATGATTTTTTGGTCGATATGTTCCACCATTTTGCCCATAAGCCAGATTTCGTTGTTTTCCTGCAGCAATTTCTGTCCCATAGATTTAACATATTGATTAATTACGCTTCTATCAGGCTGAACAGTCATGAACGAAATAAACGTAATATTCTCAAAGTGTTTGGTTAAATCTTGGAGATTTTCAATTGGCATGCTTTCTCCTAGATAAATGGTTTTGTAACCTTTATCAAGGATTTCGTATTGCAGGTATAATAATCCGATCTGATGAATTTCGTTTAGCGGAAGTGATAAAACAAAAATTCGATCGGTTTTTATGGGTTTTCTAATTTGAAGACTTTCTGTGTAAATCAATATTTTCTGCTTAATCAAATGACTCATGAAATGCTCATTGGCAGGAGTGATGGTTTCAGATTGCCATAATAATCCCAGCTCTTTTAAAAGAGGTAAAAAATGTTCTTTAAAAACTTCTTTAAATGTTTTTTCTGTAATAAGCCAATCGAATGTGTTGAAGAATAGCTCTTGATCAAAGTTCATCATTGCCATTTTAAAAGATGTAATGGCATAGTTTTGAGAGTTTTTCTTCGAAATTATTTCGCGTACCAATTGTGGTATCTTTTCTTCAGGATATGTTGCAATTTTGGAAATCTTATAACCGTATTCGTGCAGTAACGTAATGTTTAAAAGTTTCTGCAAATTGTGAAGATTGTAAAATCTGATATTAGTATCAGTTCGCATAGGTTCAAGGATGTTGTATCTCTTTTCCCAGATGCGTATGGTATGCGCTTTTATTCCAGATAAGTTCTCAAGATCTTTAATGCTGAAAACAGTTTTTATATTGTTTATCATTTTTTGCGATTAAGTCAACAAATGTAAAATAAAATCTTAGATTGGACCTTAAAACTACATTAAAAAGATAGAGGATTAGAGGTTTACGTATTTAAAGTATATTTTTTACCTAAAATCAGGTATATAATTTTTAAGAAATATATTACTTTAATAAAAAAGAACGGTCTGCATATTTTAATATGCAGACCGTTTTAAGTTTTTTAAGTCTTGTTACTTGCAGAAAGTAGCTTTGTTTTTTATAGCGCTCTGGCTTCCAAGTTCAATTGCTTTTGTGAAATCTTTGCAAGAATTTTTCTTATCGCCGATTTTGTTATAAGCTAATCCTCTTAAATTATAAGCGATATAATCTTTCGGATTTAAACCTAGAGAGGCTGTACAGTCGTCAATTGTTCCCTGATAGTTTTGCAGTTTGTAATTAACATTTGCTCTGCCTGTAAAAGCATCCGCATTCATGCTGTCCAATTCGATTGTTTTGCTAAAGTCTGCTTGAGCGCCTTTTAAATCGTTTAGTTTGAATTTTGCGACACCACGATTCTGATATGCTTCGACAAATTTAGAATTCATGCTGATAGCTTTGGTGTAGTCGGCGATTGCGCCTTTTGTGTTGCCAGCTTCAGCTTTTTTCATGGCTTTGTCAAAATAGCCAGTTGCAGATTGTGCCCAGATAGAGCATGTAATCATCATAAATGATGCTAATAGTAGGTTTTTCATAAAACTAATTTGGGATTAGTGATTTTGTTATTCGTCAACGAATTTAAGAAAGTTTTTATTTTGTAAGAGGATTTCTTTATCTAAATAAAGAAATAGTAAGAAAAAATTAATGGGAGGTTTTCTAAAATCCTGTTTTTGAGATTTGAATATTTTGTAAAAATAAAAAAGGCCAAGTAAAATAATTACTTGACCTTTTGTGACCCGACTGGGGCTCGAACCCAGGACCCCATCATTAAAAGTGATGTGCTCTACCGACTGAGCTATCGAGTCTTCATTTCTTCAATGAGGGTGCAAATATAAGGACTTTATTTAGCTTAACAAGTCTTTTTTTAATGAATTTTTGAATAAAATTTAATTATTGTTTTAAGTGCTTGTTTTGTAGTGAAATATGTTTTTATATTTTGTAAAGACTTCAATAACGAAAAAGAAATGTTTTAGAAAGATTTGGGGTTATTTAATTTGCGGGATATTTTTTAAACTCACTGATTGTGCGGAAGGAAATTATTTTACCTCAAAAATAGTTTTATATTAGCTATATAAATTGTGTCCTTTTTCTTTTCGAAATAGAGAAGAATTGAAGGTTATGCAAGTAATGTGAATTTTATAATATTAGTCCTCGAATGAATAGAATCTTAATGCTTCTAATTTTTGCAGTAAGTTTGGTTAGTTGTCAAAACTCAAAAAAAGAAATATATGTTGCGCTTGAAAAATTTGATAATTCTTTAGATTCATTAATTGTTGGGAAAGTTTATAATGAACCCAAAATGTTGATTTTTCAAGGGGATACTTTGTATGGTAATCCGAAAGGGATTAATGAAACTTGTTATCAAATTGTTGGATCTGATTCTATAAAAGTAGATGCCAATTGTCATATTTATAAGTTTAAAAATAATCAATTAGTAATAAATTCAAGTGAAAACTTTCTTGGGGAAAAATTTGTGCAAAAGTTTATTTATTTTAAAGATAAGGTTGATAATAGATTGGTTGATGATTTAAGGAAAGTTAAATCGGATACAGTTTACTTTGGTTGTCTTAAGAAATATGATGAAATGGGGAATGTTGTAAAAAAAGTAACTAACAGTACTTGGAAAGAGATTCAAAAAGGTGGAACAGTAGTCATTAATGAAAATCGTATTCTGGAAGTTTCTAATTATAGTAGCAATAATAAAGTGACTATATGGCGAAAAGAATACTTCAATAAACAATATAATATAGATAGCTTAAAGAATACAGATGTAGAAAGAATTGCTTCAAGTAAGTCTAATGGTTTGGATGAAGCTAATTATTTATATAAAAGGGATAAGCATGGCAATTGGGTGGTTAAAAAAAGCAATAGAAAAGAAAATCCAGATGTGTATTATAGAGAAATAATCTATTAAAGCGTTTATGATTATTTAAAATTTTGAATCAAACTTTAATAGAAATTAATTCAGTAAGAAGGAAGCGAGATAAAAAAAGCCTATTTTAATTACTAGACTTTTTGAATTTTAAAGTGACCTTGGCGGGGCAGAATTCGAACTATCTTCTAGAAGATTTGAGAATTTTAAATGATGTTTAGTTTTTTGACTCGACTTTAATATTACTATTGATTAATCATCACTGTGTTTATTCAATAAAGCATTAAGTCTACTGAATTTCATATCCATGTTAGTACCAAAAGCATCAACGAATTAAAAGTTTATTTGATTATTTATAAGTTTATTATTATATATTTGATAACAAATAAACCCTAACCTTTGTCAGGCATATCTACCCAATTTTGCGGTAATAAATCTGATGTTATCAGTAGTATATGCTAGTTATGGGCAATTAGATAAAAATGGTAAAGCAAGGAAAACATGAATGAAATATCAAAAATAGAGGATCGAATAAAGGCTTTGTATATATATATTGAAGGTAATGCATCAGGCACTGAAGGTGATTCTTGGTATTACGGACATAATCCAATAATAGTTTCTCACATAAATAATTTATCTAAAAAAGATTGCGAAAGATTAACATCTGAAGTATGGAATTGGAAAGAAGAAATTCTTGTAAATTTAGCCGATCCATTTCTTGGAATAAGGAATCCAAATTTGAACGGTTATTTTTTGTATTGTAAAATCTTTATGGAAATAAACGACATTGAAAATGAGGAATATTTACTCGGCAATATACATCTCGTCAATGCTATTCCAAAGGGAAGTCAGCCATTGAGTTTTTATGTTGAGTTAGAAAATAAAATTACAAAACTAAACGAAAAACTAAACGGAAACTATAAATATTCTGTCGAACAAATAAAACTAAAAATCGATACTGAGAATAATTAACTGCCCATAACAGACACAACAGATTTGGGTAATTGGCTTAATGAAAAAAATGGTTTTGTATTTGGTAGCTCTGAAGAATGGGCTTAATTTAGTGCCAAACCCGCTGTAGTACCAGAACGTTAATCATGACTTTGAACTTAAAAAAAGAGAGAAATCTAAAATGATATCAACTACATAAATCTATGCGAAAAAAAATCCTTGATGGGATTCGAACCAAAATTACCTGTAAACAGTAGCTTTGTGAAAATTAAAAAATTATGAAAGGATTTTCGATTCATAAAAAAGCCTGCAAAATAAAATAGACTGCAGGCTTTTTAAATTTTATAGTGACCATGGAGGGATTTGAACCCTCACGCCCTTGCGAGCACCACCCCCTCAAGATGGCGAGTCTACCGTTTCTCCACATGGCCTAAAAAGAAAAAGGTCGAGTAAAATAAATTACCCGACCTTTGTGACCCGACTGGGGCTCGAACCCAGGACCCCATCATTAAAAGTGATGTGCTCTACCGACTGAGCTATCGAGTCATTGCTTTCAAGAAATTTAATTTGTTAATCACAAAATTTGTGACCCGACTGGGGCTCGAACCCAGGACCCCATCATTAAAAGTGATGTGCTCTACCGACTGAGCTATCGAGTCATTTAATTTCTTGAATGCGGGTGCAAATATAAGGAGTTTTTTTTGAAGTTTCCAAGCTATTTTATCATAAATTTGTCTTTTTTTTGGAAAAATCTCCAATTGCTTAGTTTATAAGGTTTTATTAATATGAAAAAAATTGTACTGTTAGGTTACATGGGTTGCGGAAAGTCAACAATTGCCCAAAATTTGTCAAAAATTACAAATATTCCGTTCTTAGATTTGGATAAATGTATCGAAGAAAGAGCAAATTTATCCATAAATGAGATTTTTGAGAAGCACGGAGAAGTGTATTTTCGAAAATTAGAGCACGAAATGTTTGTCGAATTGCTGCAGTCTTCCGAAAATAACATTATAGGATTAGGAGGAGGAACTCCGTGTTATGCCAATAATCATGAATTATTAAAAGGAGATGACGTTGTATCTATATATTTAAAAGCATCAATTGATACTTTATATAATAGATTGGTACATAATAAAAGCAAACGCCCTTTGATTGCTAATATGAATGAAGAGGAAATGAAAGAGTTTATCGCGAAACATTTATTCGACAGAAGTTATTATTACAATCAAGCAAAACATAAAGTTTCGGTAGATGATAAATCTGTCGAAGAAACGGTTCAGGATATTTTAGAAATATTAGCTTAAAAAAGCATAGTCGCCGTTTTCTGAATTGAAAACTACTTGAACATGCTCTAATAAAGAAGTTGAAAGTGAAATTCCTTTGAAATCTGCCTTTACAGGATATTTTTTATGATTTCGGTCAACAAGTACTGCTGTTTTAAATTTTTTAAGCGGAACGTCTAAGAAATGACGAACAGCATATATTAATGTAGTGCCTGAGTTTAAGACGTCATCAACTAGAACAAGACCTTTGTTTTTATATTCGTCAGGGCTTAATGAAGTTTGTATCGCTTCTTGCGGATTTTGTTTGTTTATTTTGACTTCGCAGATGGAAACCTTTAAGGTAGAAATACTGCTGAGTGCCGAAGCAACTTTTTCGGCAAAAACAAATCCGTTAGAAGCAATTCCGGCAATAACAACTTCATCTTCGTCTACAAAAGTCTCGTAAATTTGATAAGCGATACGTTTTATTTTATGTTCGATTTCCTGATGTGTTAGTATAATATTGCTGCTCATAATGTATTTTTTTTTGCTAAGATAATTAATTTAAAATCCAATATAGAAAATCCAAATTTCAAATTTTTAAGGGAAGTTTGTTTTGTTTTTCTGTTTGGAATTTGATTGTTTTTTGAAATTTGGGATTTAATAAAATTTAGATTTGTTCGGTTTCATTTTCTTCGTCATCCTCATCATAAATTTCGTCTCCATAATCATCAATGTCTCTTCTGTCTTTTTTAGTCGGACGCCCGGTGCCACTTCTTCTGTAATGTTCTTTGGAAAGTTTTAATAACTCTAAATGTGCATAAGCTTCTGGCGGAGTTTCATTTTTTCGGTAAATATCAACCAATTTTGCTCCAACACGATTTTGCGGAATATCTAAAACCGTTATAATTTGTGTAATTTGATCTTTTCTAAAAGTAATTCGGTCTGTAGGAAAAACTTCTTTTGAAGGTTTTGCAATCTGTCCATTTACAGTGATCTGATTCTTTTTGCAAGCTTCAGTAACCATGTTTCTGGTCTTGTAATAACGAACGCACCACAAGTATTTATCTATTCTCATAATTTTTCTAAAATCCAAGTTAATTTCTTTACAAAAATAAATCAATATTGTATCTTGCGCACCTAAAAAAATGATAATAATGAATAAATTTAAATATTATTTTGTTTTATTGCTTGCTGGTCTTGCCATCGTTTCTTGTAATAAAAAAGATGAGGATGATCCGGTGATTGTTCCTTTAAGGGATTATCAAGAACAATTTAATACTGATAATGCAGATATTGAAGAATATTTAAAGACCTACTACATCACAGTTTCTGCAAATATGGATGTTACTTTTACTAAAATAACAGATCCAGCGACGCAGCCTTCTATAATGTCGTACTTGAATAGTCCAACCTTTCCAAAACTACTTTTAAGAGAAATTCCGTATGTACATGGAATAACTTATAAGATGTATTATTTGGTTTTAAGAGAGGGTGTAGGTTCTGCTCCAATGAATACTGATGGAGTTGTGACGGCTTATAAAGGAGAATATATGAAACGTGTTGATGCAACAGTTAAGGATCCGTCATATGTAACAACTACATTTTTTGAACAAGTAGTGTATCCGAAAGTAAGTTTGGATTTATTTACAACTATTATGGGCTGGAGTGAAGCTTTTCCTCAATTTAAAACAGGAACCACTACTTATAATGCTGATGGAACTGCCAATTATCAGGATTTTGGAGCTGGAGTTTTATTTATTCCTTCAGGTTTAGGATATTATGCTGGTGGATCGAGCTCAATTCCAGCTTATTCTCCATTAGTTTTTACGATCAAATTATATGATATTAGAAGAATGGATCATGAAAATAATGGATATAGCAGTGTTGGTGAATTAATATTGAATCCTGATGGTGTTTTTGATTATCAGGAAGATCTAAATGGGGATGGTTATGTGCGTGATTACAGAAATACAACTTTGTACCCAAACCCTCCAGCAAACCCTGACGACAGCGATAAAGATGGAATTCCTGACTTTTTGGATCAAGATGATGATGGAGATGGTTATACAACTCGATTTGAAATTACAAAGCCTAGCGATCAGGTGGGTTGGGGAACACTAGATGGAAATGCTTTCTATTTTGGAATAAGAAACTATTATCCTTGGGATCCATTGACGGATGATGCTACTACGCCAAATGTTGATGAAACAGAGCCAAGAGGAATTCCTAGAAGGCCTACGGGTAAACTTAAAGATGAAAATGCGGCTGAATCAATAGATAATCCTAGAAGTTTTGTTCCGGAAGATTATACAGCATCTGGACGATTAAGAATTCATTTGGATAAAACGTATCCTTATCAAAAGAAATAAATAAATAAAACAGAAAAATGAAAGCCTCGAAATGTAATTTTCGGGGCTTTTTTTATGCGAAAATCCAGATTTTTGATCTTTCAGTTTTCAAAAAAAAACAGGGTCAATAAAAAAACCTCGAAATCTAAATTTCGAGGTTTTTCTATAAAGTAAGAAAGTTTAAAGATTACTTTCTTTTAATTACTCTTTCTACAGCTTCAACAATCGCTTGGTTGTTTAATTTGTATTTTTCCATTAATTGTTCAGGAGTTCCAGATTCTCCGAAACTGTCTTTAACAGCTACAAATTCTTGTGGAGTTGGATTGTTTAAAGCTAATACTCCTGAAACACTCTCTCCAAGGCCTCCAAGGTAGTTGTGCTCTTCTGCAGTAACTACACATCTTGTTTTAGCAACCGATTTAAGAATAGCTTCTTCATCAAGAGGTTTGATAGTGTGGATGTTGATTACTTCAGCAGAAATTCCTTTTGCTTCCAGTTTTTCAGCAGCGATAAGAGCTTCCCAAACTAAGTGTCCTGTTGCAATGATAGTAACATCTGTTCCTTCGTTTAATAAAATTGCTTTTCCAATTACGAAAGGTTCGTCAGCAGGAGTAAAGTTTGCTACCACTGGACGTCCAAAACGTAAGTAAGCAGGACCATGGTGATCTGCTAATGCGATAGTTGCAGCTTTAGTCTGGTTGTAATCGCAAGTATTGATTACAGTCATTCCTGGCAACATTTTCATTAATCCTATATCTTCTAGGATTTGGTGAGTTGCACCGTCTTCTCCTAAAGTTAAACCAGCGTGAGAAGCACAGATTTTTACGTTTTTATCTGAATAAGCAACAGATTGACGGATTTGATCGTAAACTCTTCCTGTAGAGAAGTTAGCGAAAGTTCCAGTAAAAGGAATTTTTCCTCCAATTGTTAAACCTGCCGCAATTCCAATCATGTTTGCTTCAGCAATTCCGATTTGGAAAAAACGCTCTGGGTGATTTTTCTTGAAATCATCAAATTTTAATGATCCAATTAAGTCGGCGCATAATGCAACAACATTTTCGTTTTTTTGACCTAGTTCAGTCATTCCCGCTCCAAAACCAGAACGAGTGTCTTTACTTCCTGTATTTTCGTATTTTTTCATTTTGTTTTTTGCTATACGCAATAGGCTGTAGGCAATAGGCTTAAAGCTTAATGCTTACTGCTTAAAGCTTTTTAATAATCTGCTAAAGTTGAAACGTTTTGAGCTAAAGCACTAGCCAACTGATCGTTGTTTGGTGCTTTACCATGCCATGCATGAGTGTGCATCATGAAATCTACACCGTTACCCATTTCTGTATGTAATAAAATGCAAACTGGTTTTCCTTTTCCTGTTCTTGATTTAGCATCAGTTAAACCGGCGATGATAGCGTCAATGCTGTTTCCTTCTTTAATTTCTAAAACATCCCAGTCAAAAGCTTCAAATTTAGCGCGAAGACTTCCCATTGGTAAAACTTCATCAGTTGTTCCGTCAATTTGTTTACCGTTAAGGTCAATTGTTGCAATGATGTTGTCTACTTTTTTAGCAGAAGCATACATGATAGCTTCCCAGTTTTGACCTTCTTGTAGTTCTCCGTCTCCGTGTAGACTATATACAATATGATTGTCTTTGTTTAATTTTTTAGCTTGAGCAGCCCCCAAAGCTACAGATAAACCTTGTCCTAATGAACCAGACGCAATGCGAACTCCAGGTAAACCTTCGTGAGTTGTTGGGTGTCCTTGTAAACGAGAATCTAATAATCTGAATGTAGCTAATTCTGAAACTGGAAAGTAACCACTACGTGCTAGAACGCTATAAAAGACAGGTGAGATGTGTCCGTTCGAAAGGAAGAACAAATCTTCTCCAATTCCGTCCATATCAAAACCTTCTTTACGGTCCATTATATTCTGATATAATGTTACCAAAAATTCAGTACAACCTAATGAACCACCTGGGTGTCCAGAGTTTACAGCATGTACCATTCTAAGAATATCTCTTCTTACTTGGATCGTTAAATCGCTTAATTGTTGTGTGTTAGGCTTCATTTTATATGTAAAAGTTAAACTGGAGCAAAAGTAATCGTTATTTTGCGGGGAGACAAATGATTTTTTGCTTTAGTTTTATTGCAATTGTTAAATTTTGCTGTTTTTTTTATGTTTTGAAAAAAAATATAACGCATGTTTTTGTTTTTTGTTCTTTTAAAGTGTGTTTTTTACATTTAATAAAAAGGTTTTGCTTGATGAAGCAATTTAATGCAGTTAAATAAAGAAAAACTTTCTAGGGAATTTCTTAGGATTTATTGATTTTTGATATATCTGTTGTTAGCGTAATAAATCTTAAAAAAGGATCTGAGGCATATCCTAAAACAATTATATTTGCCCAAATTTTTTAAAACGAAAATCTTTTATTTAACAGGGAAAAATTTTACTGACAATGATTTTTAAATAGAAAATCTAAAATAACAAATACCATATAGGAACTAAAATGAGCCAAAAACTATCAATCATTATACCTGCTTATAATGAAGAAAAAACCATAAATTTTATATTAGACAAAATTAAAAAAGTTGAATTAATAGAAAATATTGAAAAAGAGATTATAATTGTAGATGATTGTTCTTCAGATAATTCTTTAAAAGCATTTAATGAATATAAAGCAGCCAATAGTGAATTAGATATTGTAATTTTAACGCATTCTATAAATAAAGGAAAAGGAGCTGCTCTTCATTCTGGAATAAGTAAGGCAACAGGAGATATATTAATAATTCAAGATGCCGATTTAGAATACGATCCTGCTGAATATAATATATTGCTTAGACCGATTGTAGAGGGATATGCGGATGTAGTATATGGAAGCAGATTTATGGGAGGTAAGCCTCATAGAATATTGTTTTTTTGGCATAGTATAGGGAACAAGTTTTTGACATTTTTGAGTAATATGTTTACTAATCTTAACCTTACTGATATGGAAACCTGTTATAAAATGTTTAAAACTGAGATTATTCAAAATGTAAAACTTTGTGAAAAAAGATTTGGTTTTGAACCTGAGGTTACTGCAAAAATTTCTAAAATTAGTGGTATCAGGATTTATGAGGTTGGAATTAGTTACTACGGAAGAACATTTGAAGAAGGAAAAAAAATAAGTTGGAAAGATGGCTTTAGAGCTATTTATTGTATTCTTAAATACGCAATTAGATGAAAAAGGTTTGTTTGTTTCTTTTAATTTCAGGTATAATACTAAGATTTGTAATTCAATTTGTTTTTCCTGTTTTTAATGGTGATGAAATTTCATTGGGAAACAATATTAAGAACTCGGGTTTTGTAGAATTACTCTATCCATTAGATTCGTTTCAATCGGCGCCACCTTTATATTTATGGATTCAAAGGTTTATTGTTCAGACTTTTCCATTTAGTTTTTGGATAAATATTAAAATCTTAAGTTTTATCTTTTCAATAAGTGGTTTAGTTTTGTTTTATGTCTTTATAAAAAGAAATAAGTTTAATCCAATATTTTTATTGTTATTTATTGTGTTGATTTTCAATCCGTTTATTGTTAATAATTCATTGACGGTAAAACAATATACTATTGACTTAACGGGAAGTATCTGTTTATTGGTATGTTTTCAATCAGAGAAATTTAAGAAGTACAATTGGGTTTTCTTTTTGATTTGGAGTTTGATGTCAAATATTGGTTTGTTTGCTTGCTGTGGGTATTTGATTTATAATTTATTCAAATCGAATTCATTCAATAATTTTAGCTTGTTTTTGAAATTTATAAAAAATAATATACTTACGATTCTTGTCCCTATTCCATATGTTGTTTATTTTTTATGGTTTATGAAGCAAAAAGGAGCGGCAGAATTAAAGTCTTATATGGTTCAATATTGGAGTGATACATTTATACCGCTTAATAGTTCAATTTTTAAATATTTGGTTTTTACTATTCACGGTTTGTGGACTTCTATCTTTAATGCTTTTGAAATTTGGGGAGTTTTTATGATGCTTCTTATAGTTCCTTTTTTTATTTTCTATAGAAAGCAATCATTATTTAAAGAAGAAATTTTGTTGCTTTTTTGCGTTGTTTTAGTGCATTTAATATTGAATGTTTTTCAAATGTATCCTTTCTCAGATAGGCTATACCTTTACATTGCTCCTTTTTTTATTTTGATTTTAGGATCATCTCTCAATACTCTTTCAGGTTTTGCAATTATTAAAAAACATTTTCAAAAAATAAATATAGTTATTTCGATTAGTACATTGTTTTTGTATGTTTTATATATACCTTCAAATGATAATAATGTATGTCTGTTGTATAAAAAGCTAAATAATTTAGAAGCTAATCAAGTTTATGTGACGGGAAAGTCTCTTGAGACAATAAATTCTTTCGATAAATTTACAGATAACAAATTTACTACCAATAAAAAGATTTTACTTCTTGACACCGAATTAGATAAGTCAAGTTATATAGTTTCTAGAGTGAGTAAAAAACTGAAATTGAACTCAACGAGCCCTCCTGAATCTGAAATTCAAAATCTAATAAAATCTAACAGAATCAAAAGAATTGATCAGGTGAATGGATACGATATTTATGAAATTAAGAATAGGTAAAAACAAAAAAAAAGTCCTCAGAATGAGGGCTTTTTTTATATCTTCATAAATAAGCAATTTTACTCAGTATCACCTTCACTATAATAATTATTTTCTTCGTCTTCCGAACCTATTTCCTCTTGATCATCGTCTAGCTCAGCACCTGGAATGTCTAAATCATTTCCAATTTTGTCGCTGTTTTGTTCCCACTCATTACTATTTTGAATGATGGTTTTGTCAGTAGAAATGTTTTCTGGGTCGATATTGTCTAACTTATCTTCACGATTGTAAATATCTTCACTTGCTGGATAATTTAAATTTTCCAGATTTCTTTCTATCTCATTTTCTTTTGCTGTATTTTTATCTTCTGAATTTATCATATTGCCAATATTTAATATTATTAAACAGATACTTTATCTACTATAAAGTTATGAAATCTATGCTTTCAATGCTTATGTTTTTAAAATCAGTATGTTATAATGTTTTCGCAAAAAAAATCTTATTCTCTATTTGACAAATTCTCTAATTGCCTAATTTGTTTCCAAGTAATTAACTGAATGTTATTTTCTTTTAGTTTTGCTTCACATTTGTCACTTGTAAAAAAATCGAAGTCTATTTGACGCCATTCTGAGCCAAAATTAGGATGATTTATTGTGATGCCTTGCATTTCAAAATCGTCAAAGGCAGGATGAAGCAGGAAAACATTAAATCCAGAAACTATACTATCTAAAGCTCTTTCATACGATTCTTTAAGTTCTCCTTTTTCAAAATCAGTATAGTATCCAATTAAAAGGTTGTCAGCCAAAAGTGTATCATCAAAATTATATTTTTCATTAGATAAAGAAATAGATTCTACAAAGCTTTTGTTAATAAAAACAGGTAAGTTGTATGATTTTCCTAGCTCTTTATAGATTTCTAAAATTTCAGGAGTAACCCCAACACTGCACATATGCGAGTCGAGATGCGTCGGCTGAATGCCAAATTGCAAAGCTTTTTCTATTTGGGCGATAAGTTCTTTTTTGATTTCTGAAGGTTTTGCGTTGTTTTTGAAATTTTGTCTGGTTTTATAAAAATAGCCATTTTGATCTACTAGACTTGAAACTTCGGAAATGGGAAGAACTGGACCAAACTTATAATTCTCCCATTCGCAAGTAAGAGTCAAGTGAATTCCGCAGTCATAATTTGGATTGTTTTTTGCGAAAGTTGCTATTTCAAAAAACCATGGACATGGCACCATGATACTATAAGAGTTTACAGATCCGTTTTGAAGTGCTTTTATCGTTGCCTGATTTTCTGAATGAGACAGTCCGGCATCATCGGCATGAATGATTAATAATTTGGCGTTTTTAGGATATCCGAGTTTTTGTGCTAAGTTCATTTGAATTTTTATTATTGTGAATATGCTGTGTGTGTACTCCAACTTCGCTCAGTCTGACAGTGCAATATTTCATTTATAGTAGATTTTATTCAAATTTAAAAAAATCTCAAGTTTAGGTTTTGTATTGTTTTTGAATTAACTCAATTTTATAATTCACAATTTTTCTAATTAATAAAATTTCCCTGAAATTAGCTTATCTTTGCCGACTGAAAAAAGAAAGAAATGAAGTTCGATTTATTACAAAAAGATCCGCAGTCTAAAGCAAGAGCGGGAAGTATTACTACTGATCACGGCGTAATTGAAACGCCTATTTTTATGCCCGTTGGAACGGTTGCTTCTGTAAAAGGAGTGCATCAGCGCGAATTGAAAGAAGAAATAAATCCGGATATTATTCTTGGAAATACATACCATTTATATTTACGCCCACAGACTGAGATTTTAGAAAAAGCAGGTGGATTGCATAAATTCATGAACTGGGATCGTAATATTTTGACTGATTCTGGAGGATATCAAGTGTATTCTCTTTCTTCAAATAGAAAAATTAAAGAAGAAGGAGTGAAGTTTAAATCGCATATTGACGGTTCTTACCACTTTTTTACACCAGAAAATGTAATGGAAATTCAGCGTACAATTGGTGCCGATATTATTATGGCATTTGATGAGTGTACGCCTTATCCTTGCGATTACCGTTATGCACAGCGTTCTATGCATATGACACATCGTTGGTTAGACAGATGTATCAATCATTTAGAAAAAGTACCTTATAAATACGGATACGAACAAACGTTTTTTCCAATAGTTCAAGGAAGTACCTACAAAGATTTGCGCCGTCAGTCGGCTGAATATATTGCAAACGCTGGTCAGCAAGGAAATGCAATTGGAGGACTTTCTGTTGGTGAACCAGCTGAAGAAATGTATGCGATGACCGAAGTGGTTTGTGAGATTCTTCCTGAAGATAAACCTCGTTATTTAATGGGGGTTGGAACTCCAATTAATATTTTAGAAAATATCGCGTTAGGAATTGATATGTTTGACTGTGTTATGCCAACTCGTAATGCTAGAAACGGTATGTTGTTTACAGCAAACGGAACTATCAATATCAAGAACAAAAAGTGGGAAGCCGATTTCTCTCCAATCGATGAAATGGGACACACTTTTGTTGATACAGAATATACAAAAGCCTATTTACGCCACTTGTTTGCTGCCAACGAATATTTAGGAAAACAAATTGCTACTATTCATAATCTTGGTTTCTATATGTGGTTGGTTCGTGAAGCTAGAAAACATATCTTAGCAGGCGATTTTAGACCATGGAAAGAAATGATGGTTAAAAATATGAGTCAAAGACTTTAAAAGGGTTTAAGTTTCAGGTTTCAAGTTTCAGGTTCTGGTAAGAATCGAATCTAACAAACTTGAAACCTGAAACAAGAAAAACTTGAAACAAAAATCTATGTTAACAATAATAGATAAATACATCTTAAAAAGATATCTGGGAACTTTCTCTGTCATGCTGCTTTTGTTTGCACCGATCGGAATTGTAATTGACGTTTCTGAAAAGGTGAATAAAATGCTTGAAAACAAGATTCCGTTTGGAGATATTGCTTTCTATTATTACAACTTTACAATCTACTTTATTAATTCGCTATTTCCGATATTTTTGTTCTTGTCGGTAATCTGGTTCACATCAAAATTGGCCAATAATACAGAGATTATTGCTATTTTGAGTTCTGGAATTTCGTTTACACGTTTCTTACGTCCTTATATTATTGGTGCAACAATTGTTTCGATTTTTGTATTGCTTATGGGGTTTTTTATTGTTCCTGCAGCCAGCGAAGGCTACAATAATTTTAGGTATACTTATCTGAAAGGAAATGGAAAAGAACTCATGCGTGGTGAAAATACCAATGTTTTTAGACAAATCAATGACCATGATTTTATATTTGTAAACAGCTTTAATGAAGAATCAAAAACAGCTTTCAATTTTTCTTTAGAACATTTCGAAAAAGAAAAACTGACTTATAAAATTACTGCAAGCCGTATTAAATGGGATCCTAAAAAAAAGATTTACGTTTTATATGATTATACAAAAAGAACAGTAGGAGAGTTGAACGACGTACTTGAAAAAGCTCCCGAAAAAAATGTTGCCTTCAAATTTGAATTGGCAGATTTAACGCCAGTAGTGTATATTGCCGAAACATTGACTTTAGGAAAATTAATTGATTTTATTGAAAAAGAAAGAAAAAGAGGTTCAGGAAATATCAATACTTATTTGGTTGTTCTTTACAAAAAATACAGCATACCAGTTTCAGCATTTATTTTGACGATTATTGCGGTTTCGGTTTCTTCTATGAAACGCCGTGGCGGAATGGGAATGAACCTTGCCATCGGAATTGCGATTGCGTTTTCATTTGTATTCTTTGATAAAATCTTTGGTACACTTGCCGAAAAATCTACATTCTCACCTTTATTAGCTGTCTGGTTCCCGAATATTGTTTTCGGAATACTAGCAGTTTACTTATTACGTAATGCGAAACGATAATTTAAAAAGTTATTTAAATCTTCACTTAATTGTTTTTATCTGGGGTTTTACAGCCATTTTAGGCGCTTTAATTACCATTGATGCCGAAAATTTGGTTTGGTACAGAATGTTAATTGCGATGATTTTCCTAGGCGGATTTATTGCGTTTAAAAAACAGTCATTTCAAGTCCCGATAAAAGAATTTTTCAAATTGATTTTTGTCGGATTATTGATTGCGCTTCATTGGATTTTCTTTTTTAGGGCAATTCATGTTTCTAATGTTTCAATTACACTTTCCATATTTTCATTAGGAGCATTTTTTGCTTCTTTATTAGAACCGTTATTTTATGGAAGAAAAGTGCTTTGGTATGAAGTTCTCTTTGGACTTATAATTATAGCCGGTTTAGGGTTGATTCTTCAGGTAGAAATAAAATACCTCGAAGGCGTTTATTATGCCTTAGCAGCAATTATTTTAGGTGTTTTATTTACTTTAATGAATGGAAAATTGATTTCAGATCACGAACCTTCAGTAATTACATTTTATGAATTTGGAGCGGGAGTTTTCTTTATTACAGTTTATTTTTTATTTCAAGGAAAATTTACAGCAGATTTTTTCCAAATGTCTTTAAATAACTGGGTTTTATTATTAGTTTTAGCTTCAATCTGTACAGCTTATGCCTTTACTGCTTCGGTAAAAGTAATGCAGAGATTGACGCCTTATACCGTAATGTTAACCACTAATTTAGAGCCAGTTTACGGAATAGTTTTGGCTTATTTTATATTAGGAGGAAAAGAAAAAATGAGTGTTGAGTTTTACATCGGAGCTGTTATAATCATCATAACAGTTATTCTAAACGGTGTATTCAAGCATTATCAGAACAAGAAAGAAAACTTGTAATAGTTTCCTTATTATTAAAATGCATTTTTATACTTTAAATAACAATTAACTTCGCCAATGATATAATATTTTTATATTTGCGGTTCGATTTACAAACAAAATTCAAAAATCCATGGAATATTTAGATTTTGAGCTTCCAATTAAAGAACTTGAAGAACAGTTAGAAAAGTGCGTTATTATTGGAAAAGAATCTGACGTTGACGTAACGCCGACGTGCAAGGAAATCAACAAAAAATTAGTAGAGACTAAAAAAGAAATATATAAAAACCTTACGGCTTGGCAGAGGGTACAATTGTCAAGACACCCAAATAGACCTTATACTTTAGACTACATTAGAGCAATCTGTGGAGATACTTTCTTAGAGCTTCACGGAGATAGAGGTTTTAAAGATGATAAAGCAATGGTTGGTGGTCTTGGTAAAATAAACGGACAGTCGTTTATGATTATCGGTCAGCAAAAAGGTTTTAATACAAAAACACGTCAATACCGTAATTTCGGTATGGCTAATCCAGAAGGATACCGTAAAGCTTTGCGTTTGATGAAAATGGCTGAGAAATTCGGAGTTCCTGTTTTAACTTTAGTAGATACTCCAGGTGCATATCCAGGACTTGAAGCTGAAGAAAGAGGGCAAGGAGAAGCTATTGCTAGAAATATCTTTGAAATGGTTCGTTTGCAAGTGCCGATTATTACCGTTATTATTGGTGAAGGTGCTTCTGGTGGAGCTTTAGGGATTGGTGTTGGAGATAAGGTTTACATGCTTGAAAATACGTGGTATTCTGTAATTTCTCCAGAATCTTGCTCTTCTATTTTATGGAAAAGCTGGGAGTATAAAGAGCGTGCAGCAGAAGCTTTAAAGCTGACTTCTTCTGATATGAAAAAACAAAAATTAGTTGATGATGTGATTCCAGAACCACTAGGTGGAGCGCACTACGACCGCGAAACAACTTTCAAAACGGTTGCAGAATACATCACTAAAGGATATAATGAATTGAAAGACTTATCAACAGCTGACTTAATTGCCCAAAGAATGGACAAATACAGTAATATGGGCGAGTATAAAGAGTAAATTCATAAAAAAAGACTTAAAATCCGAAGCCTTACAGTTTCGGATTTTTTTTTGGTTATGAACAAATCAGAATTATTTATAAACAATTATTAGTTATAACTAGATAGCAGATTTTTTTTAAATTTTGCTACTTTCGCTATATGGAAAATTTCAAAAACTTAAACCCTGTTAAGGTCGACAAAACCACAATTATCAACTTAGAAAAAGGAAAGTTGCCACCGCAAGCTCTTGATTTGGAGGAGGCTGTACTTGGTGCGATGATGATTGATAAAAAAGGGGTAGATGATGTAATTGATATTTTGCAGGCCGAAGCTTTTTACAAAGACGCACACAAACATATTTTTGAAGCGATTTTGCAACTTTTTACTGAAACTCAGCCAATCGATATCTTAACAGTTTCGACTCAGTTAAAGAAAAATGGAAAGTTGGATTTAGCGGGCGGAGATTTTTATTTGATTCAGCTTACGCAGAAAATTGCTTCTTCGGCGCATATCGAATTTCACTCGCGTATCATTCTCCAAAAATTTATTCAAAGAAGTTTGATTAGAATTTCATCAGAAATTATTGAAGCATCATATGATGAAAGTGCAGACGTTTTTGATTTATTGGATCAAGCTGAATCTAAATTATACGAAGTTACACAAGGAAACATTAAGCGTAGTTCTGAAACCGCACAGAGTTTAGTTTTACAAGCTAAAAAGAAAATTGAGGAGATTTCTAAAAAAGAAGGATTAAGTGGTGTAGAAACTGGTTTTCATAATTTGGATAAGCTAACGTCTGGATGGCAGCCTAGTGATTTAATTATTATCGCGGCCAGACCAGCGATGGGAAAGACAGCATTTGTACTTTCTATGGCCAGAAACATTGCTATTCAATATGGGCATGGGGTAGCTTTATTCTCTCTTGAGATGGCATCTGTTCAGTTAATTACAAGGCTTATCTCTTCTGAAACTGGATTGTCTTCAGAAAAATTGCGTACAGGTAAATTAGAAGCTCATGAATGGACCATGTTGAGTACTAAAGTAAAAGATTTAGAGAAAGCGCCTTTATTTATTGATGATACACCATCACTTTCTATTTTCGATTTAAGAGCAAAATGCCGTCGTTTAGCTTCGCAACATGGTATTAAAATTATCATTATAGATTATTTGCAGTTGATGACAGCGGGAGGAAATGCTAAAGGAGGAGGAAATCGTGAGCAGGAAATTTCGACAATTTCCCGAAACTTAAAGGCTTTAGCAAAAGAACTTAACGTTCCGGTTATTGCACTTTCTCAGTTGTCGCGTGCCGTTGAGACGCGTGGTTCTAGTAAAAGACCTTTACTTTCGGATCTTCGTGAATCTGGAGCAATTGAGCAGGATGCTGATATTGTTTCATTTTTGTACCGACCAGAATATTACAAAATTGAGGAATGGGATGATGAGGAGGCTTCGCCAACTGCTGGGCAGGCTGAAATTATGATCGCTAAACACCGTAATGGTGGTATTGAAAACATTCGTTTGAAATTTTTAGGTCACTTAGGAAAATTTGATAATCTTGATGAATTTTCAGGTAGCTATGATGATTTGCCTTCAAAAATGAATCATGATGATAGTCCGTTTATTACTAATAATCTGCCTTCAGCTAATGAAGCCTTTGGAAGTAATTTAAATGATGACGATGATGATAGCGATGTTCCATTCTAGGAAAAAATCAAAAAGCCTTATTTTTAAGGCTTTTTTTGTGTTTAATTGTTAATTTTCTAATAAAAATCAGTAGTTTAGCGAAACCAATTATAAACTATCAAAGTTTTTTTAAATTATTAACCAATAAACAAAATTTAAATTATGAATGAAGAAACCTTTCCTGGACCTATTCAGATTTCAGTTGCTACTGCAAATGAATGGGAAAAGAGATATCATGATGATAACTCAATCGAAGACTCTAAGAACAAAGTAAAAGCTTTCTTAATACCAAGAGAAAGTTTGGAAAAAGTGTTAAAACTTGAGACAGAGGCTGTTTGGGCATATTTAGGTATAAACGACCAAAAAGAAAAAACATTACTTTTTGTAGGTGCCGAATATGATAAAGAAGCTGAAAAATGGATTAATGTCTACGGTATAGGTGAAGGAGCAGATGGTGAAGTAGGCGGTGGTGATGTGGTATATGATGGAATACGTCCTAGTCCACCGTATTAATATAAAACATACATCGCAAAATTAAATGAATAATTTTTTAATATACGGCACTTATTTGGTTTTATTACTAAATTTAATAGCCTACTCATTTAGCTTTTTCCGAAAGGGGAAAGCTAATGTTTTTTTTGTCTCTTACTTAGCATTTTGTTGCCTAATGCAGTATTCAATGGAGTTGTTATATCAGTTAGGAATGACTAATTTAATCATTGTCAATATTTATTTTATTGGACAGATGATACTATTAGGAATTTTTTACAACTCATTGATAAAAGTAAGAAGCCAAAAAATATTTATTAAAACCAGCTTAGCAATCGCATTATTAGTTTTAGCAATACAATTTTATAGGACTCCAAGCGAATTTCTTAAATTTAATTTGTTTGAAATTACTATAACAAATTTACTCATCGTTATTTTTGCTTTGTTTCATCTCTATAATATGCTCACAGGAGACAAGATATATTATTACACCAGTATAGGTTTAGTCTTCTATCTATTAGCAAGTACTGTATTTTATTTAATTGGAAATCTTTCTATTGGATTAAGTGATGATTTGAAGCTCTTAACATGGATGATAAACAATTTCCTGATTCTGGGTTTGCAATTTTTTATTTTATACGATTGGATAAAAAACTTCTCAAAAAAAACAGTTTTTTAGAATTGAATATTTATTAACCTTAATAAAACTTTACTTTGAAAAAATGTTTTTTTTAATAGTAATAGTTTTAGTTTCGTGTCAAAATCTAACGACTCGTAAAGATAAGATTAATTTAAGGGCAACTTTTTTATTAATAGAGTTAAAATTAATCTCTATCAAAAATTTGTTTTTGATAGAGATCTTTTTTGATAGCAATTTTGAAGAACTGATAACATTCAAAATAAATAATTATATCTTTGATTTTATGATCAATATTGATTTATTTAAAATTATATAATGATGAAGATTCATGCAATTTCGGAAAAAGAACTTGTCGCCATTATATTATACATTTCTCTTTTTTTTATAGTGGTTGCCGTAGTGTTAATCGTTTTCTTTTATTTCTCCAGAAAAAAAATAATTCAACAAGAGCTCGAAAAATTAGATTTAATATTACAATATCAAAAAGAGCAGCTTCATGCCATAATTTTTACGCAGGAAGAGGAACGTAAGAGAATTGCGCAAGATTTACACGATGATATCAGTTCAAAATTAAATATAGTATCACTGAACACGCATCTGCTTACAGCTCCTAATCTTACTGAAGCAGAAACTGCAGAAATTACAGAAAATATAATCGCTTTGACAACAAAGGCATTAGATAATTCTAGAAAAATTGCGCACAATTTGTTGCCACCAGTTTTTGAAAAATTTGGTTTAAATGCTGGTATCGAAGAATTATGTGAAGAATTTGAAAGTAGCAAATCGGTCAAAACGCATTATAAAAATGAGATCGATTTTGACGAGAAAGATATAGACAGGCATTTGCATGTGTTTAGAATTTTGCAAGAACTTATGAATAATTCTATTCGCCACGGAAAAGCATCGCAAATATGGATTTCTTTTGCAAATAATGAAGGAATTAACACTTGTTATTATGAAGATAACGGGGTTGGCTTTGATAGTTCAAATGCCGAAAATCAAAAAGGCTTGGGAATGAAGAATATTGATAGCCGTATATCATTTTTGGAAGGAACAATAGAAATTAACTCTGAAATTAATAAAGGTATTGTTGTAAATTTTACTTTTTAGGTAGAATTATGTGTTTTATTAAGGTTTTTAGTCAATAAAATGGGGTATGTAGACTTTTTCTAAATCATATTTTGTAATTTCGATAAACCAAATTAAACGACCAAAAACAAATAAGATGAATGCTGCTATAAAAATTGCCCTAGTAGACGACGAGATTTTGTTTCGAAAAGGAATTTCTTTTTTATTACAGAGAGAAGAAAACATTGATGTTATTTTTGAAGCTTCAAATGGCGATGAACTTATTTCGGAATTAAATGAAAGCGAAATAAAGCCGGATATAATAATAATGGACTTGAAGATGCCGGTCTTAAACGGAGTTGAAGCCACCAAAATTATTAAAAAACTCTTTCCCGATATTAAGATTATTGCATTGACCAGTTATGACACCAAATCTTTCATTGCAAATATGATTCAAGTTGGTGCAGTAGCGTACTTAATAAAAAATACTACTCCAAAGGATCTAATTCATACCATTAACGAAGTAGCAAAAAAAGGTTTCTATTACAACGAAAATGTTTTAAAAACTATTCAAGAAACCATAGTTTCTCCTAAAAATGCAAGAGGAGGGTTAGAAACTAATTTTCTTTCTCCACGCGAAATCGAAATTCTACAGTTAATTTGCCAGCAGAAAACTACCGCAGAAATTGCAGAACATCTTTTTTTGAGCCCTCGAACTATAGAAGGGCACAGAAATAATTTATTGCTTAAAACAGAATCGCGTAATATTGCTGGGTTGGTTGTTTATGCTATACAGAATGAATTGGCGGTTTTAACAATTTAAAAGTTATGCTGTTAAAAACTGAATCGACAAAACATAGTATAATATGATTGTTATTACAAGAACACATAATCCTATTTTCTGAATCATATTCAAACCCTTTTGCTGGTTGTTACTTTCATTAAACTTCATAGTGGCTATTTTTTTACAGCGATTAGTTTTGTGAACCTGGGATAGCAAATTTAGAGAGAAAATTCTATCAGAGTACAGGTGTTTTTACCTGTTTTTTTTATCGTCGATAATCTCTTTTTTTTCGCACTTTTCTTATTTAACATTCTATTGTGTCAGAAAAGGTTGTAGGCATTCTTTTTTTGTTGCTACCTTTTATATCTTTACTAAAATAATTTTCTGATGAATAAGAGTTTACTCTATATTTTTATACTAATAGCAACATTTAATGCTAGAGCTTCGTTTATCTTACTTCCGATGGACGAAACAACGCAGCAAAATCATTTAAAAGCATACGGAATTACTTATTGGTGTTTGAGTAGAGATTATAAAGCAAGTTGGCTTTTGAATTATCGCGGAGGTTCTTTTTTGCTTCCAGACGCGGATGAAATTAGAAAAGAATGTAAAATACGAGGAGTTAGTTTTGAAGTAATTTCCGATAGTGAACAAGCTTCTATTTTAAATGAAATTTCGAGTCCTTCTCAAAATATGGAATCGGTGATTTTAGAAAAAGCTCCTAAAATAGCAGTTTATACTCCAAAAGGAAAGCAACCGTGGGATGATGCTGTGACTTTGGTTTTAACTTATGCCGAAATTCCGTTTACACCAATTTACGATGAAGAAGTTTTAAGCGACCAATTATTAATGTATGATTGGCTCCATCTACATCATGAAGATTTTACGGGGCAATATGGAAAATTTTACGCAGCATATAAAAATACGCCCTGGTATATTGATCAAAAAAAGGATGCAGAAGCTTTGGCTGCAAAACTAGGATATGCAAAAGTATCTCAGGAAAAAGGAGCGGTCGCAAAAAAAATTAGAGATTTTGTAATTGGTGGTGGCTTTATGTTTGCGATGTGCTCAGCTACAGATAGTTTTGATATTGCACTTGCAGCAGACGGTGTAGATATCTGCGAAACAATGTTTGATGGAGACCCAAGTGAGTCTAACTATCAGTCAAAATTAAATTATAATAATTCTTTCGCTTTCAAGAATTTTACTCTAGAAAGAAGACCTGAAGTTTATGAATTTTCAGATATCGATATGACAACAAAAAGAAGGATATTGATGGAGAAAGATTACTTTACTTTAATGGAATTTTCTGCAAAATGGGATCCAATCCCGAGTATGTTATGCCAAAATCATACACAATTGGTAAAAGGTTTCATGGGGCAAACCACTTCGTTTGATACTTCATTAATAAAATCTAATATCTTGATCATGGGAACATGCGAGTTAAACGGTGAGTCAAGATATATTCATGGAGAAAAAGGAAAGGGTATGTTTACTTTTTTTGGCGGACATGATCCAGAAGACTTTCAGCATCAGGTTGGAGATCCACCAACGGTTTTAGATTTACATCCTAATTCACCAGGATATAGATTGATTTTGAATAATGTGCTATTTCCAGCAGCTAGAAAAAAGAAGCTTAAAACTTAAATTAGTTTAGAGAAAATTCAAACCAGATCGGAATATGATCGGATACTTTTCTTGCATTTTGAAGTGAATCAAAATCTTCGTAAAATTTGATAATTCCCGAATTGATGACTTTTAGGTTTGATGTATTGTAAAAGATATTGTCGAATTCGGATGCTAGACAGATATTGTCTTTGCATTTATATTTAAGGGTTGTTTTCTGGTTTTTTAACACAGGAGAATATCCCATTTTTTTTAATGGATTAAAAACGGAATGTTTTTCAGGGCAATTAAAATCACCTAAGAAAACGAGGTTTAAATCGGGATATTCGTTTGGCAGAAATTTGAAATATTTGATTTCGGTTTCGGGTTGTTTTTTCTGTGTTATGGCATGAAAGTTAACTAGTGTGATTGCCCTTTTATTAATCTCAAAAGTGGCAAAGTAGGGTTCCCTATCAATCTCTAAGTTGAATTTTTTCTCCAACCAAGGCTTGTTTTTTAATTTGGCTTTATGGGTTTTCCAAATAAATGCATAACGTTCTGTTTTGTAACTGCTACTAGAAGTAGGATCACTTATTCTGTAATCCCATTTACTTCCTTTTTCATTAAGTAATGACGCCAGTTTTGCAACAGTTTGAGCACCTCCATTTCCAGCAACAACTTCTTGAATTGCAATGATATCGTAATTAGAAATTGTTTTGGCGATATAATTTAGATGCGCGTCTGATTTAGATTTTCCAAAGTTTTCTATATTCCATGATACTACTTTGGTTTGTGCAAAAGATAAAAATGTAAAAAATAATAAGAAAAGGCAGAATTTTTTTTTCATGTAAAAAAGTAATGGAACAAGATACAAGTTTTCTTTTCCAGCAATAATCAAGCCCTTCTTAAAATTGATTAATGTTTTTTGTATCGATTTTTCAGGGCAGTCCCAATAATTATAATTTGCAATACTAATAATGCTGGAATAAATATTAATTTCCAATCAACTTCTAGCCAGCCAGTTTTTTCGGAAACAAAAGCAAAACTAATTGATAAAAAAAGGCACAGAAACATTGTTTTCATAATGATTTTATTTTGTGTAGTATTAATTTTGGAGAATATAATACTCGCTTTACTTTTCGGTTTCATGGTCGCTTAATAGATTATCACAAATTTAATGGTATCAAAAGTGTAATCCTTACGGAAACCCGTAAAGCGCTATAAAAATTACACCAATCCGAAATCTTTTGCGATTGCAATCAAATGCACATTGTTGTTGGCTTTAAAGTAGATTTTCAGTTTGTTTATTCTTTTTTCAATACTGCTTGTTCCGTTAGGTGTTATAGATAAATCTTTAAATTCTTTAGAAATACTTTCTAAAATATATCCTTGCGATAAAAGCTTTAAAATAGAAATGTCATAAGATTCAATTTCAATTAGAGCCTTGTCAGTAAAATTAAAAGACAAATCAGAAGACAGTATTTTTTCTTCATTATTATATGTACTTTTAATAGCATTTCTTAACTCAGCAATACTATTTCTACCTTTAGAAACATATGCATTAATACCTAATTCGTTAAAAAGAGTTTTAATTCTATAACTTTTATCTTCTATCGAAAAAACAATCTTTTTTAAATTTGGCTGTACTTTGTTTGCAGCTTCTATAAGTTCGTCTCCACTATTTAAATTTACTTTTCTATGATCTGATTTAAATGATAAATCTGTAATCAACAAATCATAAGGTTCTTTGTCAGCCAATGCTTTTTTTATTTTAAGCAGACCTTCGTCACAATATTTCACATGATGAATTACTGAAACTTGTAACTCTTCAAGTACTTGAACAACTGCAATGCTGATACTATCTAAATCTTCGGCAACTAAAACTTTTTTAAACATATACTGGGTTATATAGGGAATTTGAAACTTATTTTAAAACCACTTTCTGAATTTGTATCAAAATTAAAGGTTCCTTTTATTGTTTCAATACGGTTTTCCACATTTTGTAGTCTTTTTTCTAAAATAGCATGCTCTTCGTTAACTTTTGTGCCATTATCTGTGTAGGTTATAAAGATATTTTTCTCATTTTTTTTAAACGTTATACTTGCTAGAGAAGGATTGTTTAATGTTTTCATTTGGTCAAGAATTTCCTGGAGAACTCTAAAAACTGTAATTTTTTTTGCCCGATTTATTTTATACCACGAAAAAGTATTTAAGCCATTTATTATGATATTTAGATTAGATGTTGTGTAGCTGGAAATCATTTCTTTTAAGTTCTTACCATAATTATGATCTGTATGAATAATGCTATTTTCTCGTGAAATGTTTCTTGTTTTGGAATAAATATCATTTAAGTTAGAAAGGAATTTTTCTTTGTTTCCTAAATCTTCCAATTCATTACTTTTTGTAAATTCCAGTATTTGATGAATATCTTTCGTTAATTCATTCTGAAGCTTATCCGAAATGCGCATTTCACTTTTAAAAACAGCATCATTCTTTTCTTTTTTTGCTTTATGGGTAATATAAAGAGTAAGAAAAATTAAAACGAAAGCACTAATAGATATTACGACATACAAAATATAACTCCTGTTTTTTTGTCTTTGAAATTGTAATTCATTTTCTGCTTTTTGATTTTTGAGTTCTAAATTTTCTTCTTTATCCTTCTTTGAGTTATATATAATGTCGGCAAATTGATTTTTTGCTTTTTTCCTGCTTATAGTAAGACTATCTACCATTCTAAAGTAAATACGAGAATGTTTTTTTGAATTTTCAGCATCATCAGCTTCTATTAAAGCAGCTAGCATATTAATTTCATTTGTTGTAGATCTTGCTTTTTTCGCGCAGATATAAGCCTTCTCAGCATTAATTTTTTTCAATATGGGATTATTGTATTTTTTATAATATTGATAAAAAGCATAATAGTTGCCAATTAGTTCGTATTCATTATTTAAGGTTAGACCTATTTCCAAACTTTCGTTAAAACAGTCCAATGCCTCTTTTTTATGATTTCCAAGATAAAAGTAAGAAAGTCCCAAATTATATAATTTGCTGCTGCGCAGAATATCTGTATTTGAAGGGGTGATTTTGTCTTCAATTTTTAGCCTAGCTATGGGTTCTAATAAATCTACAGCTTCTTGGTATTTTCCTTGTTGCATGTAGATAAACGCAATTTCCGATATTATTCTTGATTTTCTGAATGTAGAGACTGCATTTTTTAATGCTTTTTTATGATAAAATAATGCTTTTTCATTGTTGTAAGTGTAGTAATAGTTAAAAGCCATAAACGTGTAAGCATTAGTGGCATGCTTTTTATTAGATGTTTTTTCTAGATAAGGAAATGCTTTTATAAGCTTAACTTCTGCTTCGTAATAATCACCATATCTTTGTAAAATTTCTACCATATAGTTTAATGAACCCACGTATTCATCTGCATAATCTTCTTTTGGCTCGCATAATAATTGTGTTTTATTGAAGTAAAGAAAAGCACTGTCATATTTTCCTGAATCAAAAAAAGTAAGTGCTTTTTCCATCGTTTGCTTTATTTCAGCTGAGCGATCGCGTTTACTATGATGTAAATCTAAATTTTTTGCCTGAGAAAACTGTATAGCATAAAGGGACGCCAAAATTGTAATGAAGATTAGCAAGTAAAAAACAATATGTCTTTTCTGAAAAATGAAAAACGAGTTCTTAGGCATTATGAAGGAAATTTTATTAAAACCTTAAAACCTTTTCCTGAATCTGAATGAATTTCTAGTTCACCTTTAATGTCGTGAATTCGATTCTCAATATTATGCAAACCATTTTTTAAAACCATTTTATTTGTATCAATGCCTTTTCCGTTATCAGTATAATTAATCATTACAACATTGTTATGTTCCTTAAAAGTAATTGCAACTAAGGTTGCGTTACTATGTTTTTTCATATTCACAAGTAATTCCTGAATCGAACGGTAAACTGCTGTTTTTTTAGTTTTATCAATTTTGTCCCAAGAGATAGTATCAAGACCATTTATCAAAAGATTTATGCTAGAAACATTAAATCCGGAAATCATTTCTTTGAGAGAAGCTTTATAATTTTGACAGTCTAAAAACGGAGTGTTGTCCTTCGAAATATTTCTACATCGGGAATAAATATCGTCCAATTTTTGCATTAATTGACTTTTGTTTTCTTCAGAAGTAAGGTTTCTGCTTTCTACAAATGCCATTGAGTGGTAAATATCATTAGCTAGTTCATCATGTAATTTTTTCGAAATTCTAGTTTCACTCTGATAAGTTGCTTCAATTTTTTGCTGATTAGCCCTTACTGTGAGGAAAAAATATAGAAAGACAATTAGACTTAAAGCCAATATGATTATGACATAGGAAGCAATATTCTTACTTTCTTGTTTAGCTAGTCGAAGTTCATTTTTAATTTTTTGAGCCTTTAATTTTAAATTTTCATCCTTTTCTTTCTTAGAATCGTATTTAATTTTTGCAAATTGATTTTTAGCTTTTTGTCTAGCTACAAAAATACTATCATTCAATTTTATATAAATAAGAGTATTTTTTTTTGACTCAATATTTGAACTGTTTTCAGCTATGAATTTTAAGGCAAGTAAACGATCGTCAGTATTGTTAGATAGTGTATAGTTTTCGTAGCTTAATTTCGCATATTTCATCACTAGATTAGGATCTTTTTTGTTGTGATAGTATTCCGCTAGATTGTAGTATGTTCTTCCTAAACCATCATTATAATTGACTTGACGTTTTAATTTTATACTACTTTCAAAATATGATAATGCTTTTGGGTCTTTGAGTTTATAATAGCAATAACCTATATAGTCTAGTGTTTTAGAATAATTTTCAGGATTTTCTTTAACTATTTTCTCTTTACTAATAGAAAGAAAAATAGGAAGCGCTTTATCGAACTTTTGTTGTTTTATGTAGATAACAGCTATATTATTTTTTGCTTCAAGTTTGTTTATCCTATCAGTGCTTAAAATAAACGCTTTGGAATAATAGTAAATAGCAGTTGGATAGTCATACGTGAAATAATAATTTCTTCCTAAAACACTATAGATGTTCCATACATAATTAGAATTTTTTATTTGGCTTAAAAACGGAAATGTTTCGTTTGCTGTTTTTATACTTCCTTGAAAATCTCCCTGTGCTTGTTGAATTTCTGCCATGTAATACATGCAGTAAATATAATGTTTAGCATCTTCTTTAGGTTCACAATAGGTTCGTGCTTTATTATAATAAAAAAAGGCACTATCTGTATTCTTGTAGCTATTATAAAATTTGTCGGCTTTGCTAATTAATTTAAGGATTTCTGTATCATTTTTTGCTTTTTTAGAACTGTCAATGTTTTCTTTTTGGCAAGAAAAAAACGCGAGTAAAAGAGCTGCTAAAAAGGTAAATATTTGTATTCTTTTTGGTATCATGCGCCAAAAATAAAAAATATGAATTCTTATGAAAGAGTACAAATACCTGTTTTTGCAAAAAGTATGTTTTTTTTATTTTCTAGTATTCATTTACAATGATATACAAACAAACCCTCAGTTAGAGGGTTGTTAAAATTTTAGAATGTTGTAAAATTTATCTTTATAAAACTTAAACGGCTCTCATTCCAGTAGTAATTGCGAGTCTATTCCAAGAGTTAATTGTAATGATGGCTAAAAGTATTTCAGCAAGGTATTTTTCGTCAAATAATTGAGCAGCATTTTGGTAAACTTCATCTGAAACATGATTGTTAATTAGAGTTACTTGTTCTGTTAAAGCTAAGATTGCTTTTTCTTCGTCAGTATAAAAATCAGCTTCGCGCCAAGCGCTGATTAAATAGATTCTTTGTTCAGAAATACCAAGCTTTCTTGCGTCGGCAGTATGCATATTGATGCAGTATGCGCAACCATTAATTTGTGAAGCACGAATTTTGATTAATTCTTTATGAATGGGAGTTAATGAGGTTGATGAAATATATTTTTCTAAATTCATTAATGCTTGATAAGCCTCTGGAGCAACTTGCGGAATAATAATTCTTGATTTCATTTTTTATGTTTTAAAAGTTCATTACAAAGGTCAGTAATGTATGCTTTCAAAAACTTGAACTACTTCAAGAAATTCAAATCAGACTTTTCCAGCCCTTATTTTACTCATAAATTCTGCAGAAAAATCTAAATAGGAGGCAATCATGTATTGAGGAACACGCTGTACAAATTCTGGAAAATTGTCATTAAAATGATGATATCTTTCTTCGGCCGACATTGTAAACAAGAATTTGATACGCATTTGCATAGCGCCAAAAGTTTTTTGAGTAACAATTCTGAAATACCTTTCTAGGTTTGGAATTTCAATTAGTAGTGATTCTAATACCGTTTTATCAATAGCAATGACTTCTGAATTTTCGACTGCCTGCAAATAAAAACTTGAAGGGACATGATTGTGGTAGCTCAAATAATCAGTAATCCACCAATTTTCGATCGCAAACTGTAAGGTTTGCTCAGCTCCTTTAGAATTGATTATAAATTGCCGCATACAGCCTTTAACAACAAAATACATAGTGTTGCATATTTGACCTTCTTCTAAAATATGTTCTTTCTTTTTTACTTTAGAAATTTCTAGGCATGATTCTAATTTATCAATATCTGAAGGTTCAAGAGAAATGAATTTTTGAATATGATCAAAAAGAGGTTTATGCATAAAGTTTGTTTGGTTTATGCAAAGTTACTTTTTAAATTTTGTTCTGCGGAGAGAGAGATTTAAAATTTCTTGAAAACAAAAAACCATTCGCGTTAACGAATGGCTTTTTTTATAATAAGTAAGTAATCTTAAATTGAGTTTATAAAACGTTTTATTTTACTTTATTAAGAATAGCTTTGAAAGCTTCTGGGTGGTTCATAGCTAAATCTGCAAGAACTTTACGGTTCAATTCGATTCCGTTAGCTTTAACTTTCCCCATGAATTGAGAATAAGACATTCCTTCTAATCTAGCTCCAGCGTTGATACGTTGAATCCATAATGAACGGAAATTTCTTTTGTTTTGTTTTCTATCGCGGTAAGCGTAGCTCATCGCTTTCTCTACTGCATTCTTAGCAACTGTCCAAACGTTTTTACGTCTTCCAAAGAAACCTTTGGCTTGCTTCATTATTTTTTTTCTTCTTGCTCTTTTAGCAACTGAATTTACCGATCTTGGCATAATTTTAATGTGTTTTTGTAGCAGGCGTCCTGAATTGAATCAAAGGAACTTAAAGCCATACTCCAAGGTTATATAAATAATTTTTTAACCTAAAGAAATTCTCTAGTCAAATGTCGAAAGTCAAATGCCGAAAGAAATTACTTTTGACTTTAAGACTTTTCAACTTTAGACTTATTAGATAATTCTTAATTGTTGTTTAATGCTTCTCATATCTGTTTGGTGAACTAGCGCTGAGTGAGTCAAAGCTAATTTACGTTTTTTAGATTTTTTAGTCAAGATGTGACTTTTAAAAGCATGCTTTCTTTTAATCTTTCCAGAGCCAGTAACTTTAAAACGTTTCTTAGCGCTAGATTTTGTTTTCATTTTAGGCATTTTTCCTAGTGTTTTAATTTATTCTTACTTACTTATTTTTTTGTTTCAAGTTTAAAGTTTCAAGTTCAATGCTGAACACCGAGACTGTAAACCGAGACTATTTCTTTTTCTTCGGAGCAATGAACATAATCATTCTCTTTCCTTCCAGAACTGGCATCGCTTCAACTTTACCGTGTTCCTCTAAATCTTGAGCTAGACGCAATAATAGAATCTGACCTTGATCTTTGTAAATGATAGAACGTCCTTTAAAGAAAACGAAAGCTTTTAATTTAGCTCCTTCTTTTAAGAATTTTTCAGCGTTCTTTCTTTTAAACTCATAATCGTGCTCATCTGTTTGAGGACCAAAACGAATTTCTTTTACAACAACCTGAGAAGATTTAGCCTTTAATGCTTTATCACGTTTCTTTTGTTCATAAACAAATTTCTTGTAGTCCATGATTTTACAAACTGGCGGCTCAGCATTTGGAGAAATTTCAACCAAATCCAACTCAAGCTGATCTGCTAAACGCAATGCATCAGCTATTTTAAAAACGCCAGGCTCGATATTCTCACCTACAAGACGTACTTCAGGAACACGAATAAGATTGTTTATTCTGTGTGCATCTTTTTTTTCTACTCGAGGTTGAAAACCTCTGTTACTTTTTATTGCTATGACTTTCTAATTTAAGTTAAACTGTAAATACTTTTAATGTCTTTTTTATTTCTTCGTCTACAATCGCAGCAAATTCGTCGATTGAAACTGTGATATTACCTTTTCCTTCTTGTCCATGACGACGAATAGAAATCGTTCCGTTTTTCTCTTCCTCCTCACCAACGATAAGCATAAATGGAATTTTCTGCATTTCTGCATCTCTAATTTTCTTACCGATAGTTTCGTTTCGGTTGTCAATTAGGGCGCGAATTTCGTGATTTTCTAGCAAATCTAAAACTTTTTTAGCATAATTTTCGTATTTCTCGCTCAAAGACAAGATAATAGCCTGCTCAGGCATTAGCCAAAGTGGGAAATTTCCTGCTGTATGCTCTAGTAAAATTGCTATAAAACGTTCCATAGACCCAAAAGGAGCTCTGTGAATCATAACAGGGCGATGTAATTCATTATCAGCGCCTTTGTAAGTCAGTTCAAAACGCTCAGGTAAGTTGTAATCTACCTGAATTGTTCCTAATTGCCATTGTCTTCCCAAAGCATCTTTTACCATGAAATCTAGTTTTGGACCATAAAATGCTGCTTCGCCATATTCAACAACAGTATTAAGACCTTTATCTTTAGCTGCATTGATAATAGCGTTTTCTGCCTTTTCCCAGTTTTCATCAGTTCCAATGTATTTTTCTCTGTCTTCCTGGTCTCTTAATGAAATCTGAGCCGTAAAGTTTTCAAAGCCTAAAGAGCCAAATACATATAATACAAGGTCAATTACTTTTTTGAACTCTTCGTCCAATTGTTCTGGAGTACAGAAAATATGCGCATCATCCTGAGTAAATCCTCTAACGCGAGTTAAACCGTGTAATTCTCCAGATTGCTCATATCTATAAACGGTACCAAATTCAGCATAACGCTTTGGTAAATCTTTATACGACCAAGGTCTAACATTGTAAATCTCACAGTGGTGAGGACAGTTCATTGGTTTTAATAAGAACTCTTCTCCTTCCGCAGGCGTATGAATTGGCTGGAAACTATCAGCACCATATTTAGCATAGTGGCCAGAAGTAACATATAATTCCTTTTGTCCAATATGTGGACTAACAACTTGTTCGTATCCAGCTTTTTTCTGAGCTCTTTTCAAAAATTGCTCTAAACGATCTCTTAAAGCAGCTCCTTTTGGTAGCCATAAAGGTAAACCCTGACCTACTTTTTGAGAAAAAGCAAATAATTCAAGCTCTTTTCCTAATTTACGATGGTCACGACGTTTAGCTTCTTCAAGAAGTTCAAGATATTCAGTCAAATCTTTTTGTTTAGGAAAAGAAGTTCCATAAACACGAGTCAATTGTTTGTTTTTCTCATCACCTCTCCAGTAAGCACCAGCAACACTCATGATTTTTACAGCTTTGATAATTCCGGTATTCGGAATATGTCCACCGCGGCATAAATCAGTAAAAGTTGCATGATCACAAAAAGTAATAGTTCCGTCTTCAAGATTCGAAATCAATTCAGTCTTGTAAACATTGTCTTTATACATTTCTAAAGCTTCTGCTTTAGTTACTGGACGCATTTTAAAATCAAACTTTCCTCTTGCAATTTCAAGAATACGGTCTTCGATCTTTTTGAAATCAGCTTCAGAAATTTTCTGATCTTCAAAATCTACATCATAATAGAAACCATTAGCAATTGGAGGTCCTAGAGTTAGTTTGATTCCAGGATACAATTCTTCAAGAGCTTGAGCCATTACGTGCGAAGTCGAATGCCAGAAAGCTTTTTTTCCTTCAGCATCATTCCAAGTATATAAAATAAGATTACCGTCGGTCGTTAATGGAGTCTCGGTTTCAATAGTTGTACCATTAAAAGATGCAGAAATCACATTTCTTGCAAAACCTTCGCTAATATTTTTAGCGACCTCCATTGGAGTTACGCCCGAAGCGAACTCTCTAATTGACCCATCGGGTAAAGTAATCTTGATCATTGTTTATAATTTTGTGAATGCAAATATACATGATTACAAAAATACATACAATATATATGTAGAAGTTTACTTTATTATATAATATGGTTTTTTACTCATTATTATATATAAGGGTAATTCTCGTTCTTAACCCGACAGGTTTTCAAAACCTGTCGGGTTTGTTTTTGTATATATAATGAGAAAACTTCGATTGTCAGTCAGAGCACAGCGAAGCCTTTTTATCGGCAGTTTTGGAATTTGGAATTTGAAAGATTGGAATTTCAATGTTAATTAGGAGCTATTTCCCGCTATCCGCTTCAATCTT
>NZ_QJRI01000045.1 GCF_003254565.1 Flavobacterium nitrogenifigens
AAGTGTCATAAACAGCGTAACATCCTGCGCTTTTGAGAATGCTTTTAGTTCCTCTAAAAATGCTTGCGAAAAATGATGGCTGATATTAGCCCCATTATAGGTCTGAACCAAAGGTCTTGTCTTAAAACTAGGAAGATCTAAAACTGGTAGTTCTCCTTCAAACTGATTCAGCCAATAAGCTTCTGAGGCCTGATGTTTTGCCTGATGCAATGCTCCATTGAGCCAAACGGCATAGTCTTTATACTGAATGCCCAATTCCGGAAAATCAACT
>NZ_QJRI01000084.1 GCF_003254565.1 Flavobacterium nitrogenifigens
ATCGTTTAAGCTTTTATTGCAGCGTCATGAAATACTGCGAACGTATTTTAAAGCAGATAATGAAGGTGATATCAGACAATATATTATCCCTGCAGAACAATTGGATTTTAAGATATCCAGTGAAGATTTCAGTTTTGCAGAAAACCAGCAAGAAGCCATTGCAAAGTATATCGAAGAAAGAAACCATGAGGCATTTGATTTAGAAAAAGCACCTCTTATAAGATCTTCGCTGCTGAAGTTAAAAGAACAGGAATATGTTTTCTTTTTATCCATGCATCATATCATTGGAGACGGCTGGTCTATGGAACTCTTGGTTTCTGAAGCTGTAGAGGCATACAACAGACTAATGCAGGGTAAAAAAGTTGATTTTCCGGAATTGGGCATTCAGTATAAAGACTATGCCGTTTGGCTCAAT
>NZ_QJRI01000177.1 GCF_003254565.1 Flavobacterium nitrogenifigens
ATCAAACGTTCCTACGGAACGTAATTGGATGATCACCATTTGTTTTCTACCGATGAGACGTTCCTACGGAACGTAAACCTCCATTGTAAATTTTTATTCAACATTTCTACGGAATGAAAATGCTATTTTAAAAACACAAGAGTTCAAATCTTCGATGGAAAATATTCCGTAGGAATATCTCGTCGGTAGAAATTTTAGATTCAAATCATTGTTTTACGTTCCGTAGGAACGTTTGATTTTTAATCAGCATTTTATAAACAATTTGATGCGTCAAGCGTTCCTGCGGAACGCAATTGTGCGGTTACTTTTTTTTCTACCGACGAAACGTTCCTACGGAACGTATAATCGCAATATAAATTTTAATTCTACTACCTACCAGACATTCCTACGGAATGAATGGCATTTAATCAAAAAACCCGCTACAACAATTTGCAACGGGTAATTCTCTTGGGTGGAGTTTTATATATAGAGTGAAAGTGTACTTTTTATAAACCTCTTGTCAACCAGCCTTTTTTGTTGGCTGTTGCAATGGCATAAGGCGCGATCCAGAATAAGCTGAAAGTGTAAAAAACACTGTATGAATAAGCCCAGAATGATTCTGAAAGCGTGTATCTTTTTGCGTAAAACGCCATTGAAAAACTTGAAAAAATTAAGATTGCCAATAATGTAGAACTTAAAAATAATACTGGGTGAACTGCAATAAAGTAAAACATAAATAATAAAAACGGATATGTCATTGCAATTTTAAAGAACTGGTTTAAGAATAGCATTCTCGCGCCAAATTTTGATCCTTTTCTAAAATCTGTAAAAACATATTTTGCCATCATAAGGTTTTCACGAACGTTACTTCTCGCCCATCTTATGAACATTTTGTAAAGACCTTTATATTCTTCAGGAACATTTGTCAATACCACTGCATTTCTTTGAAATTTAACTTCAAAACCTTGTTTCAAAATCATATTAGTCAAAGCACGATCTTCTCCAATATCTGATGGTTCGCCCATAAAAGTCTGATTGATCCACTCTGGAAGACAATTGAATACAGCATCTCTTTTGTAAGCTGCCAAGGCACCAGGAGTACATAATACAGAACCTAACTCGCTTTCTACAGAACGTTGAAACTCGAAACTCATTACGAAACTCACATTCAACATTTTTGGTAAAATCGCTTTTTTATTGTTCAAAACCTGAACATTTCCTGCAACCGCTCCACATTTTTTGTCTGCCACAAACGGACTTACTAAGTTTCTTAAAGTATCTTTTTTTACAATAGAATCACTATCTACAGTGACAAAGATTTCTCCCGTTCCTAATTTAAATCCTCTGTATAATGCCTGACGTTTTCCTTGATTTTTTGGCTGCTGAAAAATCGTCACACGATCTCCTAATTTTGCTTTTGCTTCCTGCATCCAATACCAAGTATCGTCTTTACTTCCATCGTCAATAGCCAAAAGCTGTAATTTTTCTGCTGGATAATCGCTGTCTGCAAGACTCAATAAAGTATCCCAAACTAATTTTCCTTCATTATAAGCTGGAACGATAATCGTACAAGTTGGCAATAAATCATCTGATACGGATGGAACTGCTTTGTATCTTAAATACAAGAAAGAGCTGTACAAGAAAACACCTGCCTGATAAAAGAATAAAATGGTCGTTATGATTAAGAATGGTAATCCCCACGTTGAAGCAATTCTTTCAAAATGAAATTGCTCAAAATCGTCTTGCAATAAATATACTACTCCAACACCTGCTAGTAGTAATAAAAAAGTTCCGATAAGAACTGCCAACCCGAACGGACTAGTTGGTCTTTCTACAAATACTTTTTGTGATTTTTGTTTAGTTCCAAAAAAAGAACCGTTTATTGTTTTTTCACTGATCGCCGAACTGCTGTTCGCGTAAAATTGTTCTGAGATAATTGTTTCGCTTTCCATGCTTATACTCCTTTTTTAATTTGCTTAATGTGGCTTTTAGTAAAAATCTTTTCTTTTCTAATTATTTGCGACTCATATTCGAGAAACAATAAAAAAACAAACACATCAAAGATTTTGACATTAACACATTTTGCAAGCGACGTGCCAATACGATTTCAAACTGGTATAGAGCATTTTAGAAAAAAAGGCATAAAAAATAGTGTGTAATTATTTCACACTTTCTGGATACGGTATACACTAAAATTGTAGAATTTGGAATTGAAAAGACTAGCTTTTAAACGGCTTCAGAGCGTTTTTACTTTTCCTTTTTCAAAAAAGAGTCGAAGTTTCAAAATAATTTTCTGACGAAAAAATGGTAAGAATTAATAAAACGTCATTGTTGAAATAAAATTGTTTAGAAGAAAGAAAATAGATTTAAAAACAGCTTTTTTTGAGCTTTTAAAAAACATTCTTCATAAAAAATCAGGAAATCTTGCCGAAAAAAGTTAAATTTATCAAAGCAAACTTAAAATAAGGAGATTAAAAAAATGAGTAAGGAGCATTACTATCTTTTACTTGCTGACGATGACGAAGACGATTGTCTTTTCTTTAAAGAAGCTCTCGACGAAATAGCTATCAGCGCCGATCTTTTAACGGTTCATGACGGCGTACAATTAATGGATTATTTACAAAGTAATATTTCTAATCTTCCAGAAGTTCTTTTTTTGGATTTAAATATGCCACGAAAAAATGGCATTGAATGTTTGGATGAAATAAAAGATGACGAAAATCTAAAAAATCTGCCTATAATTATTTTCTCTACCTCGCTCGATAGTGAAATAGTAAACAAACTTTATCAAAAAGGCGCTTCTTATTATATTCGAAAACCGGGTGATTTTTCTAAGCTTAAAAACGTAATCGAAAAAGCACTGACAATTGCATCAGAAAATAACTTTAGACAGCCCGAAAGAGCTAATTTCATACTGCAACCTTAATCTTCTTTGGAAATGAGCCATAAAAAAAAGGAACATTATTTTCTTTCCGAAGGTGGAGAAATGGGAGAATTAATTCGTTCTGCAGATTGGAGCAAAACCTCTTTGGGTAATCCCGATAAATGGCCGCAAAGTTTGAAAACAATGACCGCAATGATGCTCAGCAATCCGTTTGGAATGTACATTGCGTGGGGAAAAAATTATATTCAATTATACAACGATGCTTTTCGTCCTATTCTTGGCACTTCAAAACACCCTGATGCTTTAGGCGGAAGTTCTAAAAATACATTTGCCGAAATTTGGGATATCATTGAACCAATGTTTTCCGATGTTATGAAAGGACATGCTGTAAGTTTTCCTGATTTTAAAGTTCCTTTGCATCGAAATGGTTATACGGAAGATTGTTTTTTTGATTTTTCGTATAGCCCCATAAAAGTAGAAGACGGTTCTATTGGCGGAATTCTCGTTACAGTTATCGAAACCACCGAAAAGAAAATTGTTGCTGATGCTTTACAGGAAAGTAATGCCCAATTTGTCAATAACATCATGCAGGCTCCTGTTCCGGAAGCCATTTTACGAGGAACCGATTTTGTAGTCGAAATGGCCAATTTTGTGCTTTTAAATAATATTTGGAAAAAAGAAGAAAATGAAGTTCAAGGAAAAAAGATATTAGAAATATTTCCCGAGCTGAAAAAACAGAAATATGCTGCTTTACTAAAGAAAGTTTACGAATCTGGAAATGCATATTCTGAATCAGAATCTTTGCTTTTTATTGATAATAAAAAAAATGGCAATCCATTTTATGTCGATTTTGAATTTGCACCGCTACGCGAAAGTGATAATTCGATTTCAGGAATAAGAATGACACTTATAGATGTTACAGAGAAAGTTGAAGCGAGAAAGAAAATCGAAGAAAGCGAGAAAAGATTCAGACTGCTTACCGAGAGTATTCCGCAATTAATCTGGGAAACCGATGCTGATGGAAATGCTCTTTTCACTTCGGGAAGATGGCTGGAATACACTGGAATTGAACCTGGAATAGAAGGTTCATGGCAAAAAATGATTCATCCCGACGATTTCGAAGAAAATATCAAAATCTGGCAGCACGCACTCGCAACGGGAGAAATGTACCGCTGTGATGTGAGAATGCGCAGAAAAGATGGCTCATACCGATGGCACACCGTTATTGGAGAACCTGTATTTGGCCCTGACAATAAAATTGTAAAATGGGTTGGTGCCTTTACCGATATTCATACCGAAAAAGCTTTTACGCATGAACTTGAACAACAGGTTACAGCCAGAACTAGAGAACTAATCCAGATTAACGAATCGCTTCGCAAAAGTGAAGAGCGTTACCATTTGATGGTTGAAGAAGTTCAAGAATATGCTATTTTATATTTGAATAGCAACGGTATTATTGAAAACTGGAATGCTGGTGCCGAAAAAATAAAAGGCTATAAAGCCGAAGAAATCATCGGAAAGTATTTTGCTGTTTTTTATACCGAAAAAGACCAGAAAAATAATCTTCCTCAAAGACTGCTGGAAATTGCCCGAGAGAAAGGAAAAGTCATACATGAAGGCTGGCGTGCGCGTAAAGATGGAAGTCAATTCTGGGCAAGCGTAGTTATTACAGCAGTTCATAACAAAAAAGGCGAGGTTATTGGTTTTTCAAAAGTTACGCATGACCTAACCGAAAGAAAAAAAGCCAATGATAAATTAAAAATGAATGCCCTGGAGTTAGAGCAAAAAAACAATGAACTGGAAGAAATGAACAAAGAACTTCAGTCATTTGCCTATATTTCAAGTCATGATCTGCAGGAACCGCTCAGAAAAATACAGACTTTTGCCTCTCAGATTATTGAGAAGGAAGCTGAAAATTTATCAGAAAACGGAAAAGATAAATTTAAAAGAATGCAGAATGCAGCACAGCGAATGCAGACTTTGATTAATGATTTATTAGCATACTCAAGAACAAATGTCCAAGAACGTATTTTTATCAAAACAGATCTTGCCCAAATCATAAATGAGGTAAAAGAAGATTTAACCGAAGAATTAGATCAAAAAAGTGCTGTAATTGAAATTGAACAAAGTATTGAAGTTGATATTATTCCGTTTCAATTCAAACAATTATTGTATAACCTCATCAGTAATTCGCTAAAATTCTCAAATCCTGATATTCCGATTGTAATTAAAATTAGAAGTAAAATTGCTTTAGGGAAAGATTTAGAAAATGAAAAACTGATTCCTACTAAAAAATATTGCCACATAGAAGTTTCAGATAACGGAATTGGTTTTGAAGCGCAATACAACAAAAAAATATTCGAAGTTTTCCAGCGTCTTCACGGACGTGACCGCTACAACGGAACCGGAATCGGATTAGCAATTGTGAAAAAAATTATTGAAAACCATAACGGAATCATCACCGCATCGGGTATTCAGAATCAAGGGGCTTCTTTTAATATTTATATTCCTGTAAAATAAAAGTTTTTCAAATTTCAAATTCTAAATTCCAATTCATAAAAAACGGAAACTGCAAATAAGCGGTTTCCGTTTTTCCATTTCAAAGGAAATTGAAATTATTTCAAAACAAATTTTATCTAGTATAAACAGTAATTACACCTGTTGTTTTGTCTTTAATTTTTAGCTCTTTGTTGGTAAGATTCATGATATCGCTAGTAGAACTTACATTTCCAATAGTAATAGTCAAATCATTGTGAGATCTTGCATAAGTACCAGTAGTTTCTGTTAAGGCGCAATCACTTCCCTTATAATCACCAATAACTGCAGCATTACTTAATCTTAAGTCTAAAAAATCTCTAGGACATCCACTTTGGTTTTGCGGAGCATCGACTAAAACTTCTTGTCCATTAACAATTGTTCCTGTTTGGCTTAGATTATACTTCCCTTGAATTGGAACTATTGTTTCTCCTTCATTATCGTCGTTACTACAAGAGGTTACGAACATTCCCGCGCTTAAGGCTAATACAAATAAAAAGTTTCTATTTTTCATGATTTCTTTGTTTTTTATTAATTTAATTCAATAATGCTAAATTAAAAGTATATACTTACAAAAAATTTCATGATTATGCGAATATTTTACATAAATCGCATTTTAGGAAAATTCTAAAATTAATTACATTTTGGTCTATCTGATAAGTACTGTTTTATAATATACTGCGTAATTGGTTTCAAGAATCTTTGTGTATTTTCTGGATAAGGCGCAAACTGATTATAGCATTCTACAGAATCTCCAACTCTTATATACCAGACTTGTGCTCTCCCATTATCATCAAAAAATTTTGTTGAATCACATACCTCTATCTTTTTTAAATCAAAATATCTAGCATCATAATAAGTATCACAATAACCCTCACCAGATCTTTCTATTCTTTCATAATGATTTCCAGTCCATTGCATACAATCTTTTGGCAACATACTTAAGTAAATGATTATAACAAATACAGCGAGAAAAGATGCAATTACAAAATATCTTTTCCATCTAAATTTTACTCTATCTTCTCCTCCTATCTTAACAGGAGTTGATATACCCGCTGGAATTGTTTCCAAATCCTGATTTTCATCTTGTTCTATTACATCAGCTTCATCTTGCTCTACTTCTTCATTTTTATCTTCTTTTACCTCTTCATTTTTTAAATCAGGAAAATTTTTGATTTCTATCTCATTACTAAAACCAACAGAAGAAAATTCAGGTTTATAATGTTTGGTGTCTCTTAACTCTTCAATCAATTTCAAATTCTCTGGATCAATTTCTTTTCTAAACTTATTAAAAGGTCTAGGATTAAAATCTACCAAAATTGCTGCCATATCAACAACATCGATTTTATCTGGATCTGTTTCTCCTTTAAAAAATTTTTCTACTGGTCTAAATAGATCAGTCTCTTGCTTAAACTTTTTTTTTGCACTAATATCAAAAGAAAGCCCAAGTAAAGAATTGAACACATTCAAATCATTTGAATGCATATCATTATTCGCAAATTTTTCCCAACATAACTTATTTAGTTTTCCTCTTGTTGGAGCATTCAAGAAATAAAAGTCATCACCATTTTTTACCTCTTCATATTTTTCTTTAATGGCTTTTTTATATAAATCTTCCAAAGTATTGTTATTCATAGGCTTCATTTTTTTGGGTTTTTAAGGATTTATAAGGATCAATAGGGATTTTATAAAACTTAATCGGAAATCCCGGAAATCCGTATCAACACAGGCTCAAAACCATCGTTACTTTGCCTCAACAAAATTAGTTAGCGCTTTGATCTGCAGGTCAAAACAAATGTACAAAACTAGTTCATGTACCAAGTGCGGAAAACCGTAAGACGGATTTTATTCCGGGAAGTATAGATGAAAATCTTACTGTTCTACGCACTTCACTTCCCAAGCAAGTTGGCACTGCCATAACAAAGTTCAGAACCTTTTTGAACGGCAATGCCCTTTATCTAAATTTTAAATCGTAAAAAAAATGAAAACACTATTTACATTGGGAGCGTGCGCGCTATTAAGTCTGACAATTTTTTCTTGTACAGCAGAAGATTTTGAAACAGCAAACAAAGATAAAACTCGAAATGAGGTAAAAAAAGATTCTACAAATACTTCGCAGGCAACTGGTCCGGACGATGATCCTATCGTTGTTCCACCGCCACCAAAAAAGTAATAAATAAAATTTGAAATATTCAATTAATTAGTAATTTCGGGGAAAGTACATTTTATGTTACGATCCCCGTTTTTTTGTTTTTTCTTTTTTTTATTTCTCCTTTCATGTAAAGAAAAAACAACTTCGTCTGTTAATATCGATCAAGCTACAAAAGATAAAGCTTTTGCGGTAAGAGATCAGGGTATATTAGATCTTCAAAACAAGAAGTACAATAGTAGCTTTTACAACTTCAATAAATCAAAAATAATATTTGAGAGTATAAAAGATAGTGCAAATATTGTTTATAATCTCATCCAGATGGCTTCGATTCAGCAAATCAATGGAGATTATTACGGAAGCAAAGAAACATTGACCGAAGCATTACCTTATCTTAAGAAGAAAGATATTTATAGTGCCTCTATTAATAATTTCTTTGGAATTGCAGATAAAGAATTATCTATTTATGATGATGCCATTTTTTATTACAATCAGGCTCTAAAAGATTCAGAAGATGCCACAGCAAAACAGTCTCCCTTAAATAATATTGCTGTTGTTTACATCCAGCAGAAAAAGTATGATAAAGCCATTGAACTTTTAGAATCTATAATAGAGAAATCAAATGATAAACTTACTGTTAAAAGTAAATGTAGAGTTTTAGACAATCTGGGATTTGCCTACTTTAAAAAAGGAATGAATGAAAAAGGGCTTTCTTTAATGAATGAAAGCCTTAAAATAAGAACCTCAACCAGTGATAGTTACGGAGCAATTGGAAGCAATCTTCATTTAGCTGAGTATTATGCCAAAACCGATCCAAAAAAATCAACTCAATATGCTGCAGATGCATATCAAACTGCTACAAAATTTAATAGCATTGATGAACGCTTAGATGCTCTATCTTTTTTGATCACAAATAATTCAAAAACTATAAACCCTGAGTACGTACAAAAATTCATTTTCCTGAATGACAGTATTATTAAAATCCGAAACAATTTTAAAAACAAATTCGCCAAAATTAAATACGATTCAAAAAAAGAAAAGGAAGAAAACCAAAAACTTCGTTTAGAGAATGTAGAGAATGAAGTTGCTCTGCAAAAAGCCGAAAATCAAAAAATATTATTTCTTTCTGGATTCATTATTCTCTCTATTGTTCTATTTTTTGTAAAGAAAAATCATCAAAACAAAACTAGAACTATAAAACTAAAAACAGCTTATGATACTGAAACCCGAATTGCCAAAGACATTCACGACGAACTAGCCAATGATGTTTTTAACACCATTACTTTCACCCAGACACAACCATTAGAAATTGAAAATACGAAGGAAACTTTAATTCAAAAACTAGATCATATTTATGCGCGAGTACGTGGTATTTCGAGAGAGAATAATACTATTGACACCAAGACCAATTTTGCATCTAACTTAAAAGAAATGCTTTCTACTTACAATAGCGACCATACCAACGTTATTATTAACAATATCGAAAAAGTAAATTGGCATTTGGTTGATGAGTTTAAAAAAGTTACGATTCATAGAATTTTACAAGAATTGATGGTTAATATGAAAAAACACAGTCAAGCATCAATAGTTGTAGTAAAATTTGAAAGCAACGGAAAAACAGTATTTATAGATTATACCGATAATGGCAAAGGGGCCGATAAAAATAAAATTATAAAAAATGGCATGCAAAATATGGAAAACCGTATTTTGGCCATAAAAGGAACTATTACTTTTGACACTAAACCCGATAAAGGTTTTAAAGTAAAAATAACAATGTCTAAATAAAAGCCTATGTTTAAAAAAGTAATAATAGCCGAGGATTTTGAAGAATTCAATTTAGCTGTACAGCAAACTTTGAATGATTTCAACATTGTCAATTTTCAACACGCAAAATATTGTGATGATGCCTTTCTTAAAATAAGAAAAGCGATTCAGGATAATGAGCCATACGATTTATTGATTAGTGATCTTTCGTTTAAAAAAGATCATCGTGAAGTAAAAATCGGCAGCGGCGATGAGCTGATTCAGAAAGTTCGAGAACTGCAGCCTGAAATTAAAATCATCGCCTACTCTATCGAAGATAAAAGTGCTCGTATAAAATCACTTTTTGAAGATGCAGAAATTAATGCTTTTGTTCTAAAAGGCCGAAATAGCATTGAGGATCTCAAAAAAGCGCTCACTATAATTTCTGCCTCCGATCAAAAATTTATTTCGCACGAAGTTGCTTCAATACTTCAAGAAAAAGGCAATTACGAAATAGACGATGTAGATATTAAAATCTTAAAATATCTGTCTGACGGAACATCTCAGGACGAGATTATAGAAATATTTAAAAACAATGACATAAAACCAAATAGTAAAAGTGCTGTGGAAAAAAGATTAGCAAAACTAAAAGACTTTTTTAAAGCCAATAATACTATTCATCTGGTTTCGATTACAAAAGATATGGGAATAATTTAAGTCCCTTTTTTACTTATTATTAAAGCTCCTTCGGGAGCTTTTTTTATTTCCAAAAATTAAAATATCGGATTATGGATTTCCGTAAAATACTGGTTTTGATTGGTTTTACTTTTGGGTTATCAATTTAAAACTACAAACTAATGGAAATGAACATTCAACTAAAATCATTAGCAGATAAAATAAATCAGCTGAAAAGTAAAATTGAAACCGAAGAATCTACAAAACATGCTTTTGTACTGCCTTTTATACATGCTTTAGGATACGATGCATTTAATCCGCTAGAAGTAGTTCCTGAGTTTACGGCCGATCTTGGCTTAAAAAAAGGAGAGAAGGTAGATTATGCTATTTTTCAAAATGGAGAACCTATTATCATTGTAGAATGCAAAAGCTGGAAAGAAAAACTTACGGTTCATAATTCTCAGTTATTCCGCTATTTCCACGTGACCAAAACTCGATTTGCACTTTTAACAAACGGAATCCAGTATCAGTTCTTTACCGATTTGGATGATCAGAATAAAATGGACGAAAAGCCTTTTTTAGAATTTGACATCTGTAATCTAAAAGAAAATACTATAAACGAAATTGCTAAATTTCATAAAGCGAATTTTGATGTTAATAATATTGTAAGCAATGCAAGTTCATTAAAATATATTAAGGAAATTAAAAAGCTTATCAATGCTGAATTAGAAAGCCCTTCGAATGATTTTACAAAACTCTTCGCGAGCAAAATATATGCAGGAAGACTGACGGAAAAAGTTGTGGATGAATTTAAAGATTTAGTTCAAAAATCGGTTAGCCAATTTATTAATGACAAGATTAATGATCGTTTAAATGCGGCTTTAAGCAAAGAAACTATTAAACAGCAAGATGAAGAAATTATCTCGGTTGAAGATGACAGCAAAGTGGTTACAACCGAAGAAGAACTTGACGCTTATCGCATAGTAGTTGCGATTTTGCGCCGAAAACTGCCAGTTGCCAGAATTGTATCTCGCGATACACAATCCTATTTTGGAATATTACTGGACGATAATAATCGAAAACCTCTTTGCAGACTTCACCTAAACAGCGGTAAAAAATACATAAGCCTTTTCAACAATAATAAAACGGAAGCTAAAATTGCAATTTCATCCATTGATGATATTTATCAATACGAAAAAGAATTACTAGAAACGGTGGCTCTTTACGAAACAGAATTAAATCCCGTATAAGTACTCATTTTAAAAAATTTAATTCTAATTAGATTTATCGCATCACAAAAATTACTAACCCACAATCAAAACATTATGAAACCTAAACATTACATAATTTCTGGACTTTGCTTGATTTTATTGGTCGCTGCACTTACTAATCCTGGAACTGAAAAACATAAAGAAGAAGTAAAACTGAAAATGAATGCATTTTTAGAAAAAGAAATGGATAAAGAAAATACAACTCAGGACGATGAAATGTCAAATGCTGGAGGAATGTTAGGAAATGCTCTAGCACAATCGATGGTAAACATGCTCGTAGATAATATAGTTTCTTCATCAAATTATATTCTTTTTTCGACAACAGATGTTACTGTCGACGGAAAAACCAAAACTATTGGCTTTGGTATTTTGGGAAATGTCTTTTTATCTAACAAAATAGATGAAGCAATAAAACAATAAAAAACAGAATTTTTCAGCTCACTAAATACCACATTGCCTATGCAAAAAAATTACCTCATCTTACTTTTATTATTCTCATTTTATTCGTGTAAGAAAGCGGCCTCTCCGCCTCCATTGCCAAAAGTAAATTCATTTTATAAATCGGTAATTACTGCGGATGACCGAAAGACGATCACTCCCCAAGAAGCCAGAACATATCACGTAAATAAAACTTATCAGTACGAATACAGAACAGGAAACCCTGGAAATTATGAGTACAATTATGATGTAAAAGGAATAAATAGCGTAGGAGATTCTGTCTCTGGCAATATAAATGTTTCGGGAAAATACGGCGCCGGAATTTTAACAACTGATACGATTTCAGAAATCGAAATCAATACAGAATGGATTTCATACGGGAAATTAAAAGCTTTTGATAAAAAAGGAAACGAATATCAATTAATTGTCAAATAAAAAATATCTAAATGAAATATACTTTACTGTTACTTTTTGTTTTTGCAACTTCATTTAGTCCATCAGAAACCAACGTCTATATTTGTGGTCCTACTGGTGCAAAAAAATACCATTATAATGAAAACTGCCGTGGCTTAAGTGCTTGCAGTCATGGAACAGTAAAAACATCTCTTAAACAAGCACAAGGTTTAGGCTTAACACTATGCGGATGGGAAGATTGATTATCTTCCCATTTTCATATTTAATCATTTGATAATAATCACTTTACAATAATTTCACATTAGTTTTCTTAATTTGATATAAAACTAATCGTTATGAAATTCTTTAATCTAAAATTCCTAGTATCATTCAAAGAATGGCTTTTTTTAAGAGCAATGCAATCTTCTTTCCTACATTAATAAACCATTATAAATAAAGGAAAGCATTATTGAATGAATAAAATTGAAAGCTCATTTTTGAACAAAAACCAATTTGGTAACGACTTCTTGTGGGGTGTTTCTACCGCCGCTTTCCAAATTGAAGGTGCACACGATGCCGACGGAAAAGGTTCTTCTATCTGGGACGTTTTTACTTCTCAAAAAGGAAAAATCAAAAACGGACATCATGCTATAACCGCTTGTGATTTCTACAATTGTTATCAGGATGACATTAATTTAATTAAGGAACTAAATATCCCGAATTTTAGGTTTTCTATCAGCTGGCCTAGAATTATGCCTACTGGTGTTCATCCTATCAATCAAGCAGGCATCGACTATTACAACAAAATTATAGATTCGCTGCTGGCTTCGGGAATCGAACCTTGGATTACACTTTATCATTGGGACTTACCGCATGAACTAGAAATAAAAGGAGGTTGGACAAACCGCGAATCGGTTTCTTGGTTCAAAGAATATGTAGAAGTCTGCGTACAGTTTTTTGGCGATCGTGTTAAAAACTGGATGGTCATTAACGAGCCTTCTGTATTTACTGGTGCTGGTTATTTTTTAGGTATTCATGCGCCTGGAAAAAAAGGCATTACCAATTATCTTAAAGCCATACATCACGTAACTCTAGCCACTTCTACCGGAGCTAAAATAATTCGAGAAAGAGTTCCCGATGCACATATCGGAACCACATTCTCCTGCACGCATATTGAACCTGCAACAGAAAGCGTAAAAGATGTTGAAGCCTCAAAACGTGTAGATACTTTATTGAATAGGACTTTTATTGAACCCATTTTAGGATTAGGATATCCGCAGAAAGATCTTCCTGTACTTAAAAAATTGAATAATTATATTCTTGAAGACGATTTAAATAATCTGGTTTTCGATTTTGATTTCATCGGATTACAGTGTTACACTCGAGAGGTTGTAAAACATTCTATTTTAACTCCATATATTGGCGCCGAATTGATAAGTGCTGAAAAAAGAAATGTAATCTCAACCGAAATGGGCTGGGAAGTTTATCCTCCTGCTATGTATCATATTCTTAAAAAGTTTAACGAATATGACGGAATAAAAAAAATCATTATTACCGAAAACGGAGCTGCTTTTCCAGATACTGTCCAAAACGGAAAAGTCCATGATATAAAACGAACCCATTTTATTCAAGACAATTTAGAACAAATATTAAAGGCAAAACAAGAAGGCTTAAATGTTGAAGGCTATTTTGTATGGAGCCTTACTGATAATTTTGAATGGGCAGAAGGTTATAATGCCCGATTCGGATTAATTCACGTTGATTTTGAAACGCAAAAAAGAACTATAAAAAACTCTGGATTGTGGTTTAAGGATTTTTTATCCTAGCTGTTTTGGTTTTACCGCAAAGGATTTTCGCAAAGTGCGCTAAGTCTTTTTAAGATACCTTTCAGTTAAAACAAAGTTCGCAAAGCGATATAAATTGCTTTGCGAACTTTGCGTTTAGCTTTGTGCCCTTTGCGGTTAAAAAACCAATCCAGATATCATTAAGACTTATATTTATAATTTTGTTTTAAGATTCCAACATTGACTTTTCCGTTAGTTTTTAAGTGTGCCATTATTCTAATGTACTTCTCTTCGGGATATTTTACATTAAAACTAAAGGTTGTATCTTTTGTTTTTACTTGAAGCAAGTGTTTTCCTTCATCAGATATTGATAATCCGACTGTTTCATAAGTAGGCAATGCTTCTGTTGCTTTTAAGGTAATTTCTTGAACTTTTTCTTTATCCAGAAATACTTCTAGTTTTAAATTGTCCAATTTCATATCTGTTGGCTGTTCAAACGAAACAACATATTTTTTACAGCTGACAGTGCATAAAACAATTAAGAGTATTAGGAGTTTTTTCATAAGGGGTATTTTAGACTAATTTTTATCAAAAATCAAAACCGTTTTTAATGTTTTATAAATATAAATAATTTTATTTCAATCTGGCTAAAAAACCAAATTTTACAATTTTTTGGAATACATAATTACTCCAAAAAAGACAGGGAAAAATTCTTCAAAAAAAAGGTAAAAAAAACAAAAAAATCTCTTATTTTATTGAATTTCATTAGGTTTATCGGGATTTTTTTCTTATCTTTATAGTGTAAATAACAGTAAATATATGCCGAAAAACACACTTTTTAAACGCCAAAATTACACTTCAAAAAATCATTCTTTTTATTCTTTCAAGCATTTTATTTTTCAAAATGCATTCAGATTTCATTTCGAAATCATGTTGCTTAATCTTTTTTCTGCACCAAGTATAAACATGCAGAAGACACCAGAGCAACTGTTCCAACCGCAATCGTAATTATTTTGCGAGGATATATTTTCTGAACCATTTCTTTAGAAAATAAATCTTTAAAATTTAGCATAAGATTTTCCTTTTCAGGAACTTCTTTAGACTCTTCATTTTCATTTTTCAACAAAACATTTTCTTCTATGCCATTACTATCAATTTCAACCGTTACATCCTTCGCGACATTCTTAGTTTGTTTTGCTTCTTCAATTCTACATTTTTCGTTGAACTTTTTAAAAGGACGCGGCTGAAAATCGACTAGCACTGCGGCAAGATTTATGGCGTCAATATTGGTTGGGTCTGTTTCGCCTTTAAAGAAAGTTTCAATAGGCCTAAACTTATCTTTTTGATTTTTAAACTTATTCTTTTGGGTATAGTCAAAATCTACGCACAGTAAATTTCTAAAAACTTTTAAATCATCTTGAGTCGGGTTGTCTTCAAAGATAAGCCAGCATAAATCGCGGAGTTTTCCGCGGGAAGGATGGTACAGAAAATCAAAGTACTCACCGTCTTTTTCAATCTCGTATTTAATTTTAATCGCCTTTTTATATTCTTCTAATGTATTGTTCATCTTACTTTTTTAGAAAATTCTTTTGACTCCTTTTATTTCCATTTTTAACTAAAACTTTTTTATATGCCTTTATTTTCAACCTCTAAATTTAATCATTACAAACAATTCAATTTCTATTCCAAATCTATACTATTTCTATATTTTTTTTAATAGTCCCAGCCAACTTTTGACAGACTTATTGCATCTATTATAATAAGAGATTTGTCTAAAATTAAATAATTCAAACTAGACTTTTAAGCTTTTTTCTGGGAATTTCTGGGAATCTCAGGAAAACGCGGGAATTCTGGGAATCCCTTGCCAGCTAAGGCCTGGAAGCTCCTTTACTTTGCATCAAGAAATTAGTTCAGGTTTTGTCTGCAGACTAAAACAATAAAGAAAACCAGTTCTAATTAAGAGTGTAAAAAAACTGTAAGACCGAGTTTATTCGGGAAGTATAAATAACGTCTTACTGTTCTACACACTTCACTTCCCAAAACCAATGTTGGTATTGTCCCAAAGCCTCTGGATCATTCCGGACAGCAATACCTATGTCTAATTTCTTAAAAATAAACAAAATGAAAAAACTAATACTATTTATCGCTTTTGCGCTATTGTTCACGATATTTTCTTGCACTCCTGATGAGTACGAGACACAACCAGTTAAGAAAACTGAAAAAGTAGATGGTCACGCTGGTAATGATATACCTGATGGTCCTGGTGATGTACCAAAACCACCTATAAAATCATAATACTAATAAATTTATTTTTAGTATCTAATTAATTACTATTTTCGGGGAAAGTAAATTTATATGTTACGGTCCCCGTTTTTTTATTTTATTCTACTTATTTTTCTTTTTTCTTGTAAAGAAGAAAGCATCAATCATCCTGATGCAGAATTGATTCGAAAACAAGCACTTAGTTTACGAGATACGGCAGACGAAAATTATGTAAAAGAAAACTTTAATAACGCTTTTTATGAATTTAACAAATCAAAAGCTCTTTTTGAAACTTTAAAAGATAGCACCAATATTTCTTATGTCCTTATCCAAATGGCAATCATTCAGCAGATCAATGGAGATTATTATGGCAGTAAAGAAACCGTAACTGAAGCTTTGCCTTATGCTAGAAAAAACAAAAATCATAGAAGTTGCATAAATAACGCATTAGGGATTGCTGATAAAGAACTTTCTCTTTACCAAGATGCTATATTTTATTATGAGGAGTCGGCTAAAGATTCCGATAGTTTTCAGGAGAAGCTGCCTTCTTTAAGTAATATTGCAGTTGTCTATATTCTTCAAAAGAAATATGATAAAGCAATTACACTTTTAGAATCAATTTTAAGCCAAAGATTACTAAACGAAAAATCTAACGCTCGTACCAAAGGAAGAATACAAGATAATTTAGGTTATGCTTATTTAAAAAAGGGAGCGGAAGATAAAGGATTTCATTTAATGGATGAAGCACTCCAGATCAAAATGGAAACTAAGGATACCTATAGCAGTATCGAAAGTTATTTACATCTTGCAGACTATTATTCTAAAAAGAATCTTCAAAAATCAGACGAAAACGCTCTTACAGCGTATAACATTTCTACAAAACTAAATAGTATTGATGAAAGATTAGAAGCCCTGCAAATATTAATCTCAAATGATAACAGTCCTAATACCGCAAAATATACCCAAAAGTACTTTACATTAAATGACAGCATTATTAAGGTTCGAAATAATTTTAAAAATAAGTCCGCAAAAATCAAGTACGATGCTAAAAAGGAAAAAGACGAAAACGAAAAACTTCGTTTAGAAAAGGCCGAGAATCAATTATCGCTTCAAAGAGCTAAATACCTAAAAATTGTATCGGTAATTGTTTTTGCTTTTTTAGTTATTCTAATATTCATTTTGATACGCTATTATAAAAATAAAAATAAAGCTATCGAATTTAAAACCTCATATAATACTGAAACCCGTATTGCTAAAAAAATCCATGATGAATTGGCAAATGATGTCTTTCAAGTTATAGCTTTTGCTGAATCTCAACCGTTATCTGTAGAAAACACAAAAGAAAATCTGCTGCAAAAACTGGATGATATCTACAGCCGTGTACGCGGAATTTCAAGAGAAAACAATAGTATCGATACTGGTGCAAATTTTACCCACAGCATAAAAGAAATGCTCTCGGCTTATAACACACGAGAGAGAAATATTATGGTTACCAATTTAGAAAACATAAATTGGGAAAATATTGATGATATAAAAAAGATCACCATAAGCCGAATTTTACAGGAATTAATGGTAAATATGAAAAAGCACAGCGAAGCAAGTATTGTGGTTATACGATTTGAAAGTGACCAAAAATCAATTTCGATAAGCTATAGGGACAACGGCAAAGGCTGCGAAAAAAGTATGGTTGTGAAAAATGGCCTTCAAAACATGTCAAATCGTATTCTAGCTGTTAACGGAACATTTGATATTGAAACAGAACCTGACAAAGGATTTAAAGTAAAAATATCGATGCCAGAACAAACCCAGATTAAGGTAAAAGAAAAATTCGCGTATTAAAAAAACCTTTCAGAATTAATCTGAAAGGCTTTTCTCTTCAAAAAACAATAGTATTATAACCTTTACTAGCTTATAATGTTTCGTTTAAAACAGCCACCGCTTCTTTCCAGTTATTTACTCTTAGATGGTGTGTTTTGTTTATATTGTGAAAGGCAGTAAACATAATAGGTTTACCCATACAGTAATCTAAATTTTTACAGTGATCATCAATTAAATAATCGGTGTTTATAATTCTTTTACTGCCGCATAAAACTATATTTTCCCATTTTATAAAAGGAAAGTGTTCTGCAAGCCATTCTACTTTTTCAGCAAGAGAGATTGGAAATTCTGTTGCTGCTGAAACAATAAATATTTCAAAATTCTTTTGGAGTTCTTGCAAACTCTCAACTGCATCTGGCATTACCGGCAGGTTTCTAAAAAAGTTCCCTTTATTTAAAATTCTGTGCAAAAGCGCTCTTTCTTTAAAAGCTTCTTCTTCGCTTAATCCTTGAATTCCTTCTTTCGAAAGGTTCATTCCGTATTCTTTATTATATTCTTCAATCAATTGGGTTTCTATATCGGCTAGTACCCCATCCATATCGACTGCAATGGTTTTCTTTCTCATGACAAAATTATTTTGCGGTAAAATTATGCAAAAATTGCAATATATTGCAATTTTTAATTTATTTTTGCAATATAAAACCGCAAGTAAAATGAAAAAGGAAGAACGTCAAAAAGCAATTTTAGAATATCTATCTAAAGAACACCGTGTTAGCTCTGTAGAATTAAGCGAATATCTGAGCGTTTCAGAAGATACTATCCGTAGGGATTTAAAAGAGCTTTCAGATCAAGGACTTTTAAAAGCAGTTCGAGGTGGTGCGGTGGCTCCTTCTCCGATTCCGCTTCATTATAGAAAAAGAGAAAAACACGATATCGAAAACAAAAAAATTATTGCTCAAAAAGCTATTTCGTATTTAAAAGACGGACAAGTCGTTTTTATTGACGGCGGAACCACTTCTCTAGCTTTAGTAGCAAGCTTTCCTTACGATTTAAAATTGACGGTTATTACCAATAGTTTTCCCATCGCTTCGTTGGTGGAAGATTTACCCAATATTGATTTAATTTTTGCAGGCGGAAAAATGTGCAAGACTTCTTTTGCTACTTCGAGTATTGAAACGATTGATTTCTTTAGGAATTTCAGAGCAGACATCTTCATTTTAGGAATTTGCAGTATTCATCACGAACGCGGTATTACGGGAATTTTATACGACGATTCTGTATTGAAAAAAAATATGATTAAAAACTCCAATTTTGTCATCGCTTTAAGTTCTATCGAAAAAGTGGAAACTGCCGAATCATATTTTGTCTGCCCAATAAAAGACATCGATGTTTTGGTAACCAATGTTTCTCCTGATGAGGAAATTTTAAAGGCGTACAAAAATACTGGTTTAACTATTCTTTAATTTCATAACTTTGATATAGACAATGATTTAACATTAATCTAGTGCAATGGAATTCCAATATTTTCTACCATCAGAAATTCTGAAACCTTATATAAAACACTATTATATTTTTGAATCAGATTCTGATATAGAATTTCAAGATACTGTTTTTCCTAGTGGCGAAATGGAAATGATTTTTAATCTCGGCGATGGCATTTGGGAATCATTGATTGATGAAAAATTTCATAAAACACCCAAAATTGAATTGTGGGGACAAATAACAAAACCACTTGCTATAAAATCAAAAGGCAGACACACTATGTTGGGTATTCGGTTTTATACCCATTCTGCAGCTTATTTTTTTAACGATGAGGTCGGAATCTTTAACGATCAAATTTTAGATTTAGAAGATGTAATTGGCAAGCCCATAACAACGCTACATTTACAGCTTTTGGAAACTCCAGAAATTCAAAAGCGAATTGAACTTATCGAATCATTTTTAATCAAAAAATTGATAATGAATGATAACAAGTCGCAAAAAATTCAAAAAGTGGCTCATATACTGTCTAGTTTAGTCCAAAATCCATCAGGAAGCGATATCAATACTATTGCTGCCAAATACGGAATGACGCCTCGTTATCTTCATAAACTTGTTTTTCAGCATACGGGTCTGGCTCCAAAATCCTTTAACAAGATTATCCGTTTTCAGCGCAGTTTAAAATTAATTGCCAACAACGATTCTCCTTTAACCTCAATTGCTTACGATTCTGGTTACTTTGACCAATCGCATTTTATAAGAGATTTTAAAGCTTTTACAGGAACCACGCCAACTTCTTACCTAGAAAATCTTTCTCCAATAAATAATTTAATTATCTAACATCAATATTCGGCACTACTTCTTAGCATCTTAGAAGCTTAGCAACTTAGAATCTTAAAAAAAAACTGTTCCGATTTGTACAATTTAAACGTTTTTAGACGCAATACCTTTGATTAAAATAATATCATTTTATTCTTTTAATTAAAAACTAACGTTATGAAAAATTATGCTCTTGGTACAATCTTAAAACTAATTGTATTTACCATATTATTAAACAGCTGTAATTCGGCATCAAAAAAAGAAACAGCCAATTTAGACGAAGCAAAAAAAGCAATTCAAGAAAGTAACGCGATTTATTTTAATTCATTTAAAAATAATGATCCCTCTATCTTTATAGATCGTTATGCCGATGATGCTTCAATATTGCTACCCAATGCACCTCAAATTTATGGAAAAGAAGGCGCCGCCAAATTCTTCAGAAAAGCCTATGACGAATATGGCTTAAGAGGCGGTAAATTTATTACGACAGCAGTTTATGGCGATGGCGTAGAATATGTTACCGAAGAAGGTTTGTGGCAGTCTTTAAATGCTAAAGGCGAACTTATGGATGATGGCAAATTTCTTGTTCTTTGGAAAAAAACTCCTAAAGGCTGGAAAATGTTTAGAGATTCTTTTAGCAGCAATCGCGAAGCCAAATAAAAGTACTTTATTAAAACCGAAAAAGACTTTCAGGATTTAACTTCCTGAAAATCTTTTTTATTTATAAACGTTTTTATAATTATTCTGAAACACCACTTTCTAATATGGTAAATGTTTTATTTACGCAGTCAATTTCTGCCAATACACCAAACGGAATGGTAAATGTTGGACAGGTATGCCCAAAATCCATTTCTGTTACAATGGCAAGGTCAGTCAGTTTTTCTTCTTTTATGATTTTTAAAATCTCATCATTATATTCTTTAGCATATTTAAAATCATATGGACGACCTAAAATAATGCCTTTTATACGATGTAAAATGCCTTGTGCTGCATAATTTCTCAGCCAATATCTCAGCGTACTTGGTTGGGCCATATTTTCAGAAGTTTCCAAAAACAAAATGCAATCATTCCATGTCTCTACAGAAGGCCAAAAATCTGTTCCCTTCAAAAATTCTAAAACATCTAAGCAACCTCCTATCAATCTTCCTTGTACTTTTTCTTTTCCTTGTAGAAAATTCCAACCATCAGATTTCACCAGCTTTCTTTTGGTATTGGATAACGATGTATCAAACCAATCCAGATATTCTGTTGTCCAACCTTCTATGTTCGGTACAATTTCTCCAACAGGTTTTGCCGCAAATAATGTTCTTTTAATATCCTGAATCTGATAATCGTGCATGCCGCAATTCTCAGCAAATCCAACCAAAACTGAAGTGCCATAAAAAGAAGTCAATCCAGCTTTTAAGCAGGCAAAATGCGTTATCGTTGAGTCAGAAAAACCTAAAAATATTTTCGGGTTCTTCGCTATAACATCCAAGTCCAAAAAAGGCAGAATCCGTACACTTTCTTCTCCCCCAATATTGCTAATGATAGCCTTTATAGATGGATCTGAAAATGCTTCCATTAAATCTTCTGCGCGAGCTTTTGGGTTATCATAAATCCAATCAGCAGGTTTCAGCGCATTTTTTGTTTCCACAACTTCCAATCCGAATACTTCTTGAAGCTGTTTCTTTCCATATTCATATCGGTGAGGCAATTCCCCTGCGCCTCCCCAAGAAAGCGATATGGTAGCAACTTTATCTCCTTTTTTTAATGCTTTAGGTTTAGTGAGATTTTTCATATTAATAGCTTTTGAAACACAAATATACAGAAGTCTTTTTTTTATTTGGAAACAAAAAAGCCTTTCAAGATTTTACTCTTAAAAGGCTTTCCTTCTACAAATTAATTGGCAAAATTATTTCCATCCGCCGCCCAAGTCTCTGTAAACATGAACTGCAGCATTTAGTTGTTCTTTTTTAGTGTCTATTAATTCTAGTTTTGCTTCTAATGCATCTCTCTGAGTCATCAAAACTTCGAAATAATCTACTCTTGCCGATTTAAACAAATCGTTTGAAACATCAATAGAAGTATTTAAAGCGTCAACTTGTTTTGACTTAAGATCATATCCTTTTTGAAGATTCTCAATCTTAGACATTTGGTTTGAAACTTCTAAATAAGCATTTAAAACCGTACGATCGTAATTGTATAATGCTTGAATCTGTCTTGCATTGGCACTTGCAAACTCCGCTTTAATTGCATTTCTGTTAATCAAAGGCGCTACAAGGTCTCCTGCCAACGAATATAAAAGCGATTCTGGCATGGTGAACAAATAAGAAGGTTTGAAAGCCTGTACTCCAATCGCAGCCGTAATATCCAAAGAAGGATAAAACTCAGCACGAGCAACCTTTACGTCCAGTTTTGCAGCAACCAATTCTAATTCCGCTTGTTTCACATCTGGTCGATTCTGTAATAATTGAGATGGAATTCCAGAACTTACAGCTGCTGGCAATAAACTTAAGAAATTAGTGCTGTTGGTTCTTTTAATTTCCTGAGGATATCTTCCTAACAAAAAGTTGATTTTATTTTCGTTTTCTTTTATCTTTTGTAAAATTTCGAACTCTAAACTCTGTGAAGTTAAAACCTCTGCTTCAAATTTCTTAACTCCCAATTCAGTTGCTCTTGCCGCTTGTTTTTGAACTTTTACAATTTCTAAAGCGTTAGTCTGCAATTTGATGGTCTGCTTAACAATATCCAACTGATTGTCTAAGGCTAATAATTCATAATAAGAATCGGCAACTTCTGCGATGAGGTTGGTAATGACAAAGTTTTTTCCTTCAACTGTAGCTAAATATCTGTTTAAAGCTGCTTTTTTAGAATTACGCAATTTTTTCCAGATATCTACTTCCCAGTTTGCATAAGCGGCGATAGTAAAATCTCCTAACGGGTCTGGTGTTTCTACGCCTGGTTTAATCTCTGTTGTAGCATCACCCGCACCTTGGCTGGTATATCTACCCACTTTTTCTACTCCCGCTCCCGCACGTAAACCTGCTGTTGGCAATAAAAGTCCTTTTTTTACACGGATATCATTCTTAGCAATTTCAATTTCCTGTAAAGTAATATTTAGTTCCTGATTGTTTTTAAGAGCAGCGTCTATTAACTCAACAAGGTTCTGATCTTTAAAATAGTCTTTCCAGTTTAATGCTGCTGTATTATTGTTGGCATCTTGCGTTTGAGCTGTTGCACCAAACGACTCAGGAACTGGTGTACTGGTTGTAACTGCTGCCTCAGGTGCAGGGGTTTTACACCCTGCAACTGCTAGACAAACAGCTAATGCAATACTATATTGATATGATTTAACTTTATACATGATTGTTATCAATTTCTTCTGTTAATGGATTTTCTAGTTCATGTTTAACCAATTTGTATTTTTCAGCAATTTTGGCAAAAATGAAATACAAGCCCGGAATTACAAATACACCGCAAATGGTTCCGATAAGCATACCACCCGCGGCTGCAGTACCAATTGTTCGGTTACCAATTTTACCCGGACCAGTTGCAAAAGCAAGCGGTAATAAACCTGCTATAAAGGCAAAAGATGTCATTAAGATTGGACGGAACCTTGCTTTTGCTCCTTCCATTGCCGCTTGTAAAACTGATAATCCTGCAGCGTGCCTTTGTATTGCAAACTCTACGATCAGTACGGCATTTTTACCTAATAAACCAATCAACATTACCATCGCAACCTGAGCGTAAATGTTGTTTTCTAATCCTGTTAATTTCAATAAAAGGAAAGCTCCAAAAATACCCGCTGGTAACGAAAGAATTACTGATAATGGCAGAATGAAACTTTCGTATTGCGCTGCTAATACCAAGTAAACGAATCCTAAACAGATTAAGAATACCCAAATCGCCTGATTACCTTGAGCAACCTCATCGGCAGAAATACCTGCCCAATCAATGTCATAACCTCTTGGCAATTTTTCGGCAGCTACTCTCTGAATTACTTTAATCGCAGTACCAGAACTATACCCCTGAGCTGGCGAACCACTGATTTGTGTTGAGGTATACATATTATGACGCGTAATTTCAGAAAGTCCGTATACTTTTTCTAATTTCATAAAAGCAGAATAAGGCACCATTTCATCACGATCGTTTTTCACATATAATTTCAAGATATCATCTGGCTGTGCACGATATTCTGGTGAAGCCTGAACAATTACTTTATAGTTGATTCCAAATTTGATAAAACTGATTTCGTAGTTACTTCCCACAAGAGTTGACAAAGTATTCATTGCATTTTCAATAGAAACCCCTTTTTGCTGTGCCAAGTCATTATCAACTTTCATCATGTATTGAGGGAAACTAGAACTATAGAAACTAAATACGTTTGATAATTCTGGCTGTTTATTCAATTCGGCAACAAAGTCGTTGTTTACCTGCTCCATTCTCTTATAATCTACAGAACCGGTTTTATCTAACAAACGAAGCTCAAATCCTCCCGCAGCACCATATCCTGGTACAGCAGGCGGTTGGAAAAATTCGATATTTGCCCCCGCAATATCTTTACATTTTTCCTCCATCTCGTGCATAATTTCAACAACAGATTCTTTTCTATCACTCCAGTCTTTTAAGTTCACCAAACAAGTTCCTGAGTTGGCACCTGTACCTTCAGAAAGAATCTCATAACCTGCCAATGAAGAAACCGATTTTACGCCGTCAATCTCTTCTGCAATTTTTTGAACTCTCTCTGCAATATTGTTAGTTCTCTCCAAAGATGAACCTGGAGGCGTCTGAATCACGGCATAAAACATTCCTTGATCCTCATTCGGAATAAATCCTGAAGGAACTGAACTGCTTATTAAAAATGTCCCAATACAGAAACCTACAAGTGCCACAATAGTTACCACTCTTCTATCAACAATTTTACCTAGTAGATTTTGGTATTTCCCTTGAGCTAAATTGAATTTTTCGTTAAAAGCATCAATAAATCTATTTGCTGGTGTTGGCTTTTTAGGCTGTCCGTGATTGTTTTTTAACATCATTGCACAAAGTGCCGGTGTCAATGTCAAAGCCACAATACCAGAAAGGATAATCGCCGTTGCCATAGTTACAGAGAACTGTCTGTAGAAAACCCCAACAGGACCAGACATAAATGCTACTGGAATAAATACCGCCGCCATTAAGAATGTGATCGCAATAATTGCTCCCGCAATCTCGTGCATGGCTTGTTTAGTAGCTTTAAATGGCGAGAGATGTTCTTCTTCCATCTTGGCGTGAACGGCCTCGATAACTACAATCGCATCATCGACGACGACTCCAATTGCCAATACCAAAGCAAATAATGTAATTAAGTTCAATGAAATATCGAAGAAAGTCATGAACACAAAAGTTCCAACTAATGATACGGGTACTGCAATTGCTGGAATAACCGTAGATCTCCAGTCTCCCAAGAAAAGGAATACTACTAAACCTACCAAGATAAAGGCCTCAACAAGTGTATGAACCACTTTTTCGATAGAAGCATCAAGAAATTTAGAAACGTCATACGAAATTTCATAATCCATTCCTCTTGGAAATCTCTGTTTAATTTTTTCCAGTTTAGCCTTAACTTCTTCAATAACCTGATTCGCGTTACTTCCAAAAGACTGTTTCAATACAATAGCTGCAGAAGGTCTTCCATTCAAATTAGAATAGATATCGTACATCGAGCTTCCGAATTCAACTTTTGCAACATCTTTTAATCTCAAAAGCTCTCCGTTTGGATTAGCTTTTACTACAATATTCTCATATTGTTCTTTAGTGGTAAAACGTCCAGAATATTTCAATACATATTCAAATGCTTGAGAACGTTTACCAGAACTTTCCCCCGTTTTACCAGGAGAAGCCTCCAAACTCTGACTAGATAATGCTTCCATTATCTCATCAGCAGAAATTTTATAGGCTAACATACGGTCTGGCTTCAGCCAGATACGCATTGCATATTCACGTGTTCCTAAGATATCTCCAGAACCAATACCGTTTACCCTTTTCAATTCAGAAAGTACGTTGATATCGGCATAGTTATACAAGAACTTCATGTCGGTATTTTTGTCTGTACTGTAAAGGTTTACATACATCAACATACTTGGTACTTCTCGGGTAATTTTGATACCCTCACGAATTACCAAAGGAGGAAGTTTATTGGTAACAGAAGCCACGCGGTTTTGAACATTAATAGCGGCTTGGTTAGGATCTGTACCTAAATTAAAAACCACTTTAATTGTAGCTTCACCGTCGTTTCCGGCATCAGAAGCCATATATTTCATCCCAGGAACCCCGTTTAAGGCTCTTTCCAAAGGAATAACCACTGCCTTAACCATCAGCTCACCGTTAGATCCAGGATAATCTGCGGTAACGTTCACCATTGGAGGTGAAATTGTAGGGAATTGTGTAATTGGTAAATTTAAAACCGACAACACCCCTAAAAAGACTATGATCAACGATATTACTATCGACAGAACAGGTCTTTGAATAAATTTATTAAACATTTTAATATTTTTTAAATGATTAAATTAAATGGAAATCAATACGCAGTCAGTAAAATTTTAAGCACAGCATTTTACTGAATACTTAAAACTGATAACTGAATACTTCATTTATTCTGCTTTTAAGCGTAAATGATTGATTACTTCTTTAGGAGATTCGTAATCGAATTTAATTTTGTCGTTTTCTTTTACTTTCTGAACACCTTCTAGTAAGATTCTGTCGTTTTCTGTAATACCGCTTTTGATTACATACAAATCAGGAATTTCTCCTGTAATAGTGATTTCTCTCGAACTCACTTTGTTGTCCTTACCTACTACAAAAACATATTTTTTATCTTGAATCTCGTAAGTAGCTTTTTGCGGAATTACAATAGCATTTTTAAGAGGAACATTCATTTGAACTTGTCCTGTTTCGCCATTTCTAAGTAATTTTCCAGAATTAGGGAATCTAGCTCTAAAAGCGATATTTCCTGTTTCGTTGTTGAATTCACTTTCAATAACCTCTACATTTCCTTTATCTTTAAACAGTTCTCCGTTGGCCAAAACTAAATTCACTTTGTTATCGGCACGGTCTTTAATATGCGTTTCATAACTAATGTATTCTGGTTCAGAAACATTAAAATAAGCAAACATCTGACTGTTGTCTGAAAGGCTTGTCAACAATTCGCCTTCGTCAATTAAACTTCCCAATTTTAAAGGAATACGGTCGATTGTTCCGTCAAACGGAGCTCTAATTTCTGTAAATGATAAATGAAGTTTTGCCAATGCAACCTCAGCTTTTGCAGATTGCAATTTTGCCTGAGCGACACTTAATTCGTTTTTAGAAACGATATTTTTATCAGCTAATAATTTTGAATTTTGCAATTCAATTTCTACTGATTTTTGTTCTGACTGCGCTTTTAATAATTCTGCCTGATACATGTTTGGCATAATTTTAAACAACAGCTGTCCTTTTTTTACAAACTGTCCTTCGTCAACATATATATTTTGTAAAAACCCTTTTTCTTGGGCACGAAGCTCGATATTTCGAACCGATTTTATTTGTGAAACATATTCTTTGGTAAATGAAGTGTCAATTCTAATCGGATTAGTAACCGTAAATTTTTCAACTTCTTCTTTTTCTTCTTTTTTAGATGTACAGCTCGTTAAGCACACCAAGGCCATTAAGCCTGTGAAAACAATGATTTTTTTCATGATTTAGTTTGGAAATTAAGCGATTGAATGCTTTGGAATGAAAATTCCTTTTGGATGTTAAAATGCATCAGCCAGCCTTAGTCCAGACCTTAACTTTATATAAGCAGAAGTAGAAAAATATACAACAGCAAGATACTCAGAGATCAAAACTCAGGTAACCGATGTATACTATAAAATCAAATTCTTAGTACTCGTTGAGTAATATAGATAGGATTTGAATGCCCGAATATAGGCGTAGAAAATTTTAAACGATTAGAATCATTCGCTGCAGACTGATCTGAAAGTGCCAGATACAAAGCGTCTACCAAACTATACGAAGCAGTAAAATATTTGTTCGCAAGTAAATCAACATCTTCGCCTCCAACAAGATCTTCTTCTAAATCAATATCTGTAGCTTCTTCAATTGTTGAAGTTCCACGATCTTGATTAGTAAACTTAACTCTGTGTTTTTGTAGATGATGGTGACTATGAGGACCAAAAGTATTTGCATTCAAATATTGGCCTCCGCCAAACAGAAGCATATTCATGAATACTAAAAATACTATTAACTTTCTCATTTCGGTGCGAAAGTAATAAAAGAATTAAAACAAAAAAAGATTTTTTAACAAGCTTTAACAGTTAGATAAAATGAAAACGTTTTCGGTAACATTTTATATGAAGACTAGATGAAGAAAAATAGTATTACAATCAAAAAAGCACAATTTAAACAACTACAAAACAATCATTTACCTAAAACAGATAATTATTATTTTAAAAATTTAATTTCCATAATTGTAAATTCTTGACCAGCTTTTGTAAATGTTTTATGAGTATCTATAAGCCCTATTTTTTCATAAAAAGACTTTTTGTTGCTTCTCGCGTTGCACCAAACTTTTTCTATTTTTTCATTTTTTGCGAATTCCAAAATGTGTTTTAAAAGATAAGAAGCTATTCCTTTTCCTTGATACTCTTCTATAGTAGCCAGTTTTCGAAATTGCATTTCTTCTCCTTCTATGAAACAAGAAACGATAGAAACTAATTTATTATCTTCAAAAACTCCGAAATGAAATCCTGAATCGTCTTCTTCTAATTGTACAAATTCAAACGGTTGGTCAGGCCACATTACTTCGTGACGGATCTGCCAAGTATCGGATGCTTTTATTGTTTTAATTTCCATAAGTATATATTAATCTTTTCAAAAATAATTGATTTTAATCTGATGTAAGAATGTAAAACAAAAAACATACAAAACTAAAATTCAAAAGTTTATAAAAAATAAATCAGACAAATCGTGCAATTTTGATCTATTATGTCTATTTTTATAATTCCAAAAATCAAATAAATCCTTATGAGAAAAATCTTTTTAGCAGCATTTTTATGTATTTGTGCAAATGGATTTGCACAATTAATACAAATCGGGCCACAGTTTTCAACGAATATTACTTCTGTTAACGCAAAAGGTTTTAGTTCTGATCATACAAACACAGGAATTGGCGCCTCCGCTTTTGCTCGAGTAAATCTTACCGTTTTTTATGCACAGGGTGAATTTGGTTATGCCCAAACCAACTTTAGCGTTTTTCAAGATGGTATTGGAGAAACCGAATTTAAATTGTCTGGTACTGATGTCACTTTAATAGCTGGTTTTAAAATTCTTCCGCTCGGGAAAATAGGAAATGTGAGGCTTTTTGTGGGATACAATTGGAAGAACTTCTCAGACATAAAGCCAAGCAACAATCTAAATTCTATAGCCTTTGAAAAAAACAATCATAGTATACTTGGCGGTGTGGGAGTTGATGTTTGGAGGCTTACTTTTGACCTAAGATATCTTGCAGGACTAAGTGATATAGATGCTTCAGATAGCGAAATTAAAACGGGCGTAACTAGTCTCTCGCTTGGATTTAAATTTTTATAAAACATTAAAAAAGGGAATCAATCGATTCCCTTTTTATTTACTCTTAGATTTTAGCGTAATAACTTTCTTCGTTATCATTGATTATTTTCTGTACTCCTTCTTTTGTTTTAACTGCGACATTAATAACATGAAGTATGTTTGACTTTTCATTCAGACTGCAATACCAAATAGTTCCGTCTGAAAGTATAATTTCTGAAAATACGGATGCAGTACAGCTAGCATTATTATAAACCAAATTTTCTCTTTTTAGGAGCTTCTTCTCTTTTGTTTTTTTGTCAACTTCGTAAAACAATATTTCGTTTACTTTAATCTCGATCAGTTCATCAAAACTAGATTGATTATCGTTTGCCGCTGCTGTTGACCAAATAGGCAGATTTCCTGTTCTTTTCCAAGTTCCAACAGCTAGATTCAAGATTTTCTTTCTCAAAAGTTTTCGTAAAGTATCTACTTTATTAACGGCATCTATTCCAATTTCACTATCTGGTTTAATATTTGCTGCCAAAGAGAATAAGTCTATTGCCTTTACAAAATCTGCTTTTTTATAGTATGCAACAGCTAATTCGTATTTGTTTTTTTGAAATACTATTTTTTGGTTATTCTGTCCAAAAAACTGAAATGTACTTAGCAATACAATCAGCACAAGTGTATTTTTCATTAAATTTGTAAGTTTTTTATTATTTTACAAACCTAATTTTTTTTCAATAAAAACCTTTACGGTTATCCGTATTTTTGATTATTGTTAAATATTACAAAAAAATAATAGTATTGCATTAAAAACAAAGCAACAATATTAACTAATTCATTAAAAACAATTCAATCTATTTAACAAGTAAAATGTTATTTTCTGGAGTTGCATCCATAAAAATACCACCATCAAGTTGAATTTGTGCTATTTTTTTTGTGCTTTTCAGAGTTATTCTGGCTATTTTTTGATTTTTCTCCCAAATTGCAGGCGTCTGATGTAATGTCACTTTCGATTTATCAGCGTAAGTAATTATAACGTCAAACGGAATTGCAAACCCTCCAATATTTTCTATTGTTATGGTTTTCTTATCAGCAGAAATGCCTTTTACTGCAATATCCAAATAATTGTTGGTAAAGAACCAATTATTAAAAAACCAGTTTAAATTCTTTCCTGTTGCCGTGTTAAATGAATTAAAATAATCCCATGGAATTGGGTGTTTCCCATTCCAATTATCCATATAATCGTGTAGTGCTTTTTTGAATAAATCATCACCCAATAAATCTTTCAAAGCTAAATAAGAAAGAGAAGCTTTACCATAAGAATTATTTCCGTAGCCTGCTCCAGAAACCTGTGTAGACATTGTGATAATAGGCTGATCTTGTTCTGAAGATCGATCGTTTATATAGTGTTTTACTCTGAACTCTTTGTAAAAGTTATCTGCAGCCTCTTTGCCATGCTCTGCAATTCCGATTAAATATTCAAAAGTTGTTGCCCATCCTTCATCCATAAAAGCATAACGAGTTTCATTGATTCCCATATAAAAAGGAAAATAAGTATGTGCTACTTCGTGATCTTGCACCAATTGCGCAAAAATAGGATCTCCCATTTCAGAATCGTTGCACATCATTGGATATTCCATATCCGCGAAACCTTGAAAAGCTGTCATTTTTGAGAATGGATACGGAACTCCAGGCCAATTATTTGAAAACCAATCTAAAGCATATTGATTATTTTTTACAGAATTCACAAAATCTGTTCCCTTAATATCGTAAGCCGCCTGAACACTTACACGGCGGTTTGTTTTTTTATCTACAATAACACTGCTCGCATCCCATAAATAATGATCACTTAAACCAAAACATACATCTGTAATATTTTTAGCTTCAAATTTCCAAACGTTCCAGTCATATTGTTTGGTTACAATACCACTTTTCATTTCTTGTTCGTTAGCAATATGAAGAATTTCATCTGTTGTGTATGATTTTTTTAAACGTGAAGCAAATTCAGGCTGTAAAACCTCATCTGGATTTAACAAATCGCCTGTTGCATATACCACATAATTTTTAGGTGCTTTTACAGAAAAAACATAATCATTAAAATCATTATAAAATTCCTGACGGTCTGTATGAGGCAACCTATCCCAACCATTATAATCGTCAAAAACTGAAACTCTTGGGTAACTATAAGCTACAAAAAAAGTAGTTTCGTCAATCTGCCCCTCTCTTCCACTTTCTTTAGATAAAGGATAATTCCATTGAATATTTATATTAGTTTTTGAATTTGGTAAAATCGGTTTTTGCAATTTTATGTTTCCAACAGTTCCCCATTTTTTAGCATCTTCTTTGTACACTTCATTTTCCACTTTTAATGAAGTAATCGTTAATCCGTCACTTAGAAAATCTTCACTTACATCATTTCCACGAGACGAAGTAGGTTTATGAAGATTATTCACAAATCGGATCACTAAGTTTTTTAAAGTGTCTTTGCTGTTGTTTTCGTAAATAATGGTTTCTGTACCACTAACCAATCTGGTTTTAGGGTCAACAGAAATTTCCATATTATATTTTCCGCGGTTCTGCCAATAGTTTACACCTGGTTTCCCGTCTTTAGAACGTGTTCCGTTCTCATAAGCTTTTTTTATATTTCGAGGCATGTAAAGCTCTTGAGCAATAGTATCTTGGGCAAAAAAAACAAATGCTATTAATGCAAATTGCAAAAAACTCTTTTTCATAAATAATCTTTAGATTGTTTGATATATAAGACTGCTGTTTTAAAACAATGTTACAAATTTAATTATTAATTGTGAATTGTTGGTGGTTGATGGCTTGTAGTTGATGGTTGCTGGTTAACAGTGCTTTTTAATTTTTAATTTTTAATTTTTAATTAAAAAAACTAAGCATCTTAGCATCTCAGAACCTTAGCTTCTTTAAAAGAAAAAACCGTCTATCACCTAAGCAACAAACGGCATCTACAATTAATATATAACCTTGATGACTACAAAATATAATCGGTATTAATAAAATTTGATTCTTTGCTGTTAAGCAATTCCTGCAGAATCTCATTATTATAGTCGATATCTTTTGAAGCTACAAACGTACGGATTGAGAATGAACGTAAAGCATCTGGGATACTCAAAGTTCCCACAGCAGAATCTTTTCTTCCTGTAAAAGGGAAAGCATCTGGCCCTCTCTGGCAAGAGCTGTTTAAGTTTACTCGACAAACTAAGTTTACCAAAGCATCAATTAGTGGCGCCAATGTTTTGATGTCTTTACCAAACAAACTTACTTGCTGTCCGTAATTTGATTCTGCCATATCTTTCAATGGTTCTTTAATATCTTTAAAAGAAAGCACAGGAACAACTGGTCCAAACTGCTCTTCGTGATACACACGCATTTCTTTGTTTACTGGATATAAAACTGCTGGAAAAATATAATTATCAGTGTGTTTTCCTCCTTTTTCATTGATCACTTTTGCTCCTTTGTGAAGAGCGTCATCAATTAAACCTTGAATATATTTTGGTTTATCGGTTTCCGGAAGCGGTGTTAATGAAACTCCTTTTTCCCACGGATTTCCAAAAACCAAACTATCTACTTTCTCAGCAAAACGTTTATTAAATTCTTCTCTAATTGATTCGTGAACATATAACACTTTTAGAGCTGTACAACGCTGCCCGTTAAAAGACAAGCTACCTGTAATACATTCTTGAATAGCCAAATCCAAATCGGCATCTGGAAGAATAATAGCTGGATTTTTAGCTTCTAAACCTAAAATCAAACGCAATCTGTTTTTGTTTGGATGCTGATCCTGTAAAGCAATCGCCGATTTACTGTTTCCAATTAATGCCAAAACATCAATTTTTCCAGATTTCATAATCGGAGAAGCCACTTCGCGACCTCTACCGTAAACAATATTGATTACTCCTTTTGGAAAACTGCTTCTGAACGCTTCTAATAATGGCGAGATACATAAAACGCCATGCTTAGCAGGTTTGAAGATTACGGTATTCCCCATAATCAAAGCTGGAATCAGCAATGAGAAAGTTTCGTTTAAAGGATAATTGTATGGTCCAAGACAAAGTACAACTCCAAGAGGTCCACGACGAATCATGGCGTTTACTCCTTGCACTTTTTCGAAGTGTGAACTGCGTCCATTTAATTCTTTGTAACTTGCAATAGTATCATAAATATACTCTACAGTTCTGTCGAATTCTTTTTGCGAATCTCCTAATGATTTTCCGATTTCCCACATTAAGTATTTCACTACTTCTTCGCGGGTTTCTTTCATTTGCTTCACAAAATTTTCCATGCATTTAATACGATCCACTACTTTCATAGTTGGCCATAAACCTTGCCCCATATCGTATGCATTGGTAGCAGCTTCGACAACTTCTGCTGCTTCTTTTTCTCCCATAAAAGGGATAGATCCTAATAAAGTCGGTGAATATTTTTCTGTTGAAGAAATAGTAGAAAACACAGGTGTGGTTTGCCCTGTCCATTGTTTCAATTCTCCATTTACAAGATAAGTATCTTGATTTATCAGCGCATTAATCTGATATTCTTCTGGTATAAAACTCATAATTTGGTTTGTTTAATGGTCTGGTAATTCTATTTTTCAAAAGAAAAAAGAGGCTTTTTTAGTGCCTCTTCTTCTTTTATGGTTGTACTGTTTCGCCTTCCCAATCCAGGATTCCTCCAAGCAGATTGTACGCGTTTTCGATACCTAATTCGTTCATTATCTGGCATGCTTTTGCACTTCTAGCTCCAGAACGACAGTATACATAATAATTTTTATTTTTGTCTAATTCTTCGATTTCATAGATAAATGCCTGCCCTTTATTGATATCAATATTTAGAGCATTCTCAATGTAGCCGTCATTAAATTCGTCTTCAGTTCTTACATCAAGTATAACTGCATTTTCGTCAGCCTCTAACTGAGCAACCCAATCTTCTTGTGATAAATTCATAATAAAATGTGTTTTTGTAAAATTACGACGTTTCTATATATAAAAAACGTACCAAATGCGATTTCGATTATTATTCTCAGAAAACGTTTTAGAGAAAGTATTATAATCAGTGAATTACAAATTTAGTTACTATTTTTAAAAATTCAGCCTACAAAATCGATAGAAAATAGGATTTTTTCATTTGCATAAAATTAATCTTAAATCTAGTTTTCTGATAATTATTCCCACCCCAAACCCTTATCTTTGCAAATAATCACATATTTTAATTCTATTTTGATAAAAATATTCGCCACGAACTAGACTAATTCTTAAAAGTAAATTGGTGTGAATTAGTGTAATTCGTGGCAAAAAAAAAACTATAAAATGCAGCATTCATTAAAAACCATATTTCCTAATTTCTCCAACGAGCTTATTGCTACAATTGAAGAAAACGGAAGCCTTCAGGATTTTGAAGCAGGAACCATTTTAATGCGTACCGGACAGTATATTAAAAATACCGTTTTGATTATTAAAGGTAAAATCAAAATCTATCGCGAAGGCGAAGATGGCGGAGAGTTCTTGATGTATTATTTACAACCAGGACAAGCCTGCGCCATCTCGATGATTTGTACCGCTAAAAGCGAAAAAAGCCAGATAATGGCAAAAGTAGTTGAAGATGTTACCGTGATGATGATTCCGTTGCAATTGATGGATAAATGGATGATGGAACATAGAAGCTGGTATGAATTTGTAATTGAAACCTACCGAAGCCGTTTTGAAGAAGTTCTCGAAGTGGTTGACAACATCGCCTTCCGTTCTATGGATGAAAGATTAGAGTTTTATTTAAAACGTCATTCTGATGCCTGCGGCTGCTCTGAAGTGAATCTTTCGCACCAAGAAATCGCAACCGAATTGAATACTTCACGTGAAGTGGTTTCTAGATTACTCAAAAAAATGGAACAGCGCGGTCTAGTCAAACTCAACCGAAACCAGATTGAGTTATTGAAATAAAGTTTTCAGCCACGAATTCACGAATTTTATTTTTTTAAATCTGAATCGAAGCAAATTAAATAATCTGTGAAATTCATTACACAAATAAAATTAGCGCTAATTCGTGAATTCGTGGCTAAAAAAAAAAATCTTCTGTGATAAATGTTACTCAAAAAAAAGGAACAGCGAGGTTTGGTCAAACTCAACCGAAACCAGATAGAATTATTGAAATAATTTTTTTAGCCACGAATTCACGAATTTGTTTTTTTTAAATCTGAATCGAAGCAAATTAACTAATCTGTGAAATTCATTACACAAATAAAATTAGCACTAATTCGTGAATTCGTGGCTAAAAAAAAAATCTTCTGTGATAAATGTTACTGTAGGATTCTAATTTCCGAAGCAACTTTGCATTAAAATAAATGCAATGGAATATTTAGGATTTTTTGCTTCAATCATAATCGGAATCTCGCTTGGTTTAATCGGCGGAGGCGGTTCTATTCTAACAATTCCAATTTTAGTTTATTTATTTAAAGTCAATCCAGATCAGGCAACTTCTTATTCCCTGTTTATTGTGGGATTAACGGCATTGTTTGGAAGTTATAGCCATTATAAAATGGGAAATTTAAAACTGAAATCGGCTTTGTATTTTGCAATTCCTTCGGTTATTTCGATTCTGATCATCCGCGAAGTGATCTTTCCGCAAATTGCTTCTACCTTATTTTCTGTAGCATCTTATACTGTTTCAAAAGATTTTCTGATTATGATCATCTTTTCCGTTTTAATGATTACGGCAGCTATTTCGATGATTAAAAAAAATCAGACCGAAATAACATCAACGGAAACCAATTATTTGCAACTAAGCCTGATTGGATTTTTGGTCGGAATCGTAACTGGTTTTCTAGGTGCTGGCGGGGGATTCTTAATTATTCCTGCCCTGCTTTTTTTCGCCAATCTTCCTATGAAACAAGCCGTTGGAACTTCATTATTGATTATTACCATAAATTCGTCAATTGGTTTTGCTGGCGATTTATATATCGGAACACCAATAAATTATACTTTTCTTTTAAACGTTTCTGCAATGGCCTTAATCGGAATGCTTGTTGGAAGCCAGCTTTCTAAGAAAATAGACGGCACAAAATTAAAACCCCTTTTCGGATGGTTCGTTCTCGTAATGGGATTTTACATCATTACCAAAGAAGTTTTATTTTAATAGAACTCACAAATTTTATTTAGTTTCACTTGTAGAGTAATCTTTGTCAAAGCCTAACACTTTGACAAAGATGAAACTAAAACCTTCAAATTGCTCCAAACTTATCTTTATAACGTTCCAGCTCAATTTCGGTTCTTGAAAGCAGTTTTTCTAATAATTGAATTTTGTCTTCATAAAGTTCTTTTAGAATCGAAGAATTATCGGCATTAATCAAAATACTGCCATTATTATTTCCTGTGATTTTATTAAAACTATTAAAATATTTATCGTATTCAAAACTAATTATATCCTCAACGCTGACATCTAAAATCTTTCCTATTTCAACTAATTTTTCGTAACTCAAAGAAGTCTTTCCCTTTTCGATTTTACTGTAACCCGCCTGAGTTACACCTAATCTTTCTGCCATATATTCTTGAGTGTAATTTTTTAACTCTCTAATGTTTCTAATCTTGTTTTTAATTGTTGTGGCCATAATTTTATTCTGATTTGAGGTCATGTATAGCTAAAACAGCCAGCCGTTAATTTCTAACGACTTAACTATACTTCTTTTGGGTATTTTAACGCTTTATAAATAGAAAAATATGATACAGCGTTTCGTTAATATTTTCTTTTAGTAATAAAATAATCGTACATCAAAGCTGCCATTATGAAAACAAAGTCATAATGGGAAATAGTAAATTCAAACATCTTTGATTTTTTTGTTAGGCAGTTATTTTTACACTTCTTTCAAACTGAAGATCCAAATAATAATCCATCTGCTCTCCAACCAACACATGGTCTTTTGGTGCGATTTTAGTTTTTATTTCTTTTTGGTAAATATCTTTAACAAAAAGAAAATATACAAATTCTGCTTTATCGCTAAACCACAATGCCACAATCAATGCATAACTTAAAACCGCAGGAATAACATAATGTAGGTCTATTAGATTAGAAAATAGCATACAGTAATATGCGGTGGCGGTTACGGCTATAAAAGAGCCATTTTCAAGAAAATATTTTCTCTTTTTTTTGAGCAGTATAAGTTCTTTAATTTCGTCAAATTGATACTGCCAGTTTTTAGATTTAAAACGAAATCTAACCTCATCGGAAAAAATTGTTAAAGGCATAATTTAAGTAGGTAAATATAGCTTTACGCTTTTAGTAAAAATAAATTGCTAAAAATTCTTTAGGGGGAAAAAATTCTTAGATACGCAATATTAAACATTAACTGCTTTTTTTTCTTACAATACAACTTATAGAATATAACTATCGGTTGTAATTCAATCTTTTGTAAAAATTATCATATGTTTTTTTTCAGCTTCTAAGTCCAAACAAAATAACTCCCATAACAACTGAAGGGCATTTATGTTGTTAATATAAAAAATTACATAATTTTATTTCAGTTCATAAGTCCATTTCAATGTCTTCTCATCAAAATCTACAGATATGTAAGCCATGTAATCAACGGCAATTTGTGAATTTTTATATTTTTTTAACTCCCAGATTTTCAAATTTTTCAGTAATTCTATGGTATAAATTTCAAATTCTGTTAAAGGTCTTCTACTTTTCACTTTAAATTCTTTCATTAAACCAAAGGCTGGATCAATTATAAAATCTTCAGAAGATTTGTACCAATCAAAAAAATTAAAAACAGAAACCAGTTCTCCTTTTTTATTAATGTACAATGCAAAAAGTCCTAATGGTTTATCAGATTTTATAGCTTTTGCATTTTTAAAAATAGAGTCCAGATTGGTAATTGGTTTTGCAGAATTAAATTCACCGTTTACAGTATTATCAAGATCGTAAATGTAGTTATCTAATTTAAATTCGTTTCCATGATCCAACACCTTTTGAAGAAGCGGATTAATTCCACTTTCCTGAATAACCTGCGAATTGGAACACATAATACTAAAACCCAATTTTCCTTTATATTCAGAAGCAAAAACTAATAGTTTCTGATTCTTGTGAACTTCCATATGACAAGAACTTCCACCAGAGGACTCTTTCTCATAATAAAGTGTAAAATGTAGTTCTTTTGGAATATTACCTTTTTTATAATTCTTGAGCACTTTAACTTTTATAGAATAAGTAGCAGAATCTTTGGCAATTTTTTTAAATGTAACTAATCCTTCAAAAACATATTTGGAAGAATAAAACTCTAAAATTGGTTTAGGTGTATCACAACTGCAAGCAACTGCTTTTACAGACACAAATAAGAAAATAAGTAACGTTATTATTTGTTTTTTCATTGATACTTTTCTGAATTGCCTCCAGCTTCAGCTGGAGGTAAGCAAATGTATATAAAAAAGGCTTTAGCCAAAAACCGCAAAGTTTGGCTAAAGCCCAATTCAAATCTCAACAAAAAACCTCCAGCTAAAGCTGGAGGCAATTCATTTTATATTGAAACTAAAATTCGTGTAATCTATAGCTATAAAATTCATTAATCAGAATAAAATTCGTGAATTCGTGGCTATAAAAAAATCAATGTTCCCCATACCCAACATCATCCATTTTCCCACTAAAAACACGATATTGAATGATAAAATAAATAATCACGAGAAACAAAGCGATAAAAAACCAGCTCAATCCCGCATTTAATCCGTATTCGTGAGCGGCAGTATTGTAAATGGTTAATGACGGATTTATATTATTGGTTGAAGGCAAAACATTCGGAAAAATAGAAACCGCTGTCGAAGCAAATCCACCAACTAAGAATAAAGTCGAAAAAATAAATCCTTGACCGTCTTTTTTGAAAGAACGAACTTTGAATAATCCCGCAATTCCCACAAAAGTCATTAAAGGAAAAAACCAAAGAACAGGGTTTTCAACGAAATTATGAAACGGCTTCGGCTCAATAAAATGCCAAATTCCTAAAGAAATAAAAACCAAAACCAGCAAAACAAAGTTCAACCTAAAAACTACATTTTTCAATTTCGGATTCAGCGCCGAATTTGTTTTATAAATAATCCAATTTGCGCCGTGAATCGTCAATGCGACTACACTCACAATTCCCAAGAAAAGTGTAAACCAATCGATAATTCCCAATTCATTTGCCTGTGGACTAAAAGTCGGATTCCATAAAGGCAAAAAGAAAAAATGTGGTTCTTGCGTAGAAACGCCATTTTGAACCATCCCTAGATTTACGCCACGAACGATGTTTCCTAAAGCAATTCCGAAAAAGAGAGCTAAAAGCAAACTTGCAATTCCGAAAGCTTTATCCCAAATACTTTCCCACATATGATTATGAATCTGTCCGCGCATTTCAAGTCCGATGGCGCGAAAAATCAAAAGCCACAAAATCATAATTAGAGGCAGATAAAATCCGCTGAAAGATGATGCATATAAAGTTGGAAAAGCAAAAAACAAAACGCCTCCTGCTGCAATTAGCCAAACTTCATTGGCATCCCAAAACGGTCCAATTGCATTGGTAATTGCCTTTTTATCTTTTTCTGTATCGGCAAAAAATAAATGAATAATTCCTGCACCAAAATCATAGCCGTCTAAAACCAGATAAACAGCCAGAATTCCCATTAAAACTACGTACCAAAAAAATTCCATACTTATATTTTTTCTGTTGAAAGTTCCACATGGTGCGGTCCTTTATTGATAATTTTTCCAACTAAAAGCAAAAACAGCATTCCTAGCAAAAGGTACAAACCAATAAAACCAAGAAGAGTAAACAAGGTATTTCCTGATGAAACTGTTGGCGAGGCTCCTGCTGCTGTTCGCATTAAATTATAAACCAGCCATGGCTGTCTTCCTAATTCTGCCGTATACCAGCCTGTAGTATTGGCAATATACGGAAATGGCATCATGAACATCAAAGACCATAAAAGCCATTTGGTTTCAAACAATTTCCCTCTGATTAACTGAAAAAGAGAAAGTACCATTAATCCAATAAAAACAGTTCCAAGACCAACCATGATATGATAGGCATAGTACAAACCAGAAATATTCGTTGGATGCAGATCTTCTTCAAACTGATCTAAGCCTTTTATTTCCTGGTCCCAATTTCCGTAAGTTAGGAAACTTAAAATATTGGGAACGGCGATTTTATTATCCAATTTTTTGTCTTTTACATCAGGTTGTCCGATTAAGACAATTTCAGAACCTTTCTTTTCAGTATGAAAAATCCCTTCCATCGCAGCAAAAGTTACTGGCTGATATTTCACCACATTTTTAGCGGCTAAATCTCCCGTTGGAACAGCTACAATTACACTCGAAATCAATCCGAAGATTACTCCTGTTTTCAAGAACAATTTCCCGAAAGAAACATTTTTGTTGCTTAAAATATAGAACGCTCCAATTCCAGCCACAACAAAAGAACTGGTTACTAAAGAAGCCGCTTGATTGTGCAAATAAGAAGGCCAAAGCCATGGATTCAAGAATAAAGCTTGAAAGTTATTCAATACAAATTTTCCGTTTTCCAAGATTTCATAACCAACAGGATTTTGCATCCAAGAATGTGTCGCAATGATTAAAAATCCACTAGCCCAAGAACCTATCATAATTAATAATCCGGTTACAAAATGCCATTTATGCCCAAGAAGTTTTTCTCCAAACAGAAATAATCCGAGAAAAGAAGATTCAAGAAAGAAAGAAAACATTCCTTCCATTGCCAATGTCTGGCCAATGATTCCGCCTGTTAATTCAGAGAATTTTGCCCAATTGGTTCCAAACTGAAACTCCATCGGGATTCCGGTTACAACGCCCATTGCAAAATTGAGGGCGAAGATTTTCATCCAGAAATGGGTAGCGTGATTGTATTGTTCGTCTTTAGTCTTGAGATATTTCCACTTGAAGTATACAATGATCAACGAAAGACCCATTGTAAGTTGCGGAAAAAGATAATGAAAAGTGATCGTGAAGGCAAATTGCATTCGATCATAAAAGAGCATTTCTTCCATAATGGTAATTTGTTTATGAAGTTCCACAAATTTAACCATTAGAACCCGAATTAACGCCCTTTAAAAAAAGTTTATCTCCCGATATTTGTTAAACTTTTCAACAATTTAAAGGTATTGATTACACTTCTACTCTTTTTGATTTGGTTATAGTTTGTAATTTCGACAAAGGAGAAATCTTCGCAAGTAACTCCGCAACGAGAAGCCATTCTTTGTCGAGCTTCTTACGACGATTTCTCCTTCGTCGAATGAAATGACAAAATTGCGTATAGATTTACATGATTAAACATAACCCGTGGTTTCAACTACCGGAACACAATGCATATCCGATACATTTCCTGCGGTTGAAACCGCAGGAAATGTTTGATTTTGTTTACGCATTTATTTTTGATTATTTTTCTAAAATCCCTTTTTCGACACTTTCATTAATCAAGCCTTCAGCGTAATTCCATATCGATTTTGAACCCTCTTTAATAATGCTTTTCTTCTCGTAAACTTTATCATATTTCACTCCAAACTCTTTCCAAGTTCCGCCATTGTTAGATGTGTTTTGCAATAACGGTTCAAGTCTGTCCATAGATCTTGCAAATTTGGCTTCGTTGGTTTCACCGGCTTCAAATTCTTCCCAAATCGAAATAAACTCTTCAGCTTGTTTTTTTGGAAGCAAACCAAAGATTCTGTTCGCTGCTAAACGTTCTTCATCTGTATTGTCATGACTTTTTACAGTATCATAAATAAAAACGTCTCCCGCATCAATTTCTACGATATCGTGTATCAAAACCATTTTTACCACTTTCAAAATATCAATCGGTTCATTGGAATGTTCTGCCAAAACAATTGCCATTAAAGCCAAATGCCAACTGTGCTCTGCATCATTTTCGCATCTATCACTGTTGAATAATTTTGTCTTGCGCTGAATGTATTTTACCTTATCAATTTCTTTTATAAAAGCAATTTGATCTATTAAATCCTGTGTGTTCATTTTCTTTTTTGTTTTGAAATGACATTCGTCATACGCAAAATTAAAGCTTAAAGCGTAATTGCTCAACTTAAAATTAACTTATCTCAGATCGTACAAGAAAATCCATATTATTTTACACAAAAACCTAATTTCTGTAACATTAGTCACCAATTTTTTTAAAAAACAAGACTACCTTTGTCTTCCATTATTTTTATTATTGAATCATGAAAATAGAACAAATTTACACCGGATGCCTTGCTCAAGGTGCATATTATATCACTTCAAATGGCGAAGCAGCCATTATTGATCCGCTTAGAGAAATTCAGCCTTATCTAGATCGTTTAGAACGTGATGGAGTGAAACTGAAATATATTTTTGAAACACATTTTCACGCCGATTTCGTTTCTGGCCACGTTGATTTGAGCAAAGAAACTGGAGCGCCAATCGTTTACGGACCAAATGCTGCCTGCGAATTTGACTGCATTTCTGCAAAAGACGGACAGGAATTTAAAATCGGAAAAGTAACTATTAAAGTTCTGCACACTCCTGGCCACACTATGGAAAGTACAACTTTTTTACTTATCGATGAAAACGGAAAAGATCACGCTATTTTCTCTGGAGACACCTTATTTATTGGAGATGTTGGACGTCCAGATTTAGCTCAAAAAGCAGCGGGAATGACACAAGACCAATTGGCTGGAATTTTATTTCATTCATTAAGAGATAAAATCATGACTTTGGCCGATGACGTAATCGTTTATCCTGCTCATGGCGCTGGAAGCGCCTGCGGAAAAAACATGAGCAAAGAAACTGTTTCTACTATTGGGAATCAAAAAGCAACCAATTATGCTTTGCGTGCTAATATGACCGAAGATGAATTCATTAAAGAAGTAACTGACGGTTTATTGCCTCCTCCTGCCTATTTCAGCATGAACGTTGCAATGAACAAAGGTGGTTACGAAAGTTTTGAAACTGTTTTACACAACGGAATGAGAGCAATAAATGCAAAAGAATTTGAAGCCGTTGCTGAAGAAACTGGAGCTTTAATTCTAGATACAAGAAGTGCTGCCGATTTCAGTAAAGGGTTTATTCCCCAATCTATCAACATCGGAATTAATGGTGATTTTGCTCCGTGGGTTGGAACTTTAATTGCCGATGTAAAACAACCAATAGTATTGGTTACCGCGGCGGGAATGGAAGAAGAAACCGTAACTCGCTTAAGCCGTGTTGGTTTTGATACGATTATCGGACATTTGAAAGGTGGTTTCGAAGCTTGGCAAAATGCTGGTTTTGAAATTGATACTGTAAATAGAATCACTGCTGAACAATTTTCAAATGAATTTAAATTTGGAGAAGACAAAGTGGTAGATATTCGTAAAGAAACAGAATACGCAGCAGAACATATAGATGACGCTTACAGCAAACCTTTGGCTTATATTAATGATTGGGTAAAAGATATTAATCCAAATGAACATTTCTATCTGCATTGTGCAGGCGGTTACAGAAGTATGATTGCAGCTTCTATCCTCCAAGCAAGGGGTTTCAGAAATTTCTCTGAGGTTGAAGGCGGTTTTGGAGCAATTTCAAAAACTAATGTTCCTAAATCAGATTTTGTTTGTCAAAGCAAAACACTATAAAGTGTAATTTTATCACCATTAAGACATTAAGTTAATTAAGTTTTTGAGCTTAATGAAACTTTTCAAAGGAAGCTAAGAAAATTAAGCATTCCAACTTAATTAACTTAATGTCTTAATGGTTAAAAATAAAAAAACTAAATTTTAAAAGTAAATGAGTCTATTAGAAATCATAAAAGAACCTTGGCCTTGGTACGTTGCAGGCCCTTTGATTGGATTAACAGTTCCAATTTTATTAATTATCGGAAACAAATCTTTCGGGATTAGTTCTTCACTTCGCCATATTTGTGCGGCTTGTGTTCCAGCGAATATTTCGTTTTTTAAATACGACTGGAAAAAAGAAAGCTGGAATTTATTCTTTGTTTTAGGGATATTTTTAGGCGGTTTTATCACTGCTCATTTTTTATCGAATCCAAATCCTGTAGAGATTGCTCCTGAATTATCAGAGAAATTAGCCACTTACGGAATCACAGATCATAGTGGTTTAGTTCCTGCACAATTATTTTCTTGGGAAAGTTTATTAACGCTTCGCGGATTTATTATGATTGTAGTGGGCGGATTCTTAGTAGGTTTTGGAACTCGTTACGCTGGCGGATGCACAAGCGGACACGCGATTATGGGATTATCAAACTTACAATGGCCATCTTTGGTAGCTACTATCTGTTTTATGATTGGTGGTTTTGTAATGGCACTTTTGATTTTACCTTATATTCTTTCACTTTAAAATTTCAAAAATGAATTTAGAAAATAAAAATATAGACGGCGAAGGAATCAATGCAAGCCAGAAAAAAGAAACTGCATTAGGAAACTTAAAATATTTAATCGTTGGAATCTTTTTCGGAATTGTATTCGTAAAAGCTGAAATCATCAGTTGGTTTCGTATTCAGGAAATGTTCAATCTAGAATCATTTCACATGTATGGCGTAATTGGATGCGCTGTCGTAGTTGGATTAATATCGGTACAATTGATTAAAAAATTCAACATCAAAACTCTTGATGGAGAAAAAATTGAAATCCAACCAAAGACTTTTAATAAAGGACAAATCTACGGCGGATTGTTATTCGGTTTCGGATGGGCAATTACTGGAGCTTGTCCAGGTCCGCTTTTTGCTCAAATTGGTACAGGAGCTACAGTAATTGTAGTTACCTTGGTTAGTGCAATTGCTGGAACTTGGGTTTATGGTTTGCTTAAAGACAAACTGCCTCATTAATTCTTAATAAAGTAAATCCAAAAATGAATTCTACAGAACAGTTAGTATTACGAAAAGCAGTTCTTTCTGAAATACCGGTAATTTGGGAAATATTGCAAGATGCAATTGAACAAAGACGATTAGACGGAAGTACGCAGTGGCAAGATGGTTATCCGAACGAACTTTCTATTAAAAATGATATCGAAAATGGTAATGGCTATGTACTAACAGAAAACGAATCTATTTTGTGTTATGCTGCTATTATGTTCGACAAAGATCCTGCTTACGAAAACATCGAAGGCAAATGGCTAACTGATGGCGATTATACTGTTGTACACCGCGTCGCAGTTTCAAAACTAGCAAAAGGAAAAGGAATTGCAACAAAACTATTTGAAAAGATTGAAATTTTATCTGTTGAAAACAAAATATACAGCATAAAAGTTGACACTAATTTTGACAATGTTCCAATGCTTAAAATTTTAGATAAGCTAAAATATACGTATTGTGGCGAAGTCTATTTAAGAGGCTCTGCAAGAAAAGCATTTGAAAAACGACTGTTATAAATATATAATCCGTAAATTGATAACCCGACATTTTAAAAATTTGTCGGGTTTTGCTTTTTAAGAAGCAATTCATTCCGTAGGAATGTCTCATCGGTAGAATTGAATTCGGATTCCATTGATACGTCCCGCAGAAACGTTTGAGCAATAGACCTAGATATCATTTACAAAAAACAGGTGTCCCTACAGGACACAATACTGAACAATATTTTTTTCTACCGATCAGATATTCCCATGGAATATTTCTAAGTTGGTTAAACCCGACAGGTTTTTAAAACCTGTCGGGTTTGTATTCTAATGACCTATTCATTCCATAGGAATGTCTCATCGGTAGAATTGAATTTGGATTCCTTTTTTACGTTCCGTAGGAACGTTTGATTGATTTACAAATACATTATAAATAGCTGTCCCCACAGGACACAATACAAAACGATATTTTTTTCTACCGATCAGATATTCCCAGGGAATATTTCTAAGTTGGTTAAACCCGACAGGTTTTAAAAACCTGTCGGATTTGTATTCTAATGACCTATTCATTCCATCGGAATGTCTCATCGGTAGAATTGAATTTGGATTCCTTTTTTACGTTCCGTAGGAACGTTTGATTGATTTACAAATACATTATAAATAGCTGTCCCTACAGGACACAATACAAAACGATATTTTTTTCTACCGATCAGATATTCCTACGGAATATTTCTTCATCAATTTTTAATTTCATTTCGTTAAGTTTGCTTTAAACAAAAAGTCCCATAAAAAACATGAATCGTTCAGAGCAGTTACTAAAACTACAAAATACAGAAAATTGGGACGTAATAATTATTGGCGGAGGAGCAAGCGGACTTGGAACTGCAATTGATGCGGCGAGCCGAGGTTATAAAACCATTTTATTTGAAGCCGTAGATTTTGCAAAAGGAACTTCAAGCCGAAGCACCAAATTGGTTCATGGCGGTGTGCGGTATTTGGCACAGGGAGATGTGCATTTAGTTCGAGAAGCATTAAAAGAACGAGGACTATTAGCACAAAACGCGGCTCATTTAGTCAAAAACCAATCGTTTATAATTCCGAATTATCATTTGCTGAGTGGTTATTTTTATACGATCGGGTTAAAAATATATGATTTATTATCAGGCTTTTTAAGTTTAGGAAGTTCTAGATATCTTTCAAAAAAGAAAACTATCGAAATGCTTCCTAACGTTGAGGAAAAAGGTTTGGTCAATGGCGTTATTTATCATGACGGTCAATTTGATGATTCTCGCCTAGCCATTAATCTTGCTCAAACCGCTGTAGAAAATGGAGCTTGTCTTTTAAATTACATAAAGGTTACCAATTTATTGAAAGACGACAAAAACCAAATTATTGGCGTTCAGGTTGAAGATCAAGAAAGCGGAATTAAATATGATATAAAAGGTTCTGTCGTTATAAATGCAACAGGAGTTTTTACAAACGCCATCATGAAATTAAATGATAAAGTCTATAAAAAATATATTGTTCCAAGTCAGGGAATTCATTTGGTTCTAGACAAATCTTTTCTTCCAGGCGAAAATGCTTTAATGATTCCGAAAACAAAAGACGGAAGAGTTTTATTTGCTGTTCCGTGGCATAACCGAATTGTAGTTGGAACAACTGATACTTTAATTAAAAAGCAAAGTTTAGAACCTATTGCTTTAGAAAGCGAAATTCAATTTGTTTTGGAAACTGCGCAAAGATTCTTGGCAAAAAAGCCCGAAAGAAAAGATGTATTATCTGTTTTTGCAGGATTGCGTCCGTTGGCAGCGCCAAAAGAAGAAGGCAAAAGCACCAAAGAAGTTTCTAGAAGCCATAAAATTATAGTTTCAGAAACGGGTCTAATTACCATTACTGGAGGAAAATGGACAACATACAGAAAAATTGCTGAGGATATTATTGATAAAGCTATCAAAACTGGCAAATTGCAACCAAAAGAATGCAATACAGAACATCTTTCTATTCATGGAAACCAACCTACTAATTCAGCAGACAGAGAAAATCACCTCTATATATATGGTACTGATATTCCAAAAATAATAGAATTACAAGAAAGCGAGCCTGAGCTGAAAGAAAAACTGCATCCTAATCACGAATTTACAATGGCAGAAGTGGTTTGGGCAATTCGTTACGAAATGGCACGAACTGTAGATGATATTTTAGCCAGAAGAGTTCGTTTATTATTCTTAGATGCCAGAGCTGCAATTGAAGTTTCGGAGAAAACAGCAAGAGTAATTGCCAACGAATTGGGGCATGATGAAGCTTGGATAAACTCAGAAATTGCCAATTTTAAGCAAATTGCAAAAGGTTTTCTACTGTCTGAATTCCGATAAATCGTAAAAATAGCTGATTATGAGAATCTTTTAGCTTAAAGTTACCTTACAAAAAATCAATTGCTAAATATTTTAAAATTAAAAATCGTCTTGATATTAAAAAATTATTAATTAACAACATATCAGTACGTTACATAAAAAATTATTTTAATTTTATTCTCTAAAAAACGATTCTTTTAGTTCTTGCAGAACAAGCATTTGTATATATTAACAAAAAATTAACACAACACTTGTATATACAACTATTAAAAGTTATACATTTGTATATACAAATTATACACTTACGACTATGACAATTGAAGAGGTTATTAAGAGTACGGTTAAGATGGATAATGCGAAAAAAGTTATTCTGAATATCATGTACACGCAAAATGTGATTCAGGATCATTTCAACGAGTTGATCAAACCGTATGATTTATCTGGAGAACAGTACAATGTGTTGCGTATATTAAGAGGACAAAAAGGAAAGCCTGCTAATATGTGCGTGATACAAGAGCGAATGCTTGCTAAAACAAGCAACACAACACGTTTGGTAGACAAATTATTATTGAAAGATTTTGTTACACGGAATGTCTGTCCGAATAATCGAAGAAAAATTGAAGTTTCGATTACACAAAAAGGATTAGACGTTTTAAAAGAATTAGATCCGAAAGTAGATGAACACGAACAAACGTTTGCAAACAATTTAAAACCAGAAGAATTAGTTTTCTTAAACCAACTATTAGAAAAATATAGAACCAACAAATAAAATAATAAAAACTATGAGCAATTTTTTAGCAAATCAAAATTGGCGATACGCAACTAAACAGTTTGATGCATCAAAAAAGATATCAGATGCTGATTTCAATACACTAAAAGAAGCAGTTAGATTAAGTGCTTCTTCATACGGATTACAACCTTATAAAGTAGTTATTGTTGAAAATCCAGAATTAAGAGAAAAATTAAAAGGTGCAGCTTGGGGACAAACTCAAATTACAGACGCTTCTCACCTATTCATTTTTGCAAACGACTTAAGCCTTGATGCAGGTTCTGTTGACAAATATATCAGCAACATCAGCGAAGTAAGAGGTGTTCCAGTTGATGCTTTAGGCGGATTCAGTGATATGATGAAAAATGTAATTTCAAATTTATCTGAAGATGCAAAACACATCTGGACTGCAAAACAGACTTACTTAGCTTTAGGAAACTTATTAAATGCAGCGGCTGAATTAAAAATTGACGCAACTCCTATGGAAGGTTTTAATGCTGCTCAATTTAATGAAATATTAGGTTTCGATAAATTAGGTTTAAACGCTTCAGTTATTGCAACTGTAGGTTACAGACATGATGACGACAAATCTCAACACCAGAAAAAAGTTAGAAAATCACACGAGGAATTATTTATCACACTATAATTATTTATTAATCAAATTCAAATTTAATTTTAAAAACATGAAAAATTTAAAAACTATTGCAATAGCATTATTCGTAGCAGCAGCTGGAATCTCAGTAAACGCTCAAACTAAAAAAATCGACGTAAAAGCATCTACTATTAAATGGGTAGGTAAAAAAGTAACTGGAGAGCACTCTGGAACTGTAAACTTCAAAGAAGGAGCTGTTATTTTCAAAGGAAAAAAATTAGCTGGTGGTAACTTTACAGTTGACATGACTTCATTAACTTCTACAGATTTAACTGGAGAATACCAAGGAAAATTAAACGGTCACTTAAAAGCTGACGATTTCTTCGGAACTGACAAATTCCCAACTTCAAAATTAGTTTTCAAAACTATCGGTGCAAAATCTGCTGACGTTTACACTGTAACTGCAGACTTAACTATCAAAGGAATCACTAAACCAGTAACTTTTGATATCACTGTAAAAGGAAACACTGCTACAACTGCTTTCAAAGTTGACAGAACTAAATACGATATTAAATACGGTTCAGGTAGCTTCTTCGACGGTTTAGGAGATAAAACTATCAACGACGAATTTGAATTGGCTGTAGCTTTAAAATTCTAATATTTCAAGCTTACTAATTCAGAAATATAATAAGCCCCAACAGTTTAAAACTGTTGGGGCTTATTTTTTTTAACTTTTCAAAAACTTAACGTTCTTAATAATATAGTAACTCTTTCGTAATAAGTATCAGGACTTTGATTAACATACGGCTTCTATTTTTGGGACAATTAAAAAAATCAAAAACTAGAAATTAAAATCATAGTTATGAAAACAAAACTACATATTGTATGTATACTCTTCATTATCAGCTTTTTCGCACAAGCTCAACAACTGCCTAAAGGAATCACTGGCACTTCAAACTGGATGACCAACTGGACGAGCTTTAGACCGGCTGCTAATGACTACGGTGAAGCTACTAATATAATTGCAGGAACAATTGACAAAGACACTCGATTAGTAAAACGTAATATTTATCATTTAGTTGGTGTTGTGTATGTTACAAACAATGCAACTTTAACTATTGAGCCTGGAACTGTTATTCGTGGCGACGATAAGACATGCGGAACTTTAGTAATTACAAATGGCGCAAAAATTATGGCTGAAGGACTAGAAACTGATCCAATTGTTTTTACATCTGAAAATGAAATAAATAACAGAAAACCTGGCGACTGGGGCGGAATTATTATTTTAGGAAAAGCTCCTATAAATTCTCTAGGAGGAATTCACACTTTACCTTTTGATTTAGATCCAACTTTAAATCATTACGGAGGCCAAGATCCAGAAGATAATTCAGGAATCATGAAATATGTGAGAATCGAATATGCTGGAAGAAAATTAAGTGCTTCTAAAGAATTAAACGGTCTTTCTCTTGCTGGTGTTGGAAGAAAAACAACGGTTAGCCACGTTCAAATCAGTTATTCAAATGATGATTCTTTTGAATGTTATGGTGGAGATTTGAATCTGAACAATTTAGTTTCATACAGAACAACTGATGATGATTTTGATTTTACGCAAGGTGCTCAAATTAATATCTCTAACAGTATTGCAATTCGTCATCCGTTTTCTTCAGATATTTCAGGTTCAAGATGTTTTGAAGTAGATTCATATGAAAAAGTTGGCACAACAGATATGACCAAAAAAATGACCAAAATAAATGCAAGCAACATCACATTAGTTAATTTAGAAGAAAACAATCAAGGTTTGGTTAGAGAATCTGCTTACATTAAAGAAAATACATTCTTCAACTTAACCAATAGTGTGGTTTCTGGGTTTGCCCCTTTCATTTTATTGGAAGGAAATATCGGAAACGGTGAAGCCAATCTATCAAAAATCACTTTTAAAAACGTTGTGGCAAATAATTGCCAAGGTGAAATTGAAAGCGAATCTGGAAGCAATATTCCAGGTATAAAAAGCTATTATGGCAACTCAGCTTTTGGAATAGAATACACAAAAATGAAACTTAACGAGCTGTTTGCGCTTCCAAACATCAAAGGAAACCCAGATTTTAGATTAAATGTAAACAACACGATAGCAAGTGGAAATTAAGGAGTTACAGAAGCATTCCAAATCAAAATTTAACAAATTTCATAAATTAGAAAAGATTTTTTTCAAATTTTATATACTTTAATTAAAATTACATTTATATCTTTGTCACATCAAAATAAAGAAATGAGAACAATTTTAAACAATACTTGGTGGTGGAGCAATTTACGTCAGACGTCGTGAACGAAGCTTCCTATGGTATTGTAAGAAATATAAAAATATAAAGGGCTTGTCATCACGACAAGCCCTTTTTTTTTGATCAAAACCGAAACATAAATTAACAACACATAAAAACTATATATTTTGAAACCTTTTATTCTTAATACACATTACAAACAAATTCTGGCAGATACGGTTACGCCAGTAAGCATTTATTTCAAAATCAGAGATGAATTTCCAAACAGCTTATTGCTAGAAAGTAGTGACTATCACGGAAATGACAATAGTTTCTCTTACATCTGCTGCAATCCGATTGCTACTATAAAAATCGAAAATGAAGTTATCTCTAAAACTTTTCCAGACGGAACTTCAGAGAAAATCGCTATTGATGCTTCGACTAATATTCCCCAGGTAATTCAGGAATTTTCAAGTCAGTTTCAATCAGAGAAAAACGATTTTAAATTCATTAATAACGGTTTGTTCGGATATATCTCTTACGATGCAGTTCGTTATTTTGAGAAAGTTTCAATTGCAAAAAAAGATAATGCCACTTCAATTCCTGATGTTTTTTATGCTGTTTATCAAAATATTATTGCAATCAATCACTTCAAAAATGAAGCTTATATTTTTTGCCACAGCGTTGACAATAAAAACAACATTGCAGAAATCGAGCAATTGCTTCAATCTAGAAACATTGCCTCTTATAAATTTTCTAAAGAAGGTGAAGGTTTTTCTAACCTAACCGATGAAGAATTTAAAGCAAATGTAGCTTTAGCTAAAAAACATTGCTACCGCGGAGATGTTTTTCAATTGGTTCTTTCTCGCCGATTTACACAAGGTTTCAAAGGAGACGAATTTAATGTTTACAGAGCTTTAAGAAGCATTAATCCTTCTCCATATTTATTCTTTTTTGATTATGGAGATTTCAAAATATTCGGTTCTTCTCCAGAAGCTCAAATTATCGTAAAAAACAGAAAAGCTGAAATTCATCCAATTGCTGGAACTTTCAAAAGAACTGGAAATGATGAGCGTGATGCACTTTTAGCAAAAGAACTTTCTGAAGATAAAAAAGAAAATAGCGAACACGTTATGCTAGTCGATTTGGCAAGAAATGATCTGAGCAGAAACGGACATGATGTAAACGTAGAAAAATACAGAGAAGTTCAGTTTTTCTCTCACGTAATTCACTTGGTTTCTAAAGTTACAGGACATTTACACGATAAAGCAACAACAATGCAAGTCGTAGCCGATACTTTTCCTGCAGGAACTTTAAGCGGTGCTCCAAAACACAGAGCGATGCAGTTAATTGAAGAATGTGAAAAAACAAACCGTAATTTCTACGGAGGCGCAATCGGGGTTATGGACTTTGACGGAAACTTTAATCACGCGATTATGATTCGAACGTTCCTTTCAAAAAATCATCAATTGCACTGTCAAGCGGGAGCTGGAATCGTAGCAAGCTCTGATGAAGAAAGCGAAATGCAGGAAGTTTATAATAAATTAAGAGCATTGAATACAGCGCTAGAAATGGCAGAACAGATTTAGTTTCAAGTTTTTTTAGTTTCAGGTTTCAAGTTATTGGAACGTGAAACTTGAAACTTGAAACCTGAAACCTTAAACTTGAAACAATTAAAAAACAAACCATAAAAACCACAAACTATGAAAAAAGCAGTATCAATTTTAGTTTTAATCATTACTATGACTTCTTGTAATTCAGAAAAAAAACAAAACCCGATTGAAGGAACCTGGCGTCTTATATCAGCTGAAACCACAGAGAAAGATTCGACTTTTTCAACTTTCAATACAAAAACAAAAATGATCAAGATTATTAACGATACACATTTTGCCTTTTTTAATCATGATTTAAAACACGGAAAAGATACAACAGCAGCATTGTTCTTTGGCGGAGGCGGAAAATATACTTTAAAAGACAGTATTTATTCAGAACATTTAGAGTTTTTCAACAACCGCGATTGGGAAGATAGCAAATTTGAATTTGTGGTGAAAGTTCAAAACGACACCTTAATTCAAAAAGGAGTAGAAAAAGTAGAAAAATTAGGTGTAGATCGTGTTATCGTAGAAAAATACGTTCGAGAAAAATAAAAAATTTAGTTGCCAGTCTCAGTTTCTCCCGATAGCTATCGGGATCAGCAAAAAAACTTAGTAACTCAGAACCTTAGCAACTTAGAACCTTAAAAAAAATGAAAAAAATTTTAGTTATAGACAATTACGATAGTTTCACTTACAATTTAGTGCACTATTTAGAAGACTTAGACTGTGAAGTTACCGTTTACAGAAACGATGAATTTGATATTGATGAAATTGCATCTTTCGAGAAAATATTGCTTTCACCAGGACCTGGAATTCCTGATGAAGCTGGTTTATTAAAAGCAGTAATCGAAAAATACAGTCCTACAAAAAGCATTCTTGGCGTTTGTTTAGGACAGCAGGCAATTGGAGAAGTTTTTGGCGGAACGCTTTCAAACCTTGACAAAGTATATCACGGAGTGGCTACGAATGTAAAGACTTTAGTAGATGACGAAATTTTGTTTGAAGGTTTAGGAAATGAATTCGAAGTTGGAAGATACCATTCTTGGGTTGTTGACAGCAATTTGCCTGAAGATTTAGAAGCAACTTCTGTTGACGAAAACGGACAAATTATGTCTTTACGCCACAAAAATTATGATGTAAGAGGCGTTCAATTTCACCCAGAAAGCGTTTTGACACCAAATGGGAAAAAGATTTTAGAGAATTGGATTAAGAGTTAAAAAAGGTTTCAAGTTTCAGGTTTCAAGTTCTTGGAACGTCAAACAAAACTTGAAACCTGAAACCTGAAACAAAAAAACAAAACCAATGGAAATAACAATTTTAGAAACCCGAGAAATAAATATTGAAGATATTTTAGTCTTATATAAAGCAAATGAATGGAGTTCAGCTAGTAAACCAAACGAATTGTACAACGGATTATTAAATTCAGAAACATTAGTAACGGCTTGGGAAGGCAAAAAACTTGTTGGACTTGGGAATGCAATTTCTGATGGATTCTTAACAGTTTATTATCCGCATTTGCTAGTACTTCCTGAATATCAAGGAAAAGGAATTGGAAAATTGATTTTGGATAAAATGCAAGAAAAATACAGCCACTTTCACATGCAAATGTTAACGGCAGATGGGAAATCGGTTGATTTTTATAAAAAAAATGGTTTCGAAAGGGCTGGAAAAACAGAACCCATGTGGATTTATCAAGGGAATGAACATTAATAAAAGTATTCAGTCCCAGTCTCAGTAAAAACCTTAGAATCTCAGCATCTCAGAACCTTAGCAACTTAAAAGAAAAAATGAAAACTATATTAAACAAATTAATCAACCACGAAGTGCTTACTAAAGAAGAAGCCAAACAAGTATTGATTAATATTTCAAGCGGTCAATATAATCCAAATCAGATTTCGGCATTTTTGACTGTTTTTATGATGCGAAGCATAACAATTGACGAACTTTCGGGCTTTCGTGAAGCTTTATTAGACTTATGTATTCGTGTCGATTTATCAGCCTACAACACCATCGACTTATGTGGAACGGGCGGTGACGGAAAAGATACTTTCAATATTTCAACTTTAGCTTCTTTTGTATCGGCTGGCGCAGGAATAAAAGTGGCAAAACACGGAAATTACGGAGTTTCATCTATTTCTGGATCAAGCAATGTAATGGAAAAAATGGGAATAAAATTCAGCAACGATCCTTCATTTTTAGAAAAATGTATTGATCAGGCCGGAATCTGTGTCTTGCACGCTCCCCTATTTCACCCAGCCATGAAAAATGTTGGTCCAATTAGAAAAGAATTGGCGGTAAAAACATTCTTCAATATGTTAGGCCCAATGGTAAATCCGTCATTTCCGCAAAATCAATTAGTTGGAGTTTTCAACTTAGAATTGGCAAGAATGTACGCTTATTTATATCAAAATACCGATGTGAATTTTACCATCTTACATTCGCTTGACGGATATGATGAAATTTCATTAACTGGCCCGACAAAAACAATTTCTAATCACATGGAAGGAATGTTGAATCCAGAAGATTTTGGCGTTCATCTTTTATCTCAATCCGAAATTGAAGGTGGAAAAACCATCGAAGAATCTGCAGAAATTTTTACAAATATAATTTCAGGAAAAGGAAACGAAGCGCAGAATAATGTAGTTTGCGCGAATGCGGCAATGGCAATCGCAACGGTTACAAAATGTTCTCCAAAAGAAGGATTTGAATTAGCAAAAGAAAGTCTATTGTCAGGAAAAGGATTAAAAGCTTTACAGAAATTACAAGAATTAAGTAAATAAATTTTGTTTCAAGTTTCAGGTTTCAAGTTATTTTGAACGTTCTACAACTTGAAACATGAAACGTGAAACGTGAAACAAAACAATAATGAACATTTTAGATAAAATCATAATAGACAAAAAACAAGAAGTTGTTCTAAAGAAATCAATTATTCCAGTTTCTCAATTGGAAGCTTCTGTATTTTTTGGAAAACAAACTATTTCTCTTAGCCAGAAATTAAGAGAAAGCAATTCTGGAATTATCGCAGAACACAAACGCCGTTCGCCTTCAAAATCAATCATCAACAATAATTTTACAGTTGAAGAAGTGGTGAAAGGTTACGAAAATGCAGGCGCTTGCGGAATTTCAGTTTTAACCGATGGTAAGTATTTTGGTGGTTCTCTTGACGATTTACTTTTAGCAAGAGCTTCAGTAAATATTCCGCTATTGCGAAAAGAATTTATTGTAGACGAATATCAAATCCTTGAAGCAAAAGCACACGGAGCCGATTTGATTCTATTAATCGCAGCGGTTTTAACCCGAGAAGAAATTAAATCATTATCTGAATTCGCAAAAAGTTTAGGTTTAGAAGTTTTATTGGAAGTTCATAATCAAGAAGAACTAGAAAAATCGATTATGCCAACTTTAGATATGATCGGTGTGAATAACAGAAGCTTAAAAACATTCGAAGTAAGCTTAGATTTCAGTAAAGAACTAGCATCCCAAATTCCAAACGATTTTGTAAAAGTATCCGAAAGCGGAATCTCATCAATTGAAGCCATCCAAGAATTAAAACCATACGGCTACAAAGGTTTCCTAATTGGAGAAAACTTCATGAAAACCGACAACGCGGGACAAGCAGCAACGGATTTTATTAAAAATCTGGGCGTTTAAAAAATAGCCACGAATTCACGAATGATTGTAAATTAAATTCGTGAATTCGTGGCAGAAAAACTTTGCGAACTTTTTCGCATTTTAAACACAATACAGAAAGAAAAACCTTAGCGCGCTTTGCGTTAAAAACACACAACGAAATGAAACTCAAAATATGCGGTATGAAATATCCTGAAAATATTCTCGAAGTAGGCGCGCTCCTACCCGATTATATGGGATTTATTTTCTGGGAAAAATCCGCGCGATATTTTAACGGAACCATTCCTGAACTTATAAAAACAGTTAAAAAAGTAGGCGTTTTTGTAGATCAGAGTCAGGAAGAAATTCTGGAAAAAGTTGCAAAATACAATTTACAAGCCATTCAATTACACGGACATGAATCGGTTGAATTTTTATCAGAATTAAAAAATCAATTAGCAAAGAAAATTGAAATCATAAAAGTATTTTCGGCAGATGAAAATTTTGATTTCGAAACAATTAAGCCTTTCGAAAATGTCTGCGATTATTTTCTGTTTGACACAAAAGGAAAGCTTCCAGGCGGAAACGGAACAACTTTCGACTGGACAATATTAAAAAAATACAATTCAAAAAAACCTTTCTTTTTGAGCGGTGGCATCGGAATGAAGGAATTAAAAGCCATTGAAGAAATTTCAAAAACCAATTTACCGATCTACGCTGTCGATGTAAATAGTAAATTTGAAATCGAACCAGGGCTGAAAAATAAAAATCTATTTAGCAATTTCAAACGCAAATTTGATGTTGCCAACTTTTAAAATTTAAATAAAATGAGTTTTAACGTTAACGAAAAAGGATATTACGGAGAATTTGGCGGTGCTTATATTCCAGAAATGTTATATCCAAATGTAGAAGAATTACGTCAGAAATATTTAAGCATAATGGATGAACCAGATTTTAAAGCAGAGTTCAACCAATTGCTTAAAGATTATGTGGGACGCCCTAGTCCGTTGTATTTTGCAAAACGTTTATCTGAAAAGTACAACACCAAAGTTTATCTAAAAAGAGAAGACTTAAACCATACCGGCGCGCACAAAGTAAACAATACGATTGGTCAGATTTTATTAGCAAAACGTCTAGGCAAAAAAAGAATTATTGCCGAAACTGGAGCTGGCCAACACGGTGTTGCAACTGCAACAGTTTGCGCTTTAATGGGAATTGAATGCATCGTTTATATGGGCGAAATTGACATTGCACGTCAGGCACCAAACGTAGCGCGTATGAAAATGTTGGGCGCAGAAGTTCGTCCGGCACTTTCAGGTTCTAGAACTTTAAAAGATGCTACAAACGAGGCAATCCGCGATTGGATCAACAATCCTGTAGATACACATTATATTATTGGATCTGCAATTGGACCGCATCCTTATCCTGATATGGTGACGCGTTTTCAGAGTATCATTTCAGAAGAAATCAAATGGCAGTTGAAAGAAAAAGAAGGACGCGAAAATCCTGATTACGTTGTGGCTTGTATCGGTGGAGGAAGTAATGCTGCTGGAACATACTATCACTTTTTGCATGAGCCAGAAGTTGGAATTATTGCCGTTGAAGCAGCTGGAAAAGGAGTTGATAGCGGTCATAGTGCGGCAACAAGCAAACTAGGTAAAGTTGGTGTTATACATGGCTGTAAAACGCTTTTAATGCAAACTCCTGATGGACAAATTACAGAACCGTATTCTATTTCAGCAGGATTAGATTATCCTGGGGTTGGACCATTGCACGCACATTTAGCACAAACAGGACGCGGCGAATTTTTCTCTGTTACCGATGACGATGCTATGAATGCTGGTTTACAGCTTACAAAATTAGAAGGAATTATTCCGGCGATCGAAAGCGCACATGCGTTTGCAGTTTTGGATCAAAAGAAATTCAAACCTGAAGATATTGTAGTGATTAGCCTTTCTGGACGTGGCGATAAAGATTTAGATAATTACATTGATTACTTTAAATTGTAATAAAAGCATTAATTTGCACATCTCTAATCGCAACTATTAACGAGAAAAATATAATTATGGAAAAGTTATTCTCATACGGAACATTAAGATCGAAACAAGTTCAAATGCAGATTTTTAAAAAAGTATTAGTTGGAACTCCAGATCAGCTCTTGGGTTATAAACTAAAAAGTTTACAGATCGAAGAAGAATTTGGAATGGCAGATTATGTGGTAGCAATTGCAAGTGAAAATGCGGAGGAAAATATACATGGCGTAGTTTTTAATGTTTCTAATGCAGATTTAGCAAAAGTCGATTTATTTGAATCTAATTCGTACAGAAGAGTTCAGGTTAAACTGCAATCTGGAACAGTTGCTTGGGTTTATACCGAAAACAAATAATTGAAAAAAATGATTTTAGCGGCCGCACAGACAAAACCAAAACGTGGAAATATTGCTTCAAATTTATTAGACCATTATCGGCTTATTGAATTGGCGGCACAAAATGGAGCTCAACTAATCGCTTTTCCTGAAATGTCAATTACTGGATATGAAAGAGAAAATGCTAAGGAATTGGCTTTCGCCGAAGATGATTACAGAATAGACCATCTGAAAGATTTGGCAACCGACAATAACATTGTCATTATTGCTGGTGCTCCAATTTTAATTGAAAATCAATTGTTTATTGGCGAATTTATAATTGCTCCCAACGATTCGGTTTCTATTTATACGAAACAGTTCTTGCATGAAGGCGAAGATGAATTTTTCCAGTCTTCTTTTGACAATAATCCGATGGTTACGATTGAAGACCAAAATATTGCATTTGCGATTTGTGCTGATATTGACAATCCGAAACATGCTGAAAATGCTGCAAAAAATAACGCAGATATTTATATTGCGAGCATTTTCTTTTCGCCAAACGGTATTCCGAATGCGTACAGAGATTTACAAAATTATGCTGAGAAACATAAAATGAATGTTTTGATGTCCAATTTCAGCGGAGAATCTTGGGGTTCACCTTCGGCTGGACAAAGCGCTTTTTGGAATAATAAAGGAGAATTAATTGGTCAAATGAATGGCTCAGATTCTGGTTTATTATTGGTTGAAAAACAAAATAATGATTGGATAAGTAAAATCATAACAGTTTAAGTTCCTGCAAGGTTTTCAAAACCTTGTAGGTATAATTAAATCACATAAAATAAGAAACTTACAAGGTTTTAAAAACCTTACAGGAGAAAAACACACTAAAAATGAACAGAATAACTCAAAAATTACAAGAAGATAAAAAGATCCTTTCGATCTATTTTTCTGCGGGATATCCGAACTTAAATGATACTGTGCAGATTATTCAGGATTTAGAAAAAAACGGAGTTGATTTAATTGAAATCGGACTGCCTTTTAGCGATCCTTTGGCAGATGGACCAACCATTCAAGCGAGTTCTACACAAGCGCTTCATAACGGAATGACAACTCAAATTCTTTTTGATCAGCTGAAAAACATCCGCGAAAGCGTAAAAATTCCGTTGATTATCATGGGATATTTTAATCCGATGCTGCAATACGGAGTTGAAGCTTTTTGCCAGAAATGTGCTGAAATTGGAATTGATGGTTTAATTATTCCTGACCTTCCGGTTGATGTTTATGCAGATGAATACAAAGCGATTTTTGAAAAATATGGTTTGATCAATGTTTTCTTAATTACGCCACAAACTTCAGACGAACGTATTCGTTTTATTGACAGCGTTTCAAATGGATTTATTTATATGGTAAGTTCTGCAAGTGTTACAGGATCTCAATCTGGTTTTGGGGATGTTCAAGAAAACTATTTTGAAAGAATCTCTAATCTGAATTTGAAAAATCCTCAAATTGTTGGTTTCGGAATTTCAAATAAAGAAACTTTTAATCAAGCAACTAAATATGCTAAAGGTGCTATTATTGGAAGTGCTTTTATCAAACATTTGAGTGAAAGCGGAAGTGGGAAAATTGAGGAATTTGTTGGGGAGATTCGATAGATCATAAATTTACAAAATACAACACGGCATTTATTTTTTTAAGTGTCGTTTTTTTATGCGATGATATTAATGCATATATTTAAACAATAACTATTATTTCAGAATAACACATGAAAAAAATTCAGTTAATTTTAGCTTTACCTTTTATTATCTCAAGTTGTCAAAAAAAATCTGACTACTCGAAATTAACTTATAATCAAAAGGCAAACGAATTAATTCAGCAACTCCTTATTAATGACTCTTGCAATTGTGTTATGGAAATATCAGATATGCCAATGATTAAAACAAGCATGGTAGAAAATCCTAGATTCGATATTAGGAAAGAAATAGTAAAAAAACTACACTTAAAGAGCAAAGAACAATTGGATAGTTTGGAAAACATTTCTAAAAGTTTTATTCTAGATACTGTTTTTTTAAAACGCAAAAGCATAACGATTATTAAGCGAGATTCTATAACTATTTCAAATATAATTAAAGATCATGGTCGTGAACTAATAAAAAAATGTCCTAATGGAGTTTTAAGCTTTACAAAGCCAATTTTATATGAAGAAGGTAGAATTGCATTAGTAGATGCTAAGGTTGCTTTTTTTAGCTGTCTTTCAAGTCCATTAAAAATTTATAATTACAGAAATGAAAAATGGGTTTCTAATGACAATTAAAAGTAATATTAAAAAATTGACAAAGATTAAGACCTTTTTATTGTGGAGTTATTAATGAAGATTCCTTATTCGTTGGAATAACAAAAAAGATTAACAAAAGCTGAAATACTAAGGTGTTTCAGCTTTTTTATTTTAACTAATTAAACAACAAATTAACATAAATTATCGAAAACGCTTTATGTTAATATTATGTTAAAATAAATTTAAACAAGTGTTTAAATTAAACAAGTGTTTAATTTTGCATCCGATTAGAAACAATACTATGTCACACATCGAATTGAACGATAAAAAAATTCAGATTCTTAATGTTGCGGAAAGACTTTTTTCTGAGAAAGGATTTGAGGGTACATCGATACGGGATATCTCCAAAGAGGCCAAAATTAACATTGCTATGGTCTCTTATTATTTTGGTTCAAAAGAAAGGCTACTTGAAGCTCTTATTTTTCACAAAACCGTTGATTTAAAACTACAACTCGAAAATTTATTGCAAGAAGACATAGAACCTCTTGAAAAAGTCAATAAATTAATCGAAATTTACATCAACAGAATTTGCCTTAACAAAGGGATTTACAGGGTTTTACATTTTGAACTTTATAACAAAAAGAGAGAAAAAAGCCTTCAAGCTTTTACTGAACTTAAAAAAGGAAATTTAAAATCGGTGGAAAGCATTATCAAACAAGGTCAAGCCCAAGGAGTTTTTAGAAAAGATGTTAATATCCAACTCATTACGCCTACGATTATCGGAACCTTTTTTCACTTTCACATGAATCGCTCTTTCTTCGAAGAAATATTTGATTTAAAAACAGAAGAAATGTTTAACAATTACATTAAAAACGATCTTACAAAGCACATTCAACAAACTATAAAAGCGCTACTTGTTTATGAAAATTAGTCAATTAATGCTCTTTGGAGTTTTCTTCATCGGAATATCTTCAATGGAAGCACAAGAGAAAACAAGTTTAACCTTGGGTGAGGCCGTACAAATGGCTTGGGAAAAGAGTAACGAAGTTACGCTTGCCAATACTAAGGTAAACACAAAAAAATACGAATTAAAAACCGTAAAAAACAATCAATACCCAGATCTTAAAGTTTCTGGTCAATATCAGCGTCTTACAAAAGCATCGATTGATATGCCTAATCAAGGTGAAAGTGCTTCATTAGCTTCTCCAGACAGAGCAATGCTTGGAATGGCGAACTTAAGTCTTCCTATTTTTGCTGGATTTAAAATTCAAAACAGCATAGATGCCTATGAAGGAATGTACGAAGCAGAAACTGCTAATGCTGCAAAAACTAAAGAAGATGTTGCTTTAAAAGCAATCACTTATTATACAGCATTGTACAAGGCTCAAAAAACTTTAGATGTCTTAAACGAAAATCAAAAAAGCGCAAAACAACGTGTTACTGATTTTACAGAGTTGGAGAAAAACGGAATTATCCCGAGAAATGATTTATTGAAAGCGCAATTATTAGTTTCTAAAACGCAATTATCTATTGATGAAGCTACTAATAACATCAATAACATCAACTTTTATCTGACTACTTTACTGAAATTAGATCCAAATGTAAAAATTCAGGTAAATGAAGAAGATTTCTTTAATCTTAAGACAAGCAATTCTATAACATCTGATGCTGTTGCACTTGAAAGCAGAAAAGATTTAGAAGCAATAAGATTGCAAAGCAAAGCTTCTGAAGCTAATGTAAAAATTGCAAAAGCTGGGTATTACCCTTCAATTTCACTTTTAGGCGGCTATACAGCATTTGATCTAAAAGACATTGTAACTGTAAAATACGCAATGAACTTTGGAATCGGATTATCTTATGATTTATCAGGAATTCTAAAAAACAATGTTCATGTAAAAGAAGCAGAAAGCAAAGCATTGGAAGTAAAAAATACCGAAGCAATTATGACAGACCGCATTAAAGTAGAGGTTCAGAAATCTATTGAAGATTATGACCTAGCAATTAATCAAAGTGTGGTTTATGAAGAAGCATTACAGCAAGCTGCAGAAAACTACAGATTAGTAAAAGATAAATTTGACAATGGTTTATCTGACACTAATGATTTGGTAGAAGCAGATGTAGAGCATTTAAATGCCAAAATTCAAACTGCTTTATCTAAAGCAACCATTATTCAAAAATATTACGAATTACTTTCAGTATCAGGACAATTATCACAATCATTCAATCTTTCTAAAATATAATCGATAGCTCTCATGGAAAAGAAAAAAACAAATAAAAAATTCATCATCATACTTGCAGTTCTGATTTTAGGAGGCGGAACTTACGGAATATCTAAATACCTACACGGCCAAGCTCACGAAGAAACTGATGATGCTCAGATCGAAAAAAGAATGAATCCGATTATCCCGAGAGTTTCAGGATATATCAGCAAAGTTTATGTGAAAGATAATGATTATGTAAAAAAAGGAGATACTTTATTTACAATTGACAAGAGAGATTATCAATTAAAAATTGATGAAGCTAACGCTGCATTATTGGGAGCTGAAGGGCAATTTGAAGCTGCAAAAGCAGATATTGGAAGTGCTTACGCAAGCATCTCTGTTTCTGATGCTCAAATGAGATCTGCAAGCGGTTCTATCGAAAGTGCTAGAATTAGATTGAGACAACTTACAAATGATTATAACCGTTACAATAACTTGTACAAAACGCACACGATTACAAAACAGCAATACGAACAAGCTTTAACTGCAAAAGAAGAAGCTGAAAACCAAGTACGCGTTTTAGAACAACAGCAAAAAGCTACTTCATACCAAAAATCGGTTATTCAATCAAAATCTAAAGTTTCTGATAAACAGACAGAAGTTGCTGCAGCAAACATCAAAAAAGCAAAAACAATGTTGGATGTGGCACACTTAAACCTATCTTACACTGTAGTTACAGCTGCAATTGACGGTCAGGTATCTAAAGTTGATATTCAGCCTGGACAATTGGTTCAGCCAGGACAATCTTTATTCTACATCATCAATAATAATGAAGCTTGGGTTGTGGCTAACTTCAAAGAAACACAATTGAACAAAATGGTTGTGGGTCAAAAAGTAAGTTTAAAAGTTGATGCTTATCCAAACTATGAGTTTAAAGGAACTGTATCTTCTTTCTCTCCTGCAACAGGATCTCGTTTTTCATTATTGCCTCCTGATAACGCAACAGGAAACTTCGTAAAAACAATTCAGAGATTACCAGTAAAAATTACCATAGACGAATCAAACGATCCTGAAAAAGTAAAACTTTTAAGACCAGGTATGAACGTTGACGTAGATGTACATTTGAAATAAAATAAATGGCAACAGCAGTACAAGACGACGATTTAGTAGAATACGGTTTCAGACGCGTTATCATTACGATTACAGCAGTACTTTGTGCACTGCTGGAAATTGTAGATACGACGATTGTAAACGTAGCGCTGACTGACATGCGCGGAAGTCTTGGTGCTACCTTGACTGATGTGGCATGGGTAATTACAGCATACGCAATTGCGAATGTTATTGTAATTCCGATGACGAGCTGGCTATCACAGCAATTTGGAAGACGTAATTATTTTGTGGCTTCCATTATAATATTTACGGTCTGTTCCTTTTTGTGTGGTAATGCCACCAATATTTGGGAACTTGTAGCCTTCCGTTTCGTACAAGGTATGGGTGGTGGAGCATTACTAGTAACAGCCCAAACGATTATTACAGAAAGTTACCCGGTAGCAAAACGTGGAATGGCGCAAGCTATTTACGGAATGGGTGTAATTGTAGGACCAACATTAGGTCCGCCATTGGGAGGATATTTGGTAGATAATTATTCTTGGCCATATATCTTCTACATCAATATTCCGTTGGGGATTATTGCTACTATTTTGGCTTTAACTTTTGTTAGAAGTCCGAAATATGGAGAAAAACTAAAAGCGAATCAGGTGGACTGGTGGGGAATTATATTGCTAACTGCCTTTATTGGTTCTTTGCAATTCGTACTAGAACACGGACAACAAGATGACTGGTTTAATGATTCTACAATTGTGGCATTAAGTGTTGTTACTGTTCTTGGTTTGGTTCTCTTTATTTGGAGAGAGCTCACTTACGAATATCCAATTGTAAACCTAAGCGTTTTAAAAGATGGAAATCTTAGAATTGGAACCATTATGTGTTTTATTCTTGGTTTCGGTTTGTATGGTTCAACATTGATTATCCCAATTTATACACAGTCGATTTTAGGATGGACAGCAACTGATGCAGGTTTATTGTTGATTCCAGGATCTATTACAACGGCTATTATGATGCCATTTGTGGGGAATATGATTCAGAAAGGTGTGCCTCAAGGCTATATGGTTGGAGTAGGATTTTTAATTTTCTTCTTCTTTACCTTTATGATGTACAGCCGCATGACACCTGACACGGGGGTTGAACATATGTATTGGCCTTTAATTTTGAGAGGAATTGGTTTAGGATTACTTTTCGTTCCTATTACAACACTTTCGCTTTCGACTTTAAAAGGAAAACAAATTGGTGAGGGAGCAGCTTTTACCGGAATGATGCGTCAGTTAGGCGGGTCTTTTGGTATTGCAATTATCACTACTTTTATCACACGTTTCAGCCAGTCACACAGAGTAGATTTAATTAACAACCTAGATCCTGCCAAATTTGATGTGCAGCAGCGAATTGCAGGAATGCAACACGCCTTTATGGCAAAAGGATATAGCGCAGATGTGGCGCTGAAAAAAGCTTATCAAGCTATAGAATATTCTGTAATGAAGCAAAGCACTGTAATGGCTTATATGGATATCTTCCTTTATCTAGGAATTATGTTTTTATGTTGCATACCGATTATTCTCTTTATCAAAAAAGGGAAGAACAAAATTAGTGCAGCCGACGCAATGCATTAATAATAATAGATTTATAATACGCAGAAACGCCGAATTCATCATTTAGAATTCGGCGTTTATTTTTTTTTAAACATTTTATTTAACCGCAAAGTTCGCAAAGAATTTTATTTTTAAGAAGCGTTAAAAACCGCCAAGTTCGCAAAGCTTTGTAAAAAAACTTTGCGAACTTGGCGTATCCCGATAGATATCGGGATTGCGCTCTTTGCGGTTAAAAAAACTTAGAATCTCAGCAACTTAGAACCTTAGAAGCTTAAGAAAAATTACCTTGTAAAAACCAAATGATTCCCTTTAGAAAGATTCGCATCAAACTGATACCCTTCGTAATTAAAACCTTTTAAGTCATCTACAGTTTCAGCGTTGGTATCAATAATATAACGAACCATCATTCCTCTCGCCTTTTTCGCAAAGAAACTGATTATCTTTAGTTTCCCGTCTTTGTAATCTTTAAAATCTGGAGTGATTACAGGAACTTTTAAAGCTTTTACATCAACAGCAGAAAAATATTCGTTACTAGCTAAATTCACGAATAATTCATCTTTTTTCAATTCTTTGTTTAAAGCTTTCGTTACAACAGGTTTCCAGAATTCGTGTAGGTTTTTATATTCACCAACTGGCATTTTAGTTCCCATTTCTAAACGATACGCCTGCATTAAATCAAGCGGTTTCAAAAGACCGTAAAGTCCAGATAAAATTCTCAATTTATCCTGTAAAACCTCCAATTTTTCTAGTGGAATTGTATAAGCGTCTAAACCTGTATATACATCGCCATCAAAAGTATAAACCGCTGGTCGCGCATTTTCGGGTGTGAAAGGTGTTTTCCAATCCTGATTGCGTTTCCAGTTTAAATCGGCTAGTTTGTCTGAAATAGACATTAATTCTGATAATTCAGCTGGTTTTTTAGTTTTTACTACTTTATGAACCACTCTTGCTTCTTTTAAGAATGAAGGTTCGGTATATTGAGATGTTGGTAATTCTTTTTCGAAATTCAGTGATTTCGCTGGAGATATAACAATTTTCATGTGTGCTTTTTTCTATGTTTCAAAAATACAAATTGAATTTCTAAAAACAGATTATCGCAATTGATTTGTTTTATGGGACCATATTTTTTTTTCGCCACGAATTCACGAATTTATTTTTTTAAATCTTTGAGCATAATTTCGAATGAATTTCTGAAATTCACTATCCTATTTTTTTAAATCAATTAAAATTAATTCGTGAATTCGTGGCAGAAAAATTTAAATCATACAGAAATTCACAAATTATTTTTAAAATCTTTGAGCATAATTCCAAATGAATTTGTGAAATTCACTATCCTGTTTTTTTAAATCAATTAAAATTAATTCGTGAATTCGTGGCGGAAAAATTTAAATCATACAGAAATTCACGAATTATTTTTTAAAATCTTTGAGCATAATTTCGAATGAATTTCTGAAATTCCCTATCCTATTTTTTTAAAATTAATTAAAAATAATTCGTGAATTCGTGGCAGAAAAATTTAAATCATGTTGAAATTCACGAATTATTTTTTAAAATCTTTGAGCTTAATCTCGAATGAATTTGTGAAATTCACTATCCTGCTTTTTTAAATCAATTAAAATTAATTCGTGAATTCGTGGCGGAAAAATTTAAATCATGTTGAAATTCACGAATTATTTTTTAAAATCTTTGAGCATAATTTCGAATGAATTTGCAAAATTCACTATCCTGTTTTTTTTAAATCAATTAAAATTAATTCGTGAATTCGTGGCGAAAAAATTTAAATCATGCAGAAATTCACGAATTATTTTTTAAAATCTTTGAGCATAATTTCGAATGAATTTATGAAATTCACTATCCTGTTTTTTTAAATCAATTAAAATTAATTCGTGAATTCGTGGCGGAAAATTTAGATTAATTCGTATCATTCACCACCACTGTTTTTTATTTTAATAAAATTCAATTGAAAAATTGTGAATTTATTCAAAAAAGTGAGTAATAGATTGTAATAGGCATTTTCTATGTTGTAAATTTGCAACCATAAAATTCCAAAAACATTTTCAATACAAAAATTGAAAGTTGTATTCTAAATAATAGCCACAAATTCACGAATTAACTTTTTAAAAAATTAATTAGAAAAATTCGTGAATTCGTGGCGGAAAAATTTAGATTATGTCAAAAATATTGTATCAGCAGGAAAGCTATCAGATAATGGGAATTTTATTTGATGTTCATAGAAATTTAGGTGGAGGCTTTTCTGAAATTGTATATAAAGATGCTTTAGAATATGAATTCAAGAAAGCCGATATTCCATTTGAAAGAGAAAAAGAATATTTGGTAAATTATAAAGACATAATATTAGATCACAAATTTTATGCTGATTTTGTTTTGTTTGATCAAATTATACTTGAAATAAAATCAAGTGATTATTTACATCCAAAATACATTTCACAATGTCTTAATTATCTAAAAGTTTCCAAAAATAAATTAGCGATTTTAGCAAACTTTAATTCTTCCTCACTTGAACATAAACGTATTATTTTATAAAAATTAGTGAATTCGTGGCGATACAAACAAACTATAAAACTGCTTTACAAAATAAAATCTTCGATATCATTTCGAAAGCTTCTCAGGAATTAAATGTTGACTCTTATGTGATAGGAGGATTTGTTCGTGATTTGCTTTTAAACCGAGGTTCTAAAAAAGACATTGATGTAGTGGCTGTTGGAAGCGGCATCGAATTGGCTCTTAAAGTTTCAGATTTACTTCCGAACAAACCAAAAGTTCAGGTTTTTAAAACTTACGGAACTGCCATGCTTCGTTTTGAAGATACTGATATTGAATTTGTTGGCGCACGAAAAGAATCGTATAATCGTGACAGCCGAAATCCGATTGTAGAAAACGGAACTTTACAAGATGATCAAAATCGTCGTGATTTTACCATCAATGCATTGGCTTTATCCTTAAATTCAACTAATTTCGGAGATCTTTTAGATCCTTTTGACGGATTAACCGATTTAGAAAATAAAACAATCAAAACACCTTTGGATCCGGATATTACTTATTCTGACGATCCTTTGCGTATGTTGCGTGCGATTCGTTTTGCGAATCAATTGAATTTTGAAATTGAAGAAAATTCACTAAACGCCATCACCAAAAATGCTGATCGCATTAAAATAATTTCTGGCGAAAGAATCGTTGATGAGTTAAACAAAATTCTCTTGACCGATAAACCTTCAACTGGATTTTTACTTTTATACAAAACTGGGCTTTTAGATTTAATCTTACCAGAATTAACAGCGTTGAATCAGGTAGAAGAAATTGAAGGTCATACACATAAAAACAATTTTTATCATACGCTAGAAGTTGTCGATAACATTTGCCCAAATACAGATGATGTTTGGCTTCGATGGTCGGCATTATTGCATGATATTGGAAAAGCGCCAACAAAACGTTTTACAAAAAAACAAGGATGGACTTTTCACGGACATGAATTTCTGGGCGGAAAAATGGCAAAGAAAATCTTTGAACGTTTACACATGCCTTTAAACCATAAAATGAAGTTCGTTCAGAAAATGGTTATTATGAGTTCCCGTCCGATTGTTTTGGCTCAGGATATTGTGACTGACAGTGCAGTTCGCCGTTTGGTTTTTGATGCTGGTGAAGATGTAGAAAACTTAATGACTTTGTGCGAAGCGGATATCACAACCAAAAATCCATCGAAATTCAAGAAATATCATAAAAATTTCGAACTCGTACGCAAGAAGATTGTAGAAGTTGAGGAGCGTGATCATGTTCGTAATTTTCAACCGCCAATTTCTGGCGAAGAAATTATGGAAATATTTGATTTAAAGCCTTCTCGCGAAATTGGAATTTTAAAAGAAGCGGTAAAAGAAGCAATTTTGGAAGGCGTTATACCGAATGAATATCAGGCTGCTTATGATTTTGTAATTAAAAGAGCAGAGAAATTAGGCTTAAAAAAAGTTGAGAAATAAGTATTATTTAATAAAATGAAAAAAGAGAATAAATCAGTAATCATTTGGTTACTATCGGGTTGTGTTTTATTGTTTTTAATGGTTGTCGTGGGAGGAATCACACGTTTAACCAATTCAGGTTTATCTATGACCGACTGGCACTTGGTAACCGATACATTTCCGCCATTAACAGAAGCCAAATGGCAAGCCGCTTTTGACGAATATAAAAAATTTCCTGAGTACCAAAAAATCAACATTCACAACGATTTTCAATTGGCTGATTACAAATTCATTTATTTCTGGGAATGGTTTCACCGTTTTATTGGGCGTATTATTGGTTTGGTTTTCTTTGTTCCGTTTGTTTACTTTTTAGCCAAAAAGAGATTGGATACTCCAACGATTAAAAAATGCATCGTTCTTTTGGCAATGGGAGCTTTCCAAGGATTCTTAGGTTGGTTTATGGTAAGAAGCGGGTTAATTGACAATCCTGATGTAAGCCACTTTAGACTTTCACTTCACTTAACTTTTGCTTTTATCACATTTGCATATACACTTTGGGTAGCATTAGATTTGATTTATCCTGAAAGAAATATCAACAAGATTTTACCTCTAAGAAATATTGCGCGTTATGCTTTAGCGGCTCTACTTATCCAAATTATTTACGGCGGATTTGTAGCAGGATTAAATGCTGGATTAATCCATAATCATTGGCCTTTAATGAGCGACGGAGAATTTATTCACGAATCTGTTTTTATTGAGCAGTCTTCTTTAATAAAGAATTTAATTGAAGGAAAAAGCGGTGTTCAGTTTGTACACAGGACTTTTGCTTATGTAGTTGTAGCGATTATCCTTTTTCTTTTCTTCAAAAGTAAAAAATACACGCTTACTCACACTCAATCAAACGGAATCAAAACTTTAGTTGTTTTTGTTTTCATTCAGTTTTTATTGGGAGTTTTCACTTTATTATACAGTGTGCCTTTGGCTTTAGGATTAATTCACCAAATTATGGCGTTTTTCCTTTTAAGTGCTATGACATATACATTGCACCGTTTGAGCAAATAAAACAAGAAATATTAAAAACATAAAAGAGCCTTAAAAAATTTTAAGGCTCTTTTTTTATGATATCGACTTTAATCAAATGAATTAAAATCTGCTAAATTTCTATATTTTATTTATTCTTTATCCCAACCAAGCTTTAAAATCCTGAACTTTCTCTCGGCTTACAATTACCTCATCGTCTTTATAACTTGGCAAAATAACTTTTAATCTTGAATTAGTGTAAACCTGAATTTCTTTAATTGCCTTCAATGGAACAATAAATTTTCTGCTTACGCGAAAGAAATCCTTTTTATCCAGTTCTTGCTCTAAGATTTCTAAAGTTGAATCGATCAAATAATCACGATTGTCGTAGGTATGAATATAAGTTCCCTTATTTTCACTAAAAAAACATTCAATTTCTTCTGTTGTAATTACTTTTAAATGCTGACCAATTTTAACTGTAAATCTCTTTTTATACGTTTTTTCAAAAGGATTTGACAGCATTTGACGAATCTGCTCAAAATCCAATTGCATATTTGAAGATTCTGCTGCAACTTTTGGAAGACGTGATTTGAATTTTGAAACAGCTGTTTCAAGATCATCTTCGTCAATTGGTTTTAGAAGATAGTCAATGCTGTTTAATTTGAAAGCTTTTAGCGCATATTCATCATACGCCGTAGTAAAAATGATAGCGCTTTTAATGTCTATTTTTTCGAAGATTTCAAACGACAAACCATCCGATAGTTGAATATCCAAAAAAATCAAATCGGGATGCGGATTATTTTCAAACCAATGAACCGATTCTTCAACAGAGTGAAGCATGGTTTCTACAGTTACATCTAACTTTTCAAGCTTTCTCTGCAATAGTCTTGCAGCTGGTTTTTCGTCTTCTATAATTAATGTGATCATTTACTACAATGTGAAATTTGAAAAAATATGAATTCAAAGTTACTCCCATTTATTTTTATTTGCGACATCTTTTTCCATGTATTTTTGGATTTTTCTTTTCTCCCAATCTGGTCCAAAAATCCAATCAGCGCCAAAAACAGATAATGCGTGAGCTAATAAACCAATTCCCCAAAAAAATGCAGTCGAATAGGTATGTAATTCTGTTAAACCACTTAAATCCATTACCAGTAGACCTGCAGATTTATCTCGAGTCAAACTCGATACAATGATGATAATATTTACAATAATGAAAATTTTCAAATGCGAGTAAAACCTTTTAAGTCTTTTTACTCTTCTATAAGCTGCATTGTAATTTGGATCATCTGAATACTCTCCAAAATGATGTCTTGCATAATCTTCGTACATTTCTCTTCTAAAACGTCCCATAACTATATCTTAATTATTTCCACTTATTTTTATTCTGTTTTTCCTTCTCCATAAATTCTTTGATTTTTCTTTCTTCCCATTCCTTACCCATTCCTGGAAAAACCTCAAAGACTTTTAATCCGTGAAAAACAACACCAACTCCCCACCACAGCAATGGCCAGAAAAACCATAAATAGTTTGGTGATGTATATAAATTTATAAAAACCAAAATTGCATTTACTAATATGTATGCTAGAAGATTTCCATAAAAACCTTTAATGTTTTCTACCTTCTTTTTAGCTTGAATATATTTTTCCTCGTCGCTTAAATTCCTTTCCATAACTATTCCCATTTTTGTTTTTTATATTTCTTTTCTAAAATGCTTCTTAATTTTCGTTCTTCCCATTCTTGCCCAAAAATCTTGTAAGAGGCAAACAAATCGATTGCAGAACCTACAATTACAGCCGTCCAAATAATTACAATCACCCAATTGATATATTTTATAGGGAAGAATTGCAATGGCAAATTGGTATATTCCTTTAAAAGAAAAATAATCAATGCAATAGTGTAAATGAACAAATGCTTATAAAAATATTTCAGCTGAATTACTTTTTTGCTGGCTAATTCTTGCAGCATTGCTTCTTCCTGATCGTTATTTAAATCTGTTTCCATGACTATTCTCTAAACGTTGCTGATTTTCTTTCTCTAGAATTTCTCTTATTTTTTTCTCTTCCCATTTCTTATTGAAAAAAGGCGGCAGACTAAAAACTTTCAATCCGTGTAAAACAATCGCGATTCCCCATCCCATTACTGACCATATCCACCACAGATATTCTGGAGAAGTCATATAATTTACAACAATCACAATCGGATTGCATAAAGCATACACAGTTAAATGCTCGTAAAATCCTCTTATTTCTTTTACTTTTTTCTGAGCATCAAAATAACGAACTGTTTCTGTGAAATCTTTTTCCATTATTTCCACGTTTTTTGGTTGTTATCTTTCTCTAAAATTTCGCGAATTTTTCTTTCTTCCCAATCTGAGCTGTATCCAAAAACTTTAAAAGCATGCATGGCAACTCCAAATCCCCAGCCTAAAGCCGAAAACCAAAACCATTGAAATCCTGGTGAAAATTTTAGATTAATAAAGATCAAAAACGGAATCACACAGCAATACGAAATGATATTTCCGTAAAATCCTTTAAGTTCTTCTACTCTTTTTTTAGCTCTATAATAAGCTTTTGCTTCGTCTGTATATTCTGCACTCATTTCCATAACGGCAATTTGTTTTGTTAAAATTGGAATTCTAACGGTGAAATTCTTTCCATCTTCTTCAATCTTCACTTTTCTATCTGTTATAATTCCGTATCTGTTTACAATATTCTGCAGTCCGACACCTTGCCTATCCTGCAAAACTTCTTTTTTCTGAAGATCATTCTGAATGGCCAGATAATCTTTATCAATAAAAATTCTAATATGAAGCGGTTTTTGCTCGCTTACTACATTGTGTTTTACAGTATTCTCTAATAAAAGCTGTAAAGAAAGCGGCACCACTTTGGCTTCTGGGTTAATGTTTTCAGTTAGCAATTCGTAAAACAAACTATTTTCGAAACGCATTTTAAGCAAATTCATGTAAGTTTTTGCGAATGACAATTCGTCTTCAACTGAAACCAATTCTTTGTCTTTCTGTTCTAAAACATATCTATAAATTTTAGAAAGAGAAGTCGTAAAACGCTGTGCATTATCTGGATTCTCTTCTATTAAAGAACTAAGAACATTTAAGCTATTAAAAAGAAAATGCGGGTCAATCTGGTTTTTTAAACTTTCGAATTTGGCATTTGCCGTACCTGCGATAATTTTCTGCTGTGTTACTTTGTTTTCCTGATAGAGTTTATAAAAGTTAAGTCCGTGAAAAAACAGTAGAACAATAAAAGTCATTACTGCAGATTCTATGTAATTTTCAGCCTTTTCATTGGCTAAAAAACCAATAATTGTCTTATTCTCGATTATTACACTTGTAAACAAACGTAATACTACAATTACGATCATTGAAACTAAAAAAGAACTTGCAAAACCAATTAAAATTCTCTTTAGCGAATATGGATTTTCTCTGAAAACTCTATCTAAAAAATCAAAAAGAACGACATTTACGATATATAAAACCACACTGTAAAGCATGCAGTACAAGAAATAGATGTAAAGATTCTTGTTAAAGACTGCTGTTCCTAAAGAAGCAAACCGAATTAGAAAAGAGAACAAAAATACTATTCCTCCAACTAAGCATGCTTTTAACAAATTAGGTTTTAATATCATCATATTTTATACTACTGAATTATTTACAAGTTTTCTGAATTTCTAAAGCTCTATCCAATCCCCATTTTGGAGAATAAGGCGTTGCAGGTTTAAAAGTATTAAAAAGTTCAATAGATTTATCAACTTGCACGCATAAAGGTTTTGTATCTACTCCTGTCCATTTTGCTCCTCCTATCTGATAATCTGCTTCACCAAAAACCGCTCTGGGATTATTTGGATCCAGCGCTTTAGCTTTTGCGTAAGCTTCCATCACTTTAGCAGAATATTTCATTCCGTTTGTCATCGGGTCTGCTACAACATATCCAGTGTAAATTAATGCCTGCATCACATACAATTCTGAGTTGGCTTGATCTTTTATCAATTCGATATCTAATGCATCTTGTGCTTTTGTCAATAACAAATCGATTTTTGCTTTGTCTTTTTCTGTAAAAACAGCAGTTGCATTGATCATAGCAACATAATAATTAGGCAAATAGCTATTTTTTTCTGCGGCAGCAATTCTTTCAAATAAAGCCGAAGCTTCTGTAGTTTTTCCTTCTTTCCAAAGTCCGAACGCTTTGTTCATTCCTTGTTCAAATTGTGTTTGAGCTGAACTTATTACTACTACAAATAGCGCGATTAAAGTGATGATTTTTTTCATTTTATAAGTTATTTATTAGTTTGTTTATATGTATTAGTTATTTGTTTATTAGAATGCAATTTCAACTTTTGAATCTTTAGTGATATTAAATTTAGCATCACTATACAAAGGAGGTCCCATAAATCCTTTTGCATTATTTGAAGCCGCATATTCTTCTATTGGCATTCCCATTGAGTTTCTATCAAGCTTTCCGTTGATATTTTCATCATGATAAGTTGAAATTGCATATTCTCCAGCAGGAAGGTTATCAAAAGTTACAACCGCTTTATTGTCTTTAATTTCCGAAGCCAAACTCTTGTAAGTTGCTTTAAGGAAAGTTCCGTCTGAATTATATAATCCTACTTTAACAACGCCTGTGTCATTTTTTAAACCTGAAACGGCAACAGTTAATTTTACATTTTGAGCAGACATTAAGCTGCAGATAAATAAGATAGTTATTGTAATAATTTTGGTCATGATTTCTATTTTTTTAAGTTTCTAAGTTACTAAGGTTCTGAGATTCTAAGTTTTTTTTGTTGATGATTAAAACTCTTTTTTTAGGTTCAAAGGTTCAGAGTTGCAAAGGTTCAGAGGTTTGGTTTTCTCATTACTAGTATTCAAAAAACTTTGAACCTTTGTCGCTTTGTTTCTTTGTTCCTTTTAAATTACACTTCAAAAGTATGCTGGTTTTTAGTCTTTTAAAATTAAATGATACTGAGTTGTTGATTTTTGATGATGAATTGTTTTTTTTTATAAAGCTACTAAGGTTCTGAGGTACTAAGGTACTAAGGTGCTAAGCTTCTAAGTTTTTTCCTCAGCACCTTAGCACCTTAGCCTCTTAGAACCTTTTTTAAAGATTCTTCAATTGATTCTCATTCTTATTCTGGCTGATGGTCCAAAAGAAACCTATAAAAAAGAATCTGTCTGCTGTTGGCACTACGGCTTGTCTTTGATAAACACCGCTTGCGTCTGGTGTTTTGGCGTAATCATATCCGAAGATATTTTGCGTTCCTAAAACATTTGAAACAGAGAAATAAAGGATTTTTTGTGTTGTTAATAAATAAGCCCAGCTAAAACTCAAACTATTGTATGATTTTGTTTTTCCATTCATAAACTGCGTTTGATTCGGATCGTTGTACGGACGTCCTGAACTAAAGCTGTTTGTTAAACTCGCCTGAGATTTCCAGTCTGTAATAAAATATTTTGCTACAACAGATAAGTTATGATTGGCAATAAAACTTGGAGTTGCCATGTTTGGAAAATTTTTATACTGTCTTTCTGAATCGATATAAGAATATGAAATCCAATATTCTAAGTTTTTATACAAATTGCTGTCTCTCCAAAATAAATCGAATCCTTTTGCGTAACCAGATCCATTGTTGTTGAAAACCGAATTGTATTGAATATCTCTCGTATCGTATTGCACCAAATTACTGTAATCTTTGTAATAAGCCTCTGCTCTAAGTGTTTGACCTATTCTTGTAAACGTATAATTGAAAATATAATGTCTTGCTTTCTCACTTTCAAACTGATGGTATTTAGAAAATTTAATATAATCTACAACGGGTGTTTGAGAATAATCTCCGTAAGCAAACGAAAACTGACTGTTTTTTGAAGCTTTATAACCTAATGAAGCTCTTGGCACAATATTGTTTTCGTTTAATAAACTATTGTTTGAATATCTCAAACCAACTTTCAATGCTAATTTTTTAGAAAATAAAAGATCTCCTTCAGTATACGCTGCAAAAATGTTCGAATCGTAACCATTTGTAACATTAAGTGAAATATTATCGGCTACGTTTTCATCGTATTTGGTAATGAAATAATCGCTTCCGAAAGACAACTTAAAAAAGTTTGAAAATTTCTTGCTTAATTTCAGCTTCAGCTGTGCTGCATTTTCCTGACTATCAATTCCTGTAATATCATATTTCAGTTTATTTTTACTGTAACCGTAACTCACTCCAGAAGTAATTTGCCAACCTGTCCCGAAACTTCCTTTATAAGATGAATTCAAATAGAAGTTATTGTTGTTCATATCTGTTCGAATCGGATTCTCGAAATTGACATTTTTCTGATTCAAATCAAATTTTTCAGAATCAAAAGAAGCATACAACTTAAATATTCCGTTTGTGAAGTTGTATCTATAAACTGTCTCTCCACCAAGTGACTGATAAGGGTTATTCCAATCTACATTCTGTGGAATAACAGCCTGATATGGAGCCAAATTAATATAAGCCATATTTACGCTCAAAGAACTTTTTTTGAATTTCTGCGTATTTCCTAAACTCAAACCAACCGTCATAAGCCCAATATCTGTTTTATCATGATCCTCTTCGTCTTGTGTATTTAGAAGCAAAACACTCGACAAGGCTTCACCATATTCTGCAGAATAACCACCTGTAGAAAATGCGATTCCGCTAAACAAAAAAGGAGAAAAACGGCTTCTTGTTGGTAAGTTATTTGTCGTTGCACCATAAGGCTGTGCTACACGAATTCCGTCAACAAAAGTCTGTGTTTCGCTTGCTTCTCCTCCACGTACAAACAAACGTCCATCTTCGCCTACGGTTTGTGTTCCTGGTAAAGTCTGCAAAGCTGCCACAATATTTCCTGCAGAACCTGCCGTAGTTACAATATCTAGCGGTTTCAAAACAGAAACTCTAGATTTCTCTCCAGATTCCATAGTTCCAGCTGTAATAATAACGGCATCCAAATTATTAATATTCTCTGTTAATTTTACCGTTTGATTTTTATAATTAGTAACATCTATTTCTTGCTTATAAGTTTCGAAAAGTAAAAAGCTTATCACTAAAAATTTATTTCCAGTTTCAGTAGTTTCAAAAGAAAATTCTCCTGTTTCAGAACTTGTTGCTCCATCGTAAGTTCCATCAATATAAATATTAGCGCCAGCTACAGGTTTTCCTTTTGGGTCTACTACTTTTCCAGAAATCGTATTTTGAGCAAAAATTAAAACTGTAAAAAATAAAAAGCTTATTGTAAAAAATAATTTGGTTTTCATGTCATCTTTGGTTTTTGATGAAGCAAATGTATTTTAACAATTCATGTTAAAAAATATATAATAACCCAATTGTAGATTTTCGAGGATGAGTTGTAAAATACTAATTTGTATCTTAGCTAACGTGTTTCTAAAAACTATTAACTATGTCAGAAAGTAAAAGAGTTTCGAATTTGTATCAATCCATTTATAATGGAAATCCATGGCTTGAAGTGACCTTAGCAGATACTTTAAAAGATGTAACTGCAGCTCAGGCTTATAAAAAAATCAACCCTAATTTAAACACGATTTGGGAAATTGTCAATCACCTAATACAATGGAGAAGAAACATCTTAAAGCGTGTTCAAGGAGAAATAATTACAACACCCGATCATAATTATTTTGTGCCCATTTTAGATTCATCTGAACCCGCTTGGGAACAATCACTGCAAAGTCTGGCAAAATCTCAAGAATTATGGAGTGCTTGTCTGAGTGATTTTAATGATGAAGATTTCGAGAAAATAGATCTAAACAATAACCATAATTTTTATGAAGATATTCACGGAATCATTCAGCATGACGTGTATCATTTGGGACAAATTGTTATTTTGAAAAAACTGCTTTAAAAATTCATAATCATGAAAAAGCCACTTTTAGTTTTTGTTTTTTTAGTAATGAGTGCAATCGGCTTTTCACAAGAAACCGAAGTGAAATATGATGAAGCTCTAGCGAAATCTCTCCATGCCGACGAATACGGAATGAAAAAATATGTTTTCTGTCTTTTAAAATCTGGAAGTAATACAACCGCTTCTAAAGAAGAAACCAAAAAACTTTTTGCAGGTCATATGGAAAATATTGGAAAACTGGCCAAAGAAGGAAAACTGGCTGTTGCTGGACCTTTTATGAAAAATGATCGAAATTATCGTGGCATTTATATTTTTAATGTAGAAACGATTGAAGAAGCCAAAGCTCTTGTTGCCACCGATCCGGCAATAAAAGCCAATTTACTCGAAGCCGAATTAACGCCTTGGTATTGCTCTGCCGCTTTGCAGGAAATTCCGAAAATGCATGAAAAAATTGCCAAGACGAAAATGTAAAATATTTCACTCTTGTTTTATGGATAAATTAATTTTAAGAATTTCATTTTTTACAATCTACCTTCTTATAGCATCTTCATCTGGAAATTGCTATGGAAAAAGCATCTATATCGAATCTGAAATTTCTGCAAAAACAAGTCAAATTGTAAAAAAAATAGAAAATATTAATGTTTTAATGGGTTCTGCGGTTTTTGCTTCTGGAACAAGGCCAAAACAATATGATAACTTTGAAGAGTTAAAAAAAAGCGCTTCTCAAGAGGAATTAAAAATACTTACTAAACATATAAATGGAGTAGTAAGGTGCTATTCCTTCTGGGCATTATTACATTATCCTGAAACCGATTTATTTTCGATAGTAAAAGAACATTTAAATGACGATACAATTGTTCTAACACAATTTGGATGCGAATCATCAGAACAAAAAGTTGGAGATTTTTTCATCAATCTTGTTACACCAGATTATGTATATGATGAAATCAAAAAGTTAAACGAAAAGGAATTTAAAATTATTGACAGTCTTCTAGTTTACAAAGAGAATAATCTTGATTCAAGGTTTAGAGCTATTGAAACTGCAGAAATAACTAAAGAATTATATCCAAAAGTTAGAGAATTGGTAACTAAATATAATAACCAAATTGCTTTAGTAACTCTTGCAAAATATAAAAATGAAAATGATATTGAACTCATTTTAAATAATAAGGATAATAATTATGGAAATTTTTACACCTATAAAGCAATACAAAATTTTCCAGATTTAAGATTTCAACAATTCTTAGAGAACAATCTTAATTCTACCTTCAACGATACTCATTATGATAACGAATGGAGAGAATTATATATCGCAATTGCAACTTACAAAAATCAAAAAGCATTAGAATTATTGAGTTATCCATTCACGAAAGTTAAACATCCAAACATAAAAAAATATCATATAAACTTTGTTTATGATGCAATCCTATTGAACAAATTCAATCTTTATGATAATTTACTATGGAAAATTTGGGAAGAAGAAAATGTTCTTACGCTTAATGGTTTCAAATATCTTTTGAAAATTGATCCATTAAGAACTTACCAATTAAGTAAAAAAATGTTAATCCCAAATTATGTCCTTGAGAATCAAATATCACTTTCTGTAATTAGTAATGACAATATATTTGGAGAAAACTTAGATGAAACAATCTTAAATTTCATTTTAATAAATGATAAAAATCAAGCTTATGAGATAATTACACGTAAAATTTTAGAAGCTAAGGTTATTGAGTTTGAAATGTATTGTAATAAAGTTCTTGAACTTAAAGATTCTTATTTTGTCGAGCCCCTTTTTAAAAGGTTAAAAGTTGAAGACAATGCACATGTATATACACAAATTGTCATGACGTTAATTTCATTCAAAGATGAATCTATCAATAAAAGAATGCTAGAAACAAGAAAACAGAACAGAAACATGAATAAAAATTGGGGAAGCGATTATCTAGATAAAATTCTCAAAAAGAACAATATCCAATAATGAAAACAGAAAAAGAAAAAATGATCTCTGGCGAATATTACAACGCCTTTGATCCTGAATTATTAAAGGGTCGCCGAGCGGCAAAAAACCTTTTACACAGCTTAAATGTAAAAGAATATAGAGTTACCAAAAAAGCAAAAGAAATTTTGGCAACACTTATTCCGAATGCCGGTGCAGGTTTATATATTGAACCTCCTTTTCATTGTGATTATGGGTACAACATTTTTGCTGGCGAAAACGTTTATTTTAATGTGAACTGTGTAGTTTTGGATTGTGCGCCCGTAACAATCGGATCAAATGTATTTATTGCACCGAATGTTCAGATTTATACCGCTTCTCATCCGCTTGACGCTGAACTAAGAAAAACATTAGAAAATGCGTATCCTGTTACAATTGGAGACGATTGCTGGATTGGCGGAAATTCTGTTATCTGCCCTGGCGTAACAATAGGAAAAGGATGTGTTATTGGTGCTGGATCTGTGGTTACAAAAGATATTCCAGACAATTCGCTTGCTGTTGGAAATCCAGCAAAAGTTATTCGAAAATTAAATCAAGAATCTGAATCAAAAAAATAATGCTTACCCTTAATAAAGTCCATCATATTGCCATCTTATGTTCCGATTACGAAAAATCGAAATATTTCTACACTCAGATTTTAGGTTTAACCATAATTAGAGAAATCTATCGTGAAGAACGCCAGTCGTATAAATTGGATTTAGCTTTGAATGGCTCTTATGTTGTCGAATTATTTTCATTTCCAAATCCGCCGCAAAGACCTTCTAGACCCGAAGCGGTCGGTTTAAGACATTTGGCTTTTGAAGTCATTAATCTGGAAGAAACGATTGCTTTTTTAAATTCAAAAAATATAGAATCAGAACCTATAAGAATTGATGAAACGACCGAAAAACGTTTCACTTTTATTGCCGATCCGGATTTGTTGCCAATTGAGTTTTACGAGAGATAAATTAAGTTATTTTTTAATCTCGCAAAGTCGCAGAGTCGCAAAGTTTTTTAAGTAAATTCTTTGCGACTCTGCGACTTTGCGAGCAATTTCTCTTCATTTTGCCAAGTAAAACACATGACAGAATTTTCCTGTTTATATTCATTTTAACACACTAAAATGAAGATTTCCTAGAAAAAACCGAATTTGATGCTTAATTTTGTAATCCGCAGAAAAAAAATGCGGAATTCTCAAACTTATAATGATGAACAAAAGGGCGCAAATCAAAAAAAATCATCAATTAATCAAATTTCGAAAATTAGTTATTGTTTCTATCTTAATTGGCTTCCTTTCTGCCTTTCTCGGAATTTCACTAAAAAAAATAACCGAATATTACGAAGAAATCTTCTTTCACGAAGTTTCGGTTCATCCCATATTTTATATCATATTTCCAGTTTTCGGTTTGTCGGTAATTTATTTCTTAAGACAATATCTTTTTAAGAAAAAAGAAAATAAAGGGATCAAAGAAGTTTTTGAAAGCACTGCATCAAAATCTAAAAATCTGCCATCTTATAAAATCCCATCACATTTCATAAACGGATTACTAACTGTTATTTTCGGAGGTTCTACAGGAATCGAAGTTTCAACTGTTGTCGCTACAGCAACTATTGGTTCTGTTGCTCACGAAAAAGAAAATGTTTTCCGTCAATACAAAACAGAACTAATCTGTGCGGGAGTAGCTGCAGGTGTTACTGCGCTTTTCAGCAGTCCGATTGCGGGAGTTTTATTTGCTTTCGAAGTAATTTCTAGAAAAGTAACGCGAGCATTTATCATTTCAAATTTAATTGCCGTTTCTATCGCATTTGGTTTGTTGACCATTTTAAAAGAAGAGCCATTATTTGCAGTTTCAATTACAACATGGAATTTAAAAGCGATTCCGTATTTTATTCTTTTAGGAATTTTAGCCGGAATGAATTCGGTTTATCTGACACGCTGCGTTTTATTCTTTAAATCTCAATTTGGAAAAATCGATACGCATTATTACAAAATCATTCTAGGATCTGCTGTTTTAAGCCTTTCGTTATTCTTTTTTCCGCAATTGTACGGAGAAGGCTATCATGCCATTAAAGGAATTTTCGGAAATGTGCATCAAGCTCAATTGACCATTACTTTAGCACTGACTTTCATCGGAATTTTAATTTTAAAACCAATTGTAACTTCAATTACGTTGGCTTCTGGCGGTGACGGCGGTGTTTTTGCGCCAAGTTTATTCATCGGAGCATTTTTAGGATTGTTGCTAGCTTCTATCTTAAACAGCTTTTTTCATGTAAATGTAATTCCGGTTAACTTTATGATTATCGGAATGGCGGCGGTTCTAAGTGCCAGCATTCACGCCCCTTTTACAGCAATATTTTTAGTTTGCGGATTAACAAATGATTATACTTTGTTTTTCCCAATTCTTGTAGTTTGTTTAATATCAAAATACACTGCAAAAACCATTTATCCGTATACTGTATACAGTTATTCCCCAAGCCTAATTAAATAACCTCAAACCGACAAGCTACAGATTCGCAAAGCAATAAAGTCTGATAACATACCGCAAAGCATATTTAAAAACATAACGAGCAAAATAATACCACATACTATGCCCACTGAAAAAATAAAAAGAAGCTATCGCAAAACACGTTACATTCTTTACAAAGAAACCTTAATAGACTATAAGGAACACTTTTGGTCATTTTTAGGTTCATTTATTGGAATCGGAATTTTGGCTTACGTTCAATCCATACATTTTTCTGGTCCTGATGCGGTTTATTTAATCGGTTCTTTCGGAGCTTCGAGCGTATTAGTTTACGGAATTATCCAGAGTCCATTTTCTCAGCCCCGAAATTTAGTCGGCGGACACGTAATTTCGGCTCTTGTTGGAGTTACTGTCAATAAACTGGTTCCTGATATTATGTGGATTGCCGCACCTTTAGCGGTTTCGATTGCCATTATTTTAATGCAGATTACCAAAACACTTCATCCGCCAGGAGGAGCAACAGCTTTAATTGCAGTTATTGGAACAGAAAAAGTAAAAGCACTTGGTTATATGTATGTTCTTTCTCCCGTTTTCACAGGAGTTATGATTTTACTTTTGACAGCCTTGGTTTTTAACAATATGACTTCAAGCAGAAGCTATCCAAGTCACAGCACTTATCACAAACATTATCATAAAATTAGAAAAAGACTGGCGAGAAAGTAATTTTCTTTCTTCTCCTGCAAGGTTTTCAAAACCTTGTAGGTATAAACTTCAGCATTAATAAGACCTACGAGGTTTTGAAAACCTCTCAGGATTGCAAAACAATTATAACACAGCAAATCAAAAGATTAAAATCTTTTCAACAAATCACGATTCGTAATTCGTATTTCGTATTTTATATTTTACCTTTGACCTCTCAATAAAAACAAAGATTATGGTTTATAAATTTAGAGTTATTCTAGACGCCGAAGAAGATATTTTTAGAGACATTGCTATTCTTGAGGAAGATACACTTGAGGATTTACACAATGCAATCTTCAATGCTTTTGGCTTTGACGGATCAGAAGTGGCTTCATTTTATACTTGTGATGATACATGGAATCAAGAAGATGAAATTCCGCTTTTTGATACAGGAGATGTTCCTGGCGAAATGAGAACCATGAACGATTATCCGTTATCTAGTATTTTAGACAAAGAAAATACAAAGATTATCTACGTTTACGATTTCATCAGTATGTGGACTTTCTTAGTTGAATTGGCTGCTATAGAAGATGAAGCCGTTGGAGCAACTTACCCTGAAACTTTATTCTCTCACGGTGAAATGCCAGACGAAGCTCACGAAAAAAACTTCGAAGCCGATGACATGCACGATGATATCTACGGAGAATTTGAAGACGACCTAGACGAAGACGATCTTGACATGTTCGAAGGTGATGACAGCTTCGAAGATTATGGATTTGAGGAGAATTGGAACTAATTTAAGGTTCTAAGGTTCTGAGATGCTAAGGTACTAAGGTTTTATTTTTGAAAGTTTTTTCTTATTTTTAATTCTTCGAATTAAAAATATTAAGCATGAGCAATTTTAGAACTTTATTGGTTTGGCAGAAATCTATGACCTTGATTACCAAAATTTATTCCTTAACAAACAAATTTCCCAAGGAAGAAGTCTTCGGATTAACTTCTCAAATTAAACGTAGCTCGATTTCAATTCCCAGTAATATTGCCGAAGGATATGGAAGAGAAAGTGATAAAGAACTCTTGCGTTTTTTAAGCATTTCTATTGGTTCTTTATTCGAAATGCAAACGCAATTAGAAATCGCAAAAAATATATCTTATTTAAAAGAAGACGATTTTAACAATTTATATGAGGATAGCCGAGAGATAGAAAGAATGTTAGTTTCTTTTATAAAAAAAATAAAAGACAGAACCAAACCTTAGTACCTTAGCATCTCAGAACCTCAGTACCTAAAAAAATATGATAAATTTATTCAACACCCACATCGACACGCTGTCAATACACCGCGTAGGAAACAAAAGCCGTAACGAAGCGATTTTTTTATCAGAGCAGCCGTTTAACTTAAATGACGAGATTGTTCCTTTGATAAAAGAATTCTTTTTTAAGCCTTTTAGAGAAAAAGAAGAAAACTATTATCAGTTTGCACACGAAGTGGACTTGGACTACAACGACATGTTTAAATATGCAACTGAGATTTTTGCCAATCCTTCAAATGTTCATGAGGTTTCTAAAAACATCACAAAACATTTATATGAGCAGTCAAATCATCCGCACATTAAAAATGGAGAGGTTTACGTAACCTATTTAACAAATCTAAGTATTGATAATAATGTTGTTGATGCAATCGGAATTTTTAAAAGTGAGTTACAAGCAGACTTTTTACAGTTTGAAGAAAATAACAGCAACCTTGAGATGATTCTGCAACAAGGAATCAACCTGAATAAATTGGATAAAGGATGTTTAATTTTCAACTTTAAAAAAGAAGAAGGATATAAAATCCTAACTGTAGACAGCAACCGTTATGATGCTCGTTACTGGTTAGAGCACTTTTTATCTGTTGATGCTTTTGAAGATGAAAATTTCATCACAAAAAAATATTTGAAATTCTGTCAAAACTTCGCAAAAGACGTGGTTTTGCCAGCCGAAGACAAGAAAGAGGAAGTAATGTTTATGAACCGATCTGTGAATTATTTCGCCAAAAATGATCAGTTTGAAGAGCAGAATTTCTTGAATGAAGTACTAGACAATCCTGATTTGATTCCTGAATTTAAAAACTATAAAGTTGATAAAGGAGAAAAATACAGCATCGAAGATGTAACCTCATTCCCTATTGCCAATGCAGCAGTTTCTGACGCTAGAAAATCGATTAAAAACGTAATTAATTTGGACACTCACATTCAGATTAAAATGGATTTCATCAATCCTGAAAGTGCAGAAAAATTTGTTGAAAAAGGCTGGGATGAAGAAAAACAAATGTATTACTACTTAGTTTACTTCAATAAAGAAGAAAAAAGCTAAGAAGTTTTCATTTTCTATTACTTACTTATTAATACAGAAAACGGCGGTTATAAATATAATCGCCGTTTTTTATTTGATAAATTTTGAATCTAAAACAATGAAAATATCGATTTTAAAATATCATCATAAACCTGTTTATCCTTTTCACCGGCACGAGCCAAAACTCGAATTCCAGAATAATTATTAAAGATAAATCGTGCCAGTGATCTCGCATCTTGCTTATCAGAAATCTGACCTAAGTCCTGCCCTTTTTTTACAGCATTACAAAAAATGTCCTCTACCACTTTCTGGTTGTCATGAACAATTTTTGCAATTTCAGGATCATGCATCGCAAGTTCGACTGCCGAATTTACCATAAAACAGCCTTTTGTAATTCGATCTTGAAGACTTTCTATAACCGCTTGTTTGAAAATTTCAGTTAAAGCGGTTTTGATGTTTTCAGCATTTTCAAATAGTTCATTAAGACTATCTAGATTTTGCTTTTGATATCGTTTTAATGACTTTACAAAAAGCTTTTGCTTATCTCCAAAAGTATCATACAGACTAGAACGGCTTAAACCCAAATGGTTTACCAAATCTTGTGCAGAAGTTCCGTTGTAACCTTTGTGCCAAAAAATTTCAATTGCTTTATCTAAAGCCTGATCTTCATTAAATTCTTTCGTTCTAGCCATGACATTCAAATTAAAATCCTTTACAAAGATACAAAAATACGGAACAATCGTTCCTGAATTGGTTAAAAAAATTATAGCACTGTGTTTACAATAAGTCCGCCGTCAACCACAATTTCAGATCCAGTAATAAACGAAGCATCATCTGAAGCTAAGAAACTAACTGTTTTGGCAACTTCAGCAGATTGTCCAAATCGTTTTAATAAAATCTTCTCACCCAAAGCAGATCCTAATCCTTCTACTTGTTCTTTTTCTAAACCAACTTTTCCATACAATGGTGTTTCAATTGGACCAGGAGAAACCGCGTTTACTCTAATTTTACTTGAAGCCAATTCTACAGCAAAAACTTTATTTAAAGATAATACAGCAGCTTTACTTGCAGCATATACACTTGAATTTGGCATTCCTACATGAGCATTTACCGAAGTATTAAAGATAATTGAACCGCCATCATTTAAAATTGGAAGCACTTTTTGAACTGTAAAATAAACTCCTTTTACATTCACATTCATAATACTGTCATAATGATCTTCTGAAGCTGAATCTAACGGCGCAAAAGCTGCAATTCCAGCATTCAAGAATAAAATATCCACTTTCCCAAATTTTGCTTTTACTTCTTCGACTAAATTGTCAATTGACTTTAAATCAGATTGATCTGCAACAATTCCAGTAACATTTAATTCTGATTCCGCTTTCGCTAAAGCTTCTTTGTTTCTTCCTGTTATAATCACTCTTGCCCCTTTTGCAACTAAATCAGCTGCTGCTGCATATCCTATTCCGCTGTTTCCACCTGTCACGATTGCTACTTTGTTTTCTAAATTTTTCATTTTATTATTATTTAAGTTATTGATTATTCAATTATTATGATACAAAGATACAATAACGGAACGATCGTTCCGTTATTATTGCTGTTAATTTTTTGTTAAAACAAAAATTACCCTCCTAGATGTCTTTATTTTAAAGGCAAACAGCTATTTAACTATAAGCGAAAGAAATAGCAAAATGTCGTACATTCTTAATTTATGCTTAATTTTGTATTAAAAAATAACTCAGATGGATATTCAATTTTTTAAAGAAAGTCCTTTTACCACTATAATTTCATTTCACAAGCTAATTGAATCTTTTGAAGAAATTGCACAGTCAGACGTTGATTACAGATCAAATTATGCCAAAGCGATTTTAGAACAAATTGAATTAATTCCGGAACTTAGGACTGGAATCCAGGATTATTCAGTTATCAAAAACAATGAAGCTTTAATTAAAAATATATTAGCCGATTTATTTCCGACTGCTCTGACGCACAACGAGATAAAAGCGGTTACAATTCCATTTCAAAATATCTCCTTTAATTATACAGAGCGTTTCAAGAAAATCCTCAAAAATGCGGGAGACGAATTTTATATGGAAATTCGTGATTTTAGCGACCATCAATTCTATATCAATAACTGTTGTTTAATTTTGAGCAGTTATTACAAACAGCATATTGATTTCAATCAGCCGTTTTTCTATGACATTCCTAATGAAAATGGTATTGAAAAACATTATCGCATTTTGTACAATGCTGATTTCATGGAAATTACTCCAACCGAAAACGCTGTTCCACTAACTCAAGAAGATATTGATCAATTACTTGATAATTATAACGATATCAATTTATGGAAATCTAAATTCCCAAAAGGAAGCTGGATTTTAAGAGGTTTTGGTATTGTTTCTTTATTTGATGCGACAACAGAAAGTGCTATTTCTATATTGAAAAGCAATCTTCTGAAACCTGGGCCTAAAACGGTTGAAACAGATCAAGAAGTCTCTAATATTTTTCAGTCTATCTTTAATCTTCCAAATTTAAAAGTCGGATTTATTATCTATAATCCAGAGGAAGAAAAATTTATCAGACCAGCAAAATATGAAAATCAGATGAAAAGCTTCTTGCTTTCGGCTGATCAGGAAGTCGATTGTAAAAATGCTTTGTTCGGATGTTCTTTCGAAAATTTATTAGATAACAATGAACCTTTTGTTATTTCTAATGTGCGTAAATTCACTGAAGAACAAACAAATAAAAAACTTGGAGAGCATTTACTATCACAAGGTATACAGAGCTGTATATTTGCACCAGTTATAAAAAACGGGCATTTATTAGGAGTTGTAGAATTAGTTTCACAAAACATACAAGATCTAAATAGTGTAAATGCTACAAAACTAGATTTGGTTCTGCCATATTTAACCGATACTATTGATCGTGTTAATACCGACATGCAGCATCAGATCGAGGCGATTATTCAGCGTGAATACACTACGATTCACCCAAGTGTGTATTGGAAGTTCAAGAGAGAATCTCAGAACTATTTTCAAAATATGAATCATACTAAAGATTATATTTTTAAAGAAATTGTTTTTAAAAATGTATATCCGCTGTATGGACAAATTGATATTAAAGGTTCTTCTGAACATCGCAACGAAACGGTAAAAATTGATTTAAAAAGTCAACTGACTGCTCTTATGGAAATTTTTGATAATCAAGAAGAAAACTCAAACTTAGTTCTTCTTGAGCAAAGAAAATTTGAATTGGAATCGCTTCGAAGCGAGTTGGATTATCCACTAAAAGCAGATACAGAACAGCACATACAGCGTTACATTGAAGAAGAAATTCATCCGATACTGAAAAACACAAAAAGCAATGCTAAATCTGAAAAATTAGAGCAATTATACTTTGATAGCTTAGACGAAAAAACAGGAATGTTTTATCAGGAAAGAAAGAAGTTTGACAATGCCATGTCGATTATCAATAAAAGATTGGCAACAGTTTTAGACAGAAAACAAGTCGAAGCTCAGCAAATTTATCCGCATTATTACGAACGTTTTAAAACGGATGGTGTTGAACATAACTTATATATTGGAGCTTCTATCTCGCCAACAAAACCGTTCGATATTATGTATCTGCATAATCTTCGTTTGTGGCAATTGCAAACTCTATGCGAAATGGAATTGGAACACCATGAACTTAAAGAATCGCTACCTTACGAATTGGATGTTACTTCGTTAATTCTTGTTTTCAGTTCTGCACTTTCTATCCGTTTCAGAATGGATGAAAAACGTTTTGATGTAGACGGAACTTACAATGCGAGATATGAAGTCGTTAAAAAACGAATTGACAAATCTCATATTAAAGGAACAAACGAAAGAATTACAGAAAAAGAAAAAATCACGATTGTTTACTCTCAAAATAGTGAAGAAGCAGAATATTTAAAATACATTAAATACTTGCAGCACAAGAAAATTTTGGAACCATCGATAGAACAATTTGAAGTCGAAGATCTTCAGGGAGTTTCTGGTTTGAGAGCGATTCGCGTGAAAGTAATCAACAATAATTCAAACCCAGGAATTAAGAAAATAACTTATCAGGATTTGTTAGATGAGCTCAACTAAATAGTTGAGCTTTTTTTATTTTTTAAACACATAGAAACATAGATTTTGAAACTTAAAAAGGCGTTTCACTTGCATCAATTCACATAGCTATGTGTGAGAAACTAGTTTCTTTCTTTATTCTTTGTAGATAAAGAAAAAACTATGTTTCTATATGTTTAAAAATATTTTTGTTAAAAAACTTTGTCAAAGTTCTCTAGACACGGATAAAACGGATTTTTAATTTAAATCAAAAAAAACTGTGTTCATCTGCGTTTTCGCGATAGCGAATCCGTAAAATCAGCGTCTAAAATTTTAAATTGATTTAAAAGCAATCACAAACGCAATCACTGTTATGATAATTCCGAACATAAAAAAGTTATAGGCAATTCGGAGTAAATTATATTTTCGTTGCAAAACCAATCCCAAGTAATACAAATCTTTGATCATCGTTGAATACAGATAATCTCGGTCTTTCATCATTTCATTCATTGCCCAATCATAATCTTCAAGAGGCATTTTATAGAAATTCCCAAAAAACATTAAATTCACTTTTCTGGCTTCGACATCATCACGCGTAAAGAATCCTGATGTCACTTTTGGACGTGTAGAAAGAATCGCGAAAATAATCGTAATTACGCTCGACATTAGCATAATAAACGTCGGCACAACTAAATGGGCATTTTTTGGACTATCTAGTTTTGGAATAATAGATGATAATGCAATCGAGATAATAATGGCATTTACCGACAATAAAATATTGGCTTTACTATCTGCAATACCGCTTAAACGGGTATGGTTTCCAAGTGTAACACGAAATAAAGTATCAATTCCGCGATCAGGTTTATCGGCTTTTTCCGCTTTTTCTCTTTTTTTATTTTCTTCTTCTAGTGCAGCGGCAGCTTTCAATTCCTGTTTATTTATTTTTTTCTGAATTAATAATAGATTTTTCTCTTTCAGAGGCTGCCATTTTCTCAACGCATAATCTGTATAGAATCTATGTTTATTCAATAAAAAATTAAGATTTTCTCTAGTCCATTCGTCATTAGAAAAGCTAACTATTCCCGCATTTTTTAATTCCAAACGAAGCAATTCGCAAGTTGTCGCATATTCAGCTCCCATTAGATGGGCGTAATCTGCATCACGAATAATCTTTTCTAAGTGCGTTCTAGGCTCATATTCTTTGACAGTAGCCAGAATCAAGCTCGAAACAAGTGCGATAAATTCTTCCGATTTTCCTTTTTCTCGCAGAAAAGCAGCAACAATTTCAGTACTCTTCTTTTCATGATTTTCATATCCTTCAATGTATCCAGTATCATGAAACCATGCCGCAACCAAAAGCGCTTCCTTATCTTCTCCGCTTACATCTTCTTTTTTGCAAAGTTCTTTTACTGCTGTAACAACCGTAAAAGTATGATTAAAATTATGGTAAGAATATAAATTAGAAAGTTTATCTTTGAGTAAATTACTCACGAAATCTTCGGATTGTTCTATTAGATTCATAAAGAATATTTTTATACCACTAAATTATGAAATTGTTTTTGGATAATCATTTTATTGCCAAGATTAAAAACTATTTATTAGCAATAACAGCACTATTCATCGTTTATTCTTGTGCAACACGCAAACCGCAATATGGAAAAAGTGTGAGCGCCAACGAAACAGAAAACGCAACAGATACCATAAAAATTGCACATACTTTTTTTCTTGTTGGCGATGCTGGAAATGCCGATGAAGAACAGGCACAGCAAACGTTAGAACTTCTGCATCAAAAGCTTAAGAAAGCGAGTAAAAAATCTACTCTTCTTTTCTTAGGCGACAACATCTATCCGAAAGGTTTTCCGAGCGACAAACATCCTGAAGACAAGGCTTTAGCAGAAACTAAATTAACCAATCAATTAAAATTAACGAAAGATTTTAAAGGAAAAACAATCGTAATTCCAGGAAATCACGACTGGTACAGTGGCATCAAAGGCCTAGAACGTCAGGCTGATTTTGTAGCGAAATATTTAAATGACAAAAAAGGTTTTCTTCCAAGAAAATCCTGTCCGATTGAAAACGTAAAAATTGACAGCACCACTACTCTGATAGCTGTTGATAGTGAATGGTTTCTTGAAGATTGGAACGATCACCCAACTATAAATGACAATTGTGAAATTAAAACCCGAGAAGCTTTTTTTGAAGAGCTAGAAGGGCTTTTAAACAAGAATCAAGAAAAGACAGTGGTTTTAGCCATTCACCACCCTTTATTAAGTAACGGAACACACGGCGGACAATTTTCATTAGAAAAACAATTATTTCCTTTAGAGCAAAAAATTCCGCTTCCGGTAATTGGTTCATTTATTAATTTATTGCGAAAAACATCTGGTGTAAGTCCGCAGGACATTCAGAATAAACAATATACGATTTATACTAAAAGAATTAAAACGCTTCTGCAAAAGCAGAAAAATGTAATTGTAGTTTCGGGTCACGATCATAACCTACAATATATCAGCAAAGAAAATATTCAGCAGATTATCAGTGGTGCTGGATCAAAATCGGAAGCTGCGCGAGCTATTAGTCCGTACGATTTTTCATATGGCAGAAATGGTTACGCTACTTTAACTATGTTTAAAAGCGGAGATGCGAAAGTTTCTTTTTATGGAAATGAAAACGGCAAAGAAAAGTTGCTTTTTGAACGTGAAATCATAAAAGCCAAAGAGGTTAATTGGGCAGCAGATATCCCGAACAAGTTTCCTTCAACTGTGACCACTTCTATTTATTCTCCAAAGATGACTCAAAAAAGTGCATTTCATAGATTTTTATTCGGCCAGCATTATAGAAAATATTACAGTATGCCAGTTGAAGCTACAACAGCAACAGTTGATACTTTAAAAGGAGGCTTAAAACCTATTCGTGAAGGCGGAGGACATCAGTCAATTTCATTGAGAATGTCGGATCCTCAAGGGCGTGAGTACGTGATGCGTGCTATGAAAAAAAGTGCTACAACATTTTTGCAATCTGTAGCTTTTAAAGATCAATATGTGGTAAATGAATTTGAAAAAACATACGCCGAGGATTTTTTATTTGATTTTTACACGACTTCTCACCCTTATTCTTCTTTCGCTATCGGAAGCATGTCTGATCAAATTGGACTTAGACATACTAATCCGATTTTATATTATATTCCGAAACAAAATGGTCTAGGTGAATTTAATGCTAGTTTTGGAGACCAATTATATATGGTTGAAGAAAGACCTGCTGACAATCATCTTGATGGCAAAAATTTCGGAAAACCGAGCAACATCATCGGAACTGATGATATGATGCTGAATCTTCATAAAGATGAAAAATATACTGTTGATGAAAAAGAATATATCAAAGCGCGTTTGTTTGATATTCTTTTAGGCGATTGGGACCGACACAGTGATCAATGGCGTTGGGCTGAGTATAAAGAAGATGGAAAAGTAATTTACAGACCTATTCCAAGAGATCGTGACCAAGCTTTTGTAAAATACGATGGCGCTTTGCTTTCACTTATAATGAATATGCCTCCTCTTCGTCACATGCGAACTTTTAAAGGTGACAGAATCAATGTGAAATGGCTTGGAAGAGAACCGTACCCGATGGATTTAGCATTTCTAAAAACTGCTGGAGAAAAAGAATGGATTGAGCAAGCCCAGTACATTCAGGAAAACTTGACAGATGCAGATATCGATTTGGCTTTTAAAAATATGCCAAAAGAAGTTCAGGATGAAACAGTTGATGAAATCAAAGCAAAGCTAAAAAGCAGAAAAAAAGATCTTCAGAAATATGCGCGTGAGTATTCTGAAGTGTTAGATAGGACTGTTATGATTGCGGGAACAGACAAAAAAGACAAGTTTGTTTTAAATCATAATATAAAGAAAAGGATTGAAATTCAGGTTTTCAGAATCAAAAAAGAAGGTGATGAATTGCTTTATACCAAAAACGTAACCGATGATAAAACCAAAAATCTTTGGATTTACGGATTAGATGATAATGATGTTTTTGAAGTAAAAGGAAACGAAAAATCGAGCATTAAAATTCGTTTGATTGGAGGTCAGAACAACGATACTTACAACATCGAAAACGGACGAAAGGTTATTGTTTATGATTTCAAATCAAAAGAAAACACCTATAATTTAGATTCTAAAACACAAACACAGCTTACAGATGATTACGATGTTAATGCTTACAATTACGAAAAACCAAAATATAATGTAGTTTCTGGTCTTCCAAACATTGGATATAATCCAGATGATGGTGTAAAAGTAGGCGTTAGCGTAAATTATACCGTTAATAATTTTAAGCAAAATCCGTACACGCAAAGACATATTTTTAATGCTTTCTACTATTTTGCTACTGGCGGTTTAGAGTTTAATTATGCTGCACATTTCCCCGGTTTGTTAGGAAAATGGGTTATTGATGTGGAATCACTATATACGACTCCAAATTTTGCCATGAACTATTTTGGTTACGGAAACGAATCGCAATACAATGATGATTTAGGAATGGATTACAACCGTGTTCGCATTAGAAAATTTAATGCTTCGGGTGCCATTCGTCATGTAGGAAGATACGGAAGCGAGTTTAGCATTCAGCCAATCTTCCAAAGAATGACCGTTGAAGACACCGAAAATAGATACATCAACATTCCTGGAATTGTAAATCCGGAAGTATTTGACAGTCAGAATTACGGAAGTTTGAAAGTAAAATATCAGTTTAAAAATTCAGATTTTGCTGCTAAACCTACATTAGGAATGTATTTTATGCTTGCAGGAACTTGGACAACAAATCTTGACGAAACAAAAAAGAATTTCCCAACTCTTGAAAGTATTTTAGGCTTTACGCATAAAATCGATCATAACGGAAAATTGATTCTAGCTACTTACCTTAAAGGAAAGGCTATTTTTAATAATAATTACGAATTCTATCAAGGTGCTTCTCTGGGAGGCGACACCGATTTACGAGGTTATAGAAACGAACGTTTCTTAGGAAGTTCATACTTCTCTCAAAGCTCTGATTTACGTTTAAGCATTGGGAAAATCCGTAAAACGATTGTGCCTTTTACGTATGGAATTTTAGGCGGTTTTGACTACGGAAGAGTTTGGCTTGATGGTGAAAATTCTAAAAAATGGCACCAAGATTACGGCGGCGGACTTTGGCTGAATGCCATAAATGTGATTACAGCAAGAATCTCATATTTTAAATCTCCTGACGAAGTTGGAAGATTGATTTTTGGAGCGGCATATAGCTTTTAAAAAAGTTGCTAAGCTGCTGAGATACTAAGATTCTAAGGTTTTCTCTACTCTGAGTAAAAAAAACAGCCACGAATTCACGAATTATTTTTAATTAAAAATTCGTGAATTCGTGGCTAATCTTTTCTTAGCATCTTAGCACCTCAGTACCTTAGCAACTTAAAGCTTAAACTCGTAGAGCTTTCCTCCTATTTTGTTTGTTTTTTCGTCGGCGATTAGTAACGTATTATTATCTTTAAAAACGATCGCTTCTTTTTGTGAAAAGTGATTTAAATTTAATTCCGTTTGAGTTCCTTTATGGAATAAATCTCCTTTAAATCCTTTAAATAAAAGCACTTTGTCATGACTTAATAAAGCCACTTTTTTTCCGTCAGGGCTTATTGTGGCGCTTGTCAAAACACAATGATTATAATTGCTGCAGGTTTTAAATTCTCCTATTTTAACTGCTTTTTGAGTTCCCGCAGCATTTTTTATTTTGTAAATAAAAGCTGTTCCGTCAAAACCTTTACTTCTGTTTTTGGTAAAAAGGTAGAAATAGCCTCCTTGTTCGAAGAAGCCTTCAACATCGTAAAACATTTCTTTTTTCTTTGGCGGAAATTCTTTTTGTTCCGGATACGAAAATGAAATTTTATATTCAGCTTTAGCTACATCATTATTCAGTTGATTTTTTGCAACTTTATAAATACAAAGATCTCTTCTTTCGTTATCATTGTTTCCAAAATCTCCAATGTAGATATTTCCAGATTTATCTTTTGTAATATCTTCCCAATCGACATTTGTGGCATTTGAAATCGTAATGGTTTTGGCTAATTTCCCTTTAGAATCGATGGCGTAAATTGCATTTTTATTTCCGCTGTCTTCCAAAGTATAAAGCGTTTGCGTTTCGGGAAAATAAGTTATTCCTGAAACTTCTTTTAATTTTTTTGGAAGCGAATAAAGTTCTTTTAAATCAGAACCAGATTGTTTCTGGCAAGCTAATAAAACAATTGAACAGATAATTAGGAAAGATTTTTTCATGATATTATTTTTATTTTTTTGTCATCCTGAGGAACGAAGGATCACACTAGAGATTGCGTAAAGTAATTCTCCAATCTTTGTAGAGTTACTTGTGTGATCCTTCGTTCCTCAGGATGACAATAATTCTAAACTAAGTTAGTATTTTTAAAATTACGGGTAATAAATTCAAATGCGGCGTGCATGATGTGCCCCATTGATTTTGCGTTTTTAAATTTCATATCGTTTGTATAACGGTATAATTCCATTTTTAATTGCAGTAAATGTTCTTGAGTAGAAATGGTATCGTGGCACATAATATTCAGCAATTTTTTAATTCTCGTTTCGGCAGAATGAATACGTTTTGCCAAAATTGCCCTTTCTTCATCTTTATATTGAATAATCGAACGCTCTTCTAATTTCTCTTTGATCAATTGAATCATCGGGAAATTTTCCTTGAAAAACTGCGGACGATACACTTTAAAATTCCCCTCGTAACATTGCTGATCAAAATCGATTGGACGAATTTTATAAACTACTTGATCAAAATCGTGAATCGGGACAATTACATAATTATACGCACGCATGTCACCCAAAAGCCGAATCATACAACGTTCGTTAAATTTCACAAACTCTTTGGCAATCTGTGCTTTTTCCATTTCACTACATTTATCAAGCAAAGTATCCATAAAAACATCGCCTGGAATTCCGATAATATGCTCTTCGATTAGAGTGTCTTTATAAACCAGAAAGTTGATTTTATCTGGCGAAAGAATATCTTCCAATTCTAATCCGTAAATTCGAGAAGCATCGGCTTTTTTGATATAAAAATGGACATAGTTATCATTAAGAATATTTCGAACTTTAATTCTAAAAGGTTTCGAATTTCCGAAAGTACAATAATCAATTGCATCAACATTCAAATATTGAATAATTTCGCTATTACCATCAGAATGCAGAAGCGAGTATATTTTCTTTAGATTCAAATCAATTTCATTACGCTCAAATTCGCCATAATAAACCCGAATCCAAAGCGTGTCTGTATCATTTTTATCGTATACATTTATTGAACCCGAAAAACGAAGCAAGTCATCATAAAACACAGAAACTTTAGAAATACGTTCGTATCGTTCTAAATAGCTTAAAAGTGGCTGTGTTAAAGGGTAAGACGGTTTTTTTAAAACCATTAAAGGCTCGCTCATTTTGAATATCTTTATTACAAATTTACATCAATACGATTTAAAGTTAGAATTTAAAGTAACAAAAATCAACTTGGCTCGTCATACTAAAAACTAAAACCAGAAAAATTTGGAAACCATATTAACCATTGAGAATTTAAGCAAAAGATACGGCCGAATTCAGGCTTTGAAAAATGTATCTTTTCAAATACAAAAAGGTCGTGTTTATGGCATTCTAGGGCCAAACGGCAGCGGAAAATCGACTACATTAGGAATTGTATTGAGTGTTGTCAATAAATCGTCTGGCAGTTATCGCTGGTTTGATGGCAATGTCGAAACTCATGATGCTTTAAAAAAAGTGGGCGCTATTATAGAAAGACCTAATTTTTATCCGTACATGACAGCCGAGCAAAACTTAAAATTGGTTTGCAAAATCAAAAACATCAACTATTCTAAAGTCAATGAAAAATTAGAATTAGTTGGTTTAAGCGAAAGAAAAGACAGTAAGTTCAGCACTTTTTCATTGGGTATGAAACAGCGTCTAGCAATCGCGTCGGCACTTTTGAACGATCCTGAAATTTTAATTTTAGATGAACCAACCAACGGATTAGATCCACAAGGAATTCATCAGATTCGTGATATTATCAAAAAAATTGCTTCGCAAGGAACGACTATTTTACTTGCTTCTCATTTATTGGATGAAGTAGAAAAAGTATGTTCGCAGGTAATTGTTTTGAGAAAAGGTGAAGTTTTATATTCCGGCCCTGTTGATGGAATGTCCTCAAACGAAGGTTTCTTTGAGTTGCAAACCGATAATAATTTAGTTTTAAAAACTGTTTTAGCAGAACATCCTGCTGTTGATAGAATTGCTGAAGAACATGATAAAGTTTTAGTTTACCTAAATTCTGACTTATCCGCTTCAGAATTAAATCAGTTTTTGTTTTCTAAAAACATTGTTTTAAGCCATTTAGTAAAACGTAAAAACAGTCTAGAAGCACAATTTTTAGAATTAACCAAAAACGCTATCGCCCAAAAAAACTAAATCATGAAAAGACTTCTCTCTATAGAATTACAAAAAATCTGGATGAACAAAGCCAGTAAAATATTAACTCTAACTTATTTTATATTACTTTCTTTTATAGCCTTAATTGCTGCCATAAAATTTGATATTGGAATTTTCAAATTTCATTTGGCAGAAATGGGAATTTTTAATTTTCCTTTTATCTGGCATTTTAATACTTACGTAGCTGCTTGGATGAAATTCTTTTTAGCTATAGTAATCGTTTCTATGATGGCAAATGAATATAGTTACGGAACTTTAAAACAAAACTTAATTGATGGTCTTAGCAAAAAAGAATTTATTTTATCTAAATTCTTAACTGTAGTTTTATTTGCTTTTGCATCTACTGTTTTTGTTTTTATAATGAGCTTAATTTTAGGATTTTGCTTCTCTTCTTACACCGAATTTGGTATTGTTTTTAGCGACTTAGACTATCTTTTGGCCTTTTTTGTAAAATTGACAGGTTTCTTTTCGTTCTGCTTATTTTTAGGAATATTAGTAAAACGTTCTGCTTTTGCACTGGGGTTTCTTTTAGTTTGGAATATAATTGAAGCAATCATAAGAGGTACTTTGGCATTTAAAATTTTCCCAAACAGCGATACTGACAAAAAAATTACGCAGTTTTTGCCTTTAGAATCAATGTCTAATTTAATTGTCAATCCAGGACCAAGATTATCTGTTGTGAAGAACATTGGCACACAAATGGGAATTGAAACAGATGCTGATTTTAGCGTTGATTATTTTGCTGTTTTTATCGTTCTAACTTGGACTTTCCTATTTATATATTTTTCTTACAAATTATTAAAAAATAGAGATTTGTAGTATATTTGTTACTATGAGTCCTTCAAGAATTTTATTTCTAACTTTCATTTTGTGCTGTTTTTATACCAAAATCAGCGCACAGGCTATCTCTGTCAATTCTAATGCGACACCTGCCGATTTAATTCAGAATGTTTTAATAAATAGTTCTTGCATCGATACTGAAAGTGTAAGTGGGTCGGGAAACCCAACTCCAAACCAGCAGAGTTATGGCTCTTTTACGGCAGGTGCAAATTTTCCTTTTTCGAGCGGAATAGTTTTAAGCACTTCTCCAAGCACAAAAGCAGTGGGGCCTTATATACAGGAACAATCCAAAGGCACAGAAGTGCCAGGATGGAACGGTGATACTGATCTCAATCAAGCTTTAGGAATTAACAATAGTACGCAAGCAACAGTTTTAGAATTTGATTTTATAGCATTAACTAATTCTGTAAGCTTTAATTATATTTTTGCTTCAAATGAATATCAACTTAATTTTCCTTGTATTTACTCAGACGGATTTGCATTCTTAATTAAAGAAGCTGGAAGCAGTGAAAACTATAAAAACCTTGCCGTTTTACCCAATACTACAACAGCAGTTTCGGCAACAACAGTTCATCCTAAAATTGAAACTGTTAAAGATGAGTACGGAGTATCTTTAATTGGATGCGAAGCTGTTAATGAAAACTACTTTAATGGATATAATTCAGATTCTAGCCCTATTAATTATGCAGGTCAGACCGTAGTAATGAATGCTTCAACGGATGTCATTCCAAATAAAAAATATCACTTAAAAATGGTTGTTGCCGATGATGCTACGAGACAATACAATTCGGCAGTTTTTATTGAGGCAGGCAGTTTTGTAACTAAAATAAATTTTGGTGAAGATAGAACTGTGGCAAATAATAATCCGATCTGTTTTGGAGAAAGTTACGTTTTAGATACCAATTTAAGTTCAACAGCTTATACTTTTAAATGGTTCAAAAAAGATGCTTCCAACAATTATATTGAGATTACTGGAGCAACGTCTTCCTCTTATGCTGTACAAACATCAGGAATGTATAAAGTTGAAGCAAATTTGAGTGGCACGACATGCATTTCTATTGGAGAAATCACCATTGAGTTTACACCTCAAATTCAATCAACCAACACTTCTTTATTGCAATGTGATGATGATGCAGACGGTTTCACCATTTTTGATTTGACCAAAGTTGCTAATATTGTAAAAAATAATAACTCACAAATCGTTAATCAAGGATATTACGAAACTTTGGCAGATGCACAGGCAAAAACAAATCCAATTTTAAATCCGCAGCGTTATACCAACAAAACTCCAAATCAAATTGTTTTTGCTAGAATTGAAAATACTTTTGGTTGCAGTGCAATACCTCAAATCACATTAAATGTTTCTAGTACTGTGATCCCAGATCAGAATCCAATTGCCAAGTGCGATGAAGATGAAATACAAGACGGTTTATATCAATTTGATTTAGCAACAGAAGTAACTCCTCAAGTTTTAACAGGTTTGCCTCCTGGACTGGTAATCAATTATTTTTTGACAGCTTTAGACGCAGTTACAGAAACAAATCAGCTACCAAATATTTTCAAAAATACTACGCCAAACAGCCAAACTATTTATGCTCGTGCCGCAAATGGTTCTGATTGTTATGATATCACTCCTATAGAATTGATTGTCCACACCTTCAACCCTCCAAATTTTGAAGATGAGACACAATATCTTTGCAAAGGAAGCGAAATAACATTATCAGTAGCAACTGGTTTCAACAGTTATGCTTGGTCTAATAACTTAGGTACAACAAATTCAATCCAAGTTAACACCCCAGGTGATTACTCGGTAACCGTAACAGACGCTAATGGATGTCCAAAAACTAAAAATTTTAAAGTAATTCTATCTGAACCAGCTACAATTACAGGAGCTGATGTAAAAGATTTCTCTGGAATAGACAATTCTGTAAAGATTCTCTATACTGGTGTTGGAAATTATGAATTTTCTCTGGATGGAATTGTTTTTCAAGACGATCCAACTTTCACGCAAATAAGTCCAGGAGTCTATAATGCGATTGCTAGAGACAAAAATGGTTGCGGTCCTTCTAATGTATTTCAAATATATGTCTTAGACTATCCTCGTTTCTTTACTCCAAACGGAGACGGATTTAATGATTTATGGGTAATTAAAAACATTGACCAGATGCCAGATTATACCATCTCTATTTTTGATCGCTACGGAAAGTTATTAAAACAAATGAATCAGAATGGATCAGGCTGGAATGGAATTTTCAACGGAAGAGAAATGCCTTCAGATGATTATTGGTTTACGCTTCTTTTTGTTAATGGAAAAAATGTGAAAGGACACTTTAGTTTGAAAAGATAACTTTTATAAATTTCAAACTCTGAAATTCCAAATTCCAATACTTGGTCAAAAATTCAATTCTTTAAACAATTTCAATTAATCAAAAAAAAAGAATCCCAAACTCCATGAAATTGGAATTTGGGATTTTTTATATTGAAAGTTAAACTAATTAGATTTTATATCTTTTTCTATCAGTTTCACTTAAGTAAATCTTTCTTAAACGTAAAGATTTTGGAGTTACTTCAACGTACTCATCTTTTTGGATATACTCTAAAGCTTCTTCTAATGAGAATTTGATAGCTGGAATAATTCTAGCTTTATCATCAGCTCCAGAAGAACGTACGTTAGAAAGTTTTTTCGTTTTAGTAACGTTAACAGTCATATCGTCGCTACGAGTGTTTTCTCCAATTACCTGACCTTCATAGATATCCTCGTTAGGATCAACGAAGAATTTACCACGATCTTGTAATTTATCAATAGAATAAGGAATAGCTTTTCCGTTTTCCATAGAGATTAATGAACCGTTGTTACGTCCAGGAATTTCTCCTTTGTATGGTTCGTACCCAATGAAACGGTGTGCCATAATAGCCTCACCAGCAGTAGCAGTAAGCAATTGATTTCTCAAACCAATGATTCCACGAGATGGAATGTTGAATTTAATAATCATACGCTCACCTTTACCTTCCATAGAAAGCATTTCACCTTTACGGATAGTCACGAATTCAACCGCTCTACCTGAAAGGTTTTCTGGCAAGTCGATCGTTAATTCTTCAATTGGCTCACATTTAACACCATCAACTTCTTTGATAATAACTTGCGGCTGACCAATTTGAAGCTCATATCCTTCTCTTCTCATTGTTTCAATAAGAACAGATAAGTGAAGTACACCACGACCAAAAACCATGAATTTATCAGCAGAATCAGTTTCTCCAACTTTCATTGCTAAGTTTTTCTCAAGCTCTTTTGTCAATCTTTCACGGATATGACGAGAAGTAACAAATTTACCTTCTTTACCAAAGAAAGGTGAATCGTTAATTGTAAACAACATACTCATTGTTGGCTCGTCGATAGCAATTGTCTGTAAAGCTTCTGGATTTTCAAAATCAGCGATAGTATCACCAATTTCGAATCCTTCAATACCTACAACCGCACAAATATCTCCAGCAACAACCTCTTCTACTTTTCTACGGCCTAAACCTTCAAAAGTGTGTAATTCTTTAATTCTAGATTTGATGATTTTACCATCTCTTTTTACCAAAGAAATTGGCATTCCTTCTTTTAAAGTACCTCTTTCAAGACGTCCGATAGCGATACGACCTGTAAATGAAGAGAAATCTAAAGACGTGATCAACATTTGTGGAGTACCTTCAGAAACTTTAGGAGCTGGAACATTAGCAATAACCATGTCTAATAATGGTTCAATGTTTTCTGTTTGATTTTTCCAATCATCAGACATCCAGTTGTTTTTAGCAGAACCGTAAACAGCTGGGAAATCTAACTGCTCTTCAGTAGCTCCTAATTCGAACATTAGGTCAAAAACTTTTTCGTGAACTTCTTCAGGAGTACAGTTTTCTTTATCTACTTTATTGATAACCACGCAAGGCTTCAATCCTAAATCGATCGCTTTTTGCAAAACGAAACGAGTTTGAGGCATTGGTCCTTCAAAAGCATCAACTAGCAAACATACACCATCGGCCATGTTCAATACACGTTCTACTTCACCTCCAAAATCGGCGTGGCCAGGAGTGTCGATAATATTGATTTTTGTTCCTTTATATTGAACCGATACGTTTTTAGAAGTAATGGTAATACCTCTCTCGCGCTCTAAATCATTATTATCTAAGATTAAATCACCTGTGTTTTCGTTTTCACGAAATAACTGACAGTGATACATAATTTTATCAACCAAAGTTGTTTTACCGTGATCGACGTGGGCAATAATTGCAATGTTTCTAATAGATTCCATCTGTGATTTTTAATGGGCGCAAAGGTACACTTTATTTTTTAAAAAAAAATGTTTCTGCCATAGTTTGCGTATATACAATCAATTAGTTAATATAAATGATAAAAATATCGTTTTCAAAATGATATTAAGATACGTTCTGTTATAGTTAAATTAACTATATTTGAGGTGATGAAAAGTAAAACTCTCCAAATTACTCTTATTTATACCATCATCTCGATAATTATGGCGGTCTTATGTCATAAATTACTCATAACCTACTTTTCTTCTTCAGAATATCTATATCTGCCTTTAATAAAAGATGTTGTTTTTATTCTAATTACAGTATTGGTTTTCAGTTTAATACTTTCAAAAAATGAAAAAAGAAACATAACCATCTTTGAAAAACTAAACAAGACCAACGAAGAAATAAAAGAATCTAATGAGAAATATGACATTGTAGCAAAAGCGACAAGCGATACAATCTGGGATTGGAAAATTCAAGAGGACAGTATTAATTGGAACAAAGGAATTGAAGGTGTTTTTGGTTATGACCCAAAAGAAGTGGGCAAAACTTCTAAATGGTGGTTTGACAAAATTCACCCAGAAGACAGCATCCGAATGTCAATAAAGTTATATTCTTTCATAGAACAAAAAACTGAAAAATGGCAGGATCAATACCGTTTTAGATGCGCAGATGGATCATATAAATATGTTTTGGATCGAGGTTTTTTATTGAAAGATGAAAATGGAAGAGCCATCAGAATGATTGGAGCTATTCAGGATATTACGAAACAAAAAGAAGAAGAGCAGCGATTAAAACTTTTAGAAACTGTAATTACACAATCTAAAGATTCTATTTTAATTACCGAGGCCAATTCTTCTGAAAGAAAAATACCGAAAATAGTTTACGTGAATCCTGCATTTTCTCAAATGTCAGGTTATCAGTCAAATGAAATCATTGGGAAATCGCCAAACATTTTTAAAGGGCCGAAATCAGATTCTGACGAATTAAAGAAACTTTTAAGAGCCATAAAAAACGAAGAAGAATGCCTAATTGAAACCATTACTTACACCAAAAGTAAAGAAGAATACTGGGTACGCTTTTCTATGATTCCTATATTTAATAATGAAGGCATAATTTCTCACTGGATCTCAATACAGAGAGATATTACAGATGAGAAAAAACTTGAAACAGAAAAAGAACATCTTATTCGAGAATTAACCCAAAACAATAAGGATTTAAAACAATTCTCCTATATCACATCACACAATCTTAGAGCACCGCTTTCGAATTTGATTGGACTTTTAAATTTAATAGAAGACATACCTATAGAAAATGAAGAGCTTGAAGAAATATTAGCCGGATTTACAAAATCAACACATTTGCTAAATGAAACCATCAATGATTTAGTAAAAGTTATCATCATTAAAGACAACCCTTCTATGCAAAAAGAAGAAGTATCTTTAAAAGAAGTTTTTGAAAATGTATTTAGTCAATTATCTTTTCAAATCGAGTTACACAAACCAATAATTAAACTTAAATTCGACAAAGTACCTGAACTTATTACTAATAAGGCTTATATTGAAAGTATCTTATTAAATCTCTTAACCAACTCTATAAAATACAAATCAGAAAACAGGAAACTAAAAATATCTATAATAGCAGAACAAATAGAGCAAAGAACAATCTTAACCTTTAAAGATAACGGAATCGGAATTGACCTTGAACGAAATCGCGACAAAGTATTTGGCCTTTATCAAAGATTTCATAATTACCCTGACAGCAAAGGCTTAGGATTATATCTTGTAAAATCGCAAGTAGAAACAATGGGAGGCACAATCTCTATTGATAGTGAAGTTAATAAAGGAACTACATTTACGATAACATTTAAAAATTAATTACTATGCTTGAGCAGATTTTATGCATTGATGATGACCCAATAACATTAATGCTATGCAAAAAGGTAATTTCAAAATCTTCATTTTCACATGAAGTTGTTACAGCTCAAAATGGCGAAGAAGCCCTTCATCATTTCAATGTCTTAAAATATACCAAGGACAAAACAAAAAAAAGGCCTGAATTAATTTTTTTAGATTTAAATATGCCAATTATGGGAGGATGGGAATTTCTAGACCATTTCACTTCTTCAGATTATAAAGAGTTCAATACAGTTCCGGTAATTGTGTTATCTTCTACCATTGATCCTGAAGACCTTGCCAAAGCAAAAAAATACCCAATTATAATAGATTTCCTTTCTAAACCAATTACACAGCCAATGCTAGAATACCTTAAAAAGAAAATTGATTTATAAAATTTAAAACCCTAATGTTTTAAATTCTAAATAACAAAACCCCTCAATACACAAAATCAATCAAGGTTTAAATTTTTAAATCTCTCAAATAATAAATTCCAAACTCCAATCTATTTATAAAATTGGAATTTGGAATTTATTTTTTATTGGAATTTTATTCTAGATTTAAAACAAAAAAAGTCCTCTTTTGGAGGACTTTTATATTTTTAATAAATTGTTTTAATTACAATTTAGCAACATGTTTAGTTAATTTAGACTTCAAGTTAGAAGCTTTATTATCATGGATGATGTTCTTTTTAGCTAATTTATCAATCATAGAAACTACAGTTGATAATTTTGCAGTAGCATCAGCTTTATCAGTAGCTAATCTTAACGCTTTAATAGCATTACGAGTAGTTTTATGCTGATATCTGTTAAGAACTCTTCTTTTTTCGTTACTTCTGATTCTTTTTAATGCTGACTTATGATTTGCCATTTTCTTTTAATTTTAGATGTAATAATTATTATAAATACTAGTTAAAAAAGAAAAACCTCCCACAACTGTAAAACAATCACTTTGGTTTTAACTAATAAAACAAAAACCGAGACACCAATCTTTGTTTTACAAAACTTATTTACAACTAATTTTGTAGTCCGTAGGGGAATCGAACCCCTGTTACCAGGATGAAAACCTGGCGTCCTAACCCCTAGACGAACGGACCAATATTCTCCTAAGTTGGAAACTTTTCAATATGTAATATAACTTGTAGTCCGTGGGGGAATCGAACCCCCCTTACCAGGATGAAAACCTGGCGTCCTAACCGATAGACGAACGGACCGCGCTTCTGTATTGCGGATGCAAAGATACATCTATTTTTTATTTGCGCAACACCTAATGCAAAAAAATGTATTTTTTTTTAATACGCCTTAGCAAAAAGCACTCTTTTAGAAGATGGTTTCCCAGTAAACACACAGGTTCCCGCCTCTTCAATAGCATCCAAAGGAATGCAACGAATTGTCGCTTTTGTCAATTCTTTTATCTTTTCTTCTGTCTCAGCAGTCCCATCCCAATGAGCAGATAAAAAACCTCCTTTTCCTTCTAAAACTTCTTTAAATTCCTCAAAACTATTTACTTCCGTAATATGAGTATTGCGATAATCTAATGCTTTAGTAAATAAGTCCGTTTGAATCTGTTCTAAAAGATCATTTACATGTTCAACAATTTTTTCGCTAGCAACAACCTCTTTTGTCAAATTATCGCGTCTTGCCACCTCAAAAGTTCCGTTTTCTAAATCTTTTGGACCAACCGCAATTCGAACAGGAACTCCTTTCAATTCCCATTCTGCAAATTTAAATCCTGGCTTTTGAGTTGTTCTGTCATCAAACTTAACCGTGATTTTCAATTTTCTCAATTTAGCTGTTAAATCTTTAACGGCTTCTGTAATTTGAGCCAATTGTTCATCAGTCTTATATATAGGTACAATAACTACTTGAATTGGAGCCAAATTTGGAGGCAATACCAATCCTTGATCATCAGAATGCGTCATGATTAACGCTCCCATTAAACGAGTAGATACTCCCCAAGAAGTTCCCCAAACGTGTTCTTGTTTTCCTTCTGCATTAGCAAACTTAACATCAAATGCTTTTGCAAAGTTCTGACCCAAGAAGTGAGATGTACCAGCCTGCAACGCTTTTCCGTCCTGCATTAACGCCTCGATGCAATATGTTTCATCAGCACCAGCAAAACGTTCTGTTTCGGTCTTAAAACCTTTAACAACTGGAATTGCCATAAAGTTCTCAGCAAAATCAGCATAAACATTCATCATTTTTTCAGACTCGTCAATAGCTTCCGCTTTTGTAGCATGAGCGGTATGCCCCTCCTGCCATAAAAACTCAGCAGTTCTCAAAAACAAACGCGTACGCATTTCCCAACGAACCACATTGGCCCATTGATTAATCAATAGAGGCAAATCTCTATATGATTGCACCCACCCTTTATATGTAGACCAAATAATAGCTTCACTTGTTGGACGAACAATAAGCTCCTCCTCTAATCTTGCATTTGGATCAACCATTAATTTACCAGGTCTTTCCTCATCATTTTTTAATCTGTAATGCGTTACAACCGCACATTCTTTTGCAAATCCTTCCGCATTTTTCTCCTCAGCCTCAAACATGCTTTTCGGCACAAACAAAGGGAAATACGCATTTTGATGTCCAGTTTCTTTGAACATACGATCTAACTCAGCTTGCATTTTTTCCCAAATAGCATATCCGTATGGCTTTATTACCATACATCCTCTAACTCCTGAATTTTCAGCTAGATCTGCCTTTACAACCAGTTCGTTATACCATTTCGAATAATCTTCTGATCTTGTAGTAAGGTTCTTACTCATATTATATTTTTTGGCACAAATTTTGTTTTAAACAATTTTAACTAAATAGTTTGACAAAACTAACTAATTTTGTAATGTGCAACAATAAAAAACACCACAGATATGAAAACTTACCTTTCACTCCGCCAAAACTCTAATCATTTTTACTTAATTGGATTATTGAGTTTATTGCTAGCATCTTGTGGTTCTTACCAAAATTCCTCTTATTATGATAATGATGGAGTTTATGGTGGCTCATCTGTAAAATATGCGCAAACTACTGGTACAAACAACCAATACAAAGAATATTTCAGATCACTGCAAGATGACAATCAGTCAACTGAAATTTTTACTGACGTTGACAATTATACTAATTATTCAGACAGCACTCAAACTGCCTCAACAGGTTATCCTGCATGGGGAAGCAGCAGTTCTGACGTTTCTGTAAGCTTCTACACTACCCCAACATGGTCATTTGGATTTGGATGGGGATACCCTTATTACGGCTATGGCTATTACGGATGGGGATACCCTTATTACGGATGGGGATATCCAGGATGGGGCTACCCAGGCTGGGGTTATCCAGGTTGGGGATATCCATATTATGGTTACGGATACAACTATTCTTACAACTACGGAAGAAGAGGTTCTGCAGCTTATTATGGAGACAGAAACTATGCTTACAATAGAAATTATAGCACAAATAGAGGGTACACAACCAACAGAAATTACACGACTAATAGAGGATACACTACCAATAGAGGAGATTATACAACAAACAGAAATTATACCACAAACAGATCTAACAGCTATACTGACTTTAGAAGAACTTCTACTTTAAACCGAGGAACAACCAGCCCTACATTTACTAATAGAGGAAATTACAACAATGGCTCTAATTACAACTATAGCAACAGAAGATCTTATAATAATAGCGGAAATGCCACAACAAACAGAAGCTATACACCTAACTACAATAGCGGCTCATCAAGAAGCTACACCCCAAGCAATAGTGGCTCATCAAGGAGCTACTCTCCTAGCATGGGAGGCGGAGGCGGTTCTAGATCATACAGCGGCGGTGGCGGCGGTGGAGGAATGAGATCTGGCGGCGGTGGCGGAGGAAGAAGATAATTTCCTCTGCACACTTGAATTAAAACTAAAACGTACCAAAATGAAAAAAATATTTTTCCTATTTATAACAGGACTAACTGTCAGCGCGTCATATTCTCAAGAAGTCTCAGATGCTTTGCGTTATTCTCAAGAAAACCTTACTGGAACTGCACGTTATAGAGCGATGAGTGGTGCTTTTGGCGCGGTTGGAGGAGACATATCTTCTTTAAGCGTCAATCCTGCTGGATCAGCAATTTTCAACAGCAATCAAGTTGGTTTTTCGTTCAGCAATCAGAATATCAAGAACAACTCTAATTATTTCGGCCCTCAAACAACAGATAAAGAAAACTCTTTTATCTTAAACCAAGCGGGCGGTGTATTTGTATTTAAAAACCATAATCCAAATGTGAAATGGAATAAAATTTCTATTGGCGCAACATACGAAAACACTAATAATTTTAATAACGAAGTTTTCTCTGCAGGAACTGCGAATAACTCTGTAGATGGATATTTTCTAGATTATGCAAATTACAGCAATGGAGGCGCTCCTGTTCCTCAGGAATTTGTTACTTTACAACCAAACGAAACATTATCTGATCTATATCAATATTTAGGATCCAATTTTCCTAACGGCCAATACCCAAACCTAAACGGTTTTTCTGCACAACAAGCACTATTAGGAAATATTGGACACATTATAGGCATTGATGAAGCAAACAATCCAAACAGTACCTATTCTACAAATGTTCCAAAAAACGGCAAGTACTACCAAACAAATGATATATACACAAGAGGCTATAATAGTAAAGTAAGTTTCAATATAGCAACATCATATAAAGACCGATTATATTTAGGAGCCAATTTAAATCTTCATATTACAGACTATAGAAGATCGACAAGTTTCTATGAATACAATAACAGCCCACTTCAATCTAACGCAACAATATCAAGTATAAGTTTTAACAATGATTTATATACTTACGGAAACGGATTCTCTTTTCAACTTGGAGCAATAGGAAAAGTAACTAATAATTTTAGACTTGGTGTGGCATATGAATCTAACACTTGGTACGAACTTTACGATGAACTTTCACAAAGCGTATATACTACAAGCCAAGCAGCAGGCGGATCAATTTTAAATGCAAATGCAAACCCTAATGTTGTAAATGTCTACGAACGTTACACCTTGCAAACACCAGATAAATGGACTTTTAGCGCCGCATACATATTTGGCAAATCTGGCTTATTAAGCATTGACTACGGCATAAGAAACTACGGAAACGCTAAATTCAAACCTGCTAATGCTGGCTTTGGCGGCATTAATAACCAAATAGACAACACTCTTACTAGCACAGGCGAACTTCGTATTGGTGGCGAATACAAAATCAAACAATTAAGTTTACGAGGAGGATACCGCTATGAAGGAAGCCCTTATAAAAACGGAATCACAGTTGGAGATTTAAACAGCTATTCTGCTGGTTTGGGATATAATTTCGGATCTACTAAGTTGGATTTAGCTTATTCTTACTTAGAAAGAAAATCTAAGGAAGCTTTTTTAGCATCACCAGGTTTTACAAACGGAGCCAACATCACTTCTAAATTAAACAATGTCACTATGACTTTATTATTTGAATTGTAATTAAAAATCAAAATAGATGATTGAGAATTTCCATCAAGTTCATACTTGGTGGATTTTTTTTTATTCTTCCGAAAACCTTTTTATTTTAAATCTAATTCAAAAAACACTAGCAACCAAACCTATTAACTTCATAAAAAACAGCTAAAACAAACTGCAAACTAGTGTGGTTTGAATAAAAAAAGTGTAATTTTGCACTCCAATTTATAAAAGTATGAGAACCAAGTCTTTAAAAAAGAACAAAATTAACGTAATCACTCTTGGGTGTTCAAAAAATGTTTATGATAGTGAAGTCCTAATGGGACAGCTACGTGCGAATGGAAAAGAAGTTGAACATGAAGCTCCTGCAGAAAAAGAAGGAAACATTATTGTAATTAATACTTGCGGGTTTATTGATAATGCAAAAGCAGAATCTGTAAATATGATTTTGGAGTATGCAGATAAAAAAGACAAAGGACTAGTTGACAAAGTTTTTGTAACAGGATGTTTATCTGAACGTTACAGACCAGATTTAGAAAAAGAAATTCCGAACGTTGACCAATATTTTGGAACTACAGAATTACCTCAGCTATTAAAAGCTCTTGGTGCCGATTATAAGCATGAATTACTTGGAGAACGTTTAACTACAACTCCAAAAAATTATGCTTATTTAAAAATTGCAGAAGGATGCGACAGACCTTGCAGTTTCTGTGCGATTCCGCTAATGAGAGGCTCTCACGTTTCTCAACCAATTGAAAAATTAGTTAAAGAAGCTGAAGGATTAGCTAAAAACGGAGTTAAAGAATTAATCTTAATTGCCCAAGACTTAACTTATTATGGTCTTGATCTTTATAAAAAAAGAAATCTTGCAGAATTACTAGAAGCTTTAGTAAAAGTAGAAGGAATTGAATGGATTCGTTTACACTACGCCTTCCCTACTGGTTTCCCTATGGATGTTTTGGAAGTAATGAAGCGCGAACCTAAAATCTGTAATTATATAGATATTCCGTTACAGCATATTTCTGATTCCATTTTGAAATCAATGCGTCGTGGTACAACTCAAGCAAAAACGACTCAGTTATTAAAAGACTTCCGCGCTGCAGTTCCTGGAATGGCAATTAGAACTACTCTTATTGTTGGTTATCCAGGTGAAACTCAAGAAGATTTTGAGATTTTGAAAGATTTTGTTCAGGAAATGAAATTTGACAGAATGGGATGTTTTGCTTATTCTCATGAAGAGAACACTCATGCTTATTTATTGGAAGACGATGTTCCAGATGATGTAAAACAAGCAAGAGCAAATGAAATTATGGAATTGCAATCTCAAATTTCTTGGGATTTGAATCAGGAAAAAGTCGGCAAAGTATATAAATGCATCATTGACAGAAAAGAAGGCGCTCATTTTGTTGGACGTACAGAGTTTGATAGTCCAGATGTTGATAATGAAGTTTTAATTGATGCTTCTAAACATTATGTAAAAACAGGAGAATTTGTTAATATCAAGATAATTGAAGCAACAGAATTTGATTTATACGGGGAACCTGCTTAAATTTACCCTGAACAATTGTTAATCACAGATAAAAATACTTTTATGAAACCTTTTCAAACTTTATTTATTTTAGTTTTTGGCTTATTTACTTTTACTGTTTCTGCCCAATATGGAGGAGGCTACAATAATGGCTATGGTAACGGTTATGGAAATGGCTACGGAAGAGGAAGCGGAATGGGTATGGACAGAAGCATGATGGCTGGACAACAGCAAGGTTCTCAAAGCAAACCTAAAGAAACTCCACCCGAAGAAACGGCAGGAATGATTGTAGAACAAATGAAACCGCAAGTAAATCTAGATGAATTACAAGCAATTGCGATTACAAATGTTTTAGCTGACAGCATACGAGAACAAGGCATTTTGTTAAAAAATGAAAGCAGCAACCAAGATCAAAAAATTGAGCAGATAAAAGCTTTACGCGAAAGTACCGATAAAAAGATTACGGCTTTTTTAAATCCGGACCAAATTGAAAAGTACAAAACTTTCATGGACACTTTAAAAGAAGTAAAAAAGACCAAATCGAAAAAGAAAAAAGATAAAGATTCTAAAGAAGTAAAAGACACTACGGATACGAAAATATCAGAATAATCGTTATTAACCTATAAAACAACGAATTATGACAAAAAAGCATTTTTGTTATCTGATTTTAGCTGTTATTGCCAGTGCTTGTTCGACAAATCCGTACAAGAATACTGAAAAAGCTTATGATCAGCAGCTGAAAAATTTGGAAAACCAGATTACAAGTAAAGAAGCTAAAACAATTCCGGCAGTTTCACCTGTTGTTATTGATACTTCGTATGCGCAGCAACTGAGAATTGTAAAAGACACCTTATCTAAAACAAATTCAACTTATTTGCAAAACGGCATTAACACGGAATGGATTGGTACGGTAAATTTCAATTTAAGAAAACCAAGCTTTGTTATTATTCATCATACGGCTCAAGATTCTTTGCAGCAGACGATAAATACTTTTACTAAAACAAAGACTCAAGTAAGTGCACACTATATCATTTCTGAAAACGGAAAAGTAGTGCAAATGCTGAATGACTATTTAAGAGCTTGGCATGCTGGAAATTCTACTTGGGGAAAAGTAACCGATTTAAACTCTTGTTCTATCGGTATTGAACTAGACAATAACGGATTTAAACCTTTTACAGAAGCTCAAATCAGCAGTTTGGTAGCTCTGTTAACCAAATTAAAAAAAGATTATAATATTCCGACACAAAACTTTTTAGGTCACGCAGATATTGCTCCTGGAAGAAAACAAGATCCAAGCGCTTTATTTCCTTGGAAAACCTTAGCAGAAAAAGGATTCGGAATCTGGCCAGACGAAGTCTTAGAACCTGCACCATTTGATTTTAAAATTGAACCCGCATTGAGAATTATCGGTTACAACACTAAAAATTTGACCGCGGCAATTCAAGCATTTAAATTGCATTATATTCAAACCGACGCAACTTCAGTTTTAGATAGAAAAACAATTGATGCTATTTATTCGATTTATAAAAAACAGGTTCAATAAAACCTCAACAATTAAACAAAAAAAGGGTTTCTGTAAAAAATACAGAAACCCTTTTTTTTATGGTTTATTATGAAAGATTTCTTGTTTTCAACCTACAAATCAAACGTTCCTACGGAACGTATAACCGCACGACAATCAATTCAATTCTACCAACAAAACATTCCTACGGAATGATTATCGACTATTCAACTTCGAACCTGAAACTTCAAACCTCAAACTTCAAACCTCAAACCTCAAACTTGAAACTTGAAACCTGAAACTTGAAACCTGAAACAAATAAAAAAGCTGCCAAAACATTAATATGTTTCGACAGCTCCAAAAAAAAAAAAAAAATATCAATCTTTATCTCTAGAAAGAGTATGTTGTTGCAATTAAGGCATAGAAACTTCCGCCTGTTGGTAACGCATCTTTATCTAAAAATATATCTTCAGACGCTGCATCGTATCTTAGCTCAGGAATTATAGTTAGTTTTCCAACTTTGTAGTTTAACGAAACTGTATTAGCAAATACATTTGACCCTGCTAAGGTTCCTAAACTTGGTGCTGCATCTTTTGCATCAAAATATTCCATTCTGTAAGCTAAAAGTAAAGATGGTTTGAAAGTGTAAGTAGCATATCCTACTAAAGAAAACCAATCTCCATCTAAATTACTATCAAAATCATTTGTCGTTTTAGCATAAGTTGCGTTTAAGCCAAGCGAAAAACTATCTGAAATTGCTTTAGAAGCTGTTAAATCAAACTGTGTTTTGTTTTCGTCTGAAACCGGAATCGTACTTCCTGGTATTGGGTTAGTACTTCCTGTCGTAAAATTCAAATAAGCACTTCCTGTATCTCCAATATATCCTACTTGTCCAATGAACGTTTTTTGGTATGAACCTGCATCCATAGCCGATTTAAAGTCTGTTGGGTTGGTTAAACCTAACATCGCTGTAAATTTACCAGAAGTATATTGTGCTTTAACCCCTGTATTAAAAAATGGCCCATAAGAAAACGCATAAGACATACTGTAGTTTTTGTTATCTACGGCATCTAATACCTCATAACCAATATGGGTTCCGAAACTACCCGCTACAACTTTAAATTCATCAGTTAAATTGTATGTAAAGAATAATTGTTTAATCATAAATTTTGCACTTGCATCTTTATCTGGTGTTTCATTATACGAAAACTCTGCTGCTCTTTTTCCGAAACCTAAGTCTACAAAAACGGAAGCTTTTCCAAAAGTATGACTCGCTTCTATCGACGCCATTCCCAACTCGAATGAATTCTGTGAGTTGGTGAAGCTCGTTAATCCATTCATTTGTTTTGAAAAATCATATTTATAGTACGCATCTGCAGAACCTCCCCATGTGGTTGCTGGGGGAGCTGCTGCTTCCTCTTCTTGGGCAAAGGCAAAAGAACTTGTTAACATCGCGGCTAAAATGTGAAATGCTTTTTTCATGTTTTAATTTGGTTTTTAGTTATTAATTGATTCTGGTTAGTTAATCTTTTATATATCTATTTAATAGCATAAGTCATTTCTAAAACCTTTCATGCGCCCTTCAAATCATCATCATTTTCATTAGCGAATTTATTAACTTTTGTATGAGTAGAATAATTCAAAACTGCTTTTTTGACGTTTTAGACGAAGAATTATGGATTACAAAAATTATATCGCCAATAATCGTGATTTGACATTTATCGATAATTGTTTTTGAAAATTCAACAACACATTTATAGTCGATTTTCAAAATTTATAATAGGTTAAAGTAAAAATTACTACAAAAATCAAACTAAAACTAACATCAAAACATATATAAAAATAAAATACCCCTAAAAAAATAGGGGTATATAAAAAATATTAGAAATAATAGACTCCAAACACTTTCAAAAAAAGACAACTTAAAAACCATTTTAAAGTAAACTAAATTCTTACAAATAACAACCTTACAAAACACCTCTTGATTGCGATCTGAAAAGCACAGTTTATAATATAGAAAAATCAAAAAAGCCCGTTCATTTAAGTGAACGGGCTTTTATATAAACTACTCGAATGATCTATTCTTCTTTATTGTATTTCCTTAAATATTCACGGACTTTAATTCCCGAATCTTTTAAATCCTCATCCTTCCATTTCCCATCCGATTTAGCAGATTTTTTTAAAATAGAACACGTTTCATCTTTATCAGATACGGACCAAGTTATCCAGCTTAGTTTTCGAGCTTCCATCCAATCTATGTATTCTTGCCAAGCTTTATAATTGAGAGGTCCATCGCCAGAGGCTTCCATTCCAGCAGATTCCGAAATAAAAACTGGCAACCCTCTCTTAATAGCCAAATCGGTTCTATCTCTTAATTCTTTGCCATGTGTTGCAGCATAAAAATGCATGGTATACATTATATTAGTATAACCTCTTATCGGATCTTCGGCTGGAAGATCGATGTCCTGATCCCAATGCGGACAGCCAACTAGAATAATATTATTAGGATCGTTTTCACGAATTACTCGAATTACTTCTTCTGCGTAATTTTTTACTTCCCACCAAGTTTCATAATCAGGCTCATTAAACACTTCGTATATAATATTAGGATACTTGGCGTACTTTTTTGACATCTCTGCAAAAAACTGTTTGGCCTCTTTCAAATTTATATTATGGCTATGCCAATCTATAATGACATAGATATCCGATTTTATGGCGCCATTTACAACCGCCTCTATTTTCTCTTTAGAAAATTCTGGATCCTTTATATAGGAGTAATCGCCAAGTTCGATTCCCATTGCAGCACGAACGACATTACAATTAAAATCCTTTTTTAGCCAGCTCACTGCTTTTTCATTATAAAATCTCGGCCACATGCTATGCCACCCAAAACTTAATCCTCGAAGCACAACTGGATTATTATCTTTATCTACAAGTTGAGTTCCAAGAACGCTTAATTGACCATGTTTTTTAACAAATTGCGCTTTTGAAATATTTACAATCAGTAAAAGAAAAAAAGCAGCAAAACAGAACTTTGATTTCATAACATATTAGTTTTAAGGAATTAGTTTTAGGGTAACAACATCATGTGAAGCAATTTCTGCACTAAAAGGTTTCTTGGTATTTCCTGCTTCTTTGTTTTTCCAAAGGTCTTTTATTTTGAAGATTGTTTTGCTAAAATCAGCTTCATAACCAAAATCAGCATCTTTTAAATTATTTTTATTCCAATTGAAAGTAACCTTTTTTGAAGTTTCGGTTCTATTTACAAAACTCACTGCCCAAGCACCGTCAGAAAGAGGTTTTACCCACACTTCTACCCCATCTAAGATAGTATATTTAAAACCCTGAATTCCAAGTTTATCCTGATTTACAGCAAGAAGTTCTTTATTGGTTAAAATTGCCAAAGTTTCTTTTGACATTTTTCTATAATCGTTTCCAGTAAATAAAGGCGAAGAAAGCATACACCACATCGCAAAATGCGTTTTGTCTTCGGTATCGTTCATTTCGTTTCCAACTTCCATCATATCAAAATCATTCCAATGATCTGGACCTGAATATTTACGAATATCTTTTCTCATATCGGCGATTTTCATGAATCCCCAAGACGACCAATTTTCTGGGTGTTTGAATTCGCAGTCAAAACATGGGTATATATCTCCCGAAATTCTCCACAGATTTCCAACTGGTTTTCCCCATTCCCACGGCTGATTGTCTCCCCATTCGCAAAGACTAAACACAATTGGCCTTCCAGCTGTTTTTAATGCATTGCTCATTGTTGTGTAAGCTTCTTTTGCCGTGATTCCTTCTGTATTACACCAATCGTATTTTAAAAAATCGATTCCGAGTTTTGCATAAAATCTAGCATCCTGATATTCATAACCTCTTGTTCCTGGATAACCTGCACAGGTTTTGGTTCCAGCGCAATTATACAAGCCAAATTTCAGACCTTTGTTATGCACATAATCAATAAGCACTTTCATTCCGTTTGGAAATTTTTCTGGATCTGGCACTAAATCACCATTTGCATCTCGCTCATGCGTCATCCAGCCATCATCTAAAACAATATAATTATAACCAGCAGCTGCTAAACCCGAAGTGACCATAATATCTGCGGTTTCTTTTACTAATTTTTCATCAATATTGGTTGCAAAAGTATTCCACGAATTCCATCCCATCGGCGGAGTCATTGCCAACCCTTCGTATTTTCCGCCCGTTTGTGTATGCGTATTTCCCTGACCGAAACTGAAAATTGAAAAGCACAGAGAGAATAATAAAATTATTTTTTTCATCCTATTAAATTTAAATGTATCACAAAAAAATATTCCCTAATTGAGTAGATTAGGGAATATTTAAACAAAACTAAAACCAAAATAGATTCTTTACTTCTATTTTAAAACAAATCCCATGTCATCCATAAGAATTGTATTTCCTCCAAAATTTCCAGATTCTTGAAGAGTCAGCTGATCAAATGTTGTTGGATTTCCGATGTCAGAAAACGGAATTTCGATAGTCGTCCATTTGTTTGTTAATGGCTTTTTAATTTGATAAGCCCATCCGCCAAAAACAAATATCACACTGGCATCTGTATTAGTAGAAACACTTTTTACTTTTACTCTAAAGGCTTTATATTTAGAAACATCTCTTGAGTTAAACTTCATATCAGCTCCATTCCATCCGCCAAAAACAAATTTAATCGCTGCTTGGCCCTGCACTACATCATCTTTAAAATTAGTATCAAAAGTATCGCTTCCGCTCCACATCCAATGTCCAGCATCGCCTTGAAGAACATCATCATATAAAGCTGACCCAACCGCTTCTTCAGATGTTGTAGTTCCTGAGATATTAGTAACACTTACATATTTATCTGCCGAATTTGCAGGCATTTTAAATTTAATCTCTGTTAATGACGAAGAAACTATTTCTGCCTGTACAGTTCCAACCTTAACTACAGGGTCAAGAAAATAATCTCCATAAATGGTAACCACATCACCAGCTGCAGCATTTATCGGATTATAACTTCCAAATTTTGGTGTTGGAGGCGCTATAATAAAATCATATAAAACCGTTCCTCGTTTTGTAACCAATTTCAATTTATTGCTTGCATCTGCATAAGGTGTTTTTTCATCGATTAAAACAAAAATTGCAGTATCGGTAACCAACGTAGGATTAAAATAGGTATCAAAATCATTAAAGTAAATTTTGGTAACACCAGAAAGCCCTTTTCCCTGAATAATATAATAGTTTTTAGGATCTCCAATTGTAACAGGAACCAAATCGCCTTCAACAGATTTTGCTACACTTGTAATGACTGGCGCTCCAGAACTTCCTGAAGAATCATCATTATCACATGACGAAAACACGCTCAGTACCATAAATGCCATTGCAAAGAAAGGCAAAAGGTATTTTATTTTTATATTTTTCATATTAGTCTAATTTTTAGGAATTATTTAAAAGTATATGGAACTGGAGCCTGCAATAACTTAGGGTTTTTAGCCACTTCGTTATCTGGATAATCCATATAGAAATCATTTGTTGCGTGATCTTCACTATAAACTGGCGTATAATGACGTTCTCCGTATCTGTCCCCTCTATTTTGTGCTGACATAATTGCAATTGCTTTTGCTTTGTCTATACGTCCTAGATCAAACCAATAATCTCCTTCAAAACATAATTCTTTTCTTCTTTCTAAAAATATATCATCAAAAGTAATTGAAGTTAAAGCTGCCAAACCTGCTCTCTTTCTTACCGCATTGATTGAACTTAAAGCCGATGCGTCTGATGTGCTTGCACCTCCAGCCAACACCGCTTCTGCATGAATTAACAACAATTCGGCATAACGCATTACATAAGTATTGTTATCCATCATTGCCCATCCATCTGCCTGACCTGTAACATTTCCGTTAACCACACCAATGCAATATTTTTTAATTGCTCCGCCAGACGCCTGAGCAAGATCTTTACCTGATGGAACTGTAAACCCTATTCCTTGTGTCGTTTTAATATTTGGATAAGTATCACCGCCAATCATTACTGTTTCATGCTTTCTTAAATCTCCAGCACCATATAAAGACAGCATAACTTCTTGGCTCGGGCCAAAAACTCCAGCATAAGACGCATTAGAAGTTGACAATGTGCCGTCTTGGAATCCGAATTGTGTGTTACAGTTATTTGCAGATCCGTAAGCTCCATCTCCTTTCCATTGAATAGCAAAAATGGATTCTTCATTATTGTTGTTAGCATAGGTAAACAAATCACCAAAACTTTTCCCAGGAAGCTGAGCCCCTCCTAAAAGTTTAAACTCACCGCTATTGATCACCTCTTCTGCCATTGCTCTTGCTTTTGCATAGTCTTTTTGATACAAATACGCTTTTGCTAGCATCGCTTTTGCAGAACCTTTAGAAACATGCCCATTATTTGCATAATTTGTTCCTCTGTTTTTTGCCACCAATAAATCAATCGCCTTTAAATAATCTGATGTGATTAATTTATAAATATCTTCAACTGGGTTTGTATTTACATAAGGATTACTTGTATAATCTAATGGATTTTCAATAATTGGCACTGGTCCCCAAAGTCTCACTAAATCAAAATAAGCAGTGGCTCTCATAAAATAAGCTTCTCCAATAGTATTATTCAAAACATCTTGAGAAACACCTGGCCCTACTCTTGCAGCAAGAAAGTTAATAATCATATTAGACTGTTGTACGTTTGCCCATAAAGATGACCAGCCATTTACCAATTCTGGATCACTTCCGTTTAAAGAAAAAGTTCTCAATCCGCTTACGTCAGGAGAACCAGAGTACATGTTTCCAGATCCTACTTCTAGCGCCCACCAGAATTTGTTATACATTTGAAACCAAGTTCTGCTATACATACCATTTGTTGCCGATGATACTTGTTCATCTGTGCTGTAATACGAATCCAAACTTATTCCATCTTCAGAAGGCCTGTCAGTAAAATCATCCTGACAAGATCCGAAAGTCAAAAATGCCACTGCCATAAAAAGCAGGCTATATCTATTTAAAAAAGATTTCTTTTTCATTTTTCTTTAATTTTTAAAATTCTAGGTTAAGTCCAATTAAAAATGTTCTCGCTACCGGATATCTTCCGTTGTCAATTCCTGATAAAAGTACATTCTGATTAAATGAACCAATCTCTGGATCGTAACCTGAATAGTTTGTAAACGTATATAGGTTCTGAGCAGACCCGTATAATCTTAATCTTGATATTTTATATTTTGAAATTACATCTTGCGGTAAAGAATACCCTAGCGTAATATTCTGAATTCTTAAGTATGATCCATCTTCAACATAACGATCTGAAATAAGAAGGTTATTATTTGAAGAATCTGCAATTGGTCTTGGGTTATTACTTGCTGTATTTGTTGGAGAATAATAATCCATTGCTTCCACCAATTGATTGTCATATAAAGAAGCATTTGTTGTACCAGCTCTTCTAGTCAAATTCATGACATCATTTCCGTATGAACCTTGAAGAAAAATAGAAAGATCTACGTTTTTATATTTGAAATTATTTGTAAACCCGTAAGTGAATTTTGGATGCGGATTCCCAATGAATGTTTTATCATTTGCATCAATTTTCCCATCTCCATTTACATCCACATATTTAACATCTCCCAAAGCTGTTTCTCCAGCTCCAGTTCCTACCGCTTGACCAAATTGTATTGGCGCATTGTCTAAAACTGTCTGATCCTTAAAAATTCCATCTGTTTTATATCCGTAGAATAACCCAATTGGGTTTCCAATTGTGGTATTGGTAACTACAACTGGCTGATATCCGTTGGTATTCACCTCTTGAGTTAACACGATTCCGTTAGCAATTTCGTCTAGATTATTTTTGTAATGAGAAACAACCAAAGATGCATCCCAATTGAAGTTTCCAGACGATCTTAAATCGTATCCAACCGTAATATCATAACCTTTATTACTCATAGTTCCCAAGTTAGAGTATGGCGCAGAAACTCCTCCGTACTGACCTCCACCACCTGTCAGATATAAAGGCAATGGTACTTGAAACAAGAAACCTTTAGATTTTTTGTCATAAACATCAAAACTTGCAGAAAGTTTATTATTCAGCAGTGTAAAATCTATACCTAAGTTAGTCTGATTCAAAGATTCCCAAACCAAATTTGGATTCGGGTAATTTGATGGCAAGAATCCGCTTCCTAAACCTGAATTCTGCGTTCCTAACATTGCAGAGTAACTGTTATTTGGAATCTGCTGATTTCCAGTTTCCCCATAACCCACTCTAAATTTAATATTGTCTACATATTTACGAGTTCCTTCCATAAAAGACTCATTAGATAATTTCCATGAACCCGAAATAGCGTTAAAAACCCCTTTTTGGTTATCTGTAGTAGGATCAAACTTAGATGAAACGTCCTGTCTTATAGAAGCCGTAATACTATATTTATCATTAAAATCATAAATAATACGAGCAAATAAAGACGAAAGCGAAGCACTTCCTTTGTATTGCGTTATAGTATTGTTATCAACATCAGCTAAATTAATAGTATGAATTGAATTTGTTTTAAACCCTTGCGCAGATGCAATTAAACCTTCCCAATGAGAATCATTTGCTTCCTGACCTGCCAAAAGTGTTATTTTGTGCTTGCCAAAAGCTCTATCATAAGTCAATAAATTTTTAATATTTGTAGAATACCAATTTTGTCTTCTTACATCTAAATCTGCTAATAAATTCACTTGGCTTCCCCATGCATAAGATGGTCTGAAGTCATCATTTTCAGAAAACTCTGTATTTGCTGCAATTTCAATGCGGTACTTTAATCCTTTAAAAATATCTGCCTCAGCATAAACATTTCCTAAGAAATTTTTTCTAACCAATTTATTATCTCTCGTCAACGCCTCTGCCACAGGGTTATAATAGGTAACGCTTTGTTCAGAAGATGGTGGACCTGCAAATGAGCCATCAACATTTCTAACTGGAATATCAGGAGATTGTAATAATGTATTAGAAATTAACCCTGAATAACTTTGGTTTACTGTAATTCTTTCGTTTGTAATACCTCCTGTTAAATTTCCACCAACTCTTAACCAAGATTTAATTTTTGAATCTAAATTCAATCTGACAGTATATCTCTTTAATCCAGAATTTATAATAGTTCCCTCATTATCTAAATAACTTCCAGACAAATAATAGCTTGTTCCATCTTTTGCACCAGAAAATGAAAGCTGATGACTATTAGAAATAGCCGTTCTATATACTTCATTTTGCCAATTTGTGCCAGGCCCTAACAATTCTGGGTGAGAAAACTCCTGACGAGTCTGAAAACCCCATTGTTTAGCAAGATTGGTTTTTAAAGTTGCATATTCTGACAAATTTAAAACATCCAATTTATTGCTTACTGTTGCAAAAGAAGTATAGTTCTCATACGACACTTTTCCACCACCTTTTTTACCTGATTTAGTTGTGATAATAATAACACCATTTGCCCCACGAGATCCATAAATGGCAGTTGCCGAAGCATCTTTCAAGATATCCATCGATTCAATATCATTTGGATTAATCATAGACAACGGACTCATAGCTGTATTACCGCTTCCTCCAGAAGCAGAAAATCCGTCTTTACCAGCCAAAGTCTGTCCGCTCGTAGATTTACCAGTTGCATCTCCAGAAATTGGCACACCATCAATTACGTATAAAGGCTCATTTGTTCCTGTAATAGAAGTTGTTCCACGAACTCTCACAGAAGCTGCACCACCAGGCTGGCCAGAGTTATTTGTTACCGAAACCCCAGCAGCCTTACCCTGAAGCATCTGATCAATAGAAACCTGTTTTAAGTTTTCAATATCTTTTGATCTAACAGAAGAAATAGCACCATTTACATCTTTCTTTTTCTGAGTTCCGTATCCAATTACAACAACCTCTTTTAAGTCTTCTGAAGATGGTTTTAAAGAAATATTGATTTTAGTTTTGCCAGCAATGGCAATTTTTTGAGAATCGAAACCGATAAAAGAGACTAGCAACGTCCCATTTGAAGGAGCATCAATACTATATTTACCATCAAAGTCTGAAGATGCAGTATTTTTAGATCCAACAACAGAAATATTGGCTCCAGGAATTGTCATTCCTTTATCATCAGACACTACTCCTGTTATTTTAACCTGAGCAGTAATAAAATTACTAGTCAGCAGCAAGAATAAAATCAAAGGAACCGCTCTGTGGTTAGCATTCCAATGAAGAAAGTTAGTCATTAGTTTTTTCATAATAATGTTTGGTTAGTTAAATTCGTTTATTGCATAATCAAAAAGTAAATGCCATGGTAATTATTACTTTTAAATTATTTAACAAATCTATAACAGAGAGAATTATCAAATCGATAATATTATATCATTTAATGATAATATTTTTACTGTAAACGATTAAAAAAACATATATAAAAATAAAATCACGTAAAAATTAAATTATTCGCAATAACAACTCTCAAAAAGAACCTAAACAATGAATAAAAACCAATGAAATCTCGAAAAGCAAACGTTTTCGTTAAAAATAATATTTATTAATGATAAAAAAGTATCACTATAAAATACGCTTCAAGCCTGAAAATTCTTCGCGATATTGACTTGGCGTACAATTTTTTGTTGCTTTAAAACTGCGATTGAAGTTTGCAATATTATTAAAGCCCGATTTAAAAGCTACCTCAGAAACACTCATATCTTTCTCCACCAGCCAGCGAGCAGCATAACCAATTCGAATGTCATTTATATAATTAACAAAAGTTTTTCCTGTACGCTTTTTAATAAATCGATTAAAAGAAATAATAGACATGCTCGCCACATTTGCCGCATCTTCTAAAGTAATTTTTTCTGCAAAATTTTTCTGCACATACTCGTAAACCAATTTCATTTTATCGTAATCATCAAACGTATCGTAGTCTACCGTATATGTCGAAAGCAAGCGCTGATTTCTAGAATTAGCCAGATCATATAATAAAGAAGTAATTTCTAGAAAATAATCCATACCATCCAATTTAGAAAGCCTCACAAGCCTTGGAGTTAGCTCTTCAGCCGTTTTTTTTGAAAACAAAATTCCATGAATAGATCGGTTAAACATATCTCGAATCGGATTCATGATACGTCTTGCAAGCAAAGATTCATGAAATAAATCATTATGAAACTGTATGGTTATTTCATGGATTTTTTTATTTGTGCATTTATTGAGCTCCCATCCGTGATATAAATTTGGCCCAATCAAAACCAATTCTACATTATCGATTTCTTCAATATTATCTCCCACAACACGCTTTACTCCTTTTCCATTTAAGATAAAATTGATCTCAAATTCTGGATGATAATGGACTGGAAAATCGAAACTATCTTTTACACGATCAAAAACCAAAAAGCTGTCACTTGCAGCAAGCGGAGCTATTTCTCTATAAAAATTTTTCGTAGTACTCATATTAAAAAGTATTTTTCAGAAAGGCAATATTCTTTTTTTTCGACTGCAATAATATGATATATAATTGATAAAATAATATTAATTACAGTTAAATCATCCGTTTATCTTTGAAAAAATTAATTATCATTTCTTTAAAAAGAATATTAATAATAATCATTAATCATTTTTAATCGAATATCTTTTTATAGTTTTAATAATTTTAAAGACAAATCGCTGAAGAATTTTCTAACAAAAAAACCAATAGATTTTAAAATCATAAATCATTGTAACTTTAGCATTTAGCGCCATAACAATCAATAATCCGACAATGAAAAAACATTTTATCATGCTTCTAACTGCTGTTTTTATAAGCGCTTCGTGCGAATCGCAAAAAAGCAACAGTAATACTATTTTGTCACTTTCAGATAAAAAAGCCACTCCAGAAACTCAATCACTTTATAAAAATTTAAATACATTATCTCAAAAAGGATTCCTATTTGGCCATCAAGACGATCTGGCTTATGGCGTGAAATGGAAATATGAAGACGGGCGAAGCGATGTAAAAGATGTTGTAGGAGATTATCCTGCAGTTTACGGATGGGACATTGCTGGTTTAGAAAATGATAAACCTAATAATATTGATGGCGTTCCTTTCAGTAAAATGAAACAATATATTATTGATGCCAATGCCAGAGGCGGAATTTCTACTATAAGTTGGCATTTTGATAATCCCGCAACTGGGAAAAACGCTTGGAATAATGTTCCAAATTCTTTAAAAACCATTTTACCAGGAGCCGAAAACCATAAAAAATTCACTTCTTGGCTAGATAAAGCAGCAACTTTCTTTTTGTCTTTAAAAGATAAAAACGGAAAAAATGTTCCTATTCTTTTCAGACCTTTTCATGAATTGACCGGCGGATGGTTTTGGTGGGGAAAAGGAAATTGTACTCCTGAAGAATTTAAAACCACTTGGAAATTTACAGTCGATTACCTTCAGAAAAAAGGTGTTCACAATCTAATATATATTTACAACACAGGAAGTTTTAGCAGTGAAGCCGATTTCTTAGCCAATTATCCTGGAGATAATTATGCCGATATTTTAAGTTTTGACACTTACCAAAATAATGATGATCCAAATGGTGAAAAATTTATCAATGAAGTTCAAAACCAATTCAAAATACTCAATGAAATCAGTACAAAAAAACATAAATTGATTGCCTTGGCTGAGGCTGGTTATGAAGCCATTCCAGATCCAAAATGGTGGACAGGAACTTTACTAAAAGCCATTGGAGATTATAAAATATCTTATGTTTTGTTGTGGAGAAATCACGGCTGGCAGGAAAAAGAACAGAAAATGCATTATTATGCGCCATTTAGTGGACAAGTAAGCGAAAAAGATTTTGTTGATTTTTATAATCTCGATCAGACTATATTTGAAAAAGACATTCAGAAAAAACTAAAATAACCGCCCGAAACAAATTACAACCTTAAAAAATAACCAATGCACGACAAAATTAGTTTAAAAGAAAAAATCGGTTACGGACTAGGAGATGCCGCCTCATCTATGTTCTGGAAAATTTTCAGTATGTATCTCCTGTTTTTCTACACCGACGTTTTCGGATTGGCACCTGCTGTAGTGGGAACCATGTTTTTAATTACCCGAATCTGGGATTCTTGTTTTGACCCAATTGTTGGAATTCTAGCCGATAGAACCAAAAGCAAATGGGGAAAATTTAGACCATACTTACTTTGGGTAGCCATACCTTTTGCCGTGATTGGAGTTTTAACTTTCTACACTCCAGATTTTGACGAAAAAGGAAAAATCATCTACGCTTATGTGACTTATTCCTTAATGATGATGATTTATTCTCTAATCAACGTTCCTTACGCATCGCTTTTGGGCGTAATGTCTTCCGATCGAAAAGAAAGAAATACACTTTCGTCTTACAGAATGGTTTTTGCTTTTGGAGGAAGTTTATTGGCACTTTGGCTAATTGAACCTTTAGTAAATTATTTTGGAGGTAATTTAAATTCTAAAACAGGTTGGCTCGCTACAATTGCCGTTTTCGGATTCATTACCACTGCATTTTTCTGGGCTTGTTTTGCATTCACAAAAGAAAGAATCAAACCCATTGCAGACGAAAAAAATAACTTAAAAGAAGATTTAAAAGATCTTTGGAAAAATAAACCTTGGTGGATTTTACTAGGAGCTGGAATTGGCGCTTTGGTATTCAATTCCATACGAGATGGAGCTGCGGTTTACTACTTTAAATATTATGTAAGCAGTTCTGTAAATTTCGATTTTTCACTTTTCGGAACCGATTTTCATATGACACCAACTTCTATTTACTTGGTTCTTGGCCAAGCAGCAAATATTATCGGAGTTATCATTGCAACGCCAATTGCCAATAAAATAGGTAAAAAGAAAACCTTTTTTGGCGCAATGGCTTTAGCAGCAATCTTAAGCCTAGTTTTCTACCTATTCGGAAAAGAAGATGTTTTCTTAATCATGAGTTTCCAAGTTCTAATCAGTATTTGTGCAGGCTGTATTTTCCCATTAATCTGGTCAATGTATGCCGATAGTGCCGATTATTCTGAATGGAAACAAGGACGTAGAGCAACGGGATTGGTATTTTCAGCATCCTCAATGTCACAAAAATTTGGCTGGACCATTGGTGGTGCGGGCGCAGGATGGCTTTTAGGTTATTTTGGTTTTCAGGCCAATGTTGAACAGACGGCAACAGCTCAAAACGGAATTCAATTAATGTTAAGTATACTACCCGCAATTGCGGCTGCAATATCAGTAGCTTTTATAGCATTTTACCCATTATCAGAAGAAAAATTACAGATTATAGAACAGGATTTAAACGAAAAGAGAGATCAAAATCATTAAAAAACCAAAGACAAAGAATTAATTTATATGACAACAATAACATCTTCAGTCAATTTTCAAGAAAGAAAATTGGCATTAGAAAACGAACATAAAACGCTTATTGAGCAAAAAAATGAACCTCAAGAAATTGCAGGAAACGGTATTTACGAACGTTACAAAAATCCTGTTGTTACCGCTTCTCACGTTCCGTTAAACTGGCGCTTTGATTTTAATGAAAAAACAAATCCGTTTTTACAGGAACGAATTGGCGTAAATGCAGCTTTCAATGCTGGGGCAATGAAATGGAACGGAAAATATCTACTTGCTGTTCGTGTAGAAGGAATTGACAGAAAATCGTTTTTTGCCATTGCGGAAAGTCCAAACGGAATAGATAATTTCAAATTTTGGGACAAACCTTGCGTAATACCACAAACCGAAGAACCTGATACAAATGTGTACGACATGCGTTTAATAAACCATGAAGACGGATTTGTTTATGGAATTTTCTGCACCGAAAGAAAAGATCCAAAAGCTCCAAAAGGCGATACAAGTTCAGCTGTTGCCAATGCAGGAATTGTACGTTCTAAAGATTTAGTAAACTGGGAAAGGCTTCCAGATTTGATTTCGAATACAGGACAACAGCGAAATGTAGTTTTACACCCAGAATTTGTAAACGGAAAATATTCTTTATATACACGTCCGCAAGACGGTTTTATTGATGTCGGATCTGGTGGCGGAATCGGTTTAGGGTATATTGATGACATGAAAAACCCGATTGTTAAAGACGAAAAAATTATTTTCGGAAAACAATATCATACTATTTATGAATTGAAAAACGGTTTGGGGCCAGCTCCAATTAAAACTTCAAAAGGCTGGTTGCATTTAGCGCACGGTGTACGTAATACTGCTGCAGGATTACGCTATACTTTATACATGTTCATGACCGATTTGAATGATATTTCTAAAGTTACGCACGTTCCAGCTGGACATTTTATGGGGCCTGAAGGAATTGAAAGAGTTGGCGACGTGTCGAATGTTTTGTTTTCTAATGGATGGATTGAAGGTGAAAACGGAACAGTTTACATCTACTACGCATCGTCAGATACAAGAATGCACGTAGCAGTTTCTACAGTTGATAAATTGGTTGATTATGTAATTAATACTCCTGCAGACACTTTTATTTCTGCGGGTTCAGTACAAACTATCATTAATCAAATCGAAAAAAATAACGCAATCTAAAATACCGTGTCATTACAACTTAAGCTTTTAAAATCAGAACTAACCACAGAACTAGATTCCATTCTTAAATATTGGTCAGAATGTACTATTGATGATCAAAATGGCGGTTTTGTAGGCCAAATTGATTTTAACGATCACATAATTGCTAAAGCAGAAAAAGGTTCGGTTCTTAATGCCCGAATTCTTTGGACGTTTTCTGCCAGTTACAAAACCACAAAAAACGAAAACCACAAAAAACTGGCCGAAAGGGCATTTGAGTTTCTTGCAGCTTATTTTTATGACACACAGTTTGGAGGTCTTTTTTGGAGTATAAATGAGGATAAAACTCCAAAAGACACCAAAAATCAGATTTATGCTTTAGCTTTTGCTATTTATGGATTATCTGAATATTATTCCATTTCAGATGACGAAAAAGCTTTAGAAATAGCTAAGAATTTGTATCAAAAAATTCAGGAACATAGTTATGATCCTATAAACAAAGGTTATTTTGAAGCTTTCACAAGAGACTGGCAGCCCATTGAAGATCTGCGTTTGAGCGCAAAAGACGCCAACGAAAAGAAAACTATGAATACGCATCTTCACATTATTGAAGGTTATGCGAATCTATACAAGGTTTGGAAAGATGAAAAACTGCTTGCAACTATCATCGAATTACTAGAAACCATCGAAAAATATTTTATCAATACCGAAACGGGACATTTGCGCTTGTTTTTTGATGAAAACTGGAAAGAAAAACCAGATGTTATTTCGTACGGACATGATATTGAAGCAGCTTGGCTTTTGCAGCAATGCGCCGAAATTTCAGGAAATGAAACCCTGATTGCCAATTATAAAAAACATGCCATTCAAATTGCTGAAGTAACCAAAGAAGGTTTAGATGCTGATGGCGGTTTATGGTACGAATTTGATCCTGAAAAAGAAAAATTAATTGCCGAAAAGCACTGGTGGCCACAAGCCGAAGCTTTAATTGGTTTTTATAATGCTTATCAATTGACTGGAAAAGAAGAATATCTAGATATCGTTTACAGAAATTGGAAATTTATTAAAAAACACATCATAGATTCACAAAACGGCGAATGGTTTTGGGGAGTTTACAGCGATTATTCTGTAATGCAAAAAGACAAAGCTGGATTCTGGAAATGTCCTTATCACAACGGCAGAGCCTGTTTAGAACTTATTAACCGAATTAAAGCTTAAAAATTGAAAACAACATTTCTTAAAATAGCATTTCTCAGCTGTTCGATTTTAACTATCATAAGCTGCTCATCCGATAAAGAAGAAGATTCAGTCGGCATAATAATAGACCATCCTATGCAGGACGATCCTTTAACTACATCGAATACCGCTAATTATATGGTTGATGCAAATGCTTCAAAAGAAACTGTTGCTTTATTTTACAATTTAAAAAGACTATCTAGAACCAAAACTGCGATTGGCCAGCAGGATGCTTTTAACAGTTTCTATCAGGATGCAGGCGGAGAATCAGACATTAAAAAAAATACTGGATATGACCCTGCCATTCTGGGTTCAGATTTTATGTTTATTACCGATAAAAACAATAACGAACAAGCTGATAACTGGTTCTATCAACAGGAACAAAAAATTATTGCCGATACAAAAAATGCTTACGCAAAAGGTATGATCAATACTTTCTGCTGGCATTTGAGAGAACCTTTTAAAGAAGAATCTTTTTATGCGGCAGATATGTCAGCTGAAGAAAAAGCTGTGGCTTTCAAAAGTATTTTGCCTGGCGGGGCCAACAACGAATGGTATAAGAAAAAATTAGACAAAATTGCCAGTGTTGTTTCCAGTTTAAAAGGGGCAAACGGCGAATTGATTCCGATAATTTTCAGACCTTTTCACGAATTTGACGGAAGCTGGTTTTGGTGGGGAGCTGATTTTTGCACCGCCGATGAATACAAAAAAGCATATCAATTTACAGTTGATTATTTAAAAAACGTAAAAGGTGTTCACAACATTTTATATGCTTTTTCTCCTGACAACTCTTATACAACCGAAGCGAATTATTTAAGCCAATATCCAGGCGACAAATATGTTGATATTATTGGAACGGACAATTATGGAGATTTCAACAACCAGGGACAAACCGGAGCTGACAAAGCAAATTCAAAACTTAAAATACTTTCTGATTACGCTAAAGCAAAAGTAAAAATCGCAGCCTTGACTGAAACAGGTTATCGCGTAACAAACACAACTCCGGCAATTGCAAATTGGTTTTCGACTTTATTATACAGTGCATTAACAAAAAATGATATTGAGATAAGTTACATGATGTTTTGGAATAATAATACAGATGGCTATTATACTCCGAATAATACCGCATCTAACGCTGTAGATTTTAAAACTTACAGTTCAAAAACAAGATCAGCTTTGGTAAATTCTCTTCCAAAGATGTATGAAATGCCAAAATGAAAATACTCAAAACCTGTCGGGTTTTACTCCTAAAAAAAACAGACCATGAAAAACAAACTTCTTAAAACCTTTAGCTTTTCTATAATTTTTTCCATACTTGCTTGTCAGGCACAGGAAAAAATTACCGTAAAAGGAAATGAATTCTTTAAAGGCGATAAACCTTATGCTTATATTGGAACCAATTATTGGTACGGAAGCATGCTCGCTTCTAAAAAAATAGGTGATCGCAAAAGGCTTTTGCGTGAACTGGATTTAATGAAAAAAAACGGAATCGATAATTTGCGTATTTTAGTTGGCGCAGATGGAGGCAAATACGATTTTACAGTTCGTCCTGCCTTGCAATACGAACAAGGGAAATACGACGAAGATTTATTGGACGGATTGGATTTTCTGATTAGCGAAATGGGCAAACGTAATATGTATGCCGTTTTGTATCTAACCAACAACTGGGAATGGTCGGGTGGAATGTCGCAATATTTAGAATGGAACGGCAAAGGTCCAGTTCCGGTTCCGAATATTCCGCCGAATACTTGGCCACAGTTTATGTCTTATACAGAACAGTTTCACAGCTGCGAACCTTGTATGAAAGCTTTAAACAATCATGTGAAGTTTATAATTGGCAGAACAAATGCCTATTCTAAAAAGAAATACAACGAAGACAACACGATTATGTCGTGGCAGGTTGGAAATGAACCTAGACTTTTTACGGTAGAAAATGAAGCAAAATTCACGAAATGGCTCAATAATATTGTGGATTTGATTGATAGTTTAGACAAAAACCATTTGGTTTCTACAGGCTCTGAAGGAAAAAATAGTTCGAACGACAGTATGGAAATCTTCGAAAGAACACATCAAAATCCAAATATTGATTATTTAACCATGCATATCTGGCCTAAAAACTGGAATTGGTTTAAAGCTGATAATCCTGAAGCTACAATACCTGCAACAATTGAAAACGCTGGTAAATATATTGATGATCACATTAAAGTTGCTAACAATCTGAAAAGACCTATTATCATTGAAGAATTTGGGCTTCCGAGAGAAAACGAAAATTTAAATGCTGGAGCATCTTCTGTTTACAGAGATAAATTTTACAGCTATATTTTCGGTAGAGTCGCTGAAAGCGTTAAAAATAATGGCCCGTTAAGAGCTGCCAATTTCTGGGGTTATGGCGGTGAAGGAAAAGCAATTCATCCGGACGGAAAATGGAATCCCGGAGAACCTTTCACAACAGATCCACCACAAGAACCACAAGGGTTAAATTCTGTTTTTAATGGAGATAAATCGACATTAGAAATTGTAAAAGATTATAATTTGAAATTGAAAAAATAAAATAAGAAACTAATCTTTACTAGATTTTCAAACCCTACAGATTTTTAAAACCTGTCGGGTTTAGTTATAATAAAAATTATGCTAATATTTTTTCAATTGCATTCAATTCATCCTGCGAAAATTCAGTGTTTTGAAGACAATCAATATTATTACACAATTGTTTTACAGAGCTCGCTCCGATTAAAACAGAAGTAATTCGTTTGTCTTTCTGCAACCAAGCCAAAGCCATTTGCGCCAAAGACTGATTTCTATTTTGAGCAATTTCATTCAGCTGAATTAATTTCTGAATTCTTTCCTGCGTAACCTCATCTTCTCTCAAATGTCCGTTTGGATTATGTGCTCTCGAATTTTCCGGAATTCCGTTTAAATATTTATCCGTTAAAAGTCCTTGTGCCAAAGGCGAAAAAGCGATACACCCTACTCCTTTTTCTTCTAGAACATCCAATAAACCATTTTCAACCCAACGTTCCAACATGGAATATTTTGCTTGATGAATCAAACATGGTGTTCCCAATTGTTTCAAAACATCAACCGCAACTCTGGTTTGCTCAGCAGAATAATTACTGATTCCAACATACAACGCTTTTCCGCTTCTAACAGCGTGATCCAAAGCCATCATCGTTTCCTCAATCGGCGTTTCTGGATCAGGACGATGTGAGTAAAAAATATCGACATAATCAATACTCATTCGCTTTAAACTTTGATCCAAACTAGATAAAAGATATTTACGTGAACCCCAATCTCCATAAGGCCCTTTCCACATCGTATAACCCGCTTTAGTAGAAATTACGATTTCATCACGCAGATTTCCCTGAAAATTATGCCATAAGATTTTACCAAAATTTTCCTCGGCAGAACCTGGAACTGGTCCGTAATTATTCGCTAGATCAAAGTGCGTAATTCCTTTATCAAAAGCTTCAATAGCAATGCTTTCGGCATTTTCGAAATTATCAACCGAACCAAAGTTGTGCCATAATCCTAAAGAAATTTCAGGCAGTAATAAACCGCTTTTTCCACATCTGTTATATTTCATTGTAGTAATTTATAAATTGGAGTTTTAATAGATTTTAAAGGTAAAAAAAACTCCAGCAGATTTAACAGATTTAGGAGATAAAAAATCTACCGAATCTGCTAAATCTGCGGGAGAAAATTAAAATCTAATTCTTTTTTAATTTATTAAACGCTAAAGAACAAACTATATTCTTTATTCTAAATCATGTAGTCTTTTCAGTTTGAAAGAAAAATAAATATAGAAAATACCGCTTGCGATGAAAGCAAAAGCAGTCCAATATACTATTGAAAGTCCTGCAAAAACAGGATTCCATAATAACAGAAATGAGAATAACAGTCCCAAAATCCCTAATCCTAAAAGATTTTTCCAATCTGGAACCGAATAGCTTTTTAAATTAAAAGCCATAAAAATAGCCATTACAGAACGAAATAAAATAGCCAATCCAACATAGAGTGGCAAAAGTGTTACCGAAACCAACGGATTAGCAATTAATACTATTCCAACACCCAAACCTATAATTCCTGATACTAGCGTCCAGCCCCAATTGTCTATTTTTTTTCTGTTTGAAAGTGCAAAAATAATTTCAAAAATTCCGCTAACCAGAAACGACACACTAAATAAAAATGCTAGTGTTAAATAAGCTTTTACTGGTGTGGCAAAAGACCAAAATCCGATGATTACAAAAAGTATTCCCACTAATAACGGAATGTACCAATAATCAATTGCTGCTTTCACTTTTTTAAATAAAGAATGTTCCATAATACTATTTTAAAATCTTGCCTACTCTATAAAGTTTTCAGCTTACCTTGAATTGCCAATAAAAATATTTTTAATTGGCTGTCTATCAAAGATAAGACAAAAGCGTAAACAAAAACAGCTTTTCTATAATAAAATACTGACATATAAACACTTAACAAATCAATAGCGTCCAGCTTTAGCTGGATGAAAACATAATCACAATTAAAAGGGCTTTAGCCAAACTTTATAGGTTTGGCTAAAGCCCTTTTCTTATTCAAATCTTATTCCCCTAGCTAAAGCTAGGGGCTATTCAAAAAAAACTTTGCGACTCTACTCCCGATAGCTATCGGGATTACGAGATTAAAAAACTCTGAACCTTTGTTACTTTGCTTCTTTGCACCTCAAAAAACCTTATTCCTTTATCTCAAAACCACTTTGCAAACCTTTATCAGAGCTTCCTCCAACCATGATTTTAAAAGTTCCGGCTTCAACCAAATAATTTCCTTCATTATCATAAAAACCAAGTTCCTTATCAGTTAAAGTAAAGTTTATTGTTTTTGTTTCTCCTTTTTTCAAATTAACCAATTCAAAACCTTTCAATTCTTTTATTGGACGAACGATACTTGCAAATTCATCATGAATGTATAATTGAACCACTTCTTTTCCATCATAATTTCCAGAGTTCGTAACCTCAACGCTCACTTGAACCTTTTCTCCTTTTTGAAAAGAAGTTTTATTCAACTTCAAGTTTTTATAATCGAAAGTTGTATAACTCAATCCGAAACCGAACGGAAATTGAGGCGTTTTCTCTACATCCATATAATGCGACCAGAAAACATTTTTATCGCTGTCAATTGGTCGTCCTGTACTGTATTTGTTGTAATAAATTGGCACTTGACCTACGTTTCTAGGAAACGACATTGGCAATTTTCCACTCGGATTATAATCTCCGTATAAAACCTGAGCAATCGCATTTCCTGCTTGCGTTCCTAAATGCCAAGCTTCTACAATTGCAGGAACATTTTCTGCTGCCCAAGGAATGCTCAACGGACGTCCATTATTTAAAACCAAAACCACATTTGGATTTACCTTGTAAATTTCTTCTAATAATTCTTGCTGTAAACCTGGCAAGTTCAAATCAGTTCTGCTTCTTCCCTCACCGCTTTGGAAACCGTATTCTCCCAAAACCATTACTACAACATCGGCATTTTTTGCTGCTTTTTTGGCAGCTTCAAATTCGCTTTTGTCTGTTGTATTGAAAACCGTTTCCGTTAAAAAAGTGGCTTTTTGTTTCAACAAATCGACGCCTTTTTCAAAAACCAATTGATTGTCTTTGTATTGTTGCATTCCTTCTAAAACCGAAACTGCAGTATCATCAGAAGCTGCAATTCTCCAACTTCCCAACGGACTATTTTTATCATTTGCCAAAGCGCCAATCAAAGCAATTTTCTGTCCAGATTTCTTTAGCGGAAGCAGACTCTTTTCGTTCTTTAATAAAACGATCGATTTCTTCGCCATATCCAAAACACCTTCATTATTGGCTTTACTTCCAACGACTTCTTTTTCGCGTTTTTCATCACAATATCTGTACGGATCATCAAATAATCCTAATTCAAACTTCACGCGAAGAATTCGGCGAACGGCATCATCAACCAAAGATTCTTTTATTTTTCCAGACTTAACCAAATCAACTAGTTTTGCCACATACAAATACGATTCCATATCCATATCAGAGCCTGCGATTACCGCTTTTGCAGTTGCATCGGCTTCGTCTTTTGCGTAACCGTGCGCAATCATTTCGCGAATCGAAGCGTAATCAGAAATCACAAATCCGTCAAACTTCCATTTTCCCTTTAAAATATCTCTTTGCAAAAAGGCATTTCCAGTTGCCGGAACACCATTCAACGTATTAAATGAATTCATAAACGTACGAACTCCTGCCTCAACAGTCGCTTCAAAAGGAGGCAAAACCGAATTATACAATTTCGAATTACTGATATCTACAATATTATATTCTAATCCCGCTTCAACATAACCGTAAGCGGCAAAGTGTTTCGCGCAAGCCGCGATCGTATTTACTTTAGCTAAATCACCAACAGTTTCACCCTGAAAACCTTTCACACGAGCATAGCCAATTTTACTTCCCAAATACGGATCTTCTCCCGCTCCTTCCATTACACGTCCCCAGCGCGCATCATTTGCTACATCGACATTTGGCCCGAATGTCCAGTTAATTCCAGACGCCGAAGCTTCATCAGCCGCAATCGCCGCCGACTTCTTAATCGCTTCCAAATCCCAACTTGCCGCTTCTGCCAACGGAATTGGACTTAACGTTTTATAGCCATGTATCACATCAAAACCAATAATTAACGGAATTCCCAAACGAGTTTCTTCAACCGCAATTTTTTGTACTGCACGAACCTCTTTCACGCCGCGAACCGTAAGCATCGAACCGACTAATCCTTTTCTTAAATGTTCGTATTTTAATTCAGCTGTTCCACCTTTTGGCGCTGGTCCCGTAACATCCCAAAAACCATTATATTGATTCATCTGTCCTACTTTTTCCTCAAGCGTCATTAGCGGTAAAAGCAAGTCTATACGCTGCTCAACAGTTTTATTCTTATCCAGATACGGCTTTTTTTGTGCATTCATATTTCCAACAGTAAACAGAGCAAAAACTCCAATAATTAGTATTCTTTTATTTTTCATTGTGGTTTAGTTAGTTCTTTTTAAGTTGCTAAGGTTCTAAGATACTGAGATCCTAAGTTTCTTTTTTTTTGCGTGTCCCGCCGAAAAAGGCGGGTCGGGCTTTCGGCTTTATCTTTTGTTCCGTTTCTCTCCACAAAAGGATACCGCCTCTATCCCTCACGCAAATCGGTTTCAAAAGGGCGTTTTTGGTTATCTTGTCATCCTGAGGAACGAAGGATCACACTAGAAACTCCACACAGAACTTTGCCAATCTTTGTCGAATCCCGAGTGTGATCCTTCGTACCTCAGGATGACAAACTTTACAGGGCTCCTACTTCGTTCAGCCTGACAAAGCAGATCAATAATCTAAAATCTTGCTTCTTGCTTCTTTATAGACTCACTCAGAAACAAAACAAGAAGCGGGCAAATTCGCTTTATTAAACAAATCTGACTGAATCGTATTTCCCCATGCAAACCTCACTTTTGATGGAGAAACCACTTTTTTACTTATCACAATCACTTCGTTATTTTTAATTGAAGCTTCGGCAGGATAGAAAACTCCGTCTGCTCCCGCAACTTCAAATTGATTCGATTTTTTGTCTTTAAAATACAATCCGTCTCCGTAGTCAAAAGAAACGGTTACTTTATTTTTATCAATTTTAATGGATTTAAAAAGTGGTCCATTAACTAAATTCGTGTTGGTTTTATAAGTTTCAACCAAAGCTAAATTTGCCAAACGAATTCCAACTGATTTTTTATTTTTGGGATGAATATCAATTGTATCCGAAATATCACTAATCACAACCATTCCTGTTTTCGGAACTTCTTTCAATAATTTTCTCTGAGAATCTCTAACTGTTACATTAGAAAAATTATTCTTTCCAGTTTTAAACGGTGCAATCTGAACATAGTAAAACGGAAATTCGTCTTTCCATTCTTTTCTCCAAGATGCAATTAAAGCGCCCAGAGTTTTATCATAAACTAGAGAACCAACATTAGATTCGCCTTGATACCAAAGTGTTCCTGCGATTTTAAATCCGATAATTGGATAAATCATCGCGTTGTAAGCTCTTCCAGGCTGTCTTGGTCCGTATTCTTGTTCGTTAAGTTTTTTAGCATTTTCTAGTAAAACAGAATCGTTATTTACAACTTCTGCCGGCATCCAGATTTCAGCAGGAGTTCCGCCCCAATTAGAAGAAATTAATCCGATGGGAACATTTTTTAAATCTTCGCGAAGACGTTTCGCAAAAAAATAACCAATGGCACTAAAATATTTCATGGTTTCGGGAGTCGATTCAGTCCAATTTCCCAGTAAATTATTCTGCGGATTTTCAGCCGTCAATTTTGGAACAGTGAAAAATCTAATATTTGGATTTGTAGCATTTTTCATTTCTTCTTCGCCATCGTCAATTCCCCAGCTTACCGACATTTCCATGTTAGATTGTCCAGAACAAAGCCAAACTTCTCCAATCAAAATATTCTTTAAAACCACTTCATTATAACCTTTTATAAAAATAGTAAAAGGCCCTCCCGCTTCTGGAGTTTTAATTGTCAATTCCCACTTTGCCTGATTATTGGCAACGGTTTTATATTCCTGATTGTTCCAGCTCGAAACCAATTTGATTTCTTCTTTTGGATTGGCCCAACCCCAAATTTTCACTTCAGAATTGCGCTGTAAAACCATATTATCACCAAAAATATTCGGAAGCGAAACGTTTGCCATCATAGTACTGGAAATCAATAAAAAGAAAACAAACTTATAGATATTATTTTTCATTTAGCAGTTTCTTTAAAAATGGTGCATATTCATTTGCCAAAACTTTGTGATCAGCAACATCTGGATGTCCCGTACATCCGTTGGGAGTCATTGGTTTGAATTTAAAAATCTGAATAAGTTTGTGTGTTTTATCATTCGCGAAAGCGTTTTTAACTTTATTCAAACAATCTTCAAAAACAATAGCTCTGTCTCCGCCTACCATTGGACTATTTGTAATTACAATCTGCACTTTCGGATTATGTTCATAAAGCATTTTTATAAAATTGATGTAATTCGAAATATATTTTTCAGGATTAAACGGAAGACGCTCTTTTTTACCATCTCCACCAGAAAAGTCATTTGTTCCCAAAGCAATGCTGATAATATCTGGCTGAAAAGCAAAATCGTATTTCGGTTTCGAAGCATCTTTCGTTAGATATAAATTAGGATAAACGTCTGGCATTATCGCTTCTTCTTTGTGCTCGCCATTCCAATTTCTATACATTCCGATTCCCGAAACACAGCTCATTAAATAATCAACATCAATTTCACGAGAAAGCGTTGGACCATAAGCATAATAACCATTATGATGATCCATATATTCGCCTTTATCACAAGGAACGTCCGACGGATCGCTTGCCGCGCCACAGGTAATAGAATCACCAATGAATTCGATTTTCTTTTTCTTTTTAAATGAAATCGGAATTAGTTTTGCCGTTGTTCCAGCAAACAAAATATTACCGCTTTGGGCTTCTGTATTTTTATAGATTTCTAAATGATGTTCTTTTTTATGGGAAGTTACTTTTATTGGAAAGGACTGAACTGCTCCTTTTTCAATTCTGATTTTCCCAATATATTTTCCGTCTAAAACCAATTGGACATAATTATGATGATCTTCAACGCTTTGAAGAGAAACTGAACACTCAGTTCCCAAAAAATTAAACGAAACCGAAGAAGCTGTTCCAATTAAAATAACCTGATCATTTTGAAGTTTATCAATTCGACCTTCATATAAAAAGGTTTTACTTGAATTTTGAGTTTGTGAATTCGAAATCGCCGAAATCAGCAAAAACGAAATTAAAACAGCTATTTTTTTGGGAAACATAGTTTATTTGTTAAAATATAAATACGATTCACAAATATATTGGAAAGAGAATATCGAAAAAGATACTAAAATGTCAAAAAGTAATAAAAAAACACCACACAAACCCATCATTCGGGCAATTACGTGTGTTAATTCTTACTTTTACAAGAACAACCCACAATTTAGATTTATCTTTGCCGTTTTACACTTTTACAATCAGCAAAAATGAAAGCCCTAAGTTTAATTTCTTTATTGTTTTTTATCACTCTTTCTTCTTTCAATTTAAAAAAGGAAAAAAAACAAATTCAAAACAATCCAACTCAAACCGAAATAAATCGTGATTCTATTATTACTTACGCCAAACAATATTTAGGAACTCCTTATGTATACGCCAGCAGTAATCCGAAAAAAGGATTTGACTGTTCGGGTTTTGTGAGTTATGTTTTTAAAAATTATGGTATAAGTTTACCTAGAAGTTCTGCAGAATATAAAAAGTTGGGAAAAACTCTAAAACCGGAAGATTTTAAGGTTGGTGATATTATTGTATTTTATGGTTATAAAAACAAAACCGCTATTGGTCATTTGGGAATCATTTGCGAAGCCAACGGAATGCAGTCAAAATTTATTCATGCTTCTTCAGGAAAAGCACAGCAGGTAACGGTAACAGCTCTTGACACAGAACACTATACCAAACGCTTTTATAAATGTGTTGATGTTTTATCGGAATAGTTTCTGTTAGCCACGAATTCACGAATTAACTTTTTTGCCACAGATTAAAAAGATTAACACAGGTTTTTATAATCATTTTTAATCCTTCTAATCTGTGGCTTTATTTTTTTTTATGCCAATTGAATAGATTCGGTTTTGGAATTTAAGTTTTTATTCTTCCGTCAATAATTTGATCATACTTTCATCTCTTCCATAAATATCTTTATAGAAATTTAAATTGCCTTGTCGATCTACCCAAGCGGTAAAATATCCGATATAAACTGGGACTTTTTTCTTAAGCGTGTACCAGCTTTCTTTTCCGGCATGCATAGCTTTATCAATTCTTTCAGGATTCCATTGCGGATCGACTTTTAACAATTCAATTGCCAATTCACGAGGTTTTGCGACGCGCACACAACCGTGGCTAAAAGCTCGGCTTTCTCTTTCAAACAAACTTTTTGATGGCGTGTCATGCAGATAAATATTGCTTGAATTCGGAAATAAAAACTTAACCAGACCAAGTGAATTATTTTTCCCAGGAAGCTGACGAACGGCTCCATTATTCCATTCTAGATTTTTCTTTTGCAGATAGTTTTTATCCTTTGCCATTCCAGGTTTTATCTCCGATTTGATAATACTCGGCGGCACATTCCAATACGGACTGAAAACAATATTGCTCATCATTCCGCTAAAAATAACGGTTTTCGTCATTGCTCTTCCTACAACAACCGGTGATATAAAAGCAATTTTACCATCTTCGACTATATACAATCTAAACTCAGGAATATTAACTTCTATATACTTCTGCCCTTTTTCTAATTCTGGATCTATCCATCGGCAGCGCTCCATATTGACAATAATCGTTTTGATACGATCTGAAACAGGAATATTCAAATCGTTTATATGTTCCAGAAGAATCGTGTTCTTTGCAGTATAACCGTGACGCAATTCGTAGTTTTTCATGGCTTTGATTAAAGTCGTATCACAAATAGCGCTTTTATTGTCCTCTTGAATGTCTTTGGTAACAAAAAGCCTTTCTCTTATTTGTGCTACAACAGCAGACGAATCCCCTACTTTCAGGCTTTTATAGTCTTCACCTGTTTCAATAGTTTTCCAGCCACCGTTTTTCTCAATTTCGCGATATTCTTTAAGAGCATCGCGAAGTTTGTAATACTGGCTGAACATCTTTCTTTTTTTATCATCCAAAATGGTTGATTTTTTAAAGATAGAATCTGAAAACACTTGATAATTCAGTTTTTTACGAGGCAAAAGCCATTCTAAAGAAACTACTGTTTTTTCGTCAAAACCGCCTACCTTTTCACCATAATAGTAATATAAATTAGAGAGCAGAAGATCGGTATCTTCTTTTGAAAGTTTGGTGTTTGCATTATTATCAAAAACAGAATTTAATTGCTCATTATACGGATAATTGGCTTTTAAGCCTTCTTGATCCATATTTTTATATTGATTGAAAAGTGTATTGGCAAATTCGACAATTCCTTTGTTGTCCTGCCACAATTGAGTCGACTTATTTTTTTGATATAAAGAAATTACATCATTTTTAAACTTGTCCAATTTCGGATAATTTTCGTAAAACTTAGCAATGCGAATGCTGTCGATAGTAAGTTTTAATTCAGGAACTTTTTCAACCGTTTTTATCGAGTTTTCCTCTTTTTTATCAGCTTTCGAATTACACGAAAAAACAGCGAAAAAAACAGTAGCAATAATAGGCGTATACCAGATTTTCATAACTCAAAATTTTTGATTAAAAGTAGAAAAAATTCTATTAAAACCAAGAACTCAGCAATAAATCTTAAGCCTTATTTTTTTGAAGTTTAAGTGGTTAATAAAATAAAAGCTCCAAACAATTTGCATGTCTGGAGCTTTCGCCATATAACCAACCTATTAAAATTCTAATTAAATAACAGTACCTTTTAAAGTAAGTACTTTTGGTGTTGTTTCTGCGCTAGTAGTAACTGTTACTGTTTTTGTAAAAGCACCTTTGTTTGCAGCATTGTAAGTTGCAGTAACTTTTCCAGATTTACCAGCCTGAATTGGCTCTTTTGTGTAATCTGTTGCTGTACATCCACAAGATCCTTGAACGTTTGTAATCACTACAGCTGTTTTTCCTGTATTTTTAAATTCGTAAACAATTGCTTTTGGAGTTCCCTGCGGAATTTGCCCAACATCAATTGTTTCTGCTTTCCAAGCAATTGTAGAACCTGCAGTTGCTGAAACTTCAGTTTCTGAAACTAAAGATTGTACTGGAGCAATTGCTGAAAAAGACATTAGGCCTAAAGCCAAAGCTAACATCGAAATTTTGATCATTTTCATAACTGATATATTTAAAATGGTTTATAGTTCATTTTTGATATTACAAAGGTAATTCAGACAAATTCAAGTCGCTGTTAACTGGTTTCAAACGTTTGTTAATGACTTGTTAACCGCCTATTTTTAGGCCAAAATTGATTAATATTACACTCTAAAAATTCTTTATTCTTGAAAATTAATAAACTCAACAGCATCATTGTCTTAGGATTAGTGGCTATCATTAGTATTTTGGTAGCACAATTGCTATGGACAAAAGAGGCTTTTACAATTGAACAAAAAAAGCTGAGCCAGAAAGCGCATATTGCTTTGCTGGAAGTAGCTAAAAAATTATACGAAGGAACCAATCACGAATTGCCGGTTCAGAATCCGGTTCAGAAAATTGCAAACGATTATTATATCGTAAATGTGGATAATGAATTTGAACCTGATATTTTAGAATTTTATCTGAAAACGGAATTCAAAAAAATGAATATTACCACCGATTTCGAATACGCGATGTACAATTGCCAAAGCGACGAAATGATTTATGGTGATTATATTTCGCTTTATAAGAAAAAAGCAGAATGTAAAAAGACTGTTTATTTCCCCAAACATAAAAATCTGGTTTATTATTTTGCTGTTCGTTTTCCAAATGAAACAACCTATTTATTTAGTTCGATGCGTTTTTGGTTTATTCTTTCTACGGCATTAATTCTGATTTTGTTGATTTATGTTTACTCGATTTTTACTCTTTTACAACATAAAAAATATTCAGAATTGCAGCGTGATTTCATTAATAATATGACGCATGAATTTAAAACGCCACTAGCTTCTATTCTGATTGCATCAAAATATCTTATTGAGCAAAAGCCAATTAAAGAAGATAAAAAACTGTTTACTTATACCGACATTATTATCAATCAAGGAAATAAGCTAAATAGTCATATTGAAAAAATTCTAAATATTGCAAAGTCTGATTATGCACCTTTAGAACTTAAAAAAGAGACTATTTTAATGGTTCCAATTATTGAAGAAGCAATAGAAAACATCAAATTAAAATATCCTGAAGCTTCGATTACAATTGAAACTATTTCAAGAGAATATTTACTAGAAACAGATACTTTTCATTTTGCTAATTTAGTTTACAATTTACTGGATAATGCAATTAAATATTGTAATGAAAAGCCCGAAGTTAGAATAAAGATCATCGAAAATAATAACTGCCTAAAATTGGAGTTTATTGATAATGGAATTGGAATTAATCCTAAGAAAATATCTTTTATCTTTGATAAGTTTTACCGCGTTCAAAACGAAAAAAGCAATGAAGTGAACGGATTTGGACTTGGTTTATATTACGTAAAAGAAATCTGCAGCCTGCAAAACTGGAAAATAAAAGCCGAAAATAATCAAGAAAAAGGTATCACCATAACATTATCAATTCCTTACAAAAAATGAGAAATTTCAAAATATTATATGCCGAAGATGATGAAACTCTAGCGTTTTTAACCAAAGATAATTTGGAGCAAAACCATTATGAAGTAATTCATTGTTCTGATGGAAAATCGGCACTGAAAATTTTCGAGGAAGAAGAATTTGATATTTGCATTTTTGATATTATGATGCCAAAAATGGACGGTTTTGAACTTGCCGAAGCCGTTCGAAAAATTGATGTTGAAGTTCCGATTATTTTTCTTTCGGCTAAAACTTTAAAGGAGGATCGCATTAAAGGGCTTCGTTTAGGTGCTGATGATTATTTGGTAAAACCTTTTAGTATTGAAGAATTATTGCTGAAAATTGAAATTTTCTTGAAGCGTTCTCAGAAAAATATTCCGACTGCAAAAACAATTTATGAAGTTGGCAAATATCAGTTTGACACCAAAAACTTTATTCTTTTTAACAATGAAGAAAAAGTCGGATTAACACAGCGCGAAGCAGAATTATTGAAGCTTTTCTTGGATCACAAAAACTCTGTTTTAAAACGCGAACAAATCTTAACCTCTTTATGGGGAACAGACGACTACTTTATGGGAAGAAGTTTGGATGTTTTTATTTCGCGTTTACGTAAAATCTTGGCAAATGAAGAAGGCATTTCAATAGAAAACCTTCATGGAATTGGATTTAGGTTTTCTATTGGGTAAATCACAATTCTGTTAAAAATAAAGAAAAATCTGTAAGCAGTTTTTAGAAAAACTTTGTATTTTTAATATCTAATTTTCTTGGATATGAAATTACATCATTTGCGAAATGCCTCTTTGGTAATTGAAACAGAAAAGCATGTCATTTTAGTTGACCCAATGTTAGGTAAAAGAAAAACAATTCCGCCTTTTACTATTTTCAGATACAAACCCAAACGAAATCCGCTGGTGGCTTTGCCAAAAAACAGCCGCGATATCTTAAGTCGTGTAACGCATTGTTTGATTACGCATTTACACCCGGATCATATTGACAAAGCAGGTGAAGTTTTTTTAAGAAGAAAAAGCATTCCTGTTATTTGTAGCTCAAAGGATGAAAAAGCACTTGTACAACGAGGACTTAGCGTAATTCAAACTTTGGAATATTGGGATCCTCAAAAATTTCTAGACGGAAAAATTACAGGAATTCCAGCCATTCATGGCTACGGATTTGTTGCTAAATTAATGGGAAATGTAATGGGTTTTCTTATCGAATTGGCAGATCAAAAATCAATTTACATTAGCTCTGACACTATTTTTACAGAACATGTAGAAAAAGTCCTAACGCAGCTTAAACCCGACATTTCTATTGTGGCCTGCGGAACTGCAAGATTAGATTTTGGACAGCCATTATTAATGCGAATGGATGATATTTTGAAATTCGTCACACTTGCTCCAGGTAAAGTTCTTGCCAATCATTTAGAAGCTTTAAATCATTGTCCTACGACAAGATTACAATTAAGAACTGCGCTCGCTGATCATGGTCTTTTGAGTAAAACTTCTATTCCTAATGATGGTGAATGCATAGAGTATTAACTAAAAAACAACTCTTTTTTTTGTGTGCTTTTATTTCTTATTCTCTCGTAAATAGTATATTTGGCTCGCTAACCAAATCAAAATAAATGACCGATTTTTTAAGAAAAATACACTTAGTTAAAGACATTTCTATACAATTACCAGTTTCAAAAATCGATTTTATTCAGAAATTCAGAAGTCATGTTGATGAATCTGATTTAAGTTTTGTTCCTTTTGAAGTTTTTCAATCCAGCAAAAATGAGTACAAAGGCAATATTTCTAATAATTATTTTGAATTAAAGAAACGAAGAAAATTATTTGACACTAACTATTCATTTGCAAAAGTAACAGCCCATTTTAGTGAAGATAGTAACCGTTTAAACATTGAAGCTGAAATTAATGGCTTTAGGAAAAGAATGCTTTTATTTGCAGGACCTATGGTTCTATTTTATTCGATATTTATTATCACTTCTCTTTTTCTTACCAGCAATAATTCTGCTTCCTTTTTTGTTTTGCCTTTCCTTCTATTTCATATGTCTATAATGTTAGGAATTCCTTATTTCATTATCAGAAGAAGTGTAAAAAGAATGATTTATGATTTAGAAAGAGATTTTCATTATTGGGTAACCAAAAATTAATTTAGAAATTTAATTATAAAACCAATAATCCAAACTCACGCAAAGTATTTACTGGTTTAGAATACCAAAACAATTCGAAATCTTCCAATTCGGTTTCAAAATCATTTTTAACTTCTTGAAAAGTATAACCTTTAGAACCTGAAACGGCTATTTTTGATAAAATTGAAAGTAGCCACTCGCCTTCTTCTTTACTTGTTTGAATATCGAAACTTTCTTTTTTATCATGAAAAGTGAGCGACATCATTTCCCAGCTTTTTCCTTTTTTAGATTTTGTAAAAATTTCTGCAGTAGGTTTTCCTCCAATCCAAACCACTTTTGCATTTGGTTTTGTATTGAAATCGTTTTGTTCTTCTAATGCATTAAAAATAAAATCGGGATGGATTTTGGTTTTCGGAATTTTAAAATCAAACCAATCCTGAAGTTCGTAATCAAAACAGATTCCGTGCATGAAATTAAAAAGCGATTTCTTTAATCCGAAACTGAATTTGTCATGATTGATTCCCGTTGCATCTGTATATTCAATATCATTATTAGCAAAAGTTCCAATCGCTTCTGTTTTTTTGGTCACGCCAAATTGTTCCGGATACAGTCCAACCGGACTATGTGCTGTTAAAGCAAACTGATGCCAAAATCCCGACTGCAAAACTCCCGCTTCAAATAATTGACGAACCATTTCAAGACTATCAACCGTTTCTTGAATGGTTTGCGTTGGATATCCGTACATCAAATACGCATGAACCATTATCCCCGCTTCGGTGAAATTTCGGGTTACTTTTGCAACTTGTTCTACAGTAACTCCTTTGTCAATTAATTTCAATAATCGATCTGAGGCTACTTCCAAACCGCCTGAAACCGCAATACAGCCAGAAGCTTTTAGCAGCAAACATAAATCTTTAGAAAAACTTTTTTCAAAACGAATATTGGTCCACCATGTTACAGCGAGTTTTCTTTTTAGAATTTCAAGAGCCAAAGCACGCATTAAAGCGGGCGGAGCGGCTTCATCAACAAAGTGAAATCCGTTTTGACCTGTTTTCTCTATTAGTTCTTCGATTCTGTCACATAAAAGACTTGCGGCAACAGGTTCATAAACTTTTATATAATCTAAAGAAATATCACAGAAAGTGCATTTTCCCCAATAACAGCCATGTGCCATTGTGAGCTTATTCCAACGTCCATCGCTCCACATTCTATGCATAGGATTTACAATTTCAATAACCGAAATATATTTATCCAAAGGCAAATCTGAGTAATCTGGAGTTCCAACCTGAGATTGTTTATAATCGTGTTTTAGAGAATTGTTTTTATAAACAACTTCTCCGTTTTCTAATAAAAAAGTTCTTTTAAAAGAATCGGAATCTGGATTTTCTAAATGAAAAATTAATTCTTCGATTGGGACTTCTCCATCATCTAAAGTAATGAAATCGAAAAACTCAAAAACACGTTTATCAGAAAGCGAACGTAATTCTGTATTTGGGAAACCGCCACCCATCGAAATCTTAATTTCAGGATGATTTTGTTTTACCCATTGTGCGCAACGAAACGCGCTATATAAATTTCCTGGAAATGGTACAGAAATTAAAAATAAAGTTGGTTTTACAGCTTCTATTTTAGCTTTCAAAAGCGAAATCAAAATCGAGTCAATATAAGTTGGCTCTTGTTGAAGCGCTTCGTATAATTCGTCAAAAGAATTGGCACTTCTACCTAAACGTTCAGCATATCGGCTGAAGCCAAAATTTTCATCAACACATTCGACAATAAAATCTGAAATATCTTCTAGATATAAAGTCGCTAAATGTTTGGCTTTGTCTTGAGTTCCCATTGAGCCAAAAGCCCAATCCAATTCTTCCAATTGTGCAAAACGAGAAGCTTCTGGCAAAAAATCTTCCTGACAAATCTGCAAAGCCAACGTTGGATTTTTTCCTTGCAAAAACTGAATTACAGGATCAATCGTTTTGATATATTCGTCTTGTAAAGCAAAAATACGTTTCGAGTTCTCTGAGATTTCAGAACCTGAAACTTGAAACTCTGAAACTTGAAACAAACTTTCTAATCCTTTTTTCGAAAACAATTCCAAAATCACATCAATACCCAAATCAGCCTGAACCGATTCGATATTTTTAGTGTTTAGAAAACCTTTTATATACGCCGTTGCCGGATACGGTGTATTCAGTTGGGTAAAAGGCGGTGTAATTACAAAAAGTTTCGTTTTCAAAAGGGAATTATTTTTTTTGCAAAAATACGGGATATTAAGGACTTTTTGAGGAAAAGATTTTGTTAGTCGCCGTTTTGATTTTTGATTTGGTTTTGTAGATATTTAATTACATTTGCCAGTATCCAAATTTAGCCTATGAAACGAATTTTACTTGTACTTTTTTTGACACTATCGGCATCTTGCTATTCACAAGAAAACTGTAACAACGGAATAGATGACGATGGAGATGGAAAGATCGATTTAAATGACGAAGACTGCACTTGTAATAAAACTGCTTCAATTTTATCGAATTCTTCTTTTGAAGAAAAAACGAATTGTCCTCAAAATTATGATGACATTCCAACAAGCACTTATTGGACAAAAGGAACGATCCCATCCCCAGATTATTTAAATAAAGACTGCTATCTTTTTAGTACTATTTACAGCAAAAATCTTCAAAATTTCCCCGATGGTAAAGGAATTTTCAGGGCAGTGTACAAAAACAATAAAAAAGAATATATCGCTACAAAATTATCAAGCCTATTAAGTGCCGGAACAAACTATCAGTTAACACTGAATATTGCTACATTGATGAGTACCGAAACAAATAATCTAAGTAAACGTTTTGATTTTAATTTCTTAGCTCCTACTTACGTGACACTTTATGGATGCAACAATAAAGATAATTTACCATTAAATACCACTTCAGATCCAAACTCGTTTGACTCATCCTGGATTGAAATTGGAAAAGTTTTATACCAACCTCAGACTGCTTGGGGAGAAATAACAATTAATTTTACTACAAGCATTGCTATTAACGCAATAATGCTTGGACCAGAAAAAATATTGCCTCCATCATTTAACACGGACTATGAACCTTCTTTCTTATATGATAATTTAAAATTAAATACTGCTGAAAATTTTGGTGTAACTATTGTTCAAAGTGGCAATTTCTGCAATAATGATTTACTATTGACTGCTAACCTGACTAAAACCATGAGTTCAGCAACAACTTTTCAATGGTATAAAAATGGAATAGCAATAAATGGAGCAACTAATAAAATTTATGCGATTTCTTCAGTCAAAACAAATCTGGGAGAATATGCAGTAAAAGTTACAGATGAAAATGATTGTTTCATAAGTCCAAAATTAACCATAAACAATTCAATTCTTAATCCTTCTGTAACAGTAACCCAGCCTACTTGTCAAGATACAAATGGCTACATCAAAGTTAACGAACCAGGAATCGAATATAGTTTTGATAAAGGTTTGCCTTTTCTTTCAGATGATAACTATGTTACAAAAGATTTGGTTTGGCAAGCAAATGCCAACTTTGCTACAAAAGAATATGGTAAATATTATGTTCAGACAAGAACTGCTTCGGGTTGTATTTCTACACCTACAATTGTAACAATTAATCCTCCAATATTACTAGACCGCCCTACATTTTCGATTATTCAACCAACTTGCAACTCTGGTGGAACTATTACTATCACTACCCCAGGATCACAATTTAGCTTTGATGATGGTTTGACTTGGGAAAACAGTGCTACTAAAACAAACTTACCTACTGGAACTTATTTACTTAAAATAAAAAACAGTAGCGGATGTGAATCCTATTCTCAAAGCGTCTTGCTTTTTCCGTCCTATATTAATTCTCCAAACTATACTTTAACCCATCCTACCTGTAATCAAGGTGGTACTATTACTATTACTAGCCCCGCATCAGAATATAGTTTTGATAATGGAGAAACATGGACAATAAATCCAATGGCAACCAATTTACCTTCTGGTTATTACAATGTTAGAATTAAAGATCAATTTGGATGTATATCGAAGCCTTATTTTAATCAAATTTATTTAAATTCATTTTCTAAACCATATCCGGAAGTTAAAGTTACTCAACCAAAAACTTGTAGTAATACCGGAAGCATTGTTTTTTCAAAGACTTCATATGAATATAGTATTGACAACGGACAAACGTGGCAAAAAACACCTGCCTTTAACAATTTACGACCTGGTAATTACGTAGTTAAAACAAAAAATGGACAAGGTTGTGAGTCCGAATTCTATCCAGTTAAAATAAATTTTTATTTATCTAAACCAACTTATACCACAATAAATCCTACATGTACAACAAACGGCAGTATTACTATTACCAGCTCGGCATCTGAATATAGTTTTGATAATGGAGAAACATGGACAACAAATCCAACAGCGGATAATTTACCTGCGGGTTCTTATAATATTAGAATTAAAAATGAGTTAGGCTGTGAATCTAATGATGCATATGTCTATTTACCTGCTTTCTATCTTAATGAACCTACATACAAAATAATAAATCCCAATTGTGAAACAGAATCAAAATGGGGTATTTTAATTACAACCCCTGCAACATCTTATAGTTTTGACGGTGGATTAACATGGAGTCCAAGCCCAAGCATTTCTAATTTAGATTATGGAACTTACTTCTTGAAAATAAAAAATTCTTTAGGCTGTGAATCAAATTATGCAATTGCCAATATAAGTAATGCTTACTATTTAGAACGACCTAAATTTTCAGTTGTTCAACCTACTTGTACCACTCCAGGACGTGTTACCATAACCACTCCAGCTGCATTTTATAGTTTTGATGATGGAGCAACATGGGGTACGGATCCAAATCTTACTAAATATCCTAATGGTGCCGTAAGTGGCTTTCTTAGGATTAAAAATAAAATAGGCTGTATAAGTGAAAATGATTGGTTTAGTCTTAACCCCAATTTCCTTAATACCCCTACCTATACAATAGTGCAACCAACGACTTGTGACAGTAATGCTACAGGAAGTATTACTATTACGACACCGGCTGCCTTATATAGCTTTGATGGTGGTTTAAATTGGAGCACTAACCCTACAGCTTCAAATCTTCCTGTAGGATTTAAATATCAGTTAAAAATAAAAAACAACGAAGGATGTGAATCAGGAAACCTTGTAGTTGAATTCACTCCTGTTAGATTAAAAGAGGTCGATTACAAAGCTACTTCCCCTAGCTGTGGCAAAGGAGGTTCTATTACAATTACTACACCAGCACCATTTTACAGTTTTGACGGTGGTGAGACTTGGGGCACAAATCCAACTGCTTCAAATTTACCACTTGGTTTTTATTATCCTAAAATAAAAAATGAATCTGGATGCATCTCAGAAACACTTTATTCTGTGAATTTCACTGAAGAATATTTATCTAATTTTAACATACAAGTCACTCAACCTACCTGTGAATCAAAGAATAAAGGAAGTATCACAATAGATCCACTATTTGATCAATATAGCTTTGATGGTGGTAGAACCTGGAGTCAATACAATACAGCCACAAATTTATCTCCTGGTAATTATTCCATAGTCGTTAAAAATAATTTAGGTTGTGAGTCCTGGTGGAGAGTTGCAACACTTTATGATTTTTACTTGCCTAAACCTGATTACACTACAACCCCTCCTACATGCGAAGGAGCAAGTATTACAATAATTACTCCAGCTGCCTCATACAGTTTTGATAATGGAGAAAATTGGACAACTAACCCAACAGCTGTGAATTTAGATGAAGGATATCATTTTATTATTGTGAAAAATGAATTAGGCTGTCAATCATACCCGCTAGGTGTTTATATATCTAAATTTTATCTTAATGAACCTTTATTTACATTTACTCAACCTAATTGTGAAATTTTTGGAAGTATAAAATTTACCTCTTCAGCCTCGCAATATAGTATTGACAATGGCGATACTTGGACTACAAATCCATTAATTTCAAATTTAAAACCAGGGAATTATTATTTAAAAATTAAGGATGAGTTTGGATGTGAATCCAATTCAAAATATATTTCACTTAATGACTTAAATCCTGCACCTGAACAACCAAATATTGTAGTACAGCAACCAAGCAGCTGTACCTCGGCAATGGCATACATTTTAGTAACTACAAACGCTTACCAATATAGTTTTGATGATGGAATAACATGGTCTACTAACTCTCAAGTCGGCAAAACAATTCCCGGTGATTATTTCGTTAGAATTAGAAATAGCGCAACAGGCTGTCCATCACCTTCTACTAAAGCGATAATTAATCCTGCTTTAGATGCTGTAAAAGTTCCAACTTATACCGTTTCGCAGCCCATCAGCTGTACAAATCCTTTTGGAACGGTCACAATAACAACTTTAGCTTCAAAATATAGTTTTGACAATGGAATAACTTGGAAAACAAGTCCAGATTCTGAAAATCTAGCTGTTGGAAATTATAAAATTAAAATTCAAAATGCCGCCGGATGTGAATCCGAAGCTGTTTCGATTACCATAAATGCTCCTACAGATTACCCAGCTATTCCAACAAACAGTATAATCCAACCTAATTGTAATAATAGCCAAGGAAAAATAACCATTCTTACTACAGCATCAGAATATAGTTTTGATAACGGTCTAAACTGGTCTAATAATGCAACATCGACATTTTTAAATCCAGGTGAATATTATTTAAAAATTAAAAATGCCAATGGGTGTGTTTCTGAACCAGTAAGAACCACTATAATAGCTTTTGTTAATTCTATACCATTACCTGAAAATGCAAATCCTAAAATCTTCTGCATTCAGGAAAATGCAACTTTAGACAATATTCAAATGATCGGAAACAATATAAAATGGTATAATGCTCAAACTGGCGGAACTCCTTTGGTCAATACAACATTACTCCAAAATGATGGAGCTTATTTTGCATCACAAACTATAGATGGGTGTGAGAGTTTAAGAGTTCCTATATCCGTTACGATTCAGAATACATTAACACCAACTGGAAATGCCAATCAACAATTTTGTACAGGACAAAACCCAACAATTGCAAATCTTGACGTAACCGGAACTTTAATAAAATGGTACGATGCACTAACCAATGGAAAGTTATTAGCAGAAACAACAAATCTGGAAAACGGTAAAACGTATTACGCATCTCAAACAGAAAACAGTTGCGAAAGTCCAAGATTTGGAGTTACAGTATCAATTGTAAATACTCCGTCTGCCCCATCAGGAAATGGAACCCAGGAATTTTGTAAAAATGAAAACCCAACATTGGAAGACATTCAAATGACTGAACAAAATTTAAAGTGGTACGATACCCATTTTTCAGCAGCTCCTCTGCCTAATACAACTTTATTAGAAAATGATCGAACGTATTACGCTTCACAAACAATTGGATGTGAAAGCGACAGGACTCCAATTTTGGTAAAAGTCTATAATACACCTTTGCCAACTGGAAATAATAATCAACAATTTTGCATCGATGAAATTGCAACCATAGAAGATCTTAGGATAACTGGAACTGCACTAAAATGGTATAGCGCGTCAATAAATGGAAATATTTTACAAGAAACAGATTTATTACAAAATGGAAAGTATTATGTGACACAAACTCTAAACAACTGCGAAAGCGAAAGATTACCTATTACTGTAAAAGTACAAGACACACCAATTCCAATTGCCGATTCTCCACAGCAATTCTGTATTCAGAAAAATGTAAAAATTAGTGATATTGCAATAAATGGTCAAAATATCAAATGGTATGAAAGTTCTACCTCTACAGGTAAATTATCAGAATCGACTCCATTAGAAAATGGAATTACGTACTATGCTTCTCAAACAATCAGTAATTGTGAAAGCGACAGAATTCCTGTAACAATAAGTATTCTAGAAGCAACAGCTGGAAATTGTATTCATTTGGTTAATGAACTTCCTTATCCAAAATTCTTTACGCCAAATGGCGATGGCTTTAATGACACTTGGACAATCGACCCTGATTATTTGGCTCCTAATTCGTCTATTAGAATATTCGATCGATACGGAAAATTAATTAAAGAATTGGCATTAAACACTTCTTGGAACGGAACTTATCTCGGAAATCAACAACCAGCTTCAGACTATTGGTTTACCGTCACTAGAATAAACGGAACAGAGTATAGAGGACATTTTTCTTTAAAAAGATAATCAGTTATAGCAAAAAAGGTTCGTACTTAAACGAACCTTTTTTTATTTAAAACTTTATAATATAATGCATTACCAATTCTACTAGAATAACTATTACTTTTATCATGATTCCTAAATTTACATTTGGCCTTTCTTTTTCAAACTCCTATATTTCAAATAAGAATAAGCTATAGGCACAATTGCTATAGCAAAAACAATTGTCAAAAACACTTTAGCGAAAATAGAACTGTCAAAAATCAAACTTCCCAAAATAATGATCAACCCAGCAATAAACCAAAGTTTTCCAGCAAATAAGTGTGTCGTTTTCCAGACTTCTTGATTTTCTAAAGTCCACGGTGTCTTAATTCCGACAAAATAATTGGGCCTTATCACTTTAAAATAGTTTCCTAAAATCATAAACAAAGCGCCAGCCAAAACGAAAATAAAACTTGGGCTCGAAATAGTTTGACTTTTTGTACTGTAAATAATAAATAAAGCTAAAAGCGACATAAATAAAACCAAAACAAATTTAAGCTGATACAATTTTCCTCCCATTAAAGAAATTCTTTTCTTAGGATCAATCTTTGTGATAACAGATAAGACGATATAAGTTAAAACTGGAAGCATAAAAAGCATTGCAATCAAAGTCAATTTATTTCCCCAGCCATCTATTTCTCCTCTAGAATTCCAGTGAATAGGAACTATCTCAGGCAGACTTTTCCAAACTGCAGCTAAATAAACACAAGGAATCAAAACAATCCCAATTAAAGGAAGCTCTTTTTTAAATTCTAAATTCATTTTTTATTGTTTAAAGGTTAGTATCCATTGCAAAACATCTTCCATTATGGTGGTATTGATGGAGTAAATGATGAATTGCCCGTTTTTTTCAGATGTAATTAAATCAGCTCTTTTTAAAATGTCTAAATGATGAGAAATACTTGGTTTAGAAATATTAAAAGCATCAGCAATCTCTCCTGCCGACATATCTTTTTGCTTTAAAAGATCCAGAATCTCTCTTCTAGTCGCATCATTTAATGCTTTAAAAATATCATTCATTACATTTATATATTTAGACAAATATCTAAATACTTTTTAAACAAACAAAAAAAAAGCAGTAATTTTTTACATTACTGCTTTCAAATATTTTAAATGGAATTTATTTAAAACTTATGTTCGTCTTTGCTAATTACCAAAAATGAAACTAAAGATATAAGTGCAGCTGTAACCAAATAATACCCCACATAACTCACATCATAAGTCTTAGCTAGCCAAATCGCAATCATTGGCGCAAATGCAGCGCCTAGGATTCCTGCCATATTGAACGTTAATGACGCTCCAGAATAACGAACGTTCGTCGGAAACAATTCGGAAAGAAAAGTTCCCAAAGGGCCATATGTAAATCCCATCAAAGACATTCCGATACAGGCAAATAAAGCAACCAATGGAATATTACCTTCTTTCAGGAAAAACGAAAAGAAAAATCCAAAAACCGCAATAGCTGCTGTCGCCGCTATAAGCATTTTGCGACGTCCGATTTTATCTGCAACGACTGCCGAAACCGGAATAAAAAGTGCAAAAAATAATACTGAGAATAATTGAATCAATAACCCGTCTCTTTTTACAATTCCTAAATCTGACGTTGCCCAGCTTAGAGTGAAAACTGTCATTAAATAGAAAACCAAAAATGTTGTAATCGCGGCAAAAGTTCCGAAGATCAATTGATTTTTATAAGATTTCACCAATTCTAAAAATGGCACTTTTACTTCTTCTTCATGCTTTTTAGCTTCTTCAAATGAAGGTGTTTCGGTAATTTTTGTTCGAATATAAAAACCAACAATTACCAAAAGTGCGCTGGCAATGAAAGGAATTCTCCATCCATAACTCATAAAATCTTCATTACTCATCGAATCAGTAAGCAATAGAAAAGTTCCGCCTGAAAGTAACAATCCGATTGGCGCGCCTAATTGCGGAAACATTCCGTACCAAGCACGTTTATTTGGTGGCGCATTCTCAATGGCAAGCAAAACAGCTCCTCCCCATTCTCCTCCTAAACCAACACCTTGTCCGAATCGGCAAAGCATCAATAATAATGGAGCGGCGACACCAATACTTTCATAACTTGGCAGAAAACCAATTGTAACGGTAGAAATTCCCATGGTCAACAAAGCAGCAACAAGAGTAAATTTACGTCCGATTTTATCTCCGTAATGTCCAAAAAATGCAGAACCTAACGGACGAGATAAAAAGGCTATAGAAAAAGTCGCTAAAGATTCTAGAGTCGCCATCGTCGAATCTGAACTTGGAAAAAATAATTGTGGAAAAACCAATACGGCAGCATTGGCATAAATATAAAAATCAAAAAATTCGATTGTAGTGCCAATAAGGCTTCCAAAAAGAACATGTTTTAAAGAGTTCTTTTTATTCGGGTTATTTTTCATGAAAAATGATGTCTTTTTTATTTGCAAAAATAGAGTTTCATTATTAAAAATTCATATTTACATAAATTACTTTTACAACTACTTTATATTTTTAACAAATTATCTAAATTTTCAATTTTCAACAATCTTACAAAATCAAAATTTAAAACACTGATTACAACGCTTTTAAAAACATCAGAAAAAAATCAAATCTTAAGCAATTGTTAATAGCGTTTTTAACTGTATATTTTCATTAAATTTACAGCTGTCAAAAATAAATTATAAATTATGCCTACCGACTGTATCAGCTTTCAATCTTCTGGATATTTCTCTAAACTAATGCAGGATTATTTAGATCAAAAACCAGAATTAAAACCGCTGTACAATAATTTTCCAGTCTTAGAAAATTTCGAAAAACAAATTGCTGAAAAATCAGCCAATTTTGACCACAGCAACCGAACAGTGTTGGTTGACACTTTGCATAAGCAATATCAAAACATTGAAATTTCTGATTTAACAAGACAGAATATTTCGCTTTTAGCACTCGAAAATACTTTTACCATTACCACTGGTCACCAACTGAATTTATTCAGCGGACCATTATATTTTTTATATAAAATTATTTCAACAATTAATTTAACTAAAGAATTAAAATCAAAATACCCTTCGTACAATTTTGTTCCAGTTTACTGGATGGCGACAGAAGATCACGATTTTGAAGAAATTAATTATTTTAATTTTAAAGGAAAAAAAATTCGATGGAATGCCGAAAGCACTGGTCCAGTCGGAAGACTTGCAACTGATGGTTTAGAAGATTTATTTGAAATTTACTCTCAGGAATTAGGTTCAAGCACAAATGCAAATTCACTGAAAAAGCTTTTTGAAGATGCTTATCTAAAACATTCAAATCTAGCAGATGCAACCCGTTATTTAGCAAATACACTTTTCGCTAGCTATGGCTTAGTAATTATAGATGCAGATGATGCCGATTTGAAACGTGCTTTTATTCCGTATGCAAAAGAAGAATTAGAAAATCAGACTTCGTTTAAAGAAGTTCAAAAATCAATTGAAGAGCTTGCCGAATATACCGTTCAGGTAAATCCGCGCGAAATCAATTTATTCTATATTGAAGATAAACTGCGCGAAAGAATCATTTTTGAAAATGACAAATATTGGGTTAACAATACCCGAATTTCATTTTCTAAGGAAGAAATTCTAAAACTTTTGGAAAGCAATCCTGAAAAATTCAGTCCAAACGTAATTATGCGTCCATTATATCAAGAAATTATTCTACCTAATCTTTGCTACATTGGCGGAGGCGGAGAAATTGCTTATTGGTTAGAACTGAAAGCCTTTTTTGATGCCGTAAATATTACTTTTCCGATATTATTAGTCCGAAATTCAGTTCTTCTAGCAACCGAAAAGCAATCTAAAAAAGCTGATAATTTAAATTTAACTTGGAAAGATTTATTCAGCAAATCAGAGAATTTAATCAATGAGATTACTCATAAACTTTCTCCATTTCCTATAGATTTAACTCCTCAAAAAGAAGCCCTTGAAAAACAGTTTAGCTATCTTTTTGAATTGGCTGAAAAAACAGACAAATCTTTCACAGGAGCTGTAAAAGCACAAGAAGTAAAACAAAAGAAAGGTTTAGAAAATCTAGAAAAGCGTTTATTAAAAGCACAAAAAAGAAAACTGGCTGATCAATTGGAACGTGTTACCGATTTGCAATGTGAATTATTTCCAAACAATAGCCTTCAAGAACGCCAAGCTAATTTCTCTGAATTTTATTTAGAAAAAGGAGAACAATTGATTCCACTTTTAATTCAGAAATTAAAGCCTTTAGAACATAATTTTGACATCATAATAATCTAAAATAATTATCTTTAGAAATTCAAAAGTGATAATTTAGGAACAAATAACCAGCTCATTTCCGATATTATTGCTGTCTCAAACCAAATAGAATTATATTTTATAACCTATTTAACGAACTAACCTAATGGTAAGAGAACGCCTAATTTCGCTTGATGTCTTTCGCGGACTGACTATTCTATTGATGACAATTGTAAACAATCCCGGTGACTGGGGCAATGTTTATCCACCACTTTTGCACGCGCAATGGAATGGCTGTACACCAACAGATCTTGTATTTCCGTTTTTCATCTTTATAATGGGAGTTGCTGTACCACTTGCAATGCCCGACAAAAAATACGACGAAACAACGTTCAATAAAATCCTAATTCGTTCTTTAAGAATGTTCTGTCTGGGGATTTTCTTTAATTTCTTTGGAAAAATTCAGCTTTTTGGTTTAGATGGGATTCCGCTTCTTATAGGCAGATTGATTATTACTTTTGCCGTTGGTTATGGTCTGATGGGGAATTTCAGTAATAGACTAAAAAACATTTTTGCTTTTAGCATTTTAGCAATATATCTTATTTTAGCTTACGGAGGTTTTGAAAATTATGCAGACGTGAGACTTCCTGGAGTACTACAACGTATTGCAGTTGTCTATTTTGTAGTTTCGCTTTTATATTTAAAAACATCGCGAAAAATACAGCTTATTACAGGAATCGTTTTGCTTTTTGGCTATTGGGCTGTTATGATTTTAATTCCAGTTCCGGGATTTGGAGAAGCTAGTTTAGAAAAAGGAACCAATTTAGCTGCTTGGGTCGACAGCGTGTTTTTAAAAGGACATATGTATCATGAAACCAATACTTGGGATCCTGAAGGAATCTTGAGCACACTTCCGTCAATTGTAAACGGAATTATTGGTTTATTTATAGGACAAATTCTGCTTCTTAGTGTAACTAAAATCCAAAAAGCCCAAAGAATGGGAATGATTGGTACATCGTTAATCTTTTTTGGATTAATCTGGGATTTAGTTTTCCCAATAAATAAATCCATCTGGACAAGCAGTTATGTTTTATATACAACAGGATTAGCAACAGTTTTCTTAACCGTTTTATATTTAATTATTGATATTGCCGAATACAAAAAAGGGTTTAAACTCTTTTTAATTTGGGGAGTCAACCCAATGATTGTATTCTTCGCTTCGCAAATTATACCTCAAGCTTTGGTAATGATTCGTTTTCAAAATCCGTCACTTCCAAGCGAACAAATCAATCTATTAGATTATTTGTACAGATTTGGCATCGCACCATTTTTTAGCAATCCAATGACAGCATCATTGGCAGGCGCATTAACCTATGTAGCAATCTGGACATTTATTTTATGGATTTTCTATAGAAACAAGTTGATTTTTAAAGTTTAAAAACAATAAAAATATTTTTAAAGACGCGCAATTGTGCGTCTTTTTTTTGACTATGATTCACAATTTCTTCCATTCTTAATCAAAACATCATTCCAGCATGTTTAAATTATGAATTTATTAAAATCAATTCATAAAAAAAGTATACTTTTGCACAAAATTTAATAAAATACAAAATGGCAACAAATAGAACTTTTACAATGATTAAACCAGATGCTGTTGCAAACGGACACATCGGAAATATCTTAGCAATGATTACTAATGGTGGTTTCAAAATCGTTTCATTAAAATTAACTCAATTAACTGTAACTGATGCTAAAGCATTTTACGCAGTACACGCAGAAAGACCTTTCTACGGAGAATTAGTTGAATTCATGTCTCGTGGACCAATTGTTGCTGCTATTTTAGAAAAAGACAACGCAGTAGAAGATTTCAGAACTTTAATCGGTGCCACAAACCCAGCAGAAGCTGCTGAAGGAACTATTCGTAAAGCATACGCTACTTCAATCGGAGAAAATGCAGTTCACGGATCTGACAGCGACGAAAACGCTGCTATCGAAAGTGCATTCCACTTTGCAGGAAGAGAGCAATTCTAAGACTTCTTAAATCATAAAAAAAACCGCTTCATAACTGAAGCGGTTTTTTATTTACTTATAATCATTAAAGACTTTCAGAAGTCTTCTTTACCATTTTCTCAACTCTGCCATCCAAATCTTTTAAAAGCTCGTCTAATGCGCTTTCGCACATTGGCAATACTTTATCAAAAGATAAAACAGGAATTCCTCCTACTATTGTTCCCGTTTTCTTTGAATTTGCTCCTTCGTTAAATGCAAAAACTTTTTTTCCATTTTTATCATACAAAGCAATTCTTGCATAAGCTCTCATTTTAATAGTACCAGTTCCGCCAACTGCAAACCCTTTTACCACAGCAAAGTGAATCTCTGTAAACAAGACACCATCTGCATTATCTTTAAACATAGTAGCAGTTGCCACTTCATTTGCTGAGCCATTTATTCCCTCATAGATATATTTATATCCAGGGTAATTGATAATATATTTTCCCTTTTCTCCCTCTCTATCAAAATGAGGAATATAGTCAATATACTCTTGTTTTTGAGTTACATCTGTTTCAGGAAGTAAATCAAATGGAAACTTTTTAGAATAATCATTAAAAAAAGCATTGTGATACTTTTCCAAAATTGGTTGTAGGTTAAAATTTGGATTGTTTCCTAAATCTGTTACTGCCGCAACAGCACTTAAACCAAGCTCTGAAAGATCAATTGTTTTGTCAGTGTAAAAAGCAACAACAGCAACTTTTTTCTTTTGTGAATAACCAGTTAACGTACATAATACGGTTAGAATTAGTAAAATTTTTTTCATTGATTTTTTATTGTTTTTGGGTTTATAAAAAAGACGCTATTTTAAAGAAATAACTGCCCAAATGTATCGTAAAAAAAAACACCTCACAATAGAAGTGTTAATTAATTTTAAAATTTATCTTACTAAAAAAACTACCGCAAAATCACGTCTTTCACCACTTCACGGCCCAATTCTTCATTGATCATTTTCACGATTTTATATTTTCCGTGAGTTAACTCTTCACGTAAAACAGAAGACCCCAATTCTACATAAAGTGTGCTTCCTTTCAGAACAACATTACGAGTATATGTATTCACACCATTTCCCATAAGCTGTCTCCAAGCCTCACGAACATCAATTTCATCCATTCCAGGCTGTAATTTGTTCACCTGAATAATTTGCTGTAAAACAGCACCTATTGTTGTTTCGCTATTTAGTCTTTTCGCCATCGTTCAAAAGATTTACTGGTCCAGCTTTTTTATAATGATATTCAATTTTTTGCGGATTTTTCACCACTAATTTGTCATCCGAAAGCGAAATAATTTCTTCGCTCCATTTGGTATATTTCGTTTTGTAATCTAAGAAAGCCTGATCTCCCGCAAAACGAACTGATACATTCTCAAAAGTATCTGTTGTCAAAAAAGTGCCATCAAACTGTGGCATCACTTTCGTTCGGACACCTTTATTATTTTTAATCTGAAAAAAATCAAAAGTCTCGTTCATTTTATATTCCTTCTCTTCTCCTTTCTCAAAAACCACTTTTTCAATTTCCCAATAACCGTTCAATTTAGCAATATCTGCTGGTTTTATTTCCTGTTTACAGCTCACAAACAAAAATGAACAAAACAAAACTATGAAAGCATTTTTCATAAATAAAAATATTAAAATTTATTCTTTTTTCTTTAAAATGAAGTCGAAGATTTAGGAGCTGATTCTTGCTGTCCACTGTATCTTTTGTGTCCGCCGCGGCGGACACAAAAGGATGCCGCTCCCATCAGGGCTAGGGCTCCCGTTTTCAAAAGAAATTTTATCGAACTACAAAGATAATCTTATAATCATCAAAAGAAATAAAAAATCAAAAAACACATGAAACTATTTTTAGAAGCAATTGTTCCCTAATAAAAAAAGTCTTTAAATAGAAAAAACCTAAACGATCTTTCTATTTAAAGACTCAATATTTTTTAAGCAATCTTTATTATCGGTTGTTTTTTATTCTTTTAAGAACCCCTAAAAAGAATAAAACAATTCCCAAAACCAATAAAATATAATATACTGAAAGATTTTTATCCTTTAAAACATTTGCCAGAACAAAAGATATTACACTAGCAAAATAGAACGTTAAAGCTGATACATTTTTCATTATAAATTATTTAAAGAAACTATCAACGAATTCATATTTATTAAAGACTTGCAAATCTTCAATTCCTTCGCCAACACCAATATATTTAACCGGAATTTGAAATTGATCAGAAATACCAATTACAACTCCCCCTTTTGCAGTTCCGTCCAATTTAGTTACCGCTAATGAAGTAACTTCTGTTGCTGCTGTAAATTGTCTTGCCTGTTCAAAAGCATTCTGTCCTGTTGAACCATCCAAAACTAAAAGCACATCGTGAGGCGCATCGGCAACCACTTTCTGCATTACACGTTTTACTTTTGTCAGCTCATTCATCAAGTTTACTTTATTATGAAGACGACCAGCAGTATCAATAATAACAACATCTGCATTTTGAGCCACAGCAGATTGCAAAGTATCAAAAGCTACAGAAGCAGGATCGCTTCCCATTTGCTGTCTTACAATTGGCACGTTTACACGATCTGCCCAAACTTGCAATTGATCAATCGCAGCCGCACGAAAAGTATCTGCAGCACCTAAAACCACATTATGACCCGCTTTTTTAAACTGATAAGCCAATTTACCGATCGTTGTTGTTTTGCCTACTCCATTTACTCCAACAACCATCAAAACGTAAGGCTTTTTATCTTTCGGAATTTCGAATTCAGTGGCTTCACCTGTATTCGTTTCAGACAGCAAAGCCCCAATTTCATCGCGCAGAATTTGATTTAATTCGTCTGTTCCTAGATATTTATCTTCAGCAACACGTTTTTCAATTCTTTCAATGATTTTTAATGTAGTATTTACTCCAACATCAGAACCTACAAGAACTTCTTCAAGATCATCTAAAACATCATCGTCAACTTTAGATTTTCCTGCAACGGCTTTGCTTAACTTTGAGAAAAAAGTAGTTTTTGTTTTTTCAAGACCTTTGTCTAAAGTTTCTTTTTTTTCGCTAGAGAATAATTTTTTAAAAAAACTCATTTTTTGTAGTTTATTAGATTATTAGGTTTCTCGATTTCCTGACCAGAAACCCAAATCTTTAAAGAAAGTGCAATTGTTTCCTTAAAAAGAGCCAATTGTTACGATTCTTTAAATTTTTAGACAAATATAGGTAATAAAAAAGCTACTTCCGAATGAAAGTAGCTTTTCTATATAATGTAAATGTAATTATTTCTTTTTCAAGAATTCATCAACTTCTTCAGGAGCCATAATAGATTCTACGAATGTATATGCACCAGTTTTAGGAGATTTTACCATTTTGATGGCTTTTGATAATCTCTTAGAAGATGTTTGTAACGATGCTACGGTTTTCTTTGCCATGATTCAAATGTTTTGGAATTCAATAAATCTTCAAATGAAAAACCATTTGAGATTTTATCAAAATCTCTAATTATTACTTAATTTCTTTGTGAACAGTTACTCTTTTTAAGATTGGATTAAATTTTTTAATCTCTAATCTATCTGGAGTGTTTTTTTTGTTCTTAGTTGTAATATATCTAGAAGTTCCTGCAACACCAGAAGCTTTGTGCTCAGTACATTCTAAAATTACTTGGATTCTATTACCTTTCTTTGCCATCTTGCTATATATTTATTTAGGAAAAGATTATTTGATAAATCCTTCTGACTGCGCTTTTTTCAAAACTGCAGTGATTCCATTTTTATTAATTGTTTTTATCGTAGATGCTGCTACTCTAAGAGTAATCCATCTATCTTCTTCTGGAAGATAAAAACGCTTTTTAACTAAGTTTACAGAAAACTTTCTCTTAGTTTTGTTCATAGCGTGAGAAACGTTATTTCCTACCATCGCTCTTTTACCTGTAAGGTCACAAACTCTTGACATTATACTTATCTTTTATCGTTATTCAAAATCAGGGTGCAAAGAAAAGAAAAATAAACCATTGTAGCAAAAAATTATTGCACAAATTTTAAAATTTCTTTCTGTAAAATTTCCAAACTCTTAACTGATGCCCTATCTATCACTTTTTCACGCGATTGTCCGAAGTTAAATTCTTCAACAATTACTCCGTTTGGTGTGGCTAAAGCAATAAAAACTGCACCTATTTCGGCATCAGAATCTCCTTTTGAAGGACCTGCATTGCCCGTCGTTGCCAGCGCATAGTCTGTTTTCAGCAATTCTTTAACATTCAAAGCCATAGCCGATGCTACCTCAGCACTTACAACTGAAAACTGATCAATTAAATTCTGCGGAATTCCCAAAACATTCACTTTAGCTTCTGTTGCATAAGAAACAACACTTCCTTTAAAATAGCCTGACGAACCCGGAACAGATGACAGCAATGAAGCAACTCTTCCTCCTGTACAACTTTCTGCTGTTGAGACGGTTTTATTTTGTTTAGAAAGCAATTTACCTATTACAGTTTCAATTGTTTCATTTTCTTCGTAACCTACAATTATATCATGAATTATAGCATCTAAAGATTGAACATTAGATTCTATTGCCTCTTCTAATTCTTCTTTATTAGTGCCGCGAGCTGTTAGGCGGAGACGAACTCGTCCTGGATTTGGCAAATAAGCCAGTTTTATAAATTCTGGAAGATTATTTTCCCATTGCTCAATACGTTCTGCAACTAAACTTTCGCCTTGACCATAAGTTAAAATAGTTTTATGAATAATATAAGGACGTTTGTATTCGCGAACGATTTTTGGAATTATTTCCTCTTCTACCAAATATTTCATTTCATACGGAACTCCTGGAAGCGAAATAAAAACCGTATCTTCTTTCTTCATCCACATTCCCGGCGCAGTTCCCACTTTATTATGCAATACCGTACAAGTTGACGGAACTAGAGCTTGATCTTTGTTAAGCTGAGAAATTGGTCTTTTGTAAAAACCTTCAATTAATTCTGTAACGTGTGCCAAAACTTTTTGATCGACTACTAATTCATCATCAAAGTATTCACAAAATGTTTTCTTTGTAACATCATCTTTTGTTGGTCCTAATCCGCCTGTTACAATAACAACATCCACTTTGTTTTGCAATTGCGTAAAAGTATCCAAAATATGTTTTTTATCATCGCTTATCGATAGCATTTCTGCCACCTCAACTCCAATTCTATCAAGTGATTTAGCAATAAAAGCCGAATTTGTATCTACGATTTGGCCAATTAAGATTTCATCTCCAATAGTAATAATTGCTGCTTTCATATCAGTGAAATATTTTTGTTTCTTACTTTCAGTAAGCTATAATTTATAAGTAGAAAATTTAAATTTTGTCTTGGAGGAAGGTATAACGGCTTTTACAAACTATAAGCCACTTACAAAATTTAAAAAATGATTTTTGACTTATTCCTTAATTTAAAGAAATCAGGAATAAGCCAAATTTTATATTAAAGATCAAAATCTTTTTTAATTTCTTTAATCGCTTCTTTTACTTGTACTTTAATACTTTTAAAAGTTTCGATAATATCTTTTTTCTTGCCTTCAGCTTTTGTCCACGCTTCTACCTGCAAAATTTCTTCAAAAGCCACATTTAACCCCATCAAATCCAATGTTGGCTTTATTTTGTGCGCATACGAATACGCATATTTATGATCCTTCTTTTTAATTCCTTCTTTAATTTGTTTTAAATCTTCCGGGACTTCTGTAACAAATAAAGTCAAAATCTGATTTACAAATTCAGGATCGTTATCTGAAAGCGCATATACTTTCGAAAGGTTGTACTTTAAAGCCATTATTTTACTTGTATTCTGAATAATTTTTTATCTTCTAAAAAGCCTTCTAAAATGTCATTTGGTTTTACAGCCGCAACACCTGCCGGTGTTCCTGTAAAAATAATATCTCCAATTTTTAAAGTAAAAAACTGAGATACATGAGAAATCAATTCGTCAATTTTCCAAAGCATCATACTTGAGTTTCCTTTTTGAACCACTTCTGAATTGCTTCTTAATTCAAAATTAAGATTTTCCACAGAAACAAAGTCAGTTTTTGGTAAAAAATCACCAATAACCGCAGAACCGTCAAAAGCCTTAGCTTTTTCCCACGGAAGCCCTTTTTCTTTCAACTTACTTTGCAGATCTCGAGCAGTAAAATCGATTCCTACGCTAATTTCATCATAATATTTATGAGCAAATTTCGGTTCAATATATTTCCCAACTTTATTAATCTTAACGATTATCTCAACTTCATGATGAACATCTTCAGAAAACTCTGGAATTACAAACGGATGCTGTTTCAGTAAAACAGCAGAATCTGGTTTCATAAAAACAACCGGCTCACTCGGACGCTCGTTTTTCAACTCTTCTATATGATTGGCATAATTCCTGCCGACACAGATAATCTTCATTTTTTTTTAGGTTCTAAGATACTTAAGATGCTAAGTTTCTAAGGCAAAAACTCAGAACCTTAGAAACTTAGCACCTTAGAAGCTTACTTCGTATTTAATTTTCTTAATTTAATTGCTGTTAAAACTTTTTTGGTATACAGTGGGAAATCAGCATTTTGAATCCAGCTGAAATATCCAGGTTCTGTTTCTAAAACTTTCTCCACTTTAGCTCCTTTGTGTTTTCCAAAAGTAAAAATTTCTTCATCATCTTTATCAAAAGCAATCATTCCTGCAAAATCTGCTATTTTTTTACGAGTTGTAAATTCAGATAAAGATTTCATATCATTTTCCAATTCCGGATAACGATCTAATTGCGCTTTCAAGATTTCGTAAGTTGCCATTGTATCTGCTTCTGCCGAATGGGCATTATCGAGACTTTTACCACAATAAAACTTTAAAGCCGCACTTAAAGTACGCTCTTCCATTTTATGAAAAATAGTCTGTACATCTACAGAAACTTTATTCTTCATATCAAAATCAACTCCCGCACGAAGCAATTCTTCTGCTAGAAGTGGGATATCAAAACGATCTGAATTAAATCCCCCCAAGTCGCTATCTTTAATCATATTATGAATATGCGGAGCAAGTTCTGCAAAAGTTGGTTCGTTGGCTACTTTCTCGTCAGTGATGCCATGAACTGCAGTTGTCTGCGGAGGAATTGGAATTGTCGGATTAACCAACCACGTTTTACTTTCTTTGTTTCCGTTAGGAAAAACTTTGAATATTGAAATTTCTACGATTCTATCTTTACCGATATCAATTCCCGTTGTTTCGAGATCAAAAAAGCAAATTGGCTTGTTAAGTTTTAATTCCATTTCTATTTTTTATAAGTTTACAAATGTAATTTTTAAAGCGGAATATCTCTCTTTATTCTGATTTTTTTTGTCAAAAAACACATTCAATTACTCAATTTTAACTTTTAAAAATTAAGCTCATAGGAAGTCTACGCAATACTGCTTAATTCTTTTCTTACAAAATAAAAAAATCCGGCAGGTTTTAAAACTGCCGGATTTGAATTTATTTTTAAAATGAATTTTAGAAATCTCTATCTACATCAAAAGCTTCTAAATATTCTGCTACTCTTTTCACAAAACTTCCTCCTAATGCACCATCAACAACTCTATGATCGTAAGAGTGAGATAAGAACATTTTTTGGCGAATTCCGATAAAATCACCTTCTGGAGTTTCAATAACCGCAGGCACTTTACGAATTGCTCCAAGAGCCAAAATACCTACTTGTGGCTGATTGATAATTGGCGTTCCGAAAACACTTCCAAAAGTACCAACATTTGTCACTGTATAAGTTCCGCCTTGTGTATCGTCTGGTTTTAGTTTTCCAGCTTTTGCACGGTTTCCTAAATCGTTAACCGCTTTTGCCATTCCAACCAAATTCAACTGATCTGCATTTTTAATTACAGGAACAATTAAATTTCCGTTTGGCAATGCTGCCGCCATTCCTAAATTGATATTTTTCTTTTTAATGATATAATCTCCGTCAACAGAAATATTCATTCCTGGGAAATCTTTTAAAGCTTTTGCAACTGCTTCCATCATAATAGGAGTAAAAGTCAATTTCTCGCCTTCTCTTTTTTCGAAAGCCGTTTTTACTTTATCTCTCCATTTTACAATGTTAGTTACGTCAACTTCAATGAAAGATTGTACGTGAGCCGAAGTTTGAACCGAAGCCACCATATAACCTGAAATCAGTTTACGCATTCTGTCCATTTCTACAATTTCGTCAGCACCGTTTACAGAAACTGGAACCGCTTGTTGGCTTTTCTGAACAATTGGCTCAACTGCTTTTGAAGCTTCTGCTTTAGGAGTTTCAACAACTACTTTTGGAGCCGCTTCAACTGCTTGAGGTGCCTGAACAGAACCTGATTTACGATCTTCTACGTATTTCAGAATATCTTCTTTAGTCACACGTCCGTCTTTTCCAGAACCTGCAATGTTTTCAAGTTCGCTTAAAGAAAGACCTTCTTCTTTTGCAATATTTTTTACTAATGGAGAAAAGAATTTATCTGATCCTGAAAAATCTTGAGAAGTTACCGTTTCTTTAACCGATTCGATTGTTTTTTCAATTTCGGCAGCTTCTGAAGGAGCGGCAGTTTCTTGAACCGCATTTACAGCTTCTGGAGCTGCTGTTTCTCCGCCTCCAGTTTCAATAATGGCAATAGTCTGCCCTACTTGCACTAAATCATCTTTACCAAACAATTGCTCAACTAAAATTCCTGATACTTCACTTGGCACTTCGCTGTCAACTTTATCTGTTGCAATTTCGAGTACGGCTTCATCAGCCTCAATTTTGTCTCCAACTTCTTTCAACCAGTTAGTTATGGTTGCTTCAGCGACACTTTCTCCCATTTTAGGAAGCTTTAATTCAAATCTTGCCATATTGTTAATCTAAAAGATGTTTTTGATTTTCAGATTGCGAAATTAATGAAAATTTTAAATATAAATTTCATTTAATATAATTTTTTACTCGATTTTCACGATTTGCCCTCTGTCATTCCTTGAATTACTTCCAATAATAAAACCTGTATTTTTGGGAAAAATTTTAAAAGTAACCTGCTTATCTTTAAGAGTTTCTATGATTTCGATACATTTTTTGAATGAAATATAGTGATTATCCAAAATGATCTCTGCCTTTTTACCCTTTAAAATTAGCCACGAATTTACCATTTTTTCTCCTTTGAAATCTAAAAAAGCAACTTTATTTTCCAAAATTGGAGCCAATTTTTTAGCGAAATTCTCATTTTCGGAACATAAAAAATAACTTTCTGGCAATGGGTTTTCTTTTGGTTTTCCTTGAAACATTTTAGCAACAGAAAACAAAAATGCACCAATTTGAATAAAGATACTAAAGAACTGCGATTTCTTAAAATGCTTTTGATAAAAGAAATTCATAGCCTCCTGAAAACGCATCATATATTTTTCGTCTTTTACGGTGCTTTCTCCTTTATAATGCAAAACGGTAGTTTCATGAAAATAATAATTACTTTTTTGCATTTGTAAAGCGCGATACGACAAATCAATATCATCGGCATACATAAAACATTTTTCATCAAAACCATTTAGATCCTCATATAGTTTTCTTTCTAAAAATATAAAAGCGCCAACGAGAATATCTACTTTCCCCGTTTCGTTTTCGTTTAAATGCTGAGCGTAATATTGATTAAAAAGTTTTACTTTGGGAAATATTTTATATAATCCGAAAATTTTAGTGAAGGCAACCCAAGGTGTTGGAATTCCGCGTTTGCTTTCTGGCAGAAATTCTCCAGTTCCGTCAATTAATTTACAGCCTACAATTCCAAGATTATTTTTCCTTTCGGCGAAAGCCAGAATCTTTATAAAAGTATCTTCTGCAAGGACAGTATCAGGATTTAAAATACAAACGTACTTTCCTTTCGCTTGACGGACACCAATATTATTCCCTTTTGGGAAACCAAAATTTTCTTTGTTTTCAATTAGTTTTACGTCAGGAAAATTTTCTTTCATCATCAAAACACTTTCGTCTGATGAATTATTATCCACAATAATAATTTCGGCATCGATTGACGCAATTGCTTCCTGAACACTTAAAAGGCATTGTTCAAGAAAGTAACGCACATTATAATTTAAAATAACAACCGATAATTGCATGAAATTTTGAGTCTGTAGATTTTGTCCGAAGTTAGAAATTTTCTGATAACCCCAAACGCAGCGACCAATCGTTTTTACTGATTCCGTAATCTAGAGCTAGATTACTGCCGTTACGCTTATTCCATTTTATACGGATTCCGGTTCCAACTGCCGGATTCCATTTTTTAAATTCGTACGTATCAAGTTTAGAAACCGAAGAAACATTGGTAAAAAAAACAGCGCCAAAAAATCCGTTACGGCTGATATCGGTTCTGTATTCGGTTTCAAAATAAATTAAAGCATTGCTGCGATATCTATTTTTGGTGAATCCGCGACCTGTTTTCCCTTCACGATCCCAACCAATGCTTGGTAAATCCAGATAATGCGGTTTTCCTCCAAAAGTTGACCAAAAGAATGCGCGTGAAGCCCAAACCCGATGTTTGGTTTTACTAAAAGAATGGTATTTTCGGGCATCAAAATACAAAGACTGCCACCTATCTCCTTCTACTCCACTGGTATTGAGTCGTAAATCAGCTTCTAAATATAAACCCTGTTCGGGATTAATAATATTTTCTCTAGAATCGTACAAACCTTGAATAGCAAACCCAAAAGAAGTCTCATCAGAATAATCTCCATTCATATATTTGTAATAATCAGTTTCTCCTTCGATATAAGATTCTTCAGAAATATTTTTATAATTATCAAAAAGAAAACCAACTCCCAACCGGTAATTACCGACAATCTGCCTTGTAATAAACTGGTAAAAACGCCACTGCTGATAATCGAGCGTTGACATTTCTTTTTCTGAATTGTCGGTACCCAGTCCGTAAGTATCTTGAGGATAAATCATGTAACGATAATCTCCCATCAGATTCCATTTATTGTCACTTGTATAAATATAAGATTGGATTGGAAATACAAATTGATTGCTGAAACTAAAATAAGGCGAAAAGGTAATCTGTGACATTTTGGTTTTTTCTGCATCTCCCAAGTAAAAAGTAGTCAGAAAAGAAACCACCAAACCATTGCTAGAATTAACACCTACTGGAACAGGCAGTAAAGAAAAAGTCAGTTTTCGTTTTCTATCTGGGCGAATAGTGTCCTGCTTATCAAAAATTTTATGAATAACGTCCAAAATATCACGAGTTCCCACGGCTGTGCTGTCATTTTGAGCCTGACAAAACGATCCTACAAAAAATAAAACTAAGATGTATTTAATTTTTAAACTATTCACGCACAATATCTTAAAAACCGTCTCTTACAAATTTAAAATTTTATTAAGAATATCTGCCATTTTTTTATACGAATAAAAAAGAATTCTGAATTACATAAAAGTTATATTTGAAACACTAAACCATCTGATTTTGAAAATCTTTATCATATGCCGTTTCTTCATTCCTTTCCCACTGATCATGCTCTTTGGTTTTTCAACAATGGATCAGAAGAATGAAACAAATCTCGTAAAATCGAATAAATGGTTTATTGCTGGACCAGCACTAGAAAATGAAGAAGAAATCAACAAAACTCGACTAGAAAAAGGAATCGTTACCGTTACAGCAAAAGATAATCCGAAAGGAGAAATAGAATTGAATGTCATGATTACTCCTTCTGAAATTAATGATGGAGTTCCAACTAATCTTCCAAATGATTCTAAACAGGTGGAAATTATCTATCAATCAACCCAAATTATAAAATTACAAGCGAGAGAAGGTAATGAAGAAGGAACAGGTTGTGTTCATGGAGGTTCGCATCCGAGAGTTACTATTCCCGCTTCTCCAAAGCATTTTTCTACAGTAAAAATTCCTTGGTCAGATTTTAGGCAAGACGAACTTTCTAATGGAAAATTTTTGAATATCCATAATCTATGCAAATTCAATTTTGTCAATTATAATCCAGTTTCTGGTTCTGTTTTAAAGATTAAATCGGTTATTCTTTTTTAGTTTTTTTGTTTCAGGTTTCAAGTTTCAGGTTTCAAGTTTTAAGTTTTATTTGGAACGTGAAATCTAAAACTTGAAATATCTCCTGTATTTTTAACGCAAAGCACGTGAGATTTGTTCTAGGTTCAACTCACTTGAAATGCAAGGTTCGCAAAGCTTTGTCTAAAAAAACTTTGCGAACCTTGCATATATCTTTGTGTTCTTTGCGGTTAAGTTCAACAACTTGAAACTTGAAACCTTAAAGATGCAGCTGAATTTTATATCTGTTTAAAATCTTCATTACAAAAAGCATAATTATTGAAAATACCAGAGACCATAAAATCCCTGGAACTCCTACTCTGAAATATCCCGGTATTATATGAAAGTTGAAAGCTTTGCAGAAATAATAAATAACCCCTGGTAAGATATAAATCAATAATGGGTTTGCGGCTGCAGGCATAAAAAACTCGCTCCATTTGGTCTGCTTTTTAACTTCCATAAGCCAATACAGAAAATAGAACAAAGCGGTGCAAATTGCCGCCGAGAACATTGTCCAAGATGGTGTTCCTTTTATTTTTGATATTCCGAAATACGGACGAAGCAAAATTGCTGTTAACGTAAACAAGCCAATAAAACCAATTACTGGCCAGTTAATTTTGGAACTGATTTTTCGATCAAAAAACAATAATGAAATTATAATTCCAGCTGAAGTCAGAGAAACATGTGTAAGATGTCCTGCTATAAAACTCAACCAAGAAGTGCTTTGAACAAAAGAGTTTTCGATTAAATTAAGAGAATTCATAGCAACGGCAAAAACCAGAAAAGCAATCATTGCCCACAGATTTCCTGAAACTAGCCAATAATAAATCACTGTAAAAAGATACGCCCAACCTATCAACCCAAGAATTCCCCACCATTTTGGTGTCATTCCGCGATCTCCGGTATCTTGAACATATATAAAATAGAGCGCGATGAGAACTAAAATCCCTCCATATTGCAATACATTTTTTAGCCAAAGAGGAAAATCTTTTGGGTATTTGTTCCAAATTGGAATTGGCATACTATAAGCCAAAAGTCCCCAAAATGCTGGTGCGATAATCATTTTTGTCGCATCATATCCATACTCAGCATTGACCATAAAAACACCAATTACAATAAGCGCGATGGCTCTTTTAAGAGTATGTGTCCAAATTGTTTTTGGACTGTCTCTTTTTATGAGTCTGGCATTAAAAGCAAACGGAATAGACATTCCGACAATAAATAAAAAAGCAGGAAAAACTAAATCAACAAAAGTCATGGCATCTGCATCTGCGGGCATGTGCTTCATCCATTGCGGCACGTTCTGAATACTCGCCAGTTCGTTTACAAAAATCATTACAAAAATGGTAATTCCACGCAAAGCATCAATAGAAATAATACGCTGATTAAACAGATTCTCTTTTATTTTCATAATTTTCTAATTTTTTACTAAAAATCAAATATAGTATAATTCTAAAATGCCTTGTTACAAATTCTAGATTAATTTTGTAGTTTATAATTGGATAAATTTCTTGCCTTATGTTTTTATTCTTCAAACCTAAACCTGTCTTAAAAGATCTGCTAGCAGACAGTTTTGTTGACATTCATTCTCATATTTTGCCAGGAATTGATGATGGTGCAAAAAACATTCAACAAACAAGCGATCTGATTAAATCTTTAGAAGGATTTGGCGTTTCTCAATTTGTAACTACACCTCACATTAGTCACTATATTTGGGATAACTCACCTCAAACCATTTTAAATACTTATGCCGAAACTAAGTCTCTTTTAGAAAGAGATAATATAAACCCTCCTTTTAAAGCCGCTGCAGAATATTTTATGGATGACTGGTTTGAAAAACATCTTAAAGCCGAAAAGCTTTTAACTTTAAAAGATAATTATGTTCTTGTAGAAATGTCATACATGAACGCTCCTTTAGAGCTTTATAAAATACTTTTTGACCTACAAGTAGCTGGATATATTCCCGTTTTAGCGCACCCTGAAAGATATATTTTTTATCACAAAAAGTTTAATGAATATGAGAAATTAAAAAGAGCTGGATGCAAATTTCAATTAAATTTACTTTCTATTGTTGGTTATTACGGTGGGGAAATTACTAAAATTACTGAAGAGCTACTGAAAAAAGGCATGTATGATTTTGCCGGAACCGATGTACATCATGCCAAACACATTAAAGCCTTTGATGAAAAAGTAAATAGTAAAAACATTTCAAATCTGAAAGAAGTTATTGCAAACAATACTTTTTTTAAGTTTTAAAACACCTCAATAAGCATTTTCTTCACCTTGAACAATATTCATAATTGTTCTAATTATAATTTTTATATCTAATAAAAGGCTCCAGTTTTCTATATACCAAATATCACATTCTACTCTATTTTCCATATCAGAAAGCTTTTTTGTTTCTCCCCGATAACCGTTTACCTGTGCCCATCCTGTAATTCCAGGTTTTGCATAATGTCGGACCGAATAGTTATCTATTAGCTGTCCATACTCTTTGGCAAGATTTATCATATGAGGTCTTGGCCCAACAACAGACATATTTCCAAATAGAACATTAAAAAATTGAGGCAATTCATCAATGCTTGTTTTCCGCATAAAAGCGCCAAACTTTGTAATGCGCGAATCCCCTTTTCTAGCCTGCTTATCATGTGCAAAATCATTTACATACATGCTTCTAAATTTAAAACATGAAAATGATTTATTATCACGACCCGAACGCTCTTGTCTAAAGAATATGGGGCCAGGTGATTCTAACTTTATAAACAGCATTACTATAGGAAATAGCCACGGAAAGATTAAAATTATAACAAATATTGAAAAGCAAAGATCAAATATTTTTTTTATAAGTCTATTAACTGCAAGCTCCAATGGTTCGCGACGCAACATCAAAACAGGTGTGTTTTCGTAAAAATCAACTTCAACTTTACTTGATTTTGTATACAATTGAAAATCTGGTATAAACTTGATTCTTACTAAATTTTGCTCACATATTTTGGTCAGTTTATTAATTATTTCAATATGATCAATATGTAAAGCTACGTACACTTCTTCAACTTTTTCTCTAATAACAAATTCATGCACATCATCAAATCCACCAATAATTGGGGTCACCTGATTTTCAGTTTCTTTTTTTTGATCAAAAAAACCCAAAAATTTGTAACCATACGTTAAATCTTTAGCTAATATTTTCCGCATTTTTTCTCCAGTCTCATTAGCCCCTACAATGATGAATTTTTTAAAATTATAGCCTTTAGCCCTAAAGTTTTTTAAAAGCTTCATGAAAATGTAACGAGAAATCACTAGCAAAATGAAGAAAAACGCATAAAAATATAATAATCTGAGCCTAGAAATATCTGAATATTTAAGAAGAACTACAAAAAAAACAATTAACGCAATATGTATAAAAAGTTTCTTAATTGTCCTTCTTAAAATTGATTCTATATACTCTATTCTAATTATTCTATGGGAATCCTTTTGCATCAGCAAAGCTATCCAAATCAAGTTTGCTAAAAGTGAGATTGTTTTTTCGTCCTTCAAAAAAAGCTTATCTAAATCGCCAAATCTCACCATAGCAGACATATATATAGCAAGATTTAATAATAGTAAATCCCAGCACACAAATAATAGTTTGGAGTAACGCGAAATACGATAATGTGATAGGTTTTGCAAAAAATTCATCTTCAACTTATTTGCCTAGATAAGATTTGTTTTTGGTATAGAAGACGAAAATAATACTTTAATTACTCTTACATACTATTTTTTAGATCATTTCTCTAAAAAGTTTAAATTAAAAAGATGTTTCCAATTATGGCATAAAAAAAAAGCTGTCAAGGGAGACAGCTTTTTTTTCGATATTAACAAATATATAAATTACAGTAAATAATTTTAAGCAATTGATAATAGCATAACTATTCTATTAAAATTTTATTTGTTCCAAAAATTGATTTTTGACTTTTACGGCAATTTCATTTTTTCGCTTTAACTAATTAGTTTTTTAAACCATCCTTTTTTCTTTACACTCTCTCCATAACCATAACTATATTTTTGTGAAGGATTTGTATCATTAAGAACAATGCACATATTAGGAAGTTTTTTATCTTTAAAAAATCGGTTCGCAATTGATATCATGCTCTTTTCTAAAAATCTGGCGCGCATAACATACACAAATGTATCCGCATTTTTGGCTATAAGCAAAGTATCTGTCACAAGACTAACTGGCGCTGTATCTACTATAATGTAATCATATTGGTCTTTTAACTTTTCAAATAGCTCATCCACTTTTTTACTTGTTAATAATTCGGGCGGATTGGGTGGAATTATTCCTCCTGGCAAAATATAAAAATTCTCATATTTATTATGTTTTATGATGTACTCCTCAATTTCTTTATTATTCGAAGTCAAATAATTTGTTAATCCATCAGGTGGAAGATCAATATATTCATTCAGTCTCGGACTTCTAATATCCATACCAATAAGCAAAACTTTTTTCCCTAATAAGGCAAAACTGGCCGCTAGATTTGATGATATAAATGTTTTTCCTTCGGAAGCAAAAGTTGATGTAACAAATATTTTTTTTGCTACTTGCTCTTCAACATTATTTAGCATGAAACCCAGATTTGTCCTAACAATGCGCAATGCTTCCGCAGAGCTGCTCCTGCTATTAGATTTGATTAATTCTGATACATCATCACTATTAGGCACATCTCCTATAAATGGAATGAGGGTTTTTCCATCTAAATCATTACTATCTTGAATCTTAGTATTCAGCAAATCTTTTGTATAAATAATACCAAAAGGAACTAAGAAACCAAACAATAATCCTGCTAGATATACAATCTTTCTCTTAGGACTTAGGGGTTCCTGATCTGCCTTTGCTACATCAATAACACGGGCATTTGGTTCTGTTGCTGCTAGAGAAATTGCCGTTTCCTCCCTTTTTTGAAGCAAATACAGATATAACTCTTCCTTTACCTTTTGCTGTCTAGCAATAACTTTAAACTGACGCTCTTGGGCCGGAATTCTACCTATTTTACCATTCAAAACCCCTTCTTGGCTTTTTAAATCTCTACTTTGAATCAGCAAATTTGATTTCATTCGTACTAAACTTGCCACAACGTTTGATTTCAAAGAAATTATTTGTTCTTCTAATTTTATTACTGTCGGATTTTCGGCAGTTGCAGACTTCAAAATCCGATTACGATCTAAAACCAATTGATTATAGGAATTAATTAAACTGCTTGCATCGCTCTTGTCACTAATCATATTAGATGGCAACAAATCGGAGATTGAGCTTTTCTTCATAAAGTCTAGTAATGACGTAACTACATTCAACTGAATCTCTGTCTCTACTCCTTTTTTATCATATTCATTAGAATTCTCAACGAACAATTTAGCCTCAGATTCTATATCTGTTAGTTTATTTGATTTTTTAAAGCTTTCAACATTCTGTTCAACATCGTCCAATTCTTGAGCTATTAGAGCCAGTCGATTTGCAATAAATTTCGATGTGTTTTCAGAAATAAAATTTTTATCCTCAGCAGCATCGTCATTATAAATCTGAATCATGGTATCTAAAAAATTCTCTGCTTTTTTAGCTACAGGATCTGATATCGAAATATTAACAACACTGCTTGTTTTACTTATAGGCTCAACTTTCAATTTTTTTCTAAAATTGTCTGTTAATTGATCTAAAGGCTTTATGGAAATACGAATAAATTCCGAATTATTCTCATTCTTTTCAGCAAAAAAAAGCGTCTTTTTTATTATTATAGTTCCTATTGGCGTCCCAATTTTTTCTCCATATTTAAACACTTTTTTGGTTAATAAAACTTTCTTGTCGTTCTCAGCTGTTTCATTTTCTAACGAAAAAGTATCTGATGTTAAAAACTTGAATTTTAAAACAACATCAGTGTCATCAAACAATTTGCTTTTATTTACAATACTAATGCTTATAGGGGCTTCTGCATATAAATCTTCATTCCTAAAATTTTCTTTAGCAAACAATCCGATATTTAAATTTAGTTTAGAAATTGTGCTCTCCACTAAGGTTCGAGATCTTAATATTTCAATTTCATTATCTACATTACTCTTCAGACTGCTTCCTATACCCAAATCTGAAAATACGGACAACTCTGAAAGCATTCCTCCTTTTTTCTCATCTTTGACAAGAATTGTACTTGTCGCTTCATAAGAGGGAATTGCATAACTCAAATAGGCAAATGCTAGCAACATACATATTATGACACTAACTACAAACCACTTCCAATGAATTAAATATTTTTCTAATTGTTCAGCTAAACTAATATCGATTTCATCTTCCATAAAATCATTATAAAAATCTTCCTTTTGCATTTTCTTATTTCAACTTTATTTAAAAATTAGAACTGAAAGCGAAACTAAAATAGAAATCGCCGATATAATAACTGAAGTATTTGGCCCAACAGCCGAAGAATTTACTCTTGTTTTGTTTGGTTCTACATATACCACATCGTTCTGGGCTAAATAGTAAAAAGGAGAATTGATAAAATCAGATTTTGTTAAATCAACTCTATTATATGATTTTACCCCATTGGTCTCTCTAATAACCAAAATATTATTTCTCTTACCATAGATGGTTAAATCTTTTGCCATACTTAAAGCTTCAATAATCGTAATTCTTTCTGAAGCTATAGAATACGTCCCTGGCATATTGACTTCTCCTTGCAACGAGACCTTAAAATTGGTTATACGAAGATTGATTATTGGATTTTTAATATAACTGCTAATCTTTGTTTGAAGTAACTGTAAAGCTTCCGTACGGCTAAGTCCCCCCATTTTAAGCGTTCCTAACACTGGAAATTCAATATTTCCACTTGAATCAACCAAATAAGTCTGAACCGTTTCTTGCCCGCGCGCTAAATCTGATTTAATATTATTAGAAATACTGTAGGTCTTTAGATTAAAAGGAATTGCCACTTCAGGATCATCGGCAGAAACAATAATCATTAATAAATCATCGGGCTGAATTTTGACTTCATACGTAGTATTTTTTTCTTTGGAAGAAAGCGCGTCAATATTCTGATAATAAAGGATGTCTTTTTTTGAACCGCAAGAAAAAAACAAGAACAATAGGGATAAAAAACTTATGTTTTTTATCAAAAAAATAAATTGAAATTTCATTATGCTAATTTTTAAAATCGTAAGCTTCTATAGCTAAACATTTTTGTTTAGCTAAGAGCATTTTGTAGTGAAGGAATTCTATTTTTAATCAGGAAGAAAAATGTTAATAGGCATTTTTCTCACCTCGAAAAATGTTGACAACTGTCTTTATAATAATTTTCACATCCAAGAGTAAACTCCAGTTTTCTATGTACCAAATATCGTATTCTACTCTATTTTCCATATCAACTAACTCTTTTGTTTCGCCTCGATACCCATTTACTTGAGCCCAACCTGTTATGCCAGGTTTAGCATATTGTCGAACTAAGTAATTATTAATTAGCTCACTATACTCTTGTGTATGATACAACATATGGGGTCTTGGTCCAACTACCGACATATTTCCCCACAAAACATTAAAAAACTGGGGTAATTCATCGATACTCGTTTTACGCATAAAAGCACCAAATTTTGTTACACGTACATCATTTTTCTGAGCCTGTTTCTGATCTGATGAATCATTTACAGCCATACTTCTAAATTTAAAGCAAGCAAATGACTTATTATCTCTACCGGATCGATCTTGTTTAAAGAAAATTGGTCCTTTAGACTCTAATTTTATGACAATCATAATAATAGGAAACAACCAAGGAAATAAGCCCATTATGACTAATGCTGAAAAACAAATGTCAAATGCTTTTTTTAAAAGTCTATTTACAGCATACTCTAAAGGCTCACGACGAGACGTTAAAACAGGCGTATTTTCATAAAAAGAAATTTCTACTCTGCTGGATTTGGTATACAATTGAAAGTCGGGTATAAACTTAATTCTAACCATATGATGCTCGCAAATATCAATTAAGCGATTAATTACATTCACATTATCTATGTGCAATGCAATGTACATTTCGTCAACATCTACTTTAGCTAGATAGTTCTGAACATCATCAAATCCTCCTAAAACACGGTCTGGAGTCGTTACCGAAATATTTTCTTTTTCGTCAAAAAAACCCAAAAACCTATAGCCATAAGTTAAATTTTTAGCTAGTATTTTACGAATCCTTTCTCCTTTATCATTGGCTCCTACAATAACAACATTTCTAAAATTATAGCCTTCTGATCGCACATATTTTAAAAACCTCATCAAAAAGAAACGTGATAACATTAACAAAACAAAAAAGATCACATAGAAAAAAACAGCCTAACTCTTGAAATATTAGAATATTCCAAAAAAACCACAAAAACAGCAACTATAGAGGCATGAATAATAACTTTTTTGATTGTTCTGCTTAAGATCGATTCCAGAGTTTCGATTCTAATAATTTTATAAGAGTTCTTATATAGTAGTAATCCAATCCAAATTAAATTTCCTAGCAGAAGAATTGTTCTCGATTCCTTTATTGATAACACATCAAGATCCTCAAACTTAATCAAACCAGAAAATACAACGGCAATGTTTAATAAGATCATGTCCCATAAAATGAACAAAATCTGGTAGTATCTTGAAAAACTATATTCGGATAGTTTTTTTAAAATTTTCATTTATGATTATTAAAAATTAAGCGTTGCATAAAAAACATCAAAGAATCAAATATTTGATTTATACATAAATGTTTTTTTGAATTAGTCACTTAATAAATTATTATTTATTGCTTTTTTCTGTAACATGCAAATCAACAAACTCGGTGAATGCTTTTTTGAACTTTCGCTCAACAAATTTCATTGCATTCTCTCTAATTTTATGCGAAAAGAACTCATTTTCCATTAGTAAAAATTTATTTATAGCTTCTGTCAAAGATTCAATAGTCTGCTCGTCAAAAAAAACTCCAGTCTCATTTTCTATTACTGTCTCTAAAGCTCCACCTTTGCCAAATGCTATTATTGGGGTTCCACATGCTTGAGCTTCAATTGGAATTATCCCGAAGTCCTCTTCAGCTGCAAAAACAAATGCTCTAGCGTTCGATAATTCTCTTTTAAGTACATTATCTTCTTGATAACCTAATATCTCAATATTTGATCTTCCTAAAAGTTTTATTTTTGCCATTTCTGGACCATCTCCAATTACTTTCAGTTTAAGATGTGGAAGCAAAGAAAAAGCTTGCACTATAAGATCAACTCTCTTATATGGCACTAATCTCGAGCAGGTTATAAAATAGTCTTCTTTCTTACTTACAAATGGAAACTGCTCAACAGAAACTGGCGGATAAATAACCTTTGCCGTACGTCGATATACTTTTGCTATTCTGTTTTTTATGTAATTTGAATTACAGATAAAATAATCAACACGGTAAGTACTAATTACATCCCATATTCGCAGCCTATGTAAGTAATATTTTACAATAATAGATTTTAAACCTTTTTTTAATCCGGCTTCATTTAAATATTGATGATATAAATCCCAAGCATATCTTACTGGTGAATGACAATAACAAATATGAACTTGACTGCTATTTGCAAGTATTCCCTTAGCGACAGAATAAGATGAAGAAATTATAAGGTCATATTGGCTAAGGTCAAAACTCTCAATTGCTTTTGTGAAAAAAGGGAGATAATTACGGTACTTTGTTTTGCCAAAGGGTAACCTTTGAATAAATGATGCTGTAACTCTATCCTCAGAAATTTTCATTTTTTCCAAAACCTCAGGATTATATACTAAAGTATATATATCTGCATCAGGATATATATCATAAATCGATCGGAAGACTTTTTCGGCTCCGCCAAACTCTGTCAACCAATCTTGAACAAGTGCAATTTTCATTTATTATTTTTTACAAAGTTTGTTTTGCAAAAAATGTTCTCACATCTTATTACCCACAAAAAAATCTAAGAACGTTTTTTATTTTACTTTTAAAATGTAAGGTTCATTTATTTTGACTATAGAATTTGACTCAATACTTTTTGTCAATACTACATTTGCTCCAACAATTGAAGAGTCTCCAATTTTTACATTTCCTAATATTTTAGCACCAGCGCCTAAAACACAATTTTTTCCAACTATCGGAAACCCATCAGAGGGGTGCTCTTCTGTAATTTGAAATTTTCTACCTAAAGTTACACAGTGGTATATAATTACTCCTTGATTAATAATAACTCCCTGACCAATGACTAAACCTATGCCGTGAATAATAATTACGCCCCCAAATATTTTACATTTAAAATCGATATCAATGCCGTACAAAATCTGAATCAGTCTTGTTAGAATAAGAGGCAATAATGGGATTTTCAGTTTATAAAAAAAATTACTAATTCTATAAATAAATAACGCATGAAAGCCTCTATTTGATATTATTATTGAAGCTTTCGAGATATGAAATTTTTTGCTCAAAAAATTGAGGTCTGCATTTATATCATTAGTCAATCTCAACTTTGATTTTCTTTTATTAGTTTTAAAACCTTTATAGCGCCATCTTCCCAGCTAAATCTAGATAAGTTATAACTAAACAATTCATAATTATCTAATGATTTTAAGATTTTATTTTTAATATCGTTTTCATCTAATGGATCGAAATAAGTTACATTTTCTCCACATATTTCTCTAAATACTGGTATATCTGAGACACAAATTTTTGTATTTTGGCTTAACGCCTCAATAATTGGTATACCAAATCCTTCATATAGACTAGGGAACACAAATAATTTTGCAAACTTGTAATAATAAACCAATTCTTCATCAGCGATATTTTCGAGATAAATAATATTTTTCGAAGTATATTTTTTATCTAGCTTAAAATCTTTATTTACATTTCCGATAATATATAACTTAAGATCGTCTTTTTCAATTCCTTTAAAGGCATTAACAAGTCTATTAAAATTTTTTCTTGGATGGTGTGATGATACTGATAAAATATAATGACAATCAATCGGAATTTTTCCAGAAAATTTTTTCTCTAATTCTTTTTTTTGAAATACTGGTGCAAGAGCATTATAAACCACGGTTATTTTTTCTTCAGGCACATTTAGTTTTTCAATCAATTCCTTTTTTGAAGTATTACTTACTGTAACAATTGCTTTTGAAACTTTTAACAATTGGGGTATTAATAAATTATAAAAAAATACGAATCTTTTTGAAAACCATTCTGGGCAAATTTTATAAGATATATCATGAATAGCAACTATTTGATTCTTAAAAAATAATGGTCCCGTATTACAAAGTGATATTAAAAGTGCTTTTTTCATTCGAACATAGGCGTACAATTCTACCTGTTCCCATAAATGACCTGTAGTTCTTCCTAAAACCTTAGCGCCTAATTCATTTGCAACGTCATTATGTATAATGTTTTTTGGAGTTAAAAAAACAATTTCCGAATTTGCTCTTCTTAATTCTTTTGCTAATTCAATAGCAAATCGTTGTACCCCTGTTACGGGCTGTGTTAAAAACCTTGAATTAATGACGATCATTTTCAAATTACGCATTTTTTCTTCCACGAAGTGCAACAGAACTGGCAATACCTAAAAACAAACTACTTATTACTGCTTCAAGACTATCAGTAGTCCAAGATATTATACAAATACAAACAACAATTCCACATAGTGCTACTGAAAAACTATCTTCTCTCTTAACAAGTCTATTCATGAGCCAATAGAAACGAGTATATAAAAAGATCCCAAATAACCCGAAAAGACCCCATAAATATAAAAATGTGTTATCAGCAACACCAAGTCCATAACCTTTAATAGTGGTAATATCTCTTATTGGAAATGAAGAAAAAGCCGATCCAATTGTTCCAATTCCAGTTCCCCAAATAAAACCGTTGTTATCTCTTACACATTGATAAAAGAAAGGCCAAGTATTAGTTAATCTATCATCAAATGAAAAAAGCAACGACCGACTTATTACACCAAAACCCTCACTGTCAACTGAATAATCTAAAAAAATTCCAATTATCGGCAAAAAACATCCAAAAAAGGTTATGAAAAAGAAAAAACCTTTTATAAATTTTCTCTCATAGTAGTAGAAATAAATAATTGATGTGGAAAAATATGAAATTACTGCAGTTTTATTTGTAGTTAATATTAAACTACAAAATGTTACAATTAAAAGAAAAAGCTTTAAGAATTTTGATTTTAGAAACATGTTTATATAAGTTGAAAAAATAGCAATCATAAAAGCTAATGATGCCGATAATCTTGAAAAGCCAGCAATTCTATCTTCTCCTAATGTTGACCATTGTCTATTTGCTTCAATTTCCACGCCACCAATATTATAAACAAACCCTTTCCAGGGGAGCTCAGTCACATAATCTAAATAAACACCAAGAATGGATGACAAAAAACATATCCAAACAATGATTAACAATTCTTTTCTCTTTATTTCCAAATATTGTCCATATAAAAATCCAAACAAAAATGGACAATAAACAAAAATGCTAAAGAAAATATTAAACATCGTAGCTGAATGAAATAAAGAGATCAAGATAGATAACATAAGAAAAGCGAATAGCATCAAATTCTTAATTTTTAATGCTACTACTTTAATTATTACCGCAAACAAACATATTACCTTAGGAAGATAGATCATAAATGATAAGTTCCATTGAGTAAAATAATATCTTAGTGCTCCGGAAAACACTTCAAACAACAAAACAAGAGAAGTAATAACAAGAATGATAATAGACACTCTTCCTTTTTGTTTTTTGACTAATTTATGCTCATGTAACTTCCGAGTGTCAGAATGCCCCTTAATATAATAGGTTTCCATTTATCTACCTTCTTTAAAAACCAAGGTTACTAATTTTCCAACATTTTATTGTAAAGACTAACATATCTGGATGCAACCTTCTCAGTAAATTTATTCCTTTGCTCAGGAACAACTTTTGTGCGTAATATTTCCATAATCTTTACTATTAATTCATCTGATTCAGGTTCAAACAAATCATCTTCAATAAGCAATTCTTTAATACCTCCCCGTTTGCTTGCTAATACATATTTGCCATGCAAAACCCCTTCTATTACAACTCTGCCAAAAGGTTCCTGCCAAAGAGATGGAACAATTAAAACATCAATACTTTTATAAAAAAACTCAGAGTCAACAACTCCAACAAATTCAACTCTATTTGACTTGTATTTTTTTTTCAGCAAATCGTCGAAACTTCCATTCCCTCTTCCTGCAATTATTAATTTCCAATTATTTATGTGTTCTAGCTTCTCGAAAGTTTTTAATAATTGAATTATTCCTTTAGACTCATTTAATTGACCTATAAATCCAAAAACAATACTAGATTCGTCAACATCTCTTTTAATAGTTTCAACGACCCTTATATCGTTACCTATTACTTCCCTGCTTATTGTATTTTCAAAATAGCCAAGCTGAATATGCTTTTGGAGTACATAGTCACTTATTCCAACAACACTATCAACTAAACAACTTGTTTTTTTTTTGGGGAGAGAAAACTTTTTACATAGTAAACATTGATTGAAACAATTTTTATTATCTTTATACATTGTAGCATTTGGACAAACTAAATAATAATCCCTAATAGTATGAATTATTTTAATGCGATTCTTTTGAGCAACTTTCCAAACTACTACAGATAATCCTGATAAATTATTTGTATGCACAATTTTAGGTTTTTCCTTTTGTAGTATTTTAGTAATTTTATTCTCTAACCTAAAATTATATGTATCAATTGAATGCCAAACTATTTTTTTCAAAGCTGAAGCACTCTCTTGATCAAAACCCCAATAAAGATTTCTATTATTGATATAATAAACTTTTACCCCATTAATCTCATCAATATAGTCACTTTTCGAAGTCGAAGTTACAACTGTAACTTTGACTCCCTGTTTTAATAAATTTTCTGCTAAAGACTGAACAGATTTTTCTGCGCCTCCAATACTATTGGGAAAATACAAAGTATTAAAAATCAAAACTCTCATTTTACATTTTTCTATAAATTACAAAGTGTTGTATGCTCGAAAATATTCATACAATGATTTTATAGTATTTTTATAAATAAATCTTCTCTTAGCTGTCGCTTTTTTAAAAACAGAATTCGTAGCCGAATCCTCTTTATGAAACACATTAATTTTATTACTATAAATTACTTTCATGCTATTACGTCTAATTCTATGATATAGAATATCCTCTTCAAGAAACATGAATGTTTTATCAAAAAAAACATCTTTAAACTTTTTGAAATAAGACTTTGAAAAAATTACCGCTGCCCCATGTACTTTAATATTTTTTCTAAAAACATCGTTCTTGTATTCGCTAAAAGCAATCCTATTTTTATATTTTTTTTCATTCCAAAAAAATACAAATTTTTGATCTAGATTAATGAAACTTAAGAGGAGTAAAAAAACTAACAATAAAAATTCTTTTATTATAGCCTTCTTTGTTACTATTGCAAAATCAACAGGGTTTTGATGCAAATTATCTATCAATGAAATAATATCAGGGCCTAGAACATCAAAATTATGAGAGATTTTTAGATCTATTATCTTATTCTCAAAATCCTTTTGATTAATTATAATGTCATTATTCAAAACAACTAAAAAATCTGGTTCGTAATTATCAATTGCAAAATTGCAACCTAGATTATTTCCTTTTGCAAAACCAAGATTAGTTTCTGAGAGTATCACAATCACGTTTAATGAATCAGCGTATTTTTCTTTAAGAACTTCACCACTTTTATTGGGAGAACAATTATCTACAATAATTATTTTTTGCTCAATATCTTTATCCTGTAACTTAATAATTGACTCTACACATTCTATCGTATCCGCAATTACCTGATAATGAAGAATTATGTAATTAATTTTTTTCATACTTTCATTTATTCAGCTATAAAACAATAATTTAAAAACAAACTTTACTGCTTTAAATAATACTAATATGATTAAACAGAATTTTTAAAAGATTAACTTAGAACTTTATGAAAACTAATTATAATAAACTAAAATTTTCTTTTTGTAGCTGATATAAAAAAGAAATATCATACCCCAAAACTCAACAATTAAAATTAAGTATGCCAATGTTGTAAGGAAAACACTGTGTAGTAAGATTAATATAAATACACCTAGACAAAATAAAACTCCTGACGAAACAATTACGCGCGCAAAGTCTTTATTATATCCAAAAATAATCAATCTAGAAGGACCTAAAAATTGACTAAAAGCGGTCATTAATGCCGAAAAAGATAAAATTCTTATAATTAAAGAAGCACTTTGCATCTCTTTATTGCCTAGAAATTTGATAATAGAATCTACTGAAATAAATATGGAGACAATAATAATTAAAGTAAACAAGACAGTAAACTTCATCATCTTATTTATTTTTGAAACACTTTTTTCTCTTGCTAATAGAGGAAATGTTGCCTGACCAAACATTCCAATTGGAATTTTAATTAAACGCAATATTTTTTCTCCTAAATCATAAATAGCAACATCACCCATTCCTAAAAATCCTCCAACTAAAATTCTATTTGCATTAACATAAATTTGAATTGAAGCAGCAGAAATAAATAAAGGTAAACTTTCTATAAAATAGTATTTTAATATCTCTTTTTTTTGAAAAGTTAAAACAATCTTTTCTTTAATTAAAAGAATATAAATTGCGATCAAACCCGAAAAAACAGCTCCTAAACCCTGAAAAATAGGCACATACAAATAGTCATCTTTCTTATGAACAAATAAAAAAATTAAAATTGTAAACAAAATTTTAGATGCAATAGTAATAAAAGTAGTATACTTCATTTTTTCTATAGCTTGAAAAAACCATTGCGGAAACAAAAAATCATTAAAGGTTATTGCAAAACAAAATAAAAACAATATATACTCTCTTTTAAATGGTGGTACAAAAATAAAAAGCAAAAGCAATATTATAAACGTACTAATCCATAACAATAATTTAACTATTAATACTGCAGAAACAATTTCGTTTAGTTTTTTATAGTCATATCTATTTTCTGCTATATTTTTTGTTGCTGATATATTAAATCCAAAATTGATTATCAACGAAAAATACATTATTATTGATTGAGCAAAAACGATAATTCCATATGTCTGAATTCCTAAAACTCTTATTAAATAAGGATAAGAGATTAAAGGCAATAAAATATTAAAAAGCTGTAATATTGTTAAATAACTGAAATTTTGCAACACAACTTTATAATTAAGAATCTTTTCTCTTATCTCTATCTTCATTAAAAACTTCTATAAAACAGCAATTGATACAATAAATATCATCTAGCCAACTCCCTAACAGCCACTTCCTTCCTAAGCCCACTACTAGAAAAACGATGATCCCGAGTATTAAAATAAAGCTCAATTCCTTTTTCTTCACAATATGATCTTCCTGTAAATTTTTTATGCTGATATTCATCGCCTATTATGCGAACATCTATTTTAAAAGCTCTTAGGATATCTTCTAAGTCTTGTTCTGTAGAATAAGGAACAATTTCATCAACAAACTTGCATCCTTTTAGCTGAATATACCTTTCGACTACAGTTTGAGTGGGTTTATTTTTTTCTGGCCTATCTAATGTCGGATCCGTTTGCAATCCCACTATTAGATAATCACATATCTGCTTTGCTTCTTCTAACATTTTAATATGTCCTGCATGCAGTAAATCAAAAGCGCTAAAAGTTATCCCTATCTTCATTTCTTAGACTTTAGTTTTTTTATTTATAATTGTCAAATTCTTAGCTGCCTGGCACAGCTTCGCTACTCCCACTCACATAAATTGGGATCAAATCTGATTTTAATTATGTACACAAACCTTCCTTAAATATGTCGTAGGCTTATGTTTTTATTTTTTTGCAAAAGTAGCCTAACGTAAAGGTAGGACACAAGCCAAAAAGAAAGAATTATCCTATCTTGTTACAAATAAAACCTTTTGGGGTTATCTCAAAAATGGGGTAAAAAGACATTTATAGCAATTTGCGCCCATTTTTCGGGCTGTAAACTCTATTTTTACTTTCTTAATAAACCTTAATCAAATGATTAGAATATTAGTACTTTGGGGCCTATTTATCTCTTCGGCTTATAGTCAAAATGAAGTGTACCTGGATGTGAAAACTAAAAAATATGATTCTTCATCAATAATAAACACTCGTAAATTCAGTCATAAAAACCTGAAATTAAAACCAGAATACTCCATACGTTTGAGCGATTCTATAAAAGAAACTTCTGGATTAATCGCTTTCGAAAATCTGCTTTGGACTCATAATGACGATCGTGACAAAACAATTTATGGATTAGATTCTTTGGGAAAAATTAAAAAGAAAATCGTTCTGGAACAGGCAGTAAACAACGATTGGGAAGAAATCTCGCAGGATAGTACACATATTTATATTGGAGATTTTGGAAATAATTATTCTGGAAATAGATCGGATTTAAAAATCCTTAAAATCGAAAAAAAATCTTTTTTTGAAGGCATTCCAAATATTGAAATCATTTTGTTTTCTTATTCTGACCAAACCGATTTTTCTCCTTCAAAACCAAACAAAACCAATTTTGATTGCGAAGCTTTTATTGTTTCTAAAGACAGCATTTATCTGTTTTCCAAACAATGGAAATCATCTAAAACCAATATTTACGTTTTGGCTAAACAAGAAGGAACACAAACTGCAAAACTCAAAGCCACACTTGACACCAAAGGTTTGGTTACTGGTGCAGCTTATTTAGAAGATAAAAAACTAATCACTTTGTGTGGATATACCAAAATTGGGAAGCCTTTTTTATACCTACTTTACGATTTTAAAAATCAGGATTTTTTGTCTGGAAATAAAAGACGAATCGATATAAAACTTCCTTTTCATCAAATAGAAGGAATTGCAACAAAAGACGGACTTCATTATTTTATGACAAATGAATCTTTGGTTCGAAAACCTATTTTAAACAATCCGCAGCAAATTCATTATTTTGATTTGAGTTCAGTTCTAAATCAATACATCAATCCGCAGAAATAGTTTTATTTTTTGCTCCCATTATCAAAAGCCATAAGCAAGTTCCTATTTCTCCAAGGCTTGCAGGAAGTCGCACATAAGATGATATTCCGAGTTCAGAATAATTAGGAAACAATGTATTTGCAAAGAAATTTATTAAATAGCCTAGACAGCCTAGCATTAATAATACTCCGAAAAATTTGGGAATTATTCCTGATTTGAAAATTAAATAACCAAGCGGAAAAAGCCAAAGTCCCCAAAATATCTGAACAATTAGATTTCCGTAATCATATTGATTTAGATAAAACATAACCTGTTCAGCATCTTTCTCATGGGAATTAATAATAGAAAGCACTGCAAATTTATTTTGCATATTTATAAAAGAAATTGGCACGCTTACAACTGCCAAAACAACCATATAAATAGCATAAGTTTGATTAACGGATTTTAGCAGTTTATAAAAAACAAAAGGCAAAAACAGAAAGAAAGTATAGCAAATTAGACCGCTTACGATACCAATTCTGAAGAGAAATTCAGATTGGACAATATTATTATAAGTCATCGAAGCATTATCCCAAACAATTAATTTGGAAGGAACATATCCTAGACTAAAAATTCCAGTTAATACAACTACTAAATATATTAAACCGGCAATTCTACCAGTATTTCTAAACGATACATTTGATTCTTGATTCATGCTTTTATCTTTTAAAATTTAAACCTTTTTTGGCCATTTCAATGCAGTCCAAAATATTACTGATGTCAGAACACTTTCTATTAATGCGAAAAAAACGTAAAAACTCCACCATGGCGCAATTGTCGTAAAGGCTATTAAAAGCATTATTAACGTATAAATAATTCCAAAAATGATATTGAGAAGACGGTTAAATTTTGGCTTTAAAACAACCGATGCAACAATCATTAATGCTGGAATTGCCATTAAAATTGCTGCAAGAAATAATTTTACTGGAGAATCAAGAAGTGTATCTCCACTTATAAAATCCTCTACTTTTTTAGGAACGTAAAGCGAGAAATAATCTCCATATACATAACAAAACATTACTGAAGTCCATAATGCCGCAAGTTTGATTTTGGGATTGATTCTAAAATCTTCGTAACCACTGGTATTTATTTGTTTCTCGCTCATGTTTTAAGGAATTAAATTGTAAATATGACGAATGTCGTCTTAAAATGTTACAATCGGTTTTTACAATCAACTTCCGTAGTGATTTTATAAAAGCATGGAAACCAGTTTTAAAACCCGTTTTTTTTCTCTAGTTCAAAAACCTATCTTTGCGCATTATTAGAATTTTAATTAATAGAGACTGATATTTCAGTTAAAAATCTTCATGAATTACTTATCTGTAGAAAATATATCAAAGTCATTTGGCGAAAGAGTCCTTTTTGACAACATTTCTTTTGGAATCAATAAAGACCAAAAAATCGCTTTTATTGCTAAAAATGGTTCAGGAAAAACAACCATCATGAGCATTATTAATGGATTGGAAGAACCAGATACTGGACAAGTTGTTTTACGAAAAGGAATCAGAATGGCATTTCTTTCTCAAGACAATAATCTTCAGGACGAACTTACGATTGAAGAAAGTATTTTTGCTTCAGACAACGAAACGCTTAAAGTGATTGAAGCTTACGAAAAAGCGTTAGAAAATCCTTCAGATGAAGAAGCTTACCAGAAAGCTTTTGACGCTATGGACCAGCATAATGCTTGGGATTTTGAAACACAATACAAACAGATTTTATTCAAATTAAAACTGGAAGATTTTAAACTTAAAGTGAAGAATCTTTCAGGAGGACAGAAAAAACGTCTTTCTTTAGCTATAATTCTAATTAACCGCCCAGATTTATTGATTCTAGATGAGCCTACCAACCACTTAGATCTTGAAATGATTGAATGGTTGGAAAGTTATTTTGCCAAAGAAAACATTACGTTGTTTATGGTAACGCACGACCGTTTCTTTTTAGAACGTGTCTGCAACGAAATTATCGAATTAGACAACGGAAAACTATACCAATACAAAGGGAATTATTCTTATTATCTACAGAAAAAAGAAGAAAGAATCACTTCTGAAAATGCAAGTATTGACAAAGCCAAGAACTTATTTGTAAAAGAATTAGAGTGGATGCGCCGCCAACCAAAAGCGAGAACAACCAAATCTAAATCACGTCAAGACGATTTTTACATTATTAAGGAAAAAGCGCAAAGCCGACGAAAAGAAAACAAAGTTGAGCTTGAAATTAATATGGAAAGAATGGGAAGCAAGATTATTGAGCTTCACAAACTTTCTAAAAAATTTAAAGACAGAGTTATTCTGGACAATTTCAGTTTTGATTTCCAACGTGGAGAAAGAATCGGAATTATTGGTAAAAATGGAACCGGAAAATCGACTTTCTTAAATCTGCTTACTGGGACAATTCCGCCAGACAGCGGTCGCGTTGTAAAAGGAGATACCATTAAAATTGGATATTATACACAGTCTGGAATCAATCCAAAACCTGGACAGCGTGTTATTGATATTATAAAAGAATACGGAGAATACATTCCGCTTACTAAAGGAAAGATTATTTCGGCTTCACAACTATTGGAGCGTTTTCTTTTTGATGCTAAAAAACAATATGATTATGTTGAGAAATTAAGCGGCGGAGAATTAAAACGTTTATATCTATGTACGGTTTTAATTCAGAATCCGAATTTTTTAATTCTTGATGAGCCAACAAACGATTTGGACATTGTAACGCTTAACGTTCTTGAAAGTTTCCTTTTAGATTATCCTGGCTGTTTATTGGTAGTTTCTCACGATCGTTACTTTATGGATAAAATCGTCGATCACTTATTTGTTTTTAGAGGTCAAGGCGAAATCGAGAATTTCCCTGGAAACTACTCTGATTTTAGAGCTTACGAAGACAGTGCAGATGTTACTCAAAAAGAAGAAAACAAGGCTGAAAAGAAAGATTGGAAACAAAATAATCCCACTGGAAATTTAAGTTTCAACGAACAAAAAGAATATCAAAAAATCGAAAGAGAAATAAAAGATCTTGAAGCTGAAAAAGCTAAAATCGAACAGTTATTCTCTGATGGAAAAGTTGCCGATGCTGATATTGAGAAAAAAGCGAATGAACTTCAAAATATCATAAACAAAATAGATGCAAAAGAAGAACGCTGGTTTGAACTTTCTGCTAAACTTGAAGGATAAGTTTTGTTTCACACCTCGGTCATGAGTGTTAATATACATAAACACTCACTGCAACTAGAAAACTAATTTATATATTTACGGCTTTTAAAATAAATACCACATGAAAAAATTATTAGCAGCATTTTCTATTCTTACATTTTTCATCTCTTGCTCAAGTGATTCAGGATTGGAAAGAATTCCAGAGAAAATAGATTATAGTGTTGAAAACGAAAAAGAAATTACAGATTATTTGACTAAAAATAATCTAACAGCACAAAAAACAAGTACTGGTTTGCATTATATTCTTACAGAAGAAGGAACAGGAAAACAACCTACTTTACAGTCAAATGTTACCGTTACGTATAAAGGCACTCTTACCAACGGAACTGTTTTTGACCAAAATGCATCTGGAGCAACTTTTCCATTAAACAAATTAATATTAGGATGGCAGCAAGGATTACAATTTTTTAAAGAAGGTGGAAGCGGTATCTTATTTGTTCCAGCACATTTAGGATATGGAAGCAGTAAGGTTCAAAACATTCCTGGTGGCTCTGTCTTAATTTTTGAAATAAAACTAGTTTCTGTAAATTAATCGATCTGAAGAACAAAACATTCTAAGAGTGCTGTTTCAAATACAATCTTATTTAAAATTTCTTTGGCATTCTAAAAACGAACACGCGGTTCATTCGCCATTTGTTTTTAGTCTGCTTACAAAATGTTTTTATGATAAGAAACCTAAACCTGAATACGACATTCTTAAAAAGTATAGAAAAACGCTTTTAGAGAATAAAAACTTTATTGAAGTAACCGATTTTGGAGCAGGATCGAGAGTTTTTAAATCAACCAGAAGACAAATTTCTAAGATTGCGCAAACAGCGGGAATTTCTCCAAAACGCGCCGAATTGTTGTTTAGAGTTACCAATTATTTTCAGCCTTCAACTATTCTAGAAATAGGAACTTCTTTAGGTTTAGCAACTTCTGCGTTGGCTTTAGGAAATCCAAAAGCTAAAGTGGTTACTATTGAAGGCTGTCCAAATACCGCAAATGTTGCCCAAAATCAATTGGCTGAATTTGATTGTAAGAATGTTGAAAATGTAATTTCAGAATTTGAATCTTTTTTAGTTTCTGAGAACATTCAAGCCACAAATTACAATCTGATATATTTTGACGGGAATCATTCTAAAAAAGCAACTTTGGCTTATTTTGATCTTTTACTGCCAACTATCGACAATGATTCTGTTTGGATTTTCGACGATATTCATTGGTCTCCCGAAATGGAAGAAGCTTGGGAAATTATTAAAAGTCACCCGAAAGTAAAAGTTACAATTGATACTTTTCAATGGGGATTTGTATTCTTCAGAAGAGAACAGCCCAAAGAGCATTTTATAATACGAGCATAAAAAAGACGATCATTTTTGATCGTCTTTTTGTTTAATTGAAAACATTAAAATCTTATTTTTTTGCGTCTTTGTTTTCTTCAGATTTAGCTCCCATTCTGTTTACAGTATACATTGGTGCAAACTTAACTTTCAAACCAGCAATTTTTCTGTTATCCTCAGCCGAAAGCCCTTCTTTTTCAACAGTATTTTTACGGCTGTCAAGCGCTTCGTACATTAATTTAATTTCATCCCAGTCTTCTCTAGAGTACCTGTCTTTATTATTTTCTACAGTATGTACAAATTGCTGATAAACACTATGAATATTTTGGGCATTCACCCAACTAAAACTCATATCGTCACCAATTTTTCCTGCGCCAAACAAAGCATCTCTTAACTGTTGTTTCGGACTAGGAGCTGGAGGGGCAAATTGGGCGGTCATTTCATCTCTAAATTCTTCGTACTTAATTTTACTTGCATTTACTTTTTCAGTCGCAGCAGCATTATCTTTGATATCTGCTAAAGCAGCTTGTGCTTCTTGAGATCTTCTGTCATATTCGGCTTCTACACTTTTCCAATTGTCTTTTAAATCGGCTGCTGCCACGTTTTTGACAGAGTCAACGTAGATTACATAGTTCTCAACTGTTTTTTGAGCTTTTTCTTGTTTTTCATCTTTACACGATGCAAACCCTAATACTACTAATGCAATTCCTATAGCTATTTTTATATTTTTCATAATCTTAGTTATTAATTAATTGATATATCAAATTTACTTAATACCAATTTCAATAAATTACATTATTATCACGTTTTCAAAACAAAAAACATCTTAAAACTATAAAACATTGAAAATAATGCGAATTACACAAAATTAAAGCTAAATCATATAACTATTTTGCTTTTAAAAATTATATTTTATTAATCGTTTCGATACGTTTATTCGCTTAAGTGATTTTGTAACAAAAACCAATTATCAACTACTTATTCAAAAGTGTTTTGTACTTTTAAATCCAAAATTGTAAACTCAAATGGCTGAACCATTAATTAAAATAACCGACATTAAGCGAAATTTTACTTTAGGAAACGAAATCGTTTATGTTTTAAAAGGAATAGATCTAGAAATACAAAAAGGCGAATATGTTGCTTTAATGGGGCCTTCCGGATCAGGAAAATCTACATTAATGAATTTATTAGGCTGTTTAGACACACCAACTTCGGGTCGTTATATTTTAAATGGAAAAGATGTCAGCAAAATGAAAGATGATGAACTGGCCGAAATCAGAAACAAAGAAATTGGTTTCGTTTTTCAGACCTTCAATCTTTTACCAAGAACAACTGCGCTTGACAATGTTGCTCTGCCCATGATTTATGCTGGTTATGGAAAATCTGAAAGAATTGCTCGTGCTACCGAAGTTTTAAAACAGGTTAATCTCGCAGACAGAATGGATCACCAGCCAAATCAGCTTTCTGGAGGACAGCGCCAGCGTGTTGCAGTTGCAAGAGCTTTGGTAAACAAACCATCGATTATTTTAGCCGATGAGCCCACAGGAAACTTAGACAGTAAAACTTCAGTAGAAATTATGAAGCTTTTTGGAGATATTCATGCCCAAGGAAACACTGTAATTCTTGTAACTCACGAAGAAGATATTGCCGCTTATGCGCACAGAATTATTCGTTTACGAGATGGATTAATCGAAAGTGATACAAGAAAATCTGTTTAATCGTTTAATCGCAAAAGAAAACTTATAATTTCAGCACGATCCTAACAGCTTTCGACATAGCAAAAAAAAATAAGCTCAAAGAAAGAAAAACTTAGAATCTCAGCATCTCAGAACCTTAGCATCTTAAAAAAAAAAATGAAAGTATATACCAAAACAGGCGATAAAGGCACAACGGCACTTTTTGGAGGAACTCGCGTACCGAAAGACCACATCAGAATTGACAGTTACGGGACTGTTGACGAACTAAATTCTTATATCGGATTAATCCGCGATCAAGAAATGGATTCACATTACAAAACCATTTTAATCGAAATTCAAGATCGCCTTTTCACAGTTGGTGCCATTTTGGCAACTCCACAAGAGAAAGAAGTTTTGAAAAATGGAAAACTTCGCTTAGAAAATCTTGGTATAATTGATTCGGATATCGAATTACTTGAAAACGAAATCGACAAAATGGACGAAAGCCTACCGCCCATGACTCATTTTGTTTTGCCTGGCGGGCATCCGACCGTGTCACATTGTCATATAGCGCGCTGTATTTGCCGTCGTGCGGAACGTTTAGCAGTACACTTAAGCCATAATGAACATGTTCCCGAAATAGCAATCACCTATTTAAACCGACTTTCTGACTACCTTTTTGTCTTGGCACGAAAGTTGTCCTCAGACTTAAAAGCGGATGAAGTGAAATGGATACCGCGTAAGTAAACAGTCTCAGTTTTCAGTTTTCATACTGCAAACTCACAAGAAAACTGAATACTTAAAAGTACAGTAATTAGTAGCAAACATCGGTTTTCATACTGCAAACTGCCACTGAAAACTGATTACTAATAAGGACGTTCTTAAATTTTATTAAAATAAATCAAAATTTACTTGTCTTTTTCAGTAAAAAATTTATTTTTGCACAAACTAAACAGATAACAGATGTATTGGACATTAGAATTAGCATCTTATTTAAGTGATGCGCCATGGCCTGCTAACAAAGATGAACTTATTGACTACGCCATTAGAGCAGGTGCTCCATTAGAGGTAGTAGAAAACCTTCAATCAATCGAAGATGAAGGCGAGATATATGAATCAATGGAAGAAATTTGGCCTGATTATCCAACAGACGAAGATTATCTTTGGAATGAGGATGAATATTAAAAAATAAACCAAAGGAAAAAGTCTCATCATGGAGACTTTTTTTTTGGTTCAAATACATATTATATAATAAAGAAATACAATAAATCATGAGTTTCATAAACAGTATTATTAAAGTCTTTGTAGGCGACAAGTCGCAGAAAGATGTCAAAGCTTTACAACCTTACTTAAACAAAATCAAGACATTCGAAGCTCCTCTAATGAGTCTATCAAACGATGAGTTAAGAGCTAGAACCGTTTATTTTAAAGATAGAATAAAAGAAGCTAGAGCTGACAAAGATGCTAAAATTGCTTCGCTTAAAGCGGAAGTTGAAAACATCGAAGACATCGATAAAAGAGAAGATATTTATGATGCAATAGATGCTCTTGAAAAAGAGGCTTATGAAATCTCTGAAAAAACTTTATTGGAAATTCTTCCAGAAGCCTTTTCTGTTGTAAAAGAAACGGCTCGTCGTTTTAAAGAAAACTCTCATATCGAGGTAACTGCAACTCCAAAAGACCGCGAATTCTCAGCAACAAAATCTTACATTACCATTGATGGCGAAAAAGCTATCTGGGCTAACAAATGGAATGCTGCTGGAAAAGACATCACTTGGGACATGATTCACTATGACGTTCAGTTAATTGGTGGTATGGTATTGCACGAAGGTAAAGTTGCCGAAATGCAAACGGGAGAAGGTAAAACTTTGGTTGCTACTCTTCCACTTTACTTAAACGCTTTGACAGGAAACGGAGTTCACTTAGTAACGGTGAACGACTACTTAGCAAAACGTGATAGCACTTGGAAAGCGCCTTTATTCGAATTCCACGGTTTATCTGTTGACTGTATCGATAATCACCAGCCAAGTACAGAGCAAAGAAAAAAAGCATACGACGCCGATATCACTTACGGAACTAACAACGAGTTTGGTTTCGACTACTTAAGAGATAACATGGCGCACTCTCCAAGCGATTTAGTTCAACGAAAACACAATTTTGCAATTGTCGACGAGGTTGACTCTGTATTAATTGATGACGCTAGAACACCACTTATCATTTCTGGACCAGTTCCTCAAGGAGATCGTCATGAATTCAACGAATTGAAACCAAAAATCGAAAACTTAGTTGCACAACAACGTCAGTTAGCAAATGGTTTCTTAGCTGAAGCTAAAAAATTAATCAAAGAAGGAAATACTAAAGAAGGTGGTTTCTTATTATTAAGAGCTTACAGATCTTTACCTAAAAATAAAGCATTAATTAAATTTTTAAGTGAAGAAGGAATTAAACAATTGCTTCAAAAAACTGAAAATCAATACATACAAGATAACAATCGCGAAATGCACAAAGTAGACGAAGCTTTGTATTTTGTGATTGAAGAGAAAAATAACCAAGTAGAATTAACAGACAATGGTATTAAATACCTTTCTGGAGATACTGATGCAGATTTCTTTGTTTTACCAGACATCGGAACAGAAATCGCAGCGATTGAAAAACAAAAACTTGATAAAGATTCTGAAGCGGAAGCTAAAGAAAGATTATTCCAAGATTTTGGAGTAAAAAGCGAGCGTATTCATACTCTTACTCAACTTTTAAAAGCGTATGCTTTATTTGAAAAAGATGTAGAGTACGTTATCATGGACAACAAAATTATGATTGTCGATGAGCAAACAGGTCGTATCATGGATGGTCGTCGTTATTCTGACGGTCTTCACCAAGCGATCGAAGCTAAAGAAAATGTAAAAATCGAAGCTGCAACTCAAACTTTTGCAACCGTTACATTACAGAATTATTTCAGAATGTACAGCAAATTAGGCGGTATGACGGGTACTGCTGTTACAGAAGCTGGTGAGTTATGGCAAATCTATAAATTGGATGTTGTTGAAATTCCAACAAATCGCCCAATTGCAAGACACGATAAAGAAGATTATATCTACAAAACTACACGTGAGAAATTCAACGCTGTAATCGAAGACGTTACAGAATTATCACAAGCTGGAAGACCTGTATTGATTGGAACAACTTCTGTAGAGATTTCAGAATTATTAAGCCGTATGCTTAAAATGAGGGGAATCACACACAACGTATTGAATGCTAAAATGCACAAGCAAGAAGCGCAAATCGTTGAAGAAGCTGGTAAAGCGGGAGTTGTAACTATTGCAACAAACATGGCTGGTCGTGGTACCGATATTAAATTATCGCCAGAAGTAAAAGCTGCCGGAGGTTTAGCAATCGTTGGTACAGAGCGTCATGATTCTCGTCGTGTAGACAGACAGTTACGTGGTCGTTCTGGTCGTCAAGGAGATCCAGGAAGTTCTCAATTCTATGTTTCTCTTGAAGATAACTTAATGCGTTTATTCGGTTCTGAAAGAGTTGCGAAAGTAATGGACAGAATGGGATTGAAAGAAGGTGAAGTTATTCAGCATTCTATGATGACTAAATCTATCGAACGTGCTCAGAAAAAAGTAGAAGAAAACAACTTTGGTGTTCGTAAACGTTTATTAGAATATGATGACGTAATGAACTCTCAACGTGAAGTAGTTTACAAACGTCGTCGTCACGCATTGTTCGGAGAGCGTTTGAAACTGGATATTGCGAACATGCTTTATGATACTTGCGAATTAATTGTAAGCAATAATAAAGTGGCTAATGATTTCAAAGGATTTGAATTTGATTTAATTCGTTATTTCGGAATCACATCTCCAATTTCTGAAGCTGATTTCACGAAATTAAATGATATCGAAGTTACTGGAAAAGTATACAAAGAAGCTTTAGCATTCTATACTGAAAAAACAGAAAGAAGCGCAAGAGAAGCTTTCCCTATTATCAAAGGAGTTTACGAAGAGCCAAACAATCATTTTGAAAGAATTGTAGTTCCATTTACAGACGGAATCAAAACTTTGAATGTGGTTACTGACTTGAAAAAAGCTTACGATAGCGAAGGCGCTCAATTAATTGCTGATTTTGAGAAAAATATCACGCTTTCTATTGTTGATGAAGCTTGGAAAAAACATTTACGTAAAATGGACGAATTGAAACAATCTGTTCAATTGGCTGTTCACGAGCAAAAAGATCCATTGCTTATTTACAAATTAGAAGCTTTCAATTTGTTTAGAGGAATGTTAGACAACGTTAACAAAGAAGTTATTTCATTCTTATTCAAAGGTGATTTACCAGCTCAAAACGTTCCTGAAATTCACGAAGCAAGAGAAGTTCGTCAAAAAGAAAATTTACAATTAAGTAAAGACGAAATTCCAAACAGCGAGAGCATGAATCGTGAGGCCGGAGAAACTCAACAACGCCAAGTTACTGAAACTATCGTTAGAGATATGCCAAAAATCAACAGAAATGATACTGTTGTAGTTCAAGAAGTTGCTACTGGTAAAACAGAAACAATGAAGTACAAAAAAGCAGAAGCTTTAATCGCTGAAGGAACTTGGATTTTAATTAACTAATAATTTCTATTTCAAATAGCAAACACAAGTAGACCCGACAGATTTCAAAAATCTGTCGGGTTTTTCTTTTCTAATGCCTCCAGTTGTCCTTTTTTTTATACTAAATGACAAAAATCGTTCTTGTAAATAAATTTAAAATGTATTTTTGCTCTCGAAAACAACGAAACCTATTTTGAAACGACTTATCGTCATATTTCTTTCTTGCATGCTATTAGTCCCTTCTTTTGGCAGTTTCTTTGTTTATACCTCATTCAAATTAAATCAGGAAGAAATTTCGAAAACAATCTGTGTACAACGCAAAATGGTTTTCAATAGCTGTAATGGTCGTTGTGAACTTCAAAAAAGCTTAAAAAAATACGCAGACAACGAAAAAAGAATGCAAAACAATCTGAAAGAAAAAGCAGAAGTAGTTTACATTCAAACTTCAATCCTAAACAATTTCAAATTAACGGGACTTATCGAATCAAAAGCAAAAATTTTTGCTTCATTTGATAAAAAGCCTATTGCAATTGCAAATTCAATTTTTCACCCTCCATCCTATTTTATATAAATTTTAAAAAGTCAAAATTCTAAGACTTGTAGTTTGCTTACGGCCTAAATCCTATAGCTTACAGCTTTAATTTATATAATTCAAAATGAAAAAAATATACTTTACCCTATTAATCATAGGGCAATGTGTCTTTGCACAAAACAAAACCGAGCAAGACACAACAAAGCAAGAACTTGAAAATGTTTTTGTAACGGCAAATCGTACAGCAACTTTGAGAAAAGAAACTCCAGTTGCCATCAGTAAATTGACAGCAAAAACTATTAATGAAACCAAGGCTACAGCAGTTTACGAAATCATAAATAAAACTCCCGGAGTCTTGATGGTAAATCTAGGAAACGAACAGCACATGATGTCTATTCGTCAGCCTATGACCACAAATGCTTATTATTTATATCTGGAAGACGGATTGCCAATTCGTCCAATGGGAATTTTCAACCACAATGCATTATTGGAAATAAATCAATACAATCTGCAAAGTATTGAAGTTGTGAAAGGTCCTGTTTCTTCTTTATACGGGCCAGAAGCTGTTGGCGGAACTATTAATTTAATTTCGATAAAACCTCCTGTTGATCCTGAGTTTAAATTCGGGATCCAAGCTGATAATTATGGTTACAGAAGATTTCAGGCCGCAGGTGGCGCCACAATTGGAAAAGTTGGTTTTCATATTGCAGGAATTTCTAGTTTGCAAGAAAATGGCTGGATGACTTATTCTGATTACAATAAAGATAATTTGAATGCTAGAATTGATTACAACATCTCGTCTTCTACCCGACTGATCAGCAGTACGATGTATGGAAAATATTATTCTGACATGAGCGGAACTGTTAACGAGGAAGCTTTCAACAACAGAACTTATAAAAGCACTTCTGATTTCACGTATAGAAAATCAGATGCCTTACGAACTCGTTTAACATTAGAACATGACTGGAATAGCAATTCTAGCAGTTACATTACTGCTTATTTACGTGACAATAAATTAGGTCAAAATCCATCATACGGAATCAAATGGAGTCCGACTGTAAATCCAACAGCAGCCAAAGGTGAAGTAAATTCAAACAACTTTAAAAGCTATGGCGCAATCGGACAGCACACTCAAAAGTTTGATTTTTTAAGCACCAAACTTGCGGCTGGAGCTTTATATGATTATTCTCCTGTAACGTATTGGTCGTATGTAATTGATTTAAAAGCCAATTTGAATCCAGGACAGCCAGGAAAACAAACGGTAGATTCGTATGAAATCATTGCCGAACATCCTGATTCTAAACTTTCAGATTATACGGCCGATATTTTTAACACTGCGGGTTATGCGCAAATTAGTTTCAATCCAATTGAGAAATTAATTGTTACTGTTGGCGGACGTTATGACAATATGAAAGTGAATTATGATAATGCCATTGATCTTTCTACAGGAAGCAAAGTATATGACAAATTTACTTTTAAAGCTGGAGCTAATTACAATCCTGTAGAATTTGCGGGGTTTTATGGCAATTATTCTCAAGGTTTTGCGCCTCCGGGAATTACTTCAATTTTCAGAGCTAAACCCGGAACCGGTGGTACATCTGGTGTTCCTGCTGAATTTTATTACAACCTAAAACCTGCAGATTTTGATAATTATGAAATTGGCGGATGGCTTTCTTTCTTCCAAAACAAATTAAACTTTGATTATGCATTTTATTATATGGAAGGAAAAAATGAATTATTAAACATCAAACTTCCAGATAATTCTACAGATTATCGCTCGGCAGGAGAAACGCGTCATAAAGGAATCGAGTTTGGTGCTTCATACAAACCATCAAAACAATTCAATATTCGTCTTGGTGGTACATACGCGCAACATACTTATATTGATTTTAAACTTTCAGATAAACCATCAGATCCTATTCAGGATTTAAACGGAAAAGAAATGCCTTCAGCTCCAAAATGGTCTGGAAATTCAGAAGTTACTTATTATCCGAACTGGCTTCCAAATTTGAGAACTTCAATCGAATGGCAACTCGTAGGCAGTTATTATCAAGATCAAATCAATACGGTAAAATATGACGGCTATAACATTTTCAATGCCCGAATTGGTTATCAATGGAAAAAAATTGAGGTTTATGGAAATGTGCTAAATCTTACTGACAAATTGTACGCTTACAATGTTACCAGAACCAATGTTGCCAATGCTCAGCCAACTTATACTGCCGCAGCACCTAGAACTTTTGTATTCGGAATTCAATATAATTTTTCATTAAAAAAATAATATTTAGCCACAGATTAAAATGATTAACACAGATTAAATAATCTTTTCTAATCTTTTAAATCTGTGGCAAAAAAAATTAACTATGAGTAAAGAAACACATAAAAAATCTTCGCAAATCCCGAAGACTTTCGGGACCAAATTCATCAAAAGAGTCAAACAAAACATGTACAAATGGCATCGTGTTATTGGGTTGATTACAATTGTTCCTGTAATTTTCTGGACATTTTCTGGTTTGATGCATCCATTTATGGCGCACTTTTTCAAACCTGAAATTGCTCATGACAAAATCGAACAAGCCATTATCGATAAAAATCAATTGCATTATTCTATTCAGGAAGTTTTACTGAAAAATGAAATATCGCAATTCAAAAATTTTAGAATTGTCACTTTTAATAATTCAACTTATTATCAAGTAAAAACTATTCTTGGCGAGCTTTGGTATTATGATGCCTCAAATGCTAAAAAACTAGAAAACGGAGATAAAAAATACGCTGAATGGCTGTCTCGTTATTTCTTAGATGACCAAAAAAATCCTGTAAAACACAGCGAAGTTGTAACCGAATTTACCTCACAATACAAATATGTAAATCGTTATTTGCCTGTTTATAAATTAAGTTTTGATCGCCCCGATGGTATGCAGGTATATGTAGAAACCTCATCTAGTAAATTGGCAACTTATAATCCGATTTCTAGACAAGCTTTTATATGGTTTTTCGACACATTTCATAACTGGTCTTTTATAGATGCCATAAGCAACAATAGCATCCGAATTATTACGATGATTTTTTTATTATCAGTTATTGGATTTTCTGCCTTGAGCGGTATTCTAATCTATGGTTTGCTTTGGAAACAATTCAAAAAAACAGATAGTTTAACGCCAAAAAAAGGATTGAGAAAATACCATCGTCAAATTGGAATCTGGGTTTCGCTTTTCACTTTGACTTTTGCTTTTAGCGGTGCGTATCATGCTACTACAAAATGGGCGCCTTACACGTTATCGCAAATGGTTTACGAACCGACTTTTGTGACCAAAGAAATTCCTAATGCAAACAATAATTTTAATGTAGATTGGAATCGTTTTCAAAACATCAGTTTAATTACATTGAATGACACGACTTATTACAGATGTCAATTGCTTGAAAAGGAAACAAAAAGATTCAAAATACCAAAATCAGATTCGAAATGGAATAAAAAAGAAGATTCAAAATCTGAAGTGGTTTACATTAATGCAACAACAAATAAAGTTGCACCAAATCTGGATTTGGAATATGCTGAGTTTTTAGCTTATTATTTTACTGACGGAGCTCCAAAAGCTTCTTGTTGTGAAATGATTGATACTTCAGAAGATGATTCTCAACCTTCTTTTGAAAATATAAAATTGCTTGAGTCAAAAGTTTTAACCGATTTTGATAGCAGAGAATATGGTTTTGTAAACAAAAGGCTTCCTGTCGTGAAATTGGCCTATGACACGCCAGAAAAAACAACTTATTTTATTGAAACCTCAACATCAAGATTGGCTGCAGTTGTCAATAATTCAGATCGAGTTGAAGGCTATTCTTTTGCCATTCTTCATAAATTTTTATTTATGGATTGGGCAGGAAAAAATATTCATGATCTGGCAACAGTTTTAGCTGCTTTGTCGATTCTAATTGTTAGCATTTTAGGTTTTGTTCTTTTTCTGAAAAAGTAAATAAAAGGTTCTGAGGCACTAAGATTCTAAGGTTCTAAGAAAAAAACTTAGCATCTCAGAATCTTAGCATCTTAGAACCTTAAAAAATTATTTCGGATTATCTTGGTAATAACGAGCTTCTATTCTTTTAATATCTCGAATTGAGTTTTTAGCCCAATCTAAACGTTTTACCAAAATTTCTTCTTCAGACAATTTCCAATCGATATCAGATCTTCTAAGTCTGTTCGTTAAGCTTTGAATGATAATTGCGGCAGAAACAGAAATATTTAAACTTTCTGTGAAACCTACCATTGGTATTTTTAAGAAACCATCGGCGTTGTCCATAATTTCTTTTGACAAACCTTCTTTTTCAGTTCCGAAGAATAAGGCGCTTGGTTTTGTAATATCGAAATCTTCCAACATGCAGTCTTTCTCGTGTGGAGTTGTTGCAATAATTTGATATCCTTTACTTCTCAAATCAGAAAGACATCCTGACACCGAATCAAATCGATTAATGTCAACCCATTTTTGCGCACCTAAAGCAATTTCTTTATCGATTCTTTTTCCAAAACGCTGCTCAATTACATTTAATTCCTGAATTCCAAAAACTTCGCAGCTTCGCATTACTGCGCTTGTATTATGCATCTGATAAACATCTTCTACTGCAACTGTAAAATGTTTTGTTCTATTTTCTAGTACTTTTAAAAAATTAGCTTTTCTATTATCAGTTAATATGTTTTCTAAGAATGCGAGATAATCTAAATCAATCATTTTATTTAAGTTTGGCGCAAAAATACATAAATTAAAGAGAAAGACGTCTTCGTCTAAATTTTCAACGCGCTAAATCTTCAATGAAATTGGCATTAAGCTTTTCATGAAGCAGATTAACTTCACTCAAATTCACAGACAAAACATCATCTTTATAAGAGTCTCCCGTAAAAACAGCATTTTCATTTTTAGAATGCTTTTTAAGACGCTCCAACATTAGATTTATTTCGTTTTCAGAAAAATCGACATCAATAAAAGATACAAATCGTTCAATGACATTTTTCATTCCATCATTGTAATTGAGCATAATTACATTGTTGTCAATTTCATAAAAATCCAGAAAACCTTGAAAATACTTTTCTAAAACCAAAGCTTGATATTGCTGTAAACTCAGCTCTTGAATTTCTTTAGAAGCAATTCCAAAAACGCTTGACGGAATTATATTTGGCACCATATGCATACCCGCTTGCTTTTGATGCGATCTTAAAACTTCTCCTGGATTTCGATATAATAACGCGAAAGGAATTTCAGGAAAAACCGACCTAAGATAAGAAGCCTTAAAAATACTCCAAGCATCCAGCTTTATAATGAGATTCTTTTGTTCTGGAAATCTCTTCTGACCAAGCAATCTAATAACCGATTCGAGCAAAACCGTTTTGGTATCTTCATCAAAAAAATTACTTCTTAAAATATCATCAATAATAGGAGCCTCAGAAACCATAATGTTTTCTGCTGAAGTTGCCAAAGACTGACTCAACATAGTAGATCCGCATCTTGAGACATGAAAAACCAATCCTTTCAATTCTACAAAATCTAGTTTTTTAGACCAATCAATCAGATTTTCTGGTGTGCTTACTAATTTAAACGGCTTTGAATTATAGTTATGACTTTTACATTTCGCAATTGTTTCTTCAAAAAAAGGATCTGCAAAAGGAATGTCCGAAAAATAAATCCATTCAAAATAAACTTCGTTTTCTTTTTCAATCAGTTTAATCGGAATCCAATTTGAAATAAAATCTTTTACATTTTCCATCTTACGAGTTCATTTGTGATTGAAGTTCGGCAATAATTTTAGCATTAGTTTCAGATGGATTTCTTGAAAGCTCCTCAATAATCTGCTGTTTTACCTCATCTGAATACTGCATTTTGGGCACAAAATTCACATCAAAACCCATTTTAGAAAACAATTTATCAGACCAATCATTTCTTATGCAATCGAGCGTTAAGTGAATTCTAGGTTCTGAACTTTTATTCTGAACACTATGCGGTAATTGAAAATTGGCATACCAGCATTCTCCCATTTTCATTGGAACTAGTTTTTTATCTACATAAAAATAAACTTCAGAGTTCGTAACAATAGGAACATGAATCCTGAAAAAACCATCTTCATACGAAGTATCATTATCTACGTGTTCTTTAATCTCACTATCAGGACCGAGCCTTAACAATCTTACAGTTTCCTTTTCGCACTCAAACCAATCCATTATTTCTTTAAAATAAGGACAATTGTCAAGCAAAGGCGTATTTTTATATTCTTTATCAGCAAAAGAAAGTATATCGGTTTCTAAACCAGATTGTGATCGCAAAGAAACACTTGTCCATTTTCCTTCATAGCGATAGGTATTAAAGTGCGGTGTCCATAAATTAGTTTCGCAAGTCAATAAATCGTTTTGCAGTTTTTCTATCGAAAAAGAAATGGGAAGCTGACAAGAAGAAGGATTCATAAACTTTGAAAATTTAAATTGCTAATTATAAAATTGTACAGTTTATTGGCAGAAACCGAAACCGTTTCTGAATCTGTTTTTAATACTAAATCTGCTTTTTCCGGAATTTCAAAAACATCACTTATCCCCGTAAAACTTCTAATTTTATTTTGATCGTGATCTGGCAACAAAGCTCTTTTGTATAATCCCTTTGGATCTCTTTCAATCAAATTCGCAATAGAACAATCTAGAAATACTGTTTTTACAAATTCAAAAGCTCTTAATTCGTTTCTAACATTTTCATAAGGATTTATAACCGACATCAGAACGATTTTATTTTCCTCAATCATGCTTCGCCCAACGTTAAAAAGGCGTCGTACATTTTCGCAACGGTCTTCTTTAGAAAATCCTAAATCTTTACAGATTGTCTGCCTGTAAACATCGCCATCTACTATTTCAGCTTCGTAATTGTTTTGAAGCAATAAATGTCTGACATTCTCCGCCAATGTTGTTTTTCCTGAACCTGACAGCCCTGTAAATTGAATTAAAATCATACTGAAACGCTTTTACCAAACAGAACATTAAAATTAAACAATTCAGAAAGAGAGACACAGCGTATAAACCCCCATTATTTTATCCAAAAAATTGCAGTCTCTCCTTACTATTTACTTAACATTTGAATAAAGAAATCACTATTTTTATCTTTTAAAAAACTAAGAATGAAAAAGAAACTTGTTGTTTTAACAGGAGCAGGAATCAGTGCCGAAAGCGGCATAAAAACTTTTCGCGATAGCGATGGTTTATGGGAAGGACATGATGTAATGGAAGTTGCCACTCCAGAAGGCTGGCATAAAAATCAGGAATTGGTTCTAGATTTCTACAATAAAAGACGCCAACAGTTAAAAGAAGTAAATCCGAATTTGGGCCATATCATTTTGGCTCAATTGGAGAAAGACTTCGATGTACAAATTATCACTCAAAATGTTGACGATCTTCATGAACGCGCAGGAAGCACAAACGTTTTACATTTGCATGGCGAATTGCTAAAAGTGCGAAGCACTCAGAATAAAAACCTGATTTTAGATTGGACAGAAGATTTGCTTACTGGAGATTTTGATGCAAACGGATATCAATTGCGCCCACATATTGTTTGGTTTGGTGAAGAAGTTCCGGCATTAGAACAAGCCATTGACATTACCGAAACTGCAGATTATTTTGCTGTAATTGGAACTTCTTTGCAAGTTTATCCTGCCGCTGGATTAATTTCTTATACTCCAAGCACAACTCCTGTTTTTTATATAGATCCGAAACCTATTTCAATTCCGAACCTACGCAATAAAGTTGAAACCATTGCCAAATTTGCTTCTGAAGGGGTTGCCGATTTGAGAGAAAAATTATTGAACTTAGAAAAAACTACATGATTTTTGAAAGCTGGTTACAGCAACTAACTCAATTTAATCTATTCTGGCTCTTTGTTTTCTTTTTATTAGAAAACTCGGTGCTAGTCGTTTTATCTGTTTTAGTTGGAAAAATAATAGAACCCGAAAACACTTTTTTAAAGCATAAAGATCAAAAATGGGTGCTTTCTACGTTGCTTTGCAACACATTTATCACTTTAATTGGCTTTGAATTGTACCATTATGGAATAATGAAAATAGATTTTTCAGCTTCTATTAAACTTATCATTTTTGATACACTTTTATTAATTCTTTTGATGGATCTTTTCATGTTCATCTTTCATTTTCTGGTTCATCATTTAAAATGGATGTATCCTATTCATAAACTGCATCACACTCATATTGAAACCAATGTTTACAGTTTGTATGTCCTTCACCCAATAGAAACTTTAGGTTTTGGTTTTATATGGCTGTTTTTAATTACGATTTTAAAGTTTAATTATCTAAGCATCATTATTTATCTCATTCTAAATCTATCTTATGGAATATTTGGACATTTAAAAAAAGACATATTTCCGTCTTTCTGGTACCGCAATTACTTCACAAAATGGATTTCGACGACTAAATTTCATAATGATCATCATAAAAATGAATCTCATAATTACGGTTTTTACTTCACAATCTGGGATAAAATTTTCAAAACCATAATTTAAGCATCAATATAGCTTTCAGAAGTTTTAACAATACCTTATATTTGCACCTTTCGAAAAACAACATAACAATGACTACTCTAAACGAATTGAATGCTATATCACCAATTGACGGAAGATATAGAAATAAAACTCAAAATTTAGCACCTTTCTTCTCTGAAGAAGCTTTAATAAAATACCGCGTTTTGGTTGAAGTGGAATACTTCATTGCTTTATGCCAAATTCCATTGCCTCAACTACAAGGTATTGATTCTAGTTTGTTTGAAAGCTTGAGAAACATTTACAAAAATTTCTCAACTGAAGATGCACTTTGGATTAAAGAAACAGAAAAAGTAACCAATCACGACGTAAAAGCGGTTGAATACTTTATTAAAGATGCATTTGAGAAATTAGGTTTATCTCAATACAAAGAGTTCATTCACTTCGGATTAACGTCTCAAGATATTAACAATACTGCCATTCCTCTTTCTACAAAAGAAGCGTTTGAGCAAGTTTATATGCCAACTTTAATTGCTGTAATTGCAAAATTAAAAGAACTAAGCGTTGAGTGGAAAGATATTCCAATGTTAGCTCGCACGCACGGACAGCCTGCTTCTCCTACTCGTTTAGGAAAAGAAATCTTGGTTTTCGTAGAGCGTTTAGAAGAGCAGATGCGTTTATTATTCAATATTCCGTTTGCTGCTAAATTTGGAGGAGCGACTGGAAATTTCAATGCGCACCACGTAGCATATCCGCAAATTGACTGGAAACAATTCGGAAATAAATTTGTTGAAACAGATCTTGGTTTAAAACATTCTTTCCCAACAACTCAAATTGAGCATTACGATCATTTTGCTGCTTTCTTTGATGCCTTGAAAAGAATCAATACCATTATCATCGATTTAGATCGTGATATCTGGACGTATGTTTCAATGGATTACTTCAAACAAAAAATCAAAGCTGGAGAAATTGGTTCTTCTGCAATGCCGCACAAAGTAAACCCAATTGATTTTGAAAATTCTGAAGGAAACCTAGGAATTGCAAATGCTATTTTTGAACATTTAGCGGCAAAATTACCAGTTTCAAGATTACAGCGTGATTTAACTGACAGTACTGTTTTACGTAATGTTGGTGTTCCGTTTGGACATACGGTTATTGCTTTTGAAGCGACTTTGAAAGGTTTAAATAAATTACTTTTAAACGAAAGTAAATTTGCTGAAGATTTAGAGAAAAACTGGGCAGTAGTTGCTGAAGCTATTCAGACTATTTTGCGTCGTGAAGCTTATCCAAATCCGTACGAAGCTTTAAAAGGCTTAACAAGAACTAATGAAGCAATCGACAAAAATGCCATTCATAATTTCATTGCAACTTTAGAAGTTTCAGATGCCGTTAGAGCCGAATTATTAGCTATAACTCCTAGTAATTACACAGGAATCTAAGAAAAATACCAAATATTTTACCAAAAAAAGCTATCTTTATCGAGATAGCTTTTTTTTATTAAATCCAGAGGCAAATCCAGATTACACTCCTTTTATTATAATTGGAGTTAATGAATTTCATTTGAAATAAAAAGCTGGATCAGCCGCTAAAAAAATACCACTTTTTTATATGATTGCATTAAATGCCGCTGCAGAAACCACACACCACTTACAACCTTTAATTAGTGATTTAGGATTAATCCTGATGACTGCCGGAATTGCCGTTCTATTATTTAAAAGATTAAAACAGCCTTTGGTTTTAGGTTACCTGATTGCAGGATTTCTAGCTGGAAACCATTTTGATTTTTTTCCCTCTATAACCGACATGAAAAGTGTTGAAGTTTGGGCCGAAATTGGGGTTATATTTTTGCTTTTTAGTTTAGGACTCGAATTCAGCTTTAAGAAACTAATGAAGGTTGGAGGGACTTCGTCTGTTACCGCCATAACCCAGATTCTGTTTATGACCGTAATTGGTTACGCAGTCGGACAATGGATGGGTTGGGGAAAAATGGACAGCATTTTCTTGGGCGCAACACTTTCTATTTCCTCCACAACCATTATCATCAGAGCGTTTGACGAACTCGGTGTAAAAGGAAAAAAGTTCGTTGGAATTGTCTTCGGAGCTTTAATCGTTGAAGATATTGTCGCTATCTTAATGCTTGTTTTACTGTCAACTATTGCCGTGAGCGATCAGGTTTCTGGAACCGCATTACTGCAATCTGTTTTAAAACTTATTTTCTTTTTAATTATCTGGTTTTTAGGAGGGATTTTTATCATTCCAACTATTTTCAAAAAAGCAAAACATCTCTTAACAGACGAAATGCTGCTGATTATCTCATTAGCCTTATGTTTAATGATGGTAATTTTTGCTTCAAATGTAGGTTTCTCTCCAGCGTTAGGTGCTTTCATTATGGGATCTATTATTGCTGAAACTACGATGGCAGAAAAAATTGAACATTTAATTCAGCCTGTAAAAGATTTTTTTGGTGCCGTTTTCTTCGTATCTGTCGGGATGTTAATCAATCCGGTTACTTTGATAAACTATGCACTCCCGGTGGCTATAATTACTTTATTGACCATCTTCGGAAAAGCCTTCAGTTCTTCTATCGGAGCATTAATTTCTGGTCAGCCATTAAAACAATCGGTTCAAACTGGAATGAGTTTGGCGCAAATTGGAGAGTTTTCTTTTATTATTGCCACTCTCGGAATGTCATTAAAAGTTACAAGCGATTTCTTATACCCAATTATTGTGGCTGTATCTGCAATTACCACATTTACAACTCCGTTCTTAATTAAATATTCGGAAGGATTTGCGCTATTTTTAGAAGCAAAAATGCCAAAAAGATGGGTTAAAAACATTAACCGTTATAGTGTGAATGCGCAAGCCATTAAGTCTGTCAGCACTTGGCAAATTGTACTTCGTTCTTCGATTACACAAATTATTCTTCATACTATTATTATTACGGCCATTATATTATTGTCTTCTAAATTTGTAGCGCCCTTGGTTGCCGACACAAGATTCGGAAATACTTTAGCTGCTTTGCTTACGCTAGTTGTAATTGCACCATTTTTATGGGCGCTTTCGCTTCGTCGTGTAAAAGTTGATGAAGTTGAAGCCCTTTGGGAAGAGCGTAAATATCGTGGTGCACTTTTAATGCTGATTTTGATAAGAATGAGTCTTGGTTTATTCTTTGTCGGGTTTTTATTGAATATTTTCTTCTCTCCTTTAGTGGCTTTCGTAGCACTTATCATTGCAATTGGAGCTTATCAAATTTTCCCTAAAAAACTAAATGAGCAATACCATAAAATTGAAAATCACTTTTTGAAAAACCTTAATGATCGTGAAAACAAAAAGATCGACAGAAGATATGCCAATTTAATGCCGTGGGACGGACACATGTCTTTCTTCGAAATTAAAAAGGAATCTAATCTGGTTGGACAAACTTTACAAGAACTCCGAATTCGTGAACAGCTCGGAATTAATATCGCCTATATTAAACGAGGTGAAGTTACCATTCCGATTCCGACCAAAACAGAACGTTTATTCCCAGGCGACGAAATTTGCGTAATTGGAACTGATGCACAAATTACAGAATTCACAAAATTCTTAACTCAAAACGAAACCGAACCACCTACAAAAGTAGAAGAAACCGATATTGTTTTACGCCAGCTTGAAGTTTCTCAAGACGAGTTCGTCCAAAAAAGCATTGGACAATTCAGAGCCAAAACAGACGGAATGGTGGTAGGAATTGAACGAAATGGAAACCGTATTCTAAATCCAGAATCTAGTTTAATCTTAGAGAAAAATGACATTCTATGGGTTGTTGGAGATAAGAAAAAAATGAATGCTTTGTTGGCAGCTAAGTAAGGTGCTAAGATTCTAAGCTTTCTATAGAAGGCGTTGAAATTTTCATAAACTGAAAATCTCAACGCTTTGTGTTTTTTATTACGTTTGGAAAAATAAAAAATGCTAAAATTCCAAGCAAAAACTTAGAACCTTAGCACCTTAGTATCTTAGAACCTCAAAAAAACTATTTATTCGGCTGCGGAGTCAATCTCAAATAAGGTTTTATTGGTGTATGTCCTTTTGGGAATTTTGCTGGAATATCGCTATCTGGAATTGCTGGTGCGATTACCACATCTTCTCCATCTTTCCAGTTTGCTGGTGTTGCAACGCTATAGTTTGCTGTCAATTGTAAACTGTCGATTACACGAAGCAATTCATCAAAATTTCTTCCTGTTGAAGCTGGATAAGTCAGCGTTAATTTGATTTTTTTATCTGGTCCGATAACAAAAACAGAACGAACTGTAAATTTATCACTTGCATTTGGATGAAGCATATCATATAAATTAGCTACTTTTTTATCCTCATCTGCAATGATTGGGAAATTTACTTCTGTATTTTGAGTCTCGTTGATATCTTTAATCCACTCTTTGTGCGAGTCTAAACCATCTACACTCAGAGCAATAACTTTAGTATTTCTTTTTTTGAATTCTGGCACATAGTTCGCCACAGTTCCCAATTCAGTTGTACAAACAGGAGTAAAATCTGCTGGATGTGAAAATAAAACACCCCACGAATCTCCTAGCCATTCGTGAAAATTAACTGATCCCTGAGTGGTTTCTGCGTGAAAGTCCGGAGCTATATCACCTAATCTTAATGTTGACATAATTTCATTTTTTTAGTTCATCTAAAATTAACTAAAAAATGCATTTAGAAAACATTCAAAAGGTAAAAAAAAGTTAAAATTCTACATTCTCTATCTAGTTAGTGTTTTAATCTGATTTTAGCACATAGAAACATAGATTTTGCAATGTTTACTGAATTATTTTATAAGCCTCTTTTTCATAGTAAAAATTGCTCGCAAAGTCGCAAAGACGCAAAGTTTTATAAAAAATTAAAAAAAAGAAAAACTTAAAAAGAAAAGACTTAGCGACTTGGCGTCTTTGCGAGATTAAAAAATAAGTAATAGATTAAATAAAACTTACCACAAAGTACCAAATCGCAAGCGTGACAAAGGAAATCGGGATTCCGAAACCGATCATCATACTGCTTAGTTTTGGTTTTAATCCATAAGTTGAAGCAAGAATTGCGCCTGTAATCATGGGCGACATAGCAGTTTCCATAATCGTAATTTTTATAACTTCAGAATGCTGATTGAAAATAAAAACATACAGCGCAAAAATTACAAAAGGAATTAAAAGCAGTTTAAAGAAAAGTCCAAGTCGTAAAAATTTCCAATGCTGGCTCTTTCTATCAAAAGTCAATTGCAAACCAACAGAAAGCAAAGCTAAAGGTGTTACTAAACTTCCTATTTTCAGTAATACAGATTGGATATTTTCATTTAAATTATAATCGAAAATATTCATCAAGCATGCTAAAACAAACATCAAAAATGGCGGAAACGTAATGATTTTTTTGAAAATTCCTATTGCGTTTGGACTTCCCTTTGAATAAAAGGCCGCAGTAAAAACGCCAAGTGTAGAAACCACCACAAAAGTTCCAGGCTGATCTACTAAAACAGCCGTTTCTAAACCTTTCTTTCCAAACAGAGCTTCAATAATCGGATAACCCAGAAAAGAACTATTGCTTAATCCTGCCGTCAAAATCAAACAGCCAATCAATTTATTAGACCAGCCATTTCTTCTTCCCAAAAAATGAAAAAAAATAAAAGCCAGAATATAGGTAATCCACCCTGCTCCTATTGGAAATAGCAATTCACTACTCCATTTTATTTTGGGAATATGATATAAAGTAATCGCAGGAAGACAGAAATAAATAACAATTTTATTGAGCGTCTTATAGATATGAGTAGGAAACTGTTTTACATGCTGAAGAACTAAACCCAGCGAAAGAAAGAGAAATATTAGTATAAAGTTGTTCATATCATGGCGTCAAGACAAAAATAGGAAATTATAAATTGATGAATTGAACAAATTATCTCCTCTCTTTGAGTTTTTTGTTACTTTTAATATGTAATTCGAAAAATCTATGCAGCAAATAAGGGATAATCTTGAACTAATGACCAAACTTTCTGATGAAGACTGGAACATCTTTTCTTCTAAACTCATTCGTCAGGAATTTTCGAAGAAAACTGCTATACTTCAAACTGGCCAAATAGAAAATTATCTTTCCTTTATAGAAAAAGGAATTCTTAGATATTATGTTCCTTCTGAGAATAAAGACTTAACGTTTACTTTTGTATTTGATGGCGAATTTACAAGCGGATATGATTCATTTATTACCAGATTACCAGTAAACTACACTATCGAAGCACTTTCTGACACCATACTTTGGCGCGTTTCATATAATGATCTTCAGGACATTTATGCCGAAACTAAAGTTGGCAATACTATTGGCCGATTAGCAAGCGAAGATTTATTTATTAAAAAATCAAAGAGAGAGCTCTCTTTGCTAAACGATTCTGCAGAACAGCGCTATCTTAACTTATTCACCGAGCAGCCTCACTTAATACAAAAAATTCCGCAAAAATACCTTGCCTCTTACATTGGCATTACTCCGCAAGCTTTAAGCCGAATCAGAAAACGCATTTATTAACCCAGGTTCATTGTTTTAGGCTTCTTTACTGTGCAACTTTGTACAATAAAAAAAGATATGGAAACCTTAATCGTGCTTTTTGGAGTTTTTATCGCCACACTGCTTATTATTTGGCTTACCACTAAACGGCTTGAATTAGCATTTGCTGGAAGAGTAGCCATGGCGGCTATGCTGACATTTACTGCTGTTGGGCATTTTGTTTTTGCTAAAGGAATGGCGATGATGATCTCTTTTTTGCCTTGGGCAAATGCTATTGTGTTTGCTACAGGAATCATAGAATTAATTACCGCAATTGGATTGCTGCTGCCGAAAACTAAAATCCTTACAGGAAAACTGCTGATTTTATTCTTTATCTTACTCCTACCCGCTAACATTTATGCCGCAAGCCATAATATCAATTTACAAACTGCCGACTATACTGGTAAAGGCTTATCGTATTTATGGATCAGAATACCAATGCAACTTCTTTTTATAGCATGGGTGTATTTTTCTTCACTAGGAATCAATCAAAAATCAAAATAGTCAATAAGGAAATTGTACGTCACTCATAATTAATGATGTGCATTTTCCTTTACTTTTATTTTATGTTTCTAATTACTTTAATTAACTTTAAGTTAAAATTGTTTTTTGCATTACAAAAAGATGTAAATTTGTAACATATTTTATTACAGTATGATTTCAGGTAAATTTGCCATAACGATTCACATTCTTACTTTGCTCCATAAATTCCCAAATGATTATTTGTCATCGGAGTTTATTGCGGGAAGTATTAATCTAAATCCTGTTTTGGTTCGAAAAGAAATTGCCAATCTAAAAGCACACCATATCGTAGAAAGTAAAGAAGGAAAAAATGGCGGTACAAAATTGGCAGTAAACGCTGCTGATCTGACTTTAAAACAAATATTCGAAATGACCTTTGAAACTATTGGTTTAGGTTTTGCAAAAAATCAGCCGAATCCTGATTGCCCTGTTGGGAAAAACATCAATCAGCATTTGGAAGTTTTATATAGCGAAATGAATCAAAACGTCAGCAGACAGCTGGAAGGAATTTCATTGGAAGATTTTTCGAATCAGTTTTAAAACTATTTTTTTAACCTAAACTGTAACATTTTTTATTACTAAATAAATTTATATATTATGAAAATCGCACTTATCGGAGCTACAGGATTTGTTGGCTCAGCAATTTTAAATGAATTAGCAGACAGAAAACATGAAATTACTGCTATTGCAAGGACTCCAAAAGACACAGCAAACGCAACTTGGGTTGCTGCAGATATTTTTAATGTTGATGCTTTGGCAGAAATCTTAAAAGGTCACGATGCTGTTGTCAATGCTTACAACCCAGGATGGACTAATCCTAATATTTACGATGACTTTTTAGCAGGTTCAAAAGCTATTCAGGAAGCGGTTAAAAAATCAGGCGTTAAACGTTTCATCACAATTGGTGGAGCTGGAAGTTTATATGTTGCGCCAGATTTACAAGCGGTTGATACTCCAGATTTTCCAAAAGAGATCTTCCCTGGAGCTAATGCAGCAAGACATTATTTAAATATTATTAAAGAAGAAAAAGATTTAGACTGGGCTTTCTTTAGTCCTGCTTTCGAAATGCACGCTGGAACTAAAACAGGAAGAACTGGAAAATACCGTTTAGGCTTAGAAAATCCTGTTTTCAATGACGAACAGAGAAGTATTTTGTCTGTAGAAGATTTAGCGGTTGTAATTGCTGATGAAGTGGAAACTCCAAAACATCATCAAGTTAGATTTACAGCGGGTTATTAATTTTTTTTCAGCCACGAATTCACGAATTTTCTTTTTAAAATCTTTACCTAATATTATTCGAATTAATTCGAAAAAATAATCTCAAAGATTTTAAAAAGAAAATTCGTGAATTCGTGGCTAACTTTTTTTACTCCTTTTGAGAATAACAAATTCATGTAAATTAGTGATGAACTAACTTTTTGAAACTGTTTTTGTTTTCTGTACTTTTACATTTCTAAAAAGTGCGTTTTGTCAAATTCTAATAAACAAACTGGTAGTATATCTGAAAAAGCTGGAATTTCATCTCCTGAAATCACCAATATTTCGGCTATCAATCAAATTAAAAGCAAACGCAGACAACAACCAACTTCTCAAGAATTAATTGATGGTATTTTAGAAGGAAACAGAACTTCTCTTAGCCGTGCCATTACTTTAATTGAAAGCACCAATCCAGACCATTTTGATAAAGCTGGCGAAGTGATTCAAGGCTGTTTAGCTCATGCTAATAAATCAGTTCGTATTGGAATTACAGGTGTTCCCGGCGTTGGAAAAAGCACTTTTATTGAAGCTTTTGGAAAACATCTGACACAATTAGGAAAAAAAGTAGCAGTTTTGGCAGTCGATCCAAGCAGTTCGCTTTCGCATGGAAGTATTCTCGGTGACAAAACCCGAATGGAAGAATTGGTCAAAGATGAAAACGCTTTTATTCGTCCAAGTGCTTCTGGAGAAACGTTAGGCGGTGTGGCTCGAAAAACTCGAGAAACTATTATTCTTTGTGAAGCGGCAGGTTTTGATACTATTATAATCGAAACAGTTGGTGTTGGCCAAAGTGAAACCGCTGTTCACAGCATGGTCGATTTCTTTTTGCTTTTAAAGATTTCTGGCGCTGGCGACGAACTTCAAGGCATTAAACGCGGTATTATGGAAATGGCAGATGCCATTGTCATTAACAAAGCCGACGGAGATAATATAAAAAAAGCAAATCAGGCGAAATTGGAGTTTAATCGCGCTTTGCATTTATTTCCTCCAAAAAAATCAAACTGGCAACCTAAAGTAACTACTTGCAGTTCGCTTACAAAAGATGGCATTGCGGAAGTTTGGAATACTATTTCTGATTATTTTGAAATGACTAAAGAAACGGGATTTTTCCAAGAAAAAAGAAATGAGCAAAATCATTTCTGGATGATGGAAACCATCAACGAACAATTGAAACAAAACTTCTATAATCAGCCTGAAATCATTTCGCTTTTAGAAGAAAACAAAAAAGCAGTGCAAAACAATGAGATTTCATCTTTTGCAGCTGCTTCTAGTTTATTAAAATTATATTTTGAAAAAAGATTCTAAGACACTAAGCTTCTAAGTTACAAAGGTTTCTTGTCAGTTCAAGCAGAGTCGATAACATTTCGACTTCGCTCAATGTGACAAAACTTAGAAGCTTAGCAACTTAGTACCTTAGCATCTTTATTTCTTAGGCCTAAGCTTATATTTATTTTCTTTATACAAATTCCCAGCTGTAATCACGTGCGCTAAAGCATCTTTAGCTAAATCTTCGTTCAGCTTTACAGGAACTAACGTTGTATCATTTTTGATTTCAAATTGCAACGGTTTCAAATTTGGCTGCATGATTACAACCTGATTTTCGACTCTAAATGCGTTGATATCATTAAACTGCATAATAGATCTTCCTTGTACTTTTGTATCCAATTTGCTTAAATTTCTACCTACCATAGGCGTTTCAAAAGGAATTCCTAAGTAGCTTAACAATGTCGGCGGAATATCAATCTGACTTGCCAATCTGTCATAAACAGCTCCTTTTGGAACTCCAGGTCCCATGATAAATGCTGGAATATGGAATTTATTAATTGGAACTAAATTTTTACCGTACGTTCTGGTATTGTGATCAGCAATTACAATAAAAATCGTGTTTTTAAAATAAGGTTCTTTTTTAGCCATTTCAAAGAATTTCCCAATAGAAAAATCAGCATATTTCATGGCATTATTTACTGTATTAGGCTTTTTATCATAAGGCTTAATTCTTCCTGCTGGATATTCAAAAGGCTCATGATTTGAAGTTGAGAACATTAAAGAGAAGAATGGCTTATCTCCTTTTGATTTGAAATATTGATTGGCTTTAGTAACTAAATCTTCATCAGAATATCCCCAAGTTCCTTTGAAAGCATATTTATTTCCGTCTGATTCAAAATCGGATTGATCCACGATGTCTGTAAAACCATTTCCGTTGAAAAACGAAGCCATATTATCAAAATTCGCCATTCCGCCATAAATGAAACTTGTATCGTAACCTTTCTGTTTTAACGCATCTGCTAATGTAAAAAATCCTTGTTGTGAATTTCCAAGCTTCACTACACTTTCTGATGGCGAAGGCAAAAATCCAGTTACAACTGCTTCAATTCCGCGGACGCTTCTAGTTCCTGTGCAATATAAATTGGTAAACAACAATCCTCCTTTAGACAATTTATCAAATTCTGGTGTTAATGGTTTTCCTCCTAAAATTCCAACATATTCTGCACCTAAACTTTCTTGTAGAAATATCACCAAATTGTATGGCTTTTTCATAACAGAATCTGGTTGCTGCACATGTAAAAACGGAATATCCTTATCGGTAAAATCACTTGGACCAGCGATCATGTATTTTTTTACACGAGCAATAGCTTCGGCCTCATCCATTTTACCATACATTTTGGTATTTCCTTCATTTTTGATTGAATACGCAGCAAAAGCAACGGTATAAAATGAATTTAACCCTAAAGTATTTGTAAGCTGATCTGTTGAGAAAACAGCATTACTAGCATTAATTGGACGTTTTGAAGTAAGACTTGAACGTGCTCCGAAAAACAATAAAAAAGCCACTAATGGGAATACCATTAATTTGAATTTATATTCTGTACTTGTAGTATAAAATAATTGTTTTCCTTTTTTGAAAGCAAAATAAATTACAACTCCCAAAATTAGAAAAGTCACAATGATTGAAGTCAAATAACTTTTTAAAAGCATTCCAACCACTTCTTTTGGATAAATAAGATAGTCTAAGAAAATCTTATTCGGACGTGTATCGTATTGTTTTACAAAATCTGGAGAAGCTAATTCTACAAAAAGAATTAAAAACAGAAATAGAAAACTATAAATTACCAGAAATTTATTGGTGAATTTTATCCATTTACTTGGCAGGAAAGTAATTAGAACTGCTGGCAAAAATGATAAATAACATAGTAAAATTAAATCCATTCGTAATCCGATTGGAAAAATATACCAGAAATCTGGCGTCTGCACTACTCTTTCTTTAAAAAGAAAAAATAAAAAGATTCGGCTTAAAGTGGTAATCAATAACCCGATCAATATAAAACTGAAAATAGGTTTTAAGAAACGTAAATTTTTCATTAAAAATAGTATAAGAACGTGAGATTAGAAAAACAAATTACTCTTCGTAACGGTTGATTTCTCTGTCATAAAACTCATTAGCTTTTTCAATTAAACTTTCCATTTCGGCGTTTAATTCAGCTTCATCAAGATCTTCTGGTTCTTCTAGAAACTCAACCTCATCATCTTTCAAATTGATAATAAATCTTGGGTAATCTAGGTGAATGATAAAAATATCGTCTGGAAAATCGGTGTTATCTCCAAGTAAAAATTTAGGTAATTCCATATCTATTTATTTTTTTAATGGTTATTTTTTAGCCACTCCCGATAGCTATCGGGATAAAAGATTAAAAGGATTTCTCCTGGTTTTATATAATCTTCGGTTTATTTTTTATTCAAATTTAATTATTCTGTGTCTGAATTCTTAACTAATCTCTTTGTTAAGTAATGAAAACGAATGTATAAACAAATTGCCGCTGCGGTTAAACCTGCCAAAAGTCCGATCCAAACTCCTTGTGCTTTCAATTCGGTGTGTTCTCCTAAATAATACGAAATCGGAAAACCAATAACCCAATAGGCCACAAAAGTAATGTACATAGGAATTTTAACATCTTGCAATCCACGCAATGCACCTAAAACCACAACTTGGATTCCGTCAGAAATCTGGAAAATTGCTGCAATTAAAAGCAGTTTTGAAGCAATTCCTATCACTTCTTCATTATCTAAAATTTGTCCTGTATTTTCCATATTCAAGAAAATATATGGCAGATAGTCGTGGAAAACGATAAAGAAAATCGCAAAAATGGTTTCTAAAATTATGGCAAGCAAAAAGATAGAACGCGCCACAACAATTAGCTTTTTATAATCCATTAAACCTCTTTGATTGCTGACACGAACCATCGAAGTTACGCTTAATCCCATGGCAAACATAAAAGTCATCGACGCTAAACTCAAAGCAATCTGATTTGCCGCCTGACTTGTTTTCCCGATATTTCCGCAAAGCCAGATTGAAGCCGTAAACAGAACCACTTCAAAAAGCATTTGCATCGCAGAAGGAAATCCGATGCTGATAATCTTTTCTATTGTTGCCTTTTTTATTTCATTAAAACTAAATCCTTTGAAAAAGCGTTTTAAATCATCTCTTCGCGAAAGCATAATATGCATGAACATTACCAAAAATATTCTTGAAATCACCGTTCCTAAAGCTGCTCCGATAATTCCCATTTTTGGAAAAATCCAAATTCCGTAAATTAAAACATAGTTTATACCTACGTGAAGCACATTGGCCATTACCATGGCATACATAGAATATTTGGTCAATGACATTCCGTCTGCAAACTGTTTATAGCCCTGGTACATTACCAACGGAATTAGAGAAAAAGCCACCCAGCCTAAATAGGGTTTTGCTAATACAATGACATCTGCTGGCTGTTTCAGCAATTCCATTATTGGTTTGGCAAACATAATTACCGTAAAAAGCACCACTCCTAAAATGGTACAAAGAAATAATCCATGATGAAAAGCAGAGCGAATTTTAGTGTCATTTTTCTCAGCATCACCTTCGGCAACGATTGGCGTAATGGCTGTAGAAAAGCCGATTCCTAAAGACATGGCAATAAAAATCATACTATTTCCAAGCGAAACCGCCGCCAGTTCTGTACTTCCTATTTTACCAACCATTATATTATCGACAATACCAATCAAGGTATGTCCGACCATTCCTAAAATAACAGGATATGCCAGTCTTAAATTATACGAAAACTCTTTAGTGTACTGCTTTAAATTCACTTCTATTCTATTTTGTGCGCAAAGATAGTCAGAAGCTTCGAATTCTATCCTATCTATAAAAATATATCCCAATTTTAAGACAAAAATAAGACGAACTAAATATTATGTAACGATTTTTAAAAATTGTATAACAAACTCCAAATGGCTTGCATATAATTTTACATCATAGAAATTTCAAAAATATAAGCCATGAAAAAATTACAGATGTTATGCCTAGCTGCTTTCACATTTTTATTCGCCAACACCACATTTGCTCAAGAGACAGAAGCAACAAATTACGATCAAGGTTTTAGATTAGGTTTTGGCTTAAATGGGGGATTGCCAACCGACAATGATTACGACTGGTCTCTTGGGGGAGATGTTCGTTTACAGTATGATCTTTCCAAAAAAACATCTTTGACCTTAACTACAGGATTTACAAATTTATTTATGGGAAAAGACGATCTTGGAAATGACATAAAAGATCTTGGATTTATTCCGGCCAAAGCAGGTTTTAAAGCTTTTGTCTTAAAAGATCAATTTTATGTTTTAGGAGAACTAGGTGCTGGTTTTGCGGTAACAAATGGTTACGATAAAACTACCTTTTTATGGGCGCCAGGAATTGGTTATGCCAACAAGTACATCGATTTAAGTGTTCGTTACGAAGATTATCATGATTTCAGAACCAATCAGGTAGCATTGCGTGTTGCTTATGGTTTTCAACTCTAAAAAATAGGTTTAATTTATTATTTTGTTTTTGGTAAAAACCCGATAGTCTGAGGAGTCTGTCGGGTTTTTTATTTACCATTGGTCAAAAGAAGAGTGCCGGTAGTCAAATGATTTTTTGGGATTGATTTAGAACGCGGTAATTCGCAGAAAAATTAATCAAATCATGAACAAAACAATTTTTTATCTCTCGCAACTTTTTCTTTTTTTATTGGCTACTCTTGCTGCGCGCTCACAATCGGGAATTTCAGGTGAATTCAAGGTCGATTATGTCCCTTTTTCTAAATATGTACGACCAATGGACAGCACAAAAACAAATGCCGAAAGCAATTTTAAAAGAGCCCAGATTGCTTTTGAAGTGCCGTTATCTTTAAAAATGGATAAATATGATCATCCAAAACTCTGGTCTGTATTTTTTAGTGGCAGTTATGCCAAAATGGAAAACAGGAATTACAATATTCAAGATCTTCCAATAGCATTTCAAGGCGGATTTCCAGATGAATTGCTCAATACGCAAGTTGGAGTCAAACATTTGCGTTCCATTTCTTCTTCGTGGTCGTTGTTAATAATGGCTTCTGTAGGCGTTTATACCGATATGGTCGAAATTAATAAAGACGATGTCCTGCTTCAAGGTGGGATTCTTTTTATCAAACAATTTAATCCTAAACTGGCTTTGGGTGCAGGTCCAGTTCTGACTAATAGCTTTGGTGTGCCGATGGTTCTTCCTGGAATTTATTTTAACTGGGAATCTACTGGAGCTTTACATTTTAAAGTAGCTTTTCCGGAAGGTGTAGAAATTGGCTATCGAATGTCTGACACTTTTGACTTAAAAGCAGTAGCCGAATTAAGCGGAATGACAGCTGAAACCAAAATTGGAAATAAATCTACATTACTAGGATATCAGCAGATAATTGCAGGCTTAAGACCTCAGGTGAAATTTGGAAAACATTGGATTTTAGAACCAACTGGCGGAACTACTCTCGTGCGAAGTTTTTCGACAACTAACCGAAAAATTAAAGAAATTTTCAAGGAAAAAGATATTGCCGATCCAAGATTCACCACTACGTTTTATGGAGCAATAGCGCTGAAATGGAAATTCTAGAACTATCTGCTTAATAAGTTTTTATAGACTACCCCTTTCAATAATTCCTCACGGCGTGTTCTTGAAATAGGTAGTTCTTGTCCTTTTATAAATAAACGTCCGCCAGAAATAGAATCTATATGCGTAACATTTACGAGAAATGATTTATGGATTCGAAAGAAAATTTCTTTGGGAAGTGTTTCTTCTAATGAAATCATCGTCTGATGAATAATCAGTACTTTATCTTTAAAATGAAGTTTAGCATAATTTTGCATTCCTTCGATATATAAAATATCTATCCAAGAAATTTTCTGAAATCCTTCTTCCTGACGCACATATAAAAAAGGATCCAATTGATTTTGTTTTGGCGAACTCAGCATTTGATGCCATTGCTTTGCCTTTAACGAAGCCTGATAAAATCGCTGAAAAGTAATCGGCTTTAACAAATAATCTACAACTTGAAGACGGTATCCGTCTAAAGCATGTTCTGAATAAGCGGTTGTAAAAATCACCAATGGCGGATTTTCTAATGATTCCAGAAACTCCAATCCCGTAAGATAAGGCATATTGATATCCAGAAACATCAAATCAATTTGCTTTTCCTGAAGAAACGAAGTCGCTTCTAGAGCAGAAGCACAAGTACCAATAGTTTCAAGGAAATCAATTTTAGAAACAAAATCTGCTATTCCGTTTCTTGCTATAGGTTCATCGTCGATAATGAGACATTTCATTTTCATAGTTTTTTTCTCTGGTTTGTGTGTGTTTTTGTTTCTCGCAGATTTGGCAGATTTAGCAGATTTTTTTCTTTAACCGCAAAGAACGCAATCCCGATAGCTATCGGGATACGCAAAGTTCGCAAAGTTTTAATTTTATAAAAGGATGCTAAGAGAACAAAGCAATATGTTAAGATTTTGAAATTTAAAAATTCGTGCTAATTCGTGTAATTCGTGGCTAAAATAAAATCATTTTTAATCTTTATATCCCGATAGCTATCGGGAGTGGCTACAAAATTTAACCGCAAAGTGCGCGAAGGTTTACGCAAAGTTCACAAAGTCTTAATTTTTAAAAGGATGCAAAGATCACTAAGCGTTGCGGATTAAAAAATTCGTGATAATTCGTGTAATTCGTGGCTAAAATAAAATCATTTTTAATCTTTATATCCCGATAGCTATCGGGAGTGGCTAAAAAATTATTTTAAATCTAAAACCACTTCAACAGCAAAATCAGAATCGGTTTTATGGATGTCTAATTTGTACTTTTCAGGATATTGTATTTCCAGTCTTTTCTTCACATTCTCTAAACCTAATCCTTGATTTTTTGAAGGTATTTTATATTGCTCAGTATATGAATTTTCTATTCTAAAATTCAGCTGATGATTTATTTGCTCGCAAGATAAATGCACAAATCCTTTTTGATTTGGAAGTCGAGAAACATGTTTAAAAGCATTTTCGATCAAAGGAACCAAAAGTAATGGTACAATTTGAAGCTGTCCGTCTTCTATATTCCATTTGCTTTTTACTTCCAATTCATTTCCCCAGCGCGTTTCTTCAACAGCAATTAAATCTTTTAAGTATTTAATTTCAAGATGCAAAGGCACATATTCTTTGTTGCATTCATACAATTGATAACGCAAAATATCCGAAAACTGAACCAATAAATCTGAAGCTAACTTTACATTGCTCTGCATCAGAATATGAATATGGTTCAGAACATTAAACATTAAATGCGGATTAATCTGATCTTGCAAAATCTTGATTTGAGCTTCAAGATGAACCTGCTGCAATTGTGCGTGATTTCTTTCTATAACATTATGTTCCTGATAAAATCGGAGCCCGCAAGCAGTGCCACAAATTAAAATCGCAGACGGAATGTTGCCATAAAATCGCGACCATAAAAAATGAAGAGAATCTACATCTGCTTCTTCAGGATATGCCTTCCTTCTTATAACCGAATCAGAAAAAACAATATAAATCAGTGACAGACAAAATGCCAAAAGCAACACAACAACAACGCTTTGTACGGCAAACGAGCTCATTTTATTTTGTTTTAGCGCTTTGGGCAGTATAACATCACTTAAAATATGAGCTAAAACAGCAGAACAAAACAAAACCAAAATAGCCTGAATCGTAGCCGTCAAAAAATCGTAATCTTCGATCATCTGCGCCCAAATCGTGATGCCTAATAAGCTCCAAAAAAAGACTAAAAATATCCAATGCCTATTCTTATTGATTGCGATCATTTATAAATAATTTACTGAGAAAATTTAACTCCAAAAGTAGTTCTATATTTTTTAAACAAACAGCAAAGAAGCACAAACCATAAGCAATATTGAAATTAATTTGACGAACTGCGTTTTTGTTTTGACCAATGGAATCTACAAAAACAGTTTAAAAATTTTCGGATATAAAATAAACCCGACAGCTTTTAAAAACCTGTCGGGTTTACAAAAAAATATCTCATTGACTAATTATCTCAATTACCCAATTACTTCTCTCCTAATTCTTTCTTATATAGCTCGATATTTATAGCCGTTTTCTCGTCCAATTCAGGTTCTTTAATATCGGTGTGTTTTTTCATTTCTTCCCAGATAATTTTCGCTACAATATAGCGTGACATTTCTTTATCATCTGCAGGTACAATATACCATGGCGCATGAGGCGTTGATGTTTTATTGATGGCTTCTTCATAATACTTCATGTATTCATCCCAATAACCACGTTCTTTCAAATCGCCTGGAGAAAATTTCCAATTGTGTTTTTCTTCTTCCAAACGACGCAATAAACGCTGGCGCTGTTCTTCTTTGCTCAAATGCAGATAAAACTTCATAACGATTGTCCCGTTTTGAGCAATATGCTTTTCAAAATTATTAATCTGTTCAATCCTGTTTTCCCAAAACTCAGGCGTAATATCATCAACAGAATTAATATCCGGAAGGTTTTCAGCCAAAAGATATTCAGGATGCACGCGTGTGACCAAAACATTTTCGTAATGTGTCCTATTAAAAATAGCAAACTTTCCTTTTTCCGGCAGAGCGATATAATGACGCCACAAATAGTCATGTTCCAGTTCTGCCGAAGTTGGAGTTTTAAAACTATGTACCACTACTCCACGCGGATTAAATTCCTTAAAAACTTCCCGAATCAAACTATCTTTTCCCGAAGTATCCATTCCCTGAAGACAAATCAAAACACTGTATTTGTTGTGCGCATACATTACGTCTTGCAAATCGCTCAATTTGGCTTGAACTTTATCTAGTTTCTCTTCTTTTTCATCGTCATCGGCTTTGACATTCAAAACAGTCGGAATTTCTTTGAGCTTTATTTTATCTACAACTTTAAAATCTTTCGGGTCTATTGATTTCATATTTTCAAATTTTATATCATAAATATACTACTTTTACGAAGCATATTCCTGCTATCCATTGCAATACTTTTCAATAAACTGCTTTTTTCCAAAGCCATAACAAGAGCTTCCGTTGGTCGCTTTCTTATGTCAGGAAAAAATGCAATTTCTTTTCAAAGTATTTCCATTACTATCAGGGCTAGGCATTTGTTTTCAAAAGAACAATTCAAATATTTCAAATTCATAATGAAAAAGATATTTCTAATTGTATTTTTACTTTTCTTAAATAAGTCTTATTGTCAAGATGGAAATTACTCAAATCCTGAAAAAGCCCTAATTAAAGTATATGGGAAATGTTACAAGGATTTAAAGTCAATTGAAGGAACAAGAGATCTTATACCTGAAAAGAAAAATGTAAAATTCTGTTCCCTATACCAATGTGTTTCAAGAATTGAATATGCAGAGAAACAAAAAGATATCGAAAAAGCAATTATTAAAAGAGCTATAGAAATAACTGTCAGACTTTATAGTGAAGGAACTCCAGTATCTTTAATCTATGGAATGAACAGTTCAAGTCAAGCCGATTGGGATAATCAAATTTTGACAGATGACGATAATTTAGTCTATATAAGCGTTGCAGAATGTATTGTTTCAAACTCTTTAATAAAAATATGTGAAGCAGTAAATAAAACAACAATGGAGTTAATTAACAACTCAAAATCAGTAAAACAAAAAAAAATAGAATAGCAAAAGCTTTCAAAACAACATTCATGGAAAAATTCACATTAGAAATATTATTTCAAATTATCGGAATCGGTTCGGCATCAGGATTATTTTATAACAACGATGCACTTTACGTAATTGGCGACAACAGCGGATTTCTTTACGAATACAATATGCAAAATCAGCAATTGAATCAGCATGCTTTAATCGACAATCCGACACAAAATATTCCGAAAAACTTAAAGCCCGATTTTGAATCTATCACACATCATAATGATACTCTTTATGTTTTTGGCTCTGGTTCTACCGAAAACCGAAACAAAATGATTGAATTTGATTTGAAATCGAAAAATGTTTTACAGAAGAATAATTTAGTCGATCTGTATGCAGTTATGCAGAATTTTGGCGAAATAAAACCAGAAGATTTCAATCTAGAAGGAGCTATTTTCGACGGAGAAAACTGGTATTTATTCAATCGAGGCAATGGCGTTACTAACAAAAACACGATTTTTACGATTCACGCCAAAAATCTAGGAGAAGAATTTGCCTTAATTTCTGTTAACTACAAACTTCCAAAAATAAAAGGTGTTCGCTCCAGTTTTACCGACGCTATTCTAGTTGATGATAAAATCTATTTCCTCTCAACTGCTGAAGACACAAAATCGACTTATGATGATGGAGAAATACTAGGAAGTTTCATTGGAAGAATTGACGTAAAAACCATGAAAATCGATTTTACTCAAAAAATTACGGCAGCCAATAAATTTGAAGGCCTGACTTTTTATAAAAAAGAAAACAATAAAATCGAGTTTTTGCTTTGCGAAGATAATGACACAGAAGTTTTAGAAACGAAGATTTATAAATTGACTTTGCCGATTAAATAAATTTTGCGAATCTTCATGCAGCTTGTGAATCTTTGCGAAAAAGCTATTACACAGAGATTCACAAAGATTTTCGCAGAGAAACACAAAATATTTTGATTACCATATTACCGTAGAGACGCACCGCAGTGCGTCTACGCAAAGAATGTAAACAATACAAAAATTATAAATTCACTGACGTTAGACGCACTGCAGTGCGTCTCTACGATAAAAACTATGACCCTTTGTAACTTTGTAACTTTGAACCTAAAAAAAATATTTTAATATTTTTTCACCCCCCGTCCCAACCTTTTTATCTTTTTTACTCTCTATACAAGAAAGACAACAATTGTGATAAACGAGACTCAAATAGCAAACTGTAAAAAAATGCACCGCGATGCCCAGCGTCAGGTGTACGAATACATGGCGCCAAAGTTGTACCGCCTTTGCAAAAGATATTTAAAAAAGGAAGAGGAAATCGAAGAAGCTTTAGCCGATTCTTTCTTTACAATTTTCACCAAACTAGAACAGTTAAAAGAAGCTTATGCTTTTGAAGCTTGGGCAAGACGCATAACTGTAAATCATTGTTTGGCGACGATTAGAAAAGAAACCAACTTTAATATGTATTTAGATGATGTGAAATTGCTTTCGCAACCTTCTGTTGACGAACTAAATACGTTGGAAGAAGAAGATTTACTTAATTTATTAAACCACATTCCTGACGGCTGTAAAACTGTGTTTAACCTTTTTGTCATTGAAGGTTTCTCGCATAAAGAAATAGCCGAAATGCTGAAGATCTCTGAGGGCACCTCAAAATCACAATTGAATGCCGCTAAGACCAAACTGAAAGAACTGGTTAATAAACTGTATTATCAAAAAGCAAAATAGTCATGGACAATCAAGATAAATTATTCGATAAAATAAAAGAAGCTTCGCAAAAAGCCGAGTTTCAAGACTTTCCGGGAATGGAAAAAGTCTGGGCACGTGTAGAAGAAAAACTGGACAAAAAAGAAGACAAAAGAACAATTGCATTATGGAAAAAAATAGCGGTTGCAGCTTCTCTTCTATTATTGCTTTCTTTAGGATTTCAGTTTTTACATTCTAATAAAGAAACTATAACAGAAACGCCAAAAGTAGTTCTCGAAGAAAAAGAAATAAAACAGCTTCAAACTGAAGAACCTATTGTAAAACAAAATGATGCAACTTCTTCTGGAATAGTTTCAAACGAAGAAGCAGTTAAAATTTTAGACAATCAAACTAAAAAGAAAGAACGAGTTGCTATTCAGGAAGAAAAAGATCAAAATAATGAAGCAGTAGTCTCTTTGAAGGACAAAAAAAATATTCCTGCACCTTTTTATGTACCGCCTGTAGCCGCATCAACGCAAGAACAAACCTTTGAGGAGGAAGATAACATCGTTTCAAAAAAAGAAGTGGCTCCAGAAATGGGTTATTCAAGCTATCCTCAAAGAGAGTCTGCAAAAGTGGCTTACTCTGCAGCGCCAACACAGAGAGCTAAAAAAAGCAGTCCTTTAGTAGTTCTTAACGGAAATGCAATGGCTCACAGCAACGACGCAAAAAAAGATAAAATGATGCAAGATGAGCTTCCAAACCTGGATCCTGAAAATGTAGATTCGCTGGTAGTTTTGGATGAACCATTATACATCATCGATGGGATTTATTACTCAGAAAATGATTTATTTGGCAAAAATCCAACGAGCCCTTATGCGCCTCTTGACAAACAAGACATTAAAACCATAACAATTCTACAAGACCTTGAAGCGACTGAAAAATATGGCGAAAGAGGCAAAAAAGGAGTTGTTATAATCATTACAAAAAACGGAAAACCAACTCCGAAAAAATAATCTAATGCTTTGTCAAAATCTGCAGTTTTGACAAAGCAAAACCCAAACATTAATTCTAAAACTTATTATCATGAAAAGTCTAAAACTTATTTCATCAGCCATTGCTATGCTTATATGTTTCGTAACCATGGCACAAGAAAGAACGATTTCTGGAATTGTTTCAGATGAAAGCAAACAGCCACTTCCAGGCGTAACTGTTTTCAATCAGACATCAAAAAAAAATGTTGCAACTGATTTTGATGGAAAATATAGCATTCAAGCTAAAACTGGAGACATGCTAGTTTTCTCTTATATTGGATACAAAAACCAAAGTCAAAAGGTTCAAAACTCAAACACGATTAATATAAAACTACTTCCAGATAATCAGACCTTAAGCGAAGTTGTCGTTGTGGGTTATGGCGTAAGCAGTTCGGAATATGAAGACCGAAGCTATGCCCGTGCTGAAAGAAGAAGAGAGAAAAAAGATGCACAAGCGCTAAAAGGAAAAGTTGCGGGAATTCAAGCTCAAAATTCTATGGGATATTCTGCTATGCCAAGCCCAACTGTTTCTATTCGCGGAAATGAATCTGTTTCTCCAAAAAATGAACCTATGTACATTATTGACGGAGTTCCAGCAAAAGCTAATCAAATGGCAAAAATTAATCCGAATGATATTGATAATGTTTCGGTTTTAAAAGATAAAGATGCGACTTCAATTTATGGAAGTAAAGCTTCAAATGGCGTTGTGGTTATTTCAACTAAAAATGAAATCTATAAAAACCTTTCTGAAAAAGAATTGGATAAAAAGTTAAACATTATGCCAATTCCAGCTGAACCAACTCAGGAAGATTATGATGCTTTTGTAGAAAATGCTTTCGAAAGCCCTAAAACAGCTCCGCTTTCTACATTTTCTATCGATGTCGATAATGCTTCTTATACCAATATCAGACGTTTTTTAAACAACGGACAGGAAGTTCCAAAGGACGCTGTGCGCGTAGAAGAAATGGTTAATTTCTTTAAATACACTTATCCACAACCAAAAAACGAACATCCGTTTTCTATCAATACAGAAGTAAGCGATTCGCCTTGGAACAAGAATAATAAAATCTTGAAAATTGGTTTACAAGGAAAAAACATTCCAACCAATGATTTACCTGCTTCAAACCTTGTTTTCTTGATTGATGTTTCGGGTTCGATGAGCGATATGAACAAATTGCCTTTATTGAAACAATCTTTAAAAATATTGGTAAACGAATTACGTGCAAAAGACAAAGTCGCAATTGTAGTTTATGCTGGCGCTGCAGGAATGGTTTTACCTCCAACTTCTGGAGATGAGAAAAAAACAATTATCGACGCTTTAGATAAATTACAATCTGGCGGAAGCACAGCCGGAGGCGCAGGAATTGAATTAGCTTATAAAACGGCAACTGAAAATTTCATTAAAGACGGAAACAATCGTGTAATTCTAGCAACCGACGGAGATTTTAACGTTGGAAGTTCTTCTAATTCTGATATGGAAAAACTAATTGAAGAAAAAAGAAAAACAGGTGTTTTCTTGACTTGTTTAGGTTACGGAATGGGCAATTACAAAGACAGCAAAATGGAAATTCTTGCCGATAAAGGAAACGGAAATTACGCTTATATCGACAACATTCAGGAAGCAAATCGATTTTTAGGAAAAGAATTCAAAGGTTCAATGTTTGCTATTGCGAAAGATGTAAAAATCCAGATCGAGTTCAATCCGAAACAAGTTCAGGCGTATCGTTTGATTGGTTATGAAAACAGAAAATTGCGTCCAGAAGATTTTAAAAATGACGCGATCGATGCAGGCGAATTAGGAAGCAATCATACTGTAACGGCTTTGTATGAAATTATTCCAGCTGGTGTAAAAAGTGATTATTTGGCTGAACAGCCAGATCCTTTAAAATATACTAAAACTGAAACCAGTTCAAACAATTACAGCAACGAACTGGCAACGATAAAATTCCGTTACAAAAAACCTGATGGCGAAAAAAGCATCGAAATGGTTCAGGTAATCGAAAACAAATCGGTTGCTTTGGAGAAAGCTAGCGATGATATGAAATTTAGTTCTGCCGTAGCTTGGTTTGGTTTGAAACTGAGAGATTCAAAACTAATTGCCGACAAGTCTTCTGAAGAAATTGTAAAACTAGCGAAGCAAGGAAATTCAAACGATGGCGAAGGTTATAAAGCTGAATTTATTCGTTTGGCAGAAACTTCTAAGCAGTATAATTAATAAATATTGTATTACATTTGCGGCTTTATTTTCAAAACTTATTTTACACACATATGAATTCTATTTTAAGCCAAAATCTATTTTTAGTAAAAGAACATGTTGGAATGTTCAAAGCCGCAAACAATTACGATATATATCATCCAGAAACCAATCAAATCATTATGAACTGCCGAGAAAACAATCTTGGTTTCTTCACAAAAGTATTTCGTTTTACAGATTATAAAAGAGCAACTCCGTTTAATGTTGAAATTACAACTGCTTCTGGAGAAAAGTTAATTACAGTAAGAAGAGGTGTGGCCATCTTTAGATCTACTGTTGAAGTATTGGATGAAAAAGATCGTTTGATTGGAACTTTCAAACAAAAATTCTTTTCGATTGGAGGAAAATTTAACATTCTGGACAAAAATGAAAAACCTGTGGCTACTCTGCAAGGAAAATGGACAGGCTGGGATTTTAAATTCTCACACGAGAATAAGCAATTGGCTCAAGTAAACAAAAAATGGGCAGGATTAGGAAAAGAGTTTTTTACAAGTGCCGATAATTATGTTCTTCAAATTGAAGACACAGTTGCAACTGACAGTCCGTTGAGACAATTGATTTTAGGAGCTGTCATGTGTATTGACATGGTTCTAAAAGAATAACAAAAAGTTGTTAAACTTAGATTAAGAATACCTTTTAAAGCATCATTTTAGTTTTCAAAACCTTATTTTTGTAAGACTTAAAATGATGCTTTCTGCATTTCTAAAAACACAATCATGACCGACTTAAAAAATAAAAACGCCTTTATTACGGGCGCAGGAAAAGGAATAGGAAAAGCTGTGGCAATTGCTTTGGCAAAAGAAGGTGTAAACCTGATTTTGGTTTCTAGAACCAAAAGTGATATTGACCAATTGGCAGAAGAAACTTCAAAATTGGGAGTAAAAACTTTGGCCTTGTCTGCCGATGTTTCTGACATCAATTCTATAAATGCTGCTGCTGAAAAAGCTATTGCTGAATTTAAACACATCGATATTTTAATCAACAGCGCCGGAATTGCTTCTTTTGGAAAATTCTTAGAATTGGAGCCAGAAGCTTGGGAGAGAATTATTCAGGTGAATTTAATGGGAACGTATTTCACAACGCGTGCGATCATCCCAAACATGATCGAAAGACAAACTGGCGATATCATCAATATTTCATCAACTGCTGGATTAAACGGAAACGCTCTGACAAGTGCTTACAGTGCTTCTAAATTTGCTGTTTTAGGTTTAACCGATTCTTTAATGCAAGAAATGAGAAAACACAATATTCGTGTTACAGCTTTAACGCCAAGTACAGTGGCAACTGATATGGCAAAAGACTTAAACCTAACTGACGGAAACCCAGAAAAAGTAATGCAGTCTGAAGATATGGCAGATTTGATTATTGCACAATTAAAACTAAACCGAAGAGTGTTTATCAAAAACAGCAGTATCTGGTCTACTAACCCATAAAAAATAAATTGCAATATTTAAATTCCAAATTCCAATCTCAAAGCAATTGGAATTTGGAATTTAAGTATTGGAATTTGGAACTAAATTATTGGAATTTAAAAAACACATGATGGAACAATATTTAAGACAATTGGTCGAAATAGAATTTCAGGATAAAAAGGAAATCTTCAGCGGATTTTTAATTGATTATTCTGACGAGTGGATTTTGCTTCGAAATAATCCTGTAGATTTTGTTTTGGATGGTTTTGTTATTTTAAGAAATAAAAACATTGAAGCTGTAAATAGAGATCACGATCTGGCCTTTACAGAAAAAGTAATTCGCTTGAAAGGGTTAAAAATTAATTCTGATGATATTATTCCAATCAAAGATTTAGCTTCAATTATTAATTATGTTTCTAAGAAATATGGCGTTTTTCAAATCGCCAAAAAATCGTCTAAATCTGCCTATTTAGGAAAATTAATGGAATTAAATGACGAAAAATTAACAATTAATTTTTTAGACACAAGAGGCCAGTTTGGAGGAGAATTAGATTTTAATCCCGAAAAAATTCGAGTTATTGAATTTGATACTGATTATATTAATTCTTTGAAATTGGTGGTTGGAGAAGATAATTGATTTTTATACCACAGAGACGCGCAAAGATTTCGCAGAGATTCGCGAAGAAGTGTAATAAAAAAAGCTCTTTTATGAATTAAAAGAGCTTTCTTGTTTTTTATGTTTGTGCAAGACACACTACAGCGCGTCTCTTCGACATCGCAATTTTAAATCAACTTTGTGTATCTCTGCGAAATCTTGGTGTATCTCTGTGAAATAATTAAGCTTCCGCCAGTTTATTCAAAAACTCAATGCGAACACTTCCGTCTTCGTCTATTTTTGTCAAATTGATTTCTTGCAATGTATTTACCAATTCTGGATTCCAAGGTGTTTTTACTTTTACGTAATTTTCTGTAAACCCATGAATGTATCCTTCTTTATTTTCACTTTCAAAAAGAACTGTTCTGTTTGTTCCCAATTGGCTTTCATAAAAAGCACGACGTTTTTTAACCGATAAGCCACGAAGCATTTTACTGCGTTTAGCGCGAACATTTGAAGGAACTACGCCTTCCATATCAACCGCTTCTGTATTATCTCTTTCAGAATACGTAAAAACGTGCAAATACGAAATATCTAAATCATTTAAGAAATGATACGTCTCTAAGAAATGCTCATCTGTTTCGCCGGGAAAACCAACAATAACATCAACACCAATACAAGCATGAGGCATTACTTCACGAATTTTACTTACGCGTTCTGTATAAACTTCACGTAAATAACGGCGTTTCATTAATTTCAAAATATCATTGCTTCCTGATTGTAACGGAATATGAAAATGCGGTACAAAAGTTCGGCTTTTAGAAACAAATTCTATTGTTTCGTTTTTCAAAAGATTTGGTTCGATAGACGAAATTCTCAAACGCTCAATTCCTTCTACTTTGTCTAAAGCTTGTACTAAATCTAAGAAAGTGTGCTCGTGTTTTTTATTCCCAAACTCCCCTTTTCCGTAATCCCCAATATTTACACCCGTTAAAACAATTTCACGGATATTTTGAGCCGAAATTTCTTTAGCATTTTTAAGCACATTTTCCAAAGCATCACTTCTAGAAATTCCACGAGCCAAAGGAATTGTACAATACGTACATTTATAATCGCAACCGTCTTGGACTTTTAAGAATGCTCTTGTACGATCTCCGATAGAATAGCTTCCTACATAGAAATCGGCTTCAGCAATTTCGCATGAGTGAACTTCACCCATATCGTTTTTACTCAAATCATGGATATAGTCCGTGATTTTGAATTTTTCTGTAGCTCCCAAAACCAAATCAACACCATCAACAGCTGCTAATTCTTCTGGTTTTAATTGCGCATAACAGCCAACAGCAGCAACAAAAGCTTTTTCGTTAAGCTTCATTGCTTTCTTAACTACCTGCTTAAACTGCTTATCTGCATTATCTGTTACAGAGCAAGTATTAATGACATAAATATCTGCTATTTCTTCAAAATCGACGCGGTCAAAACCTTCGTCATTAAAATTTCTGGCAATTGTAGAAGTCTCTGAAAAATTCAGTTTACAACCCAGCGTATAAAAGGCAACTTTTTTTCTATTTTCCATAATCTGTCTTAAATTAATGAAATCGTTGTCAAAAAATTTAAGGCTGCAAATTTACAAACAATATTCATCAAAAGAAAGCAATTAATGGACTTCCAATCAATAATTTGCGTTAATGTTAATTTAGAAACATTAAAAACTCAATCTTTTATTTTATTTTCAAAAAAGTAGGAGCCTGCATTTTTTCAGATTTTGGCTTTCAAATAAGAATAAAATGACAAAATAATCGACCAAACGCAAATTTTATCGATTAAATACATTTTTTTATATTTTAAATTCAAAATTTCTTACATTTACCATTGTTATGAATCAAGTTGCCAATAAATTCATATTAGAGAATTTTAACAAGCTTTAATTAATTTAATAATAATTCGGGCATAACAATTTTGAATTTTACTCGTTATGTTGTTGTTTTGTGTTACAAAATGAAATGGGAAAGCCGAAAACCAAAGAGAGTAGGCAACAATTATAATAACAAATACCACTTTATGAAAGCATTTTTACCCACAATCTGCTTGATGTTCTTAACCATTTTTAGTTCGCAAGCGCAAACTAATGCTCCAGCTGCAAATGCAAATCCATTTCCTTCTATTAGCACATTAACATCTTGGGCAAGCTTAAACTCTCAGCAGCAATTTGACGTTGCTATTCGTGCTGTTGGTTTTAAATTTGAAGTAAAAGAACCAGGTGAAGGATCTACAGCTTATACCTACATTCGTAAAGTAACTGTTAACGACGTAAATTATACAGATAGAATTGTATACAGAATCACAAACAACAATTCTGCAAGTATTATTTCGTTAGTAACTGCTTCTACTGATTTGGTTAGCTTATACACACCTCAATTGGCAAGCTTTAAAAACAACAACTGCAAAACAGAAATGTCTAAAGACAAAAACACAACTTGTAGCTGTTACGAAAGTGCAAATTTTGCAATCGATCTTTGCGACGAGCGTGTAAAATTAACTATGGGTGACGGAAATAAATATTTTGTTTCTGTAGCTAAAAAATAATTATTACTCTGATTTGTTTCCAAATCTTTACTGACTTTTAAGTATGTAAAGATTTGGAACACATTTCTTAGTTTGAGTTTGGATTTTTAAGTTCGTACCAAACTTCTAATTCTTCTTGATATTCGAAAGAATTCACAAAATGGAAACCTAGTTTTTCTAAAATCTTTCTAGAATTTTCATTTCCAGCATCTGCATAAGCGTAAAGTTTTTCTACTTTCATTTCGTTAAAGGCACGATCAATAAAAGCTTTTCCCGCTTCGGTGGCATACCCTTTTCCCCAATGCTTTTCGATAAAACGATATCCTAACTCATAAAAATTTTTATGGTTATTAATTTCGTCTGTAATAAACTTAATTCCAGACCAGCCAATAAATTCATTTGTTTCTTTTAAAACAACTGCCCATCGGCCTGTTCCAAGATCTTTGTACTGCTTCTGAACAAACTTGATATATTCAATGCTTTCGTCAATATGTTTTACAGGTCTATTTCCAACAAATAAATGTACATTTGGGTTCGAATCCAATTCAAACATTCCTTCAGCATCAGAAAGTTCAAGTTCCCGTAAAATTAAACGCTCCGTTTCAATTGGATTTTTCATTTTTAGTTTAGTTTAAAATATAACGTGTTACTACTTCAGCGACACCATCATCATTATTTGAAGCTACGATTAAATCGGCTTTATCACGCAATTCTGGCGTTACATTATCGACCCAAACTCCTAAGCCGGCATATTCGATCATAGTTAAGTCATTTCCTGCGTTTCCTACGGCTATAATTTCACTTTGATGAATTCCTAGCTTATCAGCCAAAAACTTCAGGCTTGCCGCTTTATCAATGCCTTGTTGGGCAGCTTCTAAGAAAAATGGTTTTGACATCGAAACGCTTAAATGTGGCATAGCTTCTTTCAAATCATTTTCTAACGTTTTTAAATACGCTGGATCTTGAAGCAAGATACATTTAACCGCCGGTCTGTCTACATAATCTTTAAAGCTTGACACTTTATGATGCGCCATTCCAGTAATTTCTTTTTCGACTTCTATAAACTCAGAATCTGTTTCACTAATGATTTGATCATCTAAATAGGTAATGATATGTGCATTTTTCTTTATGCTATAATCGTATAGCGCATGAATTTGCTCTACAGTCAATTTCTGTTCAAACAAAACCAAATCATCTTTAACACGGCTAATTATGGCTCCGTTAAACGAAATCATATACGAATCGTTTTTATCCAATTCCAACTCCTTTGCATAAGCCGTCATTGCAGTAGTTGGCCTTCCAGAAGCCAAAACCACATAAACACCTTTTGCCTGAGCTTCTAATATTACTTTTTTGTTTAAATCTGAAATTCTATGATCATCTGTCAACAAGGTATCATCCATGTCGAGCACTAACATTTTGTATTGCATATTTTTTTTTAATTTTCAGTCGCAGTAACAGTTTTCAGTATTCTAACTGTAAACTGTGACAGCAAACTGCGACTTTTTTAAAGACTCATTCTGAAATTTTCGATAACAGGATTTGCTTTTGCAAAATCGGTTTCTTGAATAAAAACCTCAACAGCTAAATCTGTTTGGCCAAAACCTCCCAAACGAGCCGATTGAATATTATCTTTTTTTACTGTTTCTACTCCAGCTTCTTCTAATCTTTCTTGCAAAGCAATTGCTAATACTTCGCTTCCCGAAAATACTTTCATTAATCCCATAATACTTTATTTTTATTCTAATATTCTTTTTAATTGTTTTTGAAAATCTTCATTCTCATTTACTCCAATATGTTCTTGATTTTTCAGCGGATAAAAGTAGGTATTTGATTTTAATAACTTCTTTAATCGAATCGAATTGTCAATTGGAATTAATTGATCCTTAGTTCCATGAAAAATATAAATTGGACATTTTATTTTTGGTAGATACTCGTTTGTTTCCAAGCTAAACTTCTTCATAAAATCAGGAAAAAATGGAACTCTAGAGCTTGATAATTCTAAAAAGTTATAATACGGTGCTTGAAGAATCAATGCTTTTGCTTTATTTTCTAAAGCCAATTTTGCCGCAAAACCAGAACCAATAGAATATCCTGCAATTATAATTTTATCTTCAGAATATCTTTTAGAAATACTTTTATATACAATTGATATATCTTCCGTTAATTGCTCTTCATTCTCAATTTCACCTTCACTTTTTCCGAAACTTCGATAATCCAAAATAAAAATATCATGACCATTCGAAGTATAATTTTTTGCAATCTTTCCCCAAGTCTCTAAGGTTCCTGCATTTCCATGAAGATAAAAGACAAGTCCTTTTGACTTCTCAGCTTTAAACAATAATCCATTTAAAACAGTTCCATCAAACGACTTGATATTTATTTCTTCAAATTTCTGCGTATAATCAAATTTATAATCTTTAGGCAGTCGAGAAGCATGAAAAACTAATCCTACCTCATTAAAATACACATAAGAAATTATTAAAACGTAAATGACTAGAAAAAAGCACAAAAGTACCATTAGCAAGAATTTAAGTGTTTTAAAAATTTCCATAAATTATTTATGATTAAGTTTTAAGTGAAAGTGGCAGCTTACAATATTTTTACTGTAAACTGCCACTCCCTATTACGACTAAATATTATTCTTCTTCAATATCGTCTTCATCTTCATCAAGTTCTTCTTCGCCTTCTTCATCCATATCAAACAAATAAGGCTCGATCATGATTTTATCTGCCAAAATTTCGATGCGTTCTGTCAAAGTTTCAGCAAAAATGATTCGTTGCACTTTGGCTATACTATTTGAAATACGAGTGATTTTAGCATCATGACGTAATTTCAAAATCGGATCTGCATCATCTATAACAAACATTTTAAGACGATTTACATTGTAACCCGCTGTACTAAACATATCATTTAGTTTGGTTGGCGTACCAATTAAAACATCGATTCCGGTGGAAACGTAGTTTTTATCATAATCCATATCACCTTTGTCATGAACTCCATAAACTTCCAGATTTGTATATCTTCCATATTTCTCAAAAAGCTCTTCCATTGCCAAAACCTTTTCTTTGTCTTCCACAACAATCAAAGCTCGTGGCGATTCTTCATTCTTTCCTGCCAATTGCTGAATTACATTCAATACAATTGTAGTTGTTTTTCCGCTTCCTTTTGGAGAAATAATAACACAGTCAGCACCACTTTTTATAGTTGAAAATGTTTCCATCTGCAAAGCATTGGCTTCAGTTAAACCATTCTCAATTAAGGCGTCCTGTAATTTCTCGTTTATCTTTTTTAGTTTCATGTTTTTCTTGCTTTAAGCTTTAAGCTTTAGGCTATAAGCTAAAATATTATTATTTTTTAAAGCCTAAAGCTTAAAGCTTAAAGCCTATTGCGCGAAGCATCTTACTTGCTTGCGAACATTTTTACATCGGTTTCAGAAATTTCGCTTCCTCCCAAAATGATCAATCTTTCCACCACATTTCGAAGTTCTCGAATGTTACCTGTCCAATCATATTCCTGCAACAATTTTATGGCTTGCGCCGAAAATGACTTCACCGCATTTCCTTGTTCTGAAGCTATTTTTTCTGTAAAATGAGAAATCAAAGCTGGAATATCATCACGTCTTTCGTTCAATGGTGGAACTTTTATTAAAATTACAGCCAAACGATGGTATAAATCTTCACGGAAACGGCCTTCTGCAATTTCAGTTTTTAAATCTTTATTGGTTGCCGCAACGACACGAACATCAACTTTTATATCTTTATCAGCACCAACTCTAGTAATCATATTTTCCTGAAGAGCGCGTAAAACTTTCGCTTGCGCAGAAAGACTCATATCTCCAATTTCATCCAAGAAAATAGTTCCTTTGTCTGCAGCTTCAAACTTTCCAGCGCGATCTTTTACCGCCGATGTAAAAGCACCCTTTACGTGCCCAAACAATTCACTTTCGATTAATTCACTTGGGATTGCAGCGCAGTTTACTTCGATTAACGGAAAACTAGAACGCTCACTTTTTTCGTGTAATTGATGCGCTACTAATTCTTTTCCAGTTCCGTTTGGACCCGTAATTAAAACTCTGGCTTCTGTTGGAGCAACCTTATCAATCATCACTTTAATATGATTAATCGATTCGCTGTCACCAATCATTTCGTAGTTTTTACTGACTTTTTTCTTTAGAATTTTATTTTCAACTACTAATTGTTTTTTATCTAAAGCATTACGAACGGTATTCAGCAAACGATTCAAATCTGGCGGTTTCGAGATATAATCAAAAGCTCCTAAACGCATAGTCTGAATAGCCGTTTCCATATCGCCATGCCCCGAAATCATCACCATCGGAATTTCTGGTTTTATCTTCTTCACTTCTTCCAAAACCTCAACACCATCCATTTTTGGCATTTTGATATCACACAAAACCAAATCGTAATCGTTGTTTTTTATTTTTTCAAGTCCAGCAACGCCATCTTCAGCCTCATCAACCTGATACGAATCATTTTCTTCTGATAAAATTTTTACCAAAACTCTTCTGATTGCTGCTTCGTCTTCTACAATTAGTATTTTACTCATTCTTTTAAAGATACTAAGATACTAAGATGCTAAGATTCTGAGTGTTTTTAGCTAAAATCTTAGCATCTCAGAAACTTAGAAACTTAGAATCTCTAAGTTAATATTTCAGCCACTTATACAATTCCTTCCAAGTCGGTTTTTTGCCGTACATTAAAATACCGATTCGGTAGATTTTTGCAGCGAACCAGACAACAAGGAAAAATGTAGCAAACAATAATGATACCGAAATTGCAATTTGCCACCACGGCACCCCAAACGGAATACGCATTAACATTACAATTGGCGAAGTTAACGGAATCATTGAAAAGATAACCGCAACACTTCCGTGAGGATCGTTTACTACAGTGAAAAATCCGATATAAACGCTCAAAATCAGAGGCATTAGAATTGGCAACAAAAACTGCTGAGAATCGGTTTGATTGTCAACTGCGGCACCAATTGCGGCATAAAATGAGCTATATAGAAAATATCCTCCAATAAAATAAATTACAAATCCGATTAAAATACTGGCAATTGGCAAATTCCATAATTCAGCAATATACATTTGTGCCGATCCAGAAAGTTCATGCTGAGCTGCTTGCATCATTTCTGGAGAAATTCTAGCTGTTGGACCAACATTTACTCCAAAAAATGCCGAAGCGGCAAACATTAATCCTAAACCAATAATTGCCCAGATTATAAATTGTAGAATTCCTGCTAAAGAAGTTCCCACAATTTTACCGATCATTAACTGAAATGGTTTTACAGATGAAATAATGATTTCGATAATACGATTTGTTTTTTCTTCGATTACACTTCGCATTACCATGTTCCCGTAAATGATAATAAACATCATAATCAAGTAGCCAAATGCACCGCCGATTCCGATTTTAATTTCATTTAAACCTTTTAAACTTTCCTCTCCAGAGGCTTTAACCAAATGAATATTTACATCTGACTGTGCTTTCTGAATAGCAAGTGTATCCAATTTCGCCTCTTCCAGATTCAGTTTTGTGATTTTATTTCCGATAATATCCTGAGTGTTTTCAATAAAAGAAATGCTCGGGCTATTATTTGAAATAAATTCAATTTTACTTTCTAATTCCTTAATGCTTTTTGTTTTCGGAATAACAATTAATCCACTGAAATTTTCTTTTGTAATACTGTCTTTTAATGCATTTACATCAATTTCAGATAGATTGAGATATTTAAATTCGGCTCCTTTTTTATTCTCCTTTAAAAAATCTGAAGCAAAAAGTCCAGTTTCGTCATGAATCGCAATTCTTTTCGTTTCTGCCTTCATAGTACTCAAATACCCAATAAAAACAGCAATAGCCACAAATAAAAGCGGACTCAAAAATGTCATGACAACAAAAGATTTATTGCGAACTTTAGCAATAAATTCTCTTTTTATAATCAACGAGATGATACTCATAAATAATTAATTTTCAAATTTTAAATCCCAAATCCCAATTTATAAGCTTGAAATTTGGAATTTCTATATTGGAATTTTTAAACTTTGTTTTCAGTAACTGTTTGGATAAAAATATCGTTTATGCTCGGAATTTTTTCAACGAAGTGAGTTACTTGTCCGCGTTGTGTTAAAACATTCAATAATTCATTTGGAGAAGCATTTCCGATCTGAATATTTAATTTTAAATCATCATTTAAAGATTTAAAACTTGCTGGAGACACTGTAAACTTCTGAGTAATATCGTACATTAATCCTTCGACATTATTTGTCAAAATTCCAACTTCGAAACTGTTGGTTCGAAACTGACGTTTCACATCGACCACTTTTCCCTCTATCAGTTTATTAGATTTATGAATTAAAGCGATATTTTCACAAAGCTCTTCTACGCTTTCCATTCTATGAGTCGAGAAAATAATAGTTGAGCCTTGTTCTTTTAAAGCCAAAATTTCGTCTTTGATGATATTTGCATTTACGGGATCAAAACCCGAAAATGGCTCATCTAAAATCAGCAATTTTGGTTTATGTAAAACACAAACCACAAACTGAATTTTCTGCGCCATTCCTTTAGAAAGCTCTTGGATTTTTTTATTCCACCATCCTTGAATTCCTAATCGGTCAAACCAATAATCTAGTTGTTTTTTGGCTTCGGCTTTAGAAAGACCTTTCATTTGTGCCAAATACAAACATTGCTCACCAACTTTCATTGAACTGTACAAACCACGCTCTTCTGGAAGGTAACCAATAGTTTGCACATGTTTTGGCTGTAACTTTTCTCCGTCCAAAATTACTTCACCACTGTCTGGCATTGTAATCTGGTTTATGATTCTGATAAGGGAAGTTTTTCCTGCTCCATTGGGACCTAAAAGCCCATATATACTGCCTTTTGGCACATTTAATGAAACTTCGTTAAGTGCTACATAGTCGCCATATTTTTTTATGACTTTATGTACTTCAAGTAAGTTACTCATGCTATTTTTAAGGATTTACTGCGTTGCCTCTCCTATTGCGGTTCAGCGACTGTAAAAGTAAATAATTACTAGCGAATCTGCGCCATATTACGCAAAAAACCCATTCTAATTTATACTAGAATGGGTTTTTATTTTTTTATAACCTTTTAAAAAAGTTCAGATTATGAGAACATATCTTTTACTTTTTCAAAGAATGACTTCTCTGATTTCTCTGGGCTTGGAGCAAAGTGCTCGTTGTTTAGAGCATTTTCAAAGAATTGTTTTTGCTCTTTATTTAATGTTTTTGGAGTCCAAACATTTACGTGAACCAATAAATCTCCGCTTCCGTAACCGTTCAAACTAGGAATTCCTTTTCCTTTTAATCTTAAGATTTTTCCAGATTGGATTCCTTCTTCCAGTTTAATACGCACTTTTCCGTTGATTGCTTCAATATCTTTAGAAGCTCCCAAAACTGCTTCAGGGAAACTGATATATAAATCGAAGTGAACGTTTTCACCTTCACGCTTCAAGAATTCGTGTTCAATTTCTTCAATAGCAACAATTAAATCACCTGGAATACTGTTTCCTGGAGCATCGTTACCTTTGTTGGCAACTTTCAACTGCATACCGTCAACAACTCCCGCAGGAATTTTGATTGATACTGTTTCATCTTCTTGAACCATTCCTTGAGCATCTGCCTCAGAAGGTTTTTTATCTAAAATTTGACCAGAACCACCACAAGTAGGGCAAGTTGATGCAGATTGCATTCTTCCTAAAATGGTATTGGTTACACGCATTACTTGTCCTTGACCGTTACAAGTCGTACAAGTTTTATACGTTACACCTTTTGCCTGAACTTTACGTTTTACTTTTACTTTTTTCTCAACTCCATTTGCAATTTCTTCCAAAGTCAATTTTACTTTAATTCGAAGATTGCTTCCTTTCGCACGGCGAGGACCTCCGCCTCCGCCTCCGAAACCGCCAAATCCGCCACCAAAAATATCACCAAACTGGCTGAAAATGTCGTCCATATTCATACCACCGTGACCGCCGCCAAATCCGCCAGAACCATCAAATGCTTGATGACCATATTGATCGTATTTCGCTTTCTTCTGCGGATCACTCAAAACTTCATAAGCTTCTGCCGCCAATTTGAAGTTTTCTTCTGCCTCTTTGTCGCCTGGGTTTTTATCAGGATGATATTTTAAAGCGCTTTTTCTATACGCTTTTTTAATTTCGGCAGCATCAGCATTTTTTGAAATGCCTAGTATTTCGTAAAAATCTTTTTTCATAATTTAGGTTAAATTCTAAATCTAAAATTCCAAATTCCAATTTTTAAAAACTGAATTTCAGAATCTTAATTGCTTTTAGTTTCCAACTACAACTTTAGGGTAACGAATAATTTTGTCTCCTAATTTGTATCCTTTTTCAATAACATCAACAATTTTCCCTTTTAATTTGTCAGACGGAGCTGGAATTTGGGTAATTGCTTCAGCAATATCAGCATTGAAAGCATCTCCTGCTTGAATTTCAACTTGCTCTAAACCTTTAGAAACTAAAGTGCTTTTCAATTTTTCGTGAATCAACTCAACACCTTTTTTCAAATTCTCATCCTCAGACTTGTTGATCTCTACTGTCGCTCTGTCAAAATCATCTAAAACTGGAAGCATAGCCAACAAAACCTCTTGGTTTGCAGTTTTAAATAAATCAAGACGTTCTTTTGAAGTTCTTTTTTTGTAATTTTCAAATTCAGCAAATAATCTCAAAAACTTATCTTTTTCGTGAGCCAAGTCTTTAGCTAATTGCTCCTCAACACTTAATTCTTCAACAATTAACTGCTCTCCGTTGGCATTGTTCTCTAACGTTACGTCGTCTAATTCCTGATCGAATTCTGTATTTTCCGTAGTCATATTACTTTTATTTTTAAAAATATTTTTAAACTTCATTTTTATTTCTTTCTGTTGGATTGCAAAAGTACTGCCAAATCTTATAAAATGTCAAATTGTCACTTTATTAATTATGAGACATTTAAAAAACGCATTTGCCCAGAAAAAATTTATTATAATTTTAAGACTATTACGTTTTAGTTTATGCTATCTTTGAGACCAATAAACATAAATTATTACCACCAAAAATTGAATTTAAGGGTTGGCTTCGGCCTCTAAATAATTATTAATTCAAATTTACCTTATATTAAAAAAAGCTTCGCCTACAGAGACGAAGCTTTTTTTTTATGTTTGAGCTTAACATGACAAGGTTGTCATTTTCTATTTTTGCACGGGCGGAGGGATTCGAACCCCCATCAACGGTTTTGGAGACCGCTATTCTACCCTTGAACTACGCCCGTAACTTAAGGTTGGCAAATTAAGAGTTTTTTTTCTTCACTAGCAACTATTTCACTAAGAGATTTTAAAAGAAAACCCTTTAAATCTGCGTAATCTAAAGCAAAAACTTTTGTCCCAGACAGTTAGCCTCGGAAAGTATTTTTTAATATTTCACGCAGATTTAAGAAGATTTAGGAAGATTAAAATAGATTTACTTTTTAAATCAAATTAAATTTGCTCCAATCTGCAGAATCTGTATGAAACAAAAACTTAATTACGCCTGTAAAGCTTTCTTCAATCCGTCGAAATTTACAGAAACCTGCTCTCCCGTCACTAAATTTTTAAGCGTATACGAATTTGAATTAATTTCCTGATCACCAACCAATACTGCAAACGGAATCAAACGTTTATCTGCATATTGAAATTGTTTTCCGACTTTTACATTGTCCGGATATAATTCTACTTTTATATTTTCCTGTCTCAATTTCTGAATCGCTTTTGAAGCATATAAAGCTTCTTTGTCTCCAAAATTCAAGAATATTGCTTTTGAAGTAGCTGCAACAGTTTCTGGGAATAACTGCAATTCTTCTAAAACAAGATAGATTCTATCCAATCCAAAAGAGATTCCGACACCGCTCATATTTTTTAATCCAAAAATACCAGTCAAATCGTCGTATCTTCCGCCACCGCCGATAGAGCCCATTGCAACAGTTTTTGGCGCTGCAACTTCAAAAATAGCTCCAGTGTAATAATTTAAACCACGTGCTAATGTCACATCTAAATCTAAAGTTGCGGTCGACAAACCTAAATCAGCCACATTGTCGCAAATAAATTTAAGTTCTTCAACACCTTTCATTCCTTCTTCAGAAGAAGACAATAAGTCTGAAAGCTGTGCAATTTTGTCTGCAAAAGTTCCTGAAAAACTAAAAAGCGGTTGCACTTTTACCAATGCTTCTTCAGAAATTCCTTTTTCGATCATTTCTTTTTTAACGCCGTCTTCTCCAATTTTATCCAATTTATCAAGAGCAACTGTAAAATCAATTAATTTATCAGAAGCACCGATAACCTCAGCAATTCCTGATAAAATTTTTCTGTTATTGATTTTAACTGTAACACCTTCTAAACCTAAAGAAGTAAAAACCGTATCGTATAATTGAACTAATTCAACTTCCTGCCAAAGTGATTTTGAACCAACAACATCGGCATCACATTGAAAGAATTCTCTAAAACGGCCTTTTTGCGGATTATCTGCCCTCCAAACTGGCTGGATCTGATATCTTTTAAAAGGGAATTCAATTTCACTTTGGTGTTGCACCACGTATCTTGCAAACGGGACAGTCAAATCATAACGCAAGGCTTTCTCAGAAATTTTCCCTGTGAATTTATTCAGTTCGATTCTTTGTTCTAAAGTTATTTTTTCAGCAGAATTTAATTGCAATTCTTCAATTGATTCTGGCAATTCAATTTTACTTTTATTGTAGAAAAAATTACCCGAGTTTAAAATTTTAAAAATCAGACGATCTCCTTCTTCTCCATATTTTCCCATTAAGGTATCTGAATTTTCAAACGAAGGAGTTTCGATTGGCTGAAAACCAAATTTCTCGAAATTAGCTTTTATAGTCTGAATAATATATTGACGTTTTGACACCTCTGCCGGTGAAAAATCTCTTGTCCCTTTTGGTATACTTGGTTTTGAAGCCATCTCTTTTTATTTTAGATTTCTGATTTTTAGATTTTAGATTTCTTTGAAACCTAAAAATCTAAACTTTTAAAATTAATTTATTTCTAGATTTTCTTTTAGATTGTTGGATCTTCAGACTTTCGACTTTATGACTTTCCAACTTTCGACTTAAATAAGTCTGCAAATATCTTACTTTTTAAAATAAATAATAACACTTCGAAAACAAACTTGTAACAAAAACCGTATTTTCGTGACAAATTGGTCATGATGCTAAAATTATTTAAAGAAAATATCCGAATTGCTTTTGGTTCCATCAAAACACAAATTCTGCGTACTATTCTTACCGTTTTAATTATTGCTATCGGTATTACGGCTCTGGTTGGCATCCTGACTGTGGTGTCTGCTTTAGAAAATACTATTTCTACCGATTTTGCTTCTATGGGAGCGAATACTTTTAACATCAATCAATACGAAAATAAAGTTCGAAACCGCGGCGGAAGAGAAAGAGAAGTCATCAATCCGATTATTTCGTATCCAGAAGCAGTTGCTTTCAAAAACAAATACAAATATCCATTTACCGAAACCTCTTTATCTTTTACAGCAACTACAACAGCAGAAGTAAAATATTTGGGTGAAAAAACAGATCCAGAAATTACAATTGTTGGCGTTGATGAGCATTTTATTACCAATTCAGGATTAGAAACCAGTTTAGGAAGAAGCTTTAACCAATTTGATATTGACAACAATACGTATTCTTGCATTGTAGGTTCTGATTTTGAAAAAGGACTTTTGAAAGACATCAATCCAATTGATAAAGTAATTTCGATTCGAGGCGCTCGTTTTAAAGTTATAGGTGTTCTGAAAGAAAAAGGATCAACCTTTGGAAACAGCCAGGATTTAAGAGTTCTGATTCCGATTCAGGTAGCAAGATCTTTATTTACAGCACCAAATATCAATTATACCATTAGTGTTATGGTTTCTAAAAAAGAAGTTCTAGACGAAGCCATAGACAATGCCACAAGCACCATGCGAAGAGTCCGCAAACTAAGCCCTGTTCGTGACAATAATTTTGGTGTGGTTCGAAGCGATGATTTGATTAACCGAATTCTAAGCATAACTCAATATCTAGGAATAGCAGCGTGGACTATTTCCGTAATCACTATTTTAGGATCTTCAATTGCTTTGATGAATATTATGATTGTTTCGGTTACAGAGCGTACTCGCGAAATAGGCGTCCGAAAAGCTTTAGGAGCAAAAAGATCGACCGTTGCTTTTCAGTTTTTTATAGAAACTTTATTGATCGGACAAATTGGAGGTTTGGTCGGAATCGTTTTAGGAATTCTGCTTGGTTTTGCTATTGCAACCGCTATGAGTTTTGTTTTCGTGATTCCGTGGATGGCAATTTTTGCCGCTTTTGCAACCAGTTTCTGTGTTGCTTTGGTTTCTGGTTTGTATCCAGCGACTAAGGCTTCTAAATTGGATCCTATCGAGGCGCTTCGTTATGAATAATTTTTTAGTATTCAGTGTTCAGATTTTTAGTATTCAGTAGCCAGACTAAATTAAGTTTTTTAGCAAGCCAAAACTGAACACTAAAAATCTGAACACTGACTACTTTAAACACTCCCTTTCAGCATTCGGTCGTTATCGTAAATATCTTTTCGCAATTCGATATTTTTATATTCCATCCCTTTGAGCAGCTCCTCCATTTCTTTTCCAAGATATTGATTGATTTCGAAATACAATTTTCCTTTTCCAAAAAGAGCTTTTCTCGCCAATGAAGCAATTTTTCTATAAAAAATCAAAGCATCATGATCTTCTACAAAAAGTGCTAAATGCGGTTCGTAATCCAGAACATTTTTCTTGATTTCTACTTTCTCTAAATTTCTAACATAAGGCGGATTCGAAACAATAATATCAAATTGACATCTTAATTCTTCTTCTTTCAAAATATCCAAAAGCACAAAAGTTACATCAACATTATTTCTTACTGCATTTCGCTTTGCTGTTTCTATTGCTTTTTTAGATACATCAACAGCAACAACTTCTGCATTAGGCAGATTTTTAGCTAAAGAAATGGCAATACAGCCACTTCCCGTACCGATGTCTAAAATTTTTATTTTTTTTGATTTTTCTGGACTTGCATTTTCATTGATAATCCATTCTACCAATTCTTCGGTTTCTGGCCTCGGAATTAAAACATTTTCGTTTACCTCAAAATCTAAACCGTAAAAATGTGTTTTACCCAATAAATACTGAATTGGAACTTCTCTCTTTAAATGGTTTAATATTTCATCCCAGATGATAAAATCATTCTCTTCAAAAGCCAATTCATGATTTAATGCTAAATCAATCTGACGAAGTTTGTGCTTGTCTTCTAGAATTAAATAAAAAAAACTTTCCGCTTCGTACGCATCGTAAAAAGGAGATAATTCTTTAATGAACTGGGTACGATATTGTTTAATTTTCATTTTTATTTTTTGAGCATTTTCACATCAGCCAAAAAACTGACATTTTATCTTTCAATAAGTCTTGATGGCTTAAATTTATTACATTAAACTACAAAACTTTCAGCATCCAAACAGGACAAGAATTATGCCCAGTGCATCCCATTGGAGCATCTAAATACTCAAAACCGGATCTTTTGTACAGTTTTTGTGCCGCATGCATAAATGGCATGGTTTCGATATAACATTTTTTAAAACCAAAAGCTCTAGCTTGTTCTAGACATTTTTCCATCATTTCAGTCCCAATTCCCAAACCTCTTTTTTTCGGAAGGAAATACATTTTCTGTAATTCACAAATTTCCGGATCTCCATTTTCTAAAGGTGCAATTCCTGCACAACCTACAATTTCTCCATCATTTTCAACAACGAAGTATGCCGATCTGGGCTTACTGTATTCTTCAAACATCAAATCCAGATAAGGATCTTCATATGCAGTTCCTACTTTAGGAATCTCCATTTCATCAAAAACAAAACGTATCAAACTCGCAACTGCCTGATTGTCTTCTTTTTTAATTGCTCGTATTTGCCAATTTACCATTTTTTTATTCTAAATCATTATACATGCAAAAGTAAATATACTTTTTCTATAGTTCCTTAACTTAGCCATAAACTCAAAAATAACTACTTTTGCACTGTGAATATACATGAAAAATATATAAAACGCTGCATCGAACTGGCACAAAATGGACTTGGAACAACATATCCGAATCCAATGGTTGGTAGCGTTATTGTTTATGAGGACAAAATTATTGGCGAAGGCTGGCATAAGAAGGCTGGTGAGCCACATGCAGAGGTAAATGCCGTAAATTCTGTAAAAGACAAATCGCTATTGAAAAAGGCTACAATTTATGTAAGCTTAGAGCCATGCAGTCATTTTGGCAAAACTCCTCCTTGCTGTGATTTGATTATTGCAAATGAAATTCCGAACGTTGTTGTTGGAACGGTTGACCCTAATGAAAAGGTAGCTGGAAAAGGCATTTTGAAATTAATTGAAGCTGGCGCCAATGTTACAGTTGGAGTTTTAGAAGATGAATGCAACGAACTGAATAAGCGTTTTTTTACTTTTCATGAGAAAAAAAAACCTTATATCATTTTAAAATGGGCCGAAAGTCAAGACGAATTTTTAGCTCCTGAGAAAACAATTGATCAAGATCGAAAACCAATTTGGATTACGAATCAATATTCTAGACAATTGGTTCATAAATGGAGAACTGAAGAGCAAGCCATTTTGGTCGGAACACAAACTGTAGTTGATGATAACCCGAAATTGAATGCTAGAGATTGGGACGGAAACAATCCGAAAAGAATTGTTTTAGATCGAAATAATAGAATTGATAAAGACAGTTTTATTTTTGATGACAGCGTGAGAACTATCATTTTTTCTAGTGAAGCAGAAAAGTCATCAAAAGAAAATACGCAGTTTGAGACAATTGATTTTAACAAAAACATTGTACCTCAGATTTTAGATGTTTTATACCAAAATCAAATTCAATCGGTAATTATTGAAGGCGGAAGACAAACGCTTCAATCTTTTATTGATGAAAATCTTTGGGACGAAGCACGAATTTTTATTGGAAAAACAAGTTTTGAAAAAGGCACGAAAGCGCCAGAAATTTCAAGAAAAAGCACTATTAAAACCAACATTTTAAGCGACGAATTAATACAGATTAGAAATTATGATTAATGCGATAATTTTTGACTTTGGAGATATTTTCATCAATTTAGACAAACCTGCCACGATTTCTGGTTTACAAAAACTAGGAATGAAAGAATGGAATAACGAATTAGATCAATTAAATCTTTCTTTTGAAGTAGGCGCTATTTCTCCAGAAGATTTCGTTGGAGGTTTTCAAAAACAATTGCCAAATGCTAATAAAGAAGATATTTTGAAAGCTTGGAATGCTGTTTTGGCAGATTTCCCTTTTTATCGTCTGGAATTTCTTCAGGAATTATCAAAAAAATATCGCTTGTTTCTTTTAAGCAATACCGATTCTATTCACATCAACACATTCGAAACAAAAAGCGGCGTTTCTTTTTACAAAGATTTTTATGCTTGTTTTGAAAAAGTTTATTTTTCTTTTGATATCGGAATGAGAAAACCGGACCCAAAAATTTATCAATTTGTTCTTGAACAAAACAATCTCGTTGCCGAAAACACTTTATTTGTTGATGATAAAACTGAAAACACAGACAGTGCTGCAACTTTAGGAATTAAAGTCTGGAATCTTCAAGTTGGAAAAGAAGACGTTGTAGATTTATTTAGCAAAGGATTATTATAAAAAAATATTTTAGCCACTCCCGATAGCTATCGGGATATACTGATTAAAAGGATTCAAAAGTATGTTGCCACGAATTACACAAATTTCCACTAATTGAATTGGCTTAAAAATTAAAACTGAAATTCGAGGAAATCTGTGTAATTCGTGGCAAAAAAACTTAAAGCTTAGCATTTGGAAATTAACGACACTTATCAAACTATTGCAACTGTATCTGAAGAAATACTGTTTAAAGAAAAAGGCAGTAAATTCTTTGGCTACGCATTTCCAATAGATCATGAAGATGAAGTAAAACCCATTATAGAAGAACTCAAAAAACAGCATCCGCACGCGGTGCATTATTGTTATGCTTACCAATTGGGGGTGGGAAATAAAATTTCGTATCGTGCCAATGATGATGGCGAACCAAGCAACACGGCAGGAGCACCAATCTACGGACAAATACAATCTTTTGGTGTAACCAACGTTCTAGTTGTAGTGGTTCGTATTTTTGGAGGGGTAAAATTAGGCGTTGGTGGTTTAATTGCAGCTTACAGAACAACTGCTCAACAAACTTTAGAAGTTTGCGAGATTATTGAAAAAACTATTGATGTCGAATTTTTAATTTCATTTGATTACAAAAACATGAATAAAGTGATGCGTGTGATCAAAGAAAAGAAATTAGAAATCGTCTCTCAAGAAATGGAAATGGATGAAGTTTCTGGATTGCCAATTGGCAAAATTGTGACCAAAACGCGAAAAAAAAATGCCGAAACGGTATTCAGCATTTTTGATTTAATGTTTGAAATTGATATTAAAATTATATAATTTAACATCAAAAAGAAAGCTGTTTTAACACTTTTCATCAAGTGTTTTAAATATGTCTAAAATGTATTCCGGAGGGGCTGTTGGACGACCAGTTTTTAACGCAACAAATACTAAAATAAACGTCGCAGTTGTTAATAACTCATTTGCCTCATTGTAAATCGCGCAGTCAAATTCGATCTTCACAGAAGAGTGACTTTTGAATGTGGTATGAATTGTCAAAAGTTCATCGTATCGTGCCGATTTTTTGTAGTTGATATTCATGTTGACAATTGGAAGACCAATTCCGCTTTCTTCCATGCTTTTATACGAAACCCCTTTATTTCTAAGCCATTCCACGCGTCCAATCTCAAAATAAGGCACATAATTTCCGTGATAAACAACTCCCATTTGGTCTGTTTCTGAGTAACGAACTCGCACTTGAGTCTGGTGATTTTTCATTTATAAAATATTAAAAAAATTCGAATTTAAAAAGCCTCATTACAACTTTTTTTTATAAAATTAGATGCCGAAATATTTTTTTTTACAGAAATTTGTTCACATATTTGTTATCCCGAAATACGGAATAAAATTGCTCCACTTTTATTAGGAGAATCTTTATAACAATAATAAAAATTTATCTGAATCTATGACTAAAACTGCTCAATCGGTATGGGAAAACTGTTTGTCCTTTATAAAGGATAATATTCAAGACCAAGCATATAAAACTTGGTTCGAACCAATCAAATCAGTTGAGCTAACCGATAACGCATTATACATTCAGGTTCCGAGTAAATTTTTCTACGAATGGCTCGAAGAGCATTACGTAAAATTATTGAAAGTTGCGCTTACCAAAGAACTGGGAAAAAACGCAAAGTTACTCTATAAAATTAAAATGGAGAACACTTATGGCAATAAACAGCCGTTTACCGAGCAGCTGCCAAGTGCCAACAGAGTGCCAATGAAACCGCAAGAGGTTGACGCTCCGTTTAAAAACTTAAATCCTGAACTTAAAAATCCTTTTGTAATTCCTGGAATTAGAAATTTAAAAATTGAGTCTCAGTTAAATCCGAACTACAGTTTTGATAATTTCTTAGAAGGAGATTCAAACCGTTTGGCTCGTTCTGCTGGTATGGCAGTTGCCAACAAACCAGGGGGAACTTCATTTAATCCGTTGTTGATTTTTGGAGGAGTTGGTTTAGGAAAAACACACTTAGCGCATGCTATAGGTGTAGAAGTAAAAGATAAGTATCCGGAAAAGACCGTTTTATATATTTCTGCTGAGATTTTCACGCAACAATACATTGATTCTGTTAAAAAGAATAATCGTAATGACTTTATTCACTTTTATCAGTTAATCGATGTTTTGATTATTGATGACGTTCAGTTCTTGTCTGGAAAATCAGGAACGCAAGACGTATTCTTCCATATTTTCAATTATTTACACCAAAACGGAAAACAAGTAATCTTAACTTCTGATAAAGCTCCTGTTGATATGCAGGATATCGAGCAAAGATTATTATCTCGTTTCAAATGGGGATTGTCTGCAGAATTACATCAGCCTGACTACGAAACTCGTATCTCAATCTTAAAAAACATTTTATACCGCGATGGTGTAGAAATGCCAGAAGATATTTTAGAATATGTTGCTCGAAACATTAAATCTAATGTTAGAGAACTTGAAGGCGCTATTATTTCGTTAATCGCTCAATCTTCTTTCAACAAAAAAGAAGTTACGATCGAGCTAGCAAAAAGCGTTGTAGAGAAATTTGTTAAAAACGTAAAGAGAGAAATCTCTATTGATTATATCCAAAAAATTGTTTCAGACTATTTCCAGTTGGATATTGAAACACTTCAATCTAAAACCAGAAAGAGGCACGTTGTTCAAGCAAGACAACTAGCGATGTTCTTTGCTAAAAAATTCACTAAAGCATCTTTAGCTAATATTGGTTCACAAATTGGAGATCGCGATCATGCAACTGTTCTTCACGCTTGTAAAACAGTCGATAACTTAGTTTCTACAGACAAACAATTTAAAAAGTTTGTTGAAGACATCAATAAAAAACTAACGCTTTAAGACGCGCCATGCCTGTAAAAATCTTAATGGTATGTTTAGGAAATATTTGCAGATCTCCTTTAGCAGAAGGAATTCTTGCTTCTAAACTACCCGAAGATAAATTCTTTGTTGATTCTGCCGGAACAGGCTCATGGCATATTGGTCATTGTCCCGACAAACGTTCTATAGAAGTTGCGAGAAAAAACGGAATCAACATCAGCGCACAAAAAGGACGTCAGATAAAAGTCTCTGATTTTGATGAGTTTGATTACATCTATGTGATGGATAATTCTAATTTTCGCGATGTTGTCCATTTAGCTAAAACTCCTGAACATAAAAATAAAGTTCGTTTGATTTTAAACGAATTATTTCCAAATGAAAACGTCGATGTACCAGATCCGTATTACGGCTCTGCAAACGGTTTTGACAACGTTTACCAAATGCTAGACGAAGTAACTGATTTAATTGCAGATCAGCTTCTTAAAAAACACTCCTAATCTAATTCAATTGTTTCTAAAAAAGAGATAATTGAATTTTTTAATTTTAAACAAAACACATTATGAAATCTTTCGGAAAACTATATTTAATTCCAACCACAATGGGCGAAAGCGATCCGATGGATGTTTTACCTCAAACTGTTAGAAGAACAATAGAAGTTATCGACCACTATATTGTTGAAAACGACAAAACTGCAAGAAAATCTATAAAAGCAGTTTATCCAGAAAAAAAACAATCTGAATTGGTTCTTTTTACTTTAAACAAAAGAACAGAAACTAGCGAACATAATGATTTCATTAAACCTTTATTAGAAGGAAAAAACATGGGATTAATGAGCGAAGCTGGCTGTCCAGGAGTTGCAGATCCTGGTGCTGCAATTGTAAAATTGGCACACGAAAAGGGAATTCAGGTTGTGCCATTGGTTGGCCCTTCTTCTATCCTACTAGCCATGATGGCTTCTGGAATGAATGGCCAAAGTTTTACTTTCAATGGGTATCTACCAATTGATAAAGACGAGAAAAAGTCGGCAATTCGTCATTTTGAGAAATTATCTTATGATAAAAATCAATCGCAACTATTCATTGAAACTCCGTACAGAAATAATAAACTGATTGAAGACCTTTTACAGATTTTAAGCCCTGCAACACATCTTTGTATTGCGGCAGATATTACTTTACCAACAGAATTCATCAAAACATTGAAAGTTGCGGATTGGAAAAAGTTAAAAGTTGACTTAGATAAACGTCCTGCGATTTTTATTATTCATAAAATGTAAAAACTAACTCTAAAACCATCACAATGGAAAAGATTTTTCTCCTTGTTTTAATTTGTTTTGTACAAAATGGATTTTCACAAAGCACTAAAAATAATTCTAAGACAAAAGCTTCACAAACAAAAGAATCAGAAATACCAATTGTTAAAGTTAATACTAGTAATTACACTGACACAGATTTAATAGTAGATGAGCCTAACCCCTCTTCATTAGCTATAAAAAATGACGACAAAACAATTTATAACACTGCAGGTTTAGATGTAAAACCAGATTTTCCTGGAGGAATAGAGAAATTCAACAAATTTTTCTATAACAATTTTCATTATTCCGATGAAGAATATACTGCTTTAAAAGGGAAAAAAATTTACGCAACGTTTATAGTTGAACAAGATGGCGCATTAACAGATATAAAAATCCTTAGAGATGCTGGCTATAACACAGGAGCTGAAGCAATTCGAGTTTTAAAAAAGTGTCCAAAATGGATTCCTGGAGAAATTAAAGGCAAAAAAGTTAGAGCTTTATACTCAATACCACTAACAATAAATTAGCAAGTATAACACTCATAAGTTTTTCCTTAACCAAACTTTAGCATGAGCAAACTCCCAAACGTAACCACAAGCATTTTCACGGTAATGTCAAAAATGGCAGCTGAATACAATGCGATTAATCTTTTGCAAAGAATTAAAAGTAGGTCTACATAACTGACCTACAATTTTTATCTCAAGACAAATTCTTACTCTTAAGGTAAAACTCCAACCCAAAAAATGCAGAAATAAAATAACTGCTTTAACAGCCGTTATAATTAAAAGTATAGAAAAGGATTTCTCGATTTACTTACCAAACAGAAATCTAGATCAATAAGCAAAAACACTTCAAAAAAAGATTATTTCTTACAATTTAAGAAAAGATTATGAAGGTTATCAACTTGTACTTAGTAGTCATAGAATCCTCAAAATAACTCCTTATCTGCAACCTATAATGAAAACAAAAAATTAACCAGTATCATTGAAAGTTATAAAAACGTAAAACTTCATGGCAAAGCAATTTACGCGATATATTCAAAATACCCCGGATATACAATAGTAAAAACAAATTTACGTATACTCAAGAACAAGGTGACATCAAACAGAAAGAATACAATCTGAAAATCAAAAAAGACAATGAAATTATCAAACCTGTAGTTAAACTAACAGGAGAAATTATATAACAAAACAATTGCCAGAAAAACCCTAAACAACTGTTTTGATAGCATGTCCCGTTTGTTTAACACTTTTTTTATATCAAAAAATAAAAAAACTCCAATTTGCTTAAAAAAACAAGTACATTTATAATAAAATTTCTACAAATACCAATTATGAGCAAACTTCCAAATGTAACCACCAGCATCTTTACGGTGATGTCAAAAATGGCAGCCGAATATAATGCAATAAATCTTTCACAAGGATTTCCAAATTTTCCTGTCGATGAAAAGCTAACTGATATTGTCGCTAGATTAGCCAAAGAAAATGTTCATCAATACACACCTGTAACAGGCTATCCACCTTTGATGAATCAAATTACTAAACTGCTTTTTAATTCATATAAAAGGTCTGTAAATCCTGATATAGAACTTTTAGTTACAGCTGGTGCTACACAGGGAATTTTCACTTCTATTCTGGCTTTAATAAAAGAGAATGATGAAGTAATTATGCTTGATCCAAGTTTTGACTCTTATGAATCTCCAATCTTGCTATGCAAAGCTAAACCTATAAGAATTGCTTTAAATGACGATTATACTCCAAATTGGGAAATAATTGAAAAAGCCTGTTCTATAAAAACCAGAATGATTATCATTAATAACCCTCATAATCCAACAGGAAAAATACTATCAGATTCAGATTTTATTCAGCTAGAAAAACTACTTTCAAAATATCCTGATTTATTGGTTTTATCCGATGAGGTTTACGAATACATCACATACGAGGAAAAACATATTTCGGCACATACAAAAAGTTTTCTTTTAGATCGATGTATTATGGTTTCATCTTTTGGAAAATCATTTCACATAACAGGATGGAAAATTGGATATACAGTCGCGCCTGAACATCTAATGATAGAAATCAAAAAAGTACATCAGTTTTTGGTTTTCAGCGTAAATAGTATCTCACAAATAGCCCTAAGTGAATATTTAAATATTGTAGACACAAATCTCCTTGGAAAATTCTATCAAGAGAAACGAGATTATTTTCAGAAACTACTCCAAAATAGCCGTTTTGAATTGAAACCTTGCGAAGGAACGTATTTTCAAGTCGCTTCTTATGCCAATATTTCAAATGAAGACGATGTTACTTTCTGCAAAAATCTGATTATAAATCATGGTGTTGCGGCAATTCCAATTTCAACTTTCTATTCAGATCATAAAGACCAAAAATTAATTCGTTTCTGTTTTGCCAAAGACGATTCTACACTTGAGTCTGCAGCAAAAAAATTATGTGAAATATAAAATTTATTGAAATTTTATAACATTATTATGCGTGCATCCTATTTTATTTAATTAATATTGTAAAAAAAAGAAAAAATATGAGCTACACAGATAAAATGTTACGTGATGATGCTTTAAAAGGCAAAGTCATTGTCGTTACAGGCGGCGGAAGCGGTTTAGGCAAAGCTATGACCAAATATTTTCTCGAATTAGGAGCTCAAGTAGCCATAACTTCTAGAGATTTAGAGAAGTTAAAAACTACAGCTGCCGAACTGGAAAGCCAAACTGGAGGTAAATGTCTTCCTCTTCAATGTGACGTTCGCCATTACGAAGAAGTCGAAAACATGCTTCAGGAAACTTTAAAAGTTTTCGGAAAAGTAGATGTTCTTTTAAATAACGCAGCAGGAAATTTCATTTCTCCAACAGAGCGTTTATCCGCAAATGCATTTGATACTGTAATAGATATCGTACTTAAAGGTTCTAAAAACTGTACGCTTGCTTTTGGAAAACACTGGATTGACACGAAACAAACTTCGGCAACGATTTTAAATATAGTAACCACTTACGCTTGGACAGGGTCTGCTTATGTTGTTCCTAGTGCTACGGCAAAAGCGGGAGTTTTGGCAATGACAAGAAGTCTTGCTGTAGAATGGGCAAAATACGGAATTCGTTCTAACGCAATTGCTCCTGGACCATTCCCTACAAAAGGTGCTTGGGACAGATTATTGCCTGGAGATCTTTCAGAGAAATTTGATATGGCTAAAAAAGTACCTTTAAAGAGAGTTGGAGATCACCAAGAACTAGCAAATCTTGCTGCCTATTTAGTTTCTGATTTCTCTTCATATATTAATGGAGATGTAATCACAATTGACGGTGGCGAATGGTTAAAAGGTGCTGGACAGTTCAATTTATTAGAAGCAATTCCAGAAGAACTTTGGGATCAGCTTGAAATGATGATAAAAGCAAAAAAGAATAAATAATTACAAGTGCTTACTAAATTCAGAATATTTTTTTAAACTATACTGATTGCACAAAATCCCGAAGGTTTACTTTCGGGATTTTTTTATGCTTTTTAACCATATAAGTGATATAAGTTCAATGAAGTAAAAAAATGTTTAAAAATCTGATTGCTTAAATTTACTTACATTACTTATATGGTTAAATTATTTTAAATGTTTAGCGATTCAGTTAAATTATTATTTTTGCCAAACAAATATCAAACAAAAATTTTATGCTCATTATTGGAATTGCAGGAGGAACTGGAAGCGGAAAAACAACGGTTGTACACCAAATCATGAACGAATTACCAGACACTGAAGTTGGCGTAATTTCTCAAGATTCGTATTATAAAGAAAACCATAACTTGTCTTTTGACGAGAGAGCATTAATCAATTTTGATCACCCTCGTGCCATTGATTTTGAATTATTGGTAAAACATCTAAAAGCTTTAAAAGCTGGAGAGACTATCGATCAGCCTGTATATTCATTTATTCAACACAACAGAACTGATGATACAATTACCACTCATCCTAGAAAGGTAATGATTGTTGAAGGAATCTTAATTTTGACAAATCCAGAATTGCGTGAGCTTTTTGATATCAAAATTTATGTTCATGCCGATTCTGACGAAAGATTAATTCGTCGTTTAAAAAGAGATATTTCTGAACGTGGACGTGACATTGACGAGGTTTTAAACCGTTACCAAACTACTTTAAAACCTATGCATGAGCAATTTATAGAACCCACTAAAGCATTTGCAGATATTATTATCCCAAATGACAAATACAATACAGTAGCAATTGATGTAGTTCGGGCTGTAATTAATCAGCGTATTTCATAATTTTTATCGTAAATTTAAACCATAATAATTAGAAGCTGATTCCCGCTATTCGTTGCAATCTTTTGTGTCTCGTTAAAGAAACGAGACACAAAAGGATTTTCACTTCTATCGGGGCTAGAAATAACAAATTCAAAAGAAATATTCGTTTAAAATGAAATTTAAAAATCCATACAAAGACAAAAAATGGTTCAAATACCTTGGAAACAAATACGTTTGGGTTTTGCTGTTTTTTATCGTTTGGATGTTATTTTTAGACAATTACTCTTATTTTGATCATCGTTTTCTAGATCAACAGATACATGAACTTGAGGATAATAAAAAGTATTATCAAGAGGAAATCAGAAAAGATCAGGAACAGATTAAACAGCTCAAAAATCCAGAACAAATTGAAAAATACGCTCGCGAAAAGTATTTTATGAAAAAAGACAGCGAGGATATTTATATCATACAATTTGAAGGAGACACAATTCAAGAAAAAGAATAATCAAAAAAACTACAATGGCCACTAACCTATTCGACGATTTTAATCCGATTTCATCCAAACAATGGAAACAAAAAATTCAGTTTGAATTAGATGGAGCCGATTACAATCAAACTGTTATTTGGAATTCGCCAGAAGATATTCAGGTAAAACCTTTTTATCACAGTGATGAGTTTACAAAAGCAGCAAATGTAAATACTCAAGCCTCAGATTTTAAAATCTGCCAAAATATTTTTGTTTTCGATATAGAAAAATCGATCGAACGAGCTTTAAATACTTTAGAAAGAGGTGCAGAAAGTCTTCGTTTTACAATTGAAAATGATAAAATTGATGTTCAAAAACTATTGGAAAATCTTCCTTTAGAAAATAAAACCGTTTACTTTAATTTCAATTTTATCTCAATCGATTTCGTTAAAAAATTAGACACTATTTCAATTCAGAAAAAAGCTAATTTTTACTGCAATTTTGACCCAATCGGACAATTGGCACGAGAAGGAAATTGGTTTACCACTTCGGAGAAAAATAATTTTGAAACCTTAGATATACTTTTTAAGAACACAACTAATTTAAATCTGCTCAGTGTAGATTTGGGTTTGTATCAAAATTCAGGTGCCAATATTACGCAACAGATTGCCTATAGTTTAGCGCATGCGAATGAATATTTAAATCGTTTCTCTGGTACAGCAAAATCTATTGTTTTTCAGGTTTCTGTTGGAACAAATTATTTTTTCGAAATAGCGAAACTTCGTGCGCTTCGAATGCTTTTTGATTTAATTGCTGCAGAATACGATTCGAAAATCGAATGTCATATACTGGCAACGCCAACAAAGCGAAATAAAACCATTTACGATTATAATGTAAATATGCTTCGTACCACAACTGAATGCATGTCGGCAATTTTGGGTGGTGCAGATGCAATTGCCAATTTGCCTTACGACGCATTATATCACAAAGACAATGAATTTGGAGATCGAATTTCAAGAAATCAGCTTTTGATTTTAAAACACGAAAGTTATTTTGACAAAGTAGATAATCCAGCTGATGGAAGTTATTATATCGAAAGTTTAACAATGCAGTTGGCGGAAAAAAGTTTAGCATTATTTAAAGATATTGAAGCCAATGGAGGTTTCTTGAAACTTTTAAATGATGGAACCATCAAAAAGAAGATTCAAGAAAGTGCCACTAAAGAGCAGGAATTGTTCGATTCTAAAAAAGAAATTTTATTAGGCACAAATAAATACCCTAACAAAGAAGACCGAATGAAACATGATTTAGAATTGTTTCCTTTTGTAAAAATCAAACCAAGAAAAACATTAATTACACCAATTATTGAAAAAAGATTGGCAGAGAAAATGGAGCAGGAAAGATTGGAGCTTGAATAAAATTAAGAGATAAGTTTTTGAATTTAAACTAAAGTATTATGAAAAGACCTAATGAAATAATATCAGTTGAAAACGATTCAATAACTGAATTTCAATACAAAATTCCTGAGTGGCAAATTGATCAAGTTATAAAAAGAACAAAAGATTATTTAAAAAATCCAAATGATGTCTCTAACATCGATGACTTTTTAGAAGAAATCAAAAGAGATTTAATCGAACTTAAATAACCATATTTAAATTGAGAAAAGACCTTAAAAATATAAAGCTAGAAGTTAAAAGTCAGGAACCCGAAGCTAATTCTAGTTCTAACAACTTTACTACTGCCGAAGGAATCGAAATTAAAAAAACGTATTCTGAAAAAGATATCGAAGATTTAGATTTTCTTGATTTCGGAGCTGGTTTTGCACCAAATTTACGAGGGCCATACGCAACAATGTATGTACGCCGTCCGTGGACTATTCGCCAATATGCCGGATTTTCTACCGCAGAAGAAAGCAATGCTTTTTACAGAAAAAATTTAGCTGCGGGCCAAAAGGGACTTTCCATCGCTTTTGATCTTCCAACGCATCGCGGTTACGATTCTGATCACGAAAGAGTGGTTGGTGATGTTGGAAAAGCTGGAGTTGCCATTGATTCTGTCGAAGACATGAAAGTGCTTTTCGATCAGATTCCGTTAGACGAAATGTCGGTTTCCATGACCATGAATGGAGCCGTTTTACCTATTATGGCTTTTTACATTGTTGCTGCAGAAGAACAAGGCGTTAGTCCAGAGAAACTGGCAGGAACAATCCAGAATGATATTTTAAAGGAGTTTATGGTTAGAAATACTTATATCTACCCTCCAACTCCTTCTATGAAAATAATTGCTGATATTTTTGAATTTACCAGCAAAAAAATGCCAAAATTCAATTCTATCTCTATTTCTGGTTATCACATGCAAGAAGCCGGAGCAACAGCTGATATTGAATTAGCTTATACTTTAGCAGATGGTTTAGAATACATCAGAACTGGATTATCTACAGGAATGACCATTGACGATTTTGCTCCAAGATTATCTTTCTTTTGGGCAATCGGCATGAATCATTTTATGGAAATAGCTAAAATGAGGGCCGGTCGTATGATTTGGGCAAAACTATTACAACAGTTTAATCCGAAAAGCGATAAATCTCTGGCTTTAAGAACACACTGCCAAACCAGCGGATGGAGTTTGACAGAACAAGATCCATTTAACAATGTGGCGAGAACTTGTATAGAAGCTTCTGCAGCGGTTTTTGGAGGAACACAATCTCTCCATACCAATGCTTTAGACGAAGCAATTGCACTTCCAACAGATTTCTCCGCTAGAATTGCGAGAAACACGCAAATATTTCTTCAAGAGGAAACCAAAATTACTAAAACGGTAGATCCTTGGGCTGGAAGTTATTATGTTGAAAGTCTAACCAATGACATCGTAGAAAAGACTTGGAAATTAATTGAAGAAGTAGAAGAATTGGGCGGAATGACCAAAGCCATTGAAGCTGGAATTCCGAAACTTCGAATTGAAGAGGCTGCCGCAAGAAAACAAGCAAGAATAGACAGCGGGCAAGATATTATTGTCGGCGTAAATAAATATCGTTTAGAAAAAGAAGATCCGTTGGATATTCTAGATGTGGACAATCAGTTGGTTCGTAAACAGCAAGTCGAACGTCTTGAAGAAATAAAACGAACCAGAGATTCTGAGAAAGTAAATAAGTCACTAGAAAAATTAATCCATTGTGCACAGACAGGACAAGGAAACTTACTAGAAAATGCAGTTGAAGCCGCTAGAAACAGAGCAACATTAGGCGAAATCAGTAGTGCATTGGAAACTGTTTTTGGCCGTTTTAAAGCACAAATTAAATCTTTTAGCGGAGTGTATAGTGCAGCAATAAAAAATGACGAGAATTTTGAAAAAGCAAAACAACTAGCAGATGTTTTTGCAAAACAAGAAGGAAGACGTCCTAGAATTATGATTGCCAAAATGGGACAAGACGGTCATGACCGAGGTGCAAAAGTGGTTGCAACAGGCTATGCCGATGTAGGTTTTGATGTTGATATAGGCCCATTATTTCAAACTCCTGCAGAGGCGGCAAAACAAGCTGTTGAGAATGATGTGCATATTTTAGGAGTTTCTTCATTGGCAGCAGGGCACAAAACTTTGGTACCACAAGTAATAGAAGAACTAAAAAAACATGGACGCGAAGATATAATGGTAATTGTAGGCGGTGTTATTCCGTCTCAGGACTATCAATTCTTGTTTGATGCGGGTGCATCAGCCGTTTTTGGACCTGGAACTAAAATAAGTGAAGCGGCTATAAAAATCTTAGAAGCTCTAATAGATTAAGTTTTACAGTCTCAGTCTCGGTTTTCAGTTATCAATGATGAGAAAAAAGTTGTGGATTGAGATTTACTATACATGAAAAAGAATAAAAAATAGAAAAAGAGGTTGTTTCACTGATGCGAAACAACCTCTTTCAATTTAGTCGTTTACTGTTGCGTTACTATCTGCTTCTATAAAAGAAAGATCGTAACCTGCAAAATCTCTCATGTAGCTTTTCAAGGAAGTCCCGAAAGCATCTCTAAAATGTCTGCTTCCTTTGTTTTTGAAAAAATTCTTTACAGAACCTGCACCACCTAAATGCGCTGCCGCTAAAATTCCAGATTCGGTAATTTCGATACCACTGATGACTTTACCTTGATACTTTTCGATTTCGTAACGTAAAATCCATTTGTTTTTGGCTAACAAAGCCATAAAAGCTTTTTCTTGTAGAGCAGGATCTTTTAAAAAGGCCTTATTATCATTAATTCCAATTGCTCTCAAAGCTTTAGAACCAAATTGATATTTACCCATATAACCAAGAGTGTTTACTAATCTGTACTGCCCTTGTGATTCTTTAAAAGCGACTGCTTCTTTAAATCCTATTAGACGATTTCCTGTAAATGGGACATTTGCGATTTTAGGATAATCATCTTTTTCTTTTGATGGAAAAATGTATTCTGATCCATCTGTTTTTTCAATTAAAAACCAAGGTTTGGTTTCATGGTTAGAGGGAATAAATCCCAAACTTAAAAATGTAATAATAACGACTAAACTCGCATAAAAATACCATTTCTTTATCATAAATTGTTTTTCTTCAAGACGCTGTCACCCTCTTGAAATTTCTACGCTGCAAAGATAAGCTATTTTAAAAATATGCTAAAAATCAACAGATTAGCGTTTTTTACGTAAAAACGTAAATCACTTTAATCCCAGTTATCATAATGGTTTCCGAAAGATTTGAAGCTTATTTTTTTGACCCTAAAAACTGAAATATGGAGTCAAAAAAAATCGCTTTTTATATAAATTTTAAGCAAATTTCATTAAAAAGAAGGTTTTTTCCTACAATAAACTCATGGATTTTTATACAAATCTTGAAAGTCACTTTTCGAATTTTATAAAATTCAAGATTAAAAAATGTTTATTTTTTTATTACTTCAACCTAAAAAATATCCAAAATCATAATTTCACAATTTTTCAATTCTAGAAGTATTTTTACATCAAAAACAACAACAAAAAAACCGAAGTAAAATTTACTTCGGTTCTTAATATTTTAATGGATAAATAAAATTATCTAGTTACCCCTTGACTTGCTATCCAATCAGAATATTTTTTTGCATTTACATTATGTTCTGCTAATGTCGCCGCAAATTCATGATATCCGAAACGATCAACACTTGCGCAGAAATAGATATAATCGTTCTTCTCTGGATTTAAAACCGCTTCAAGAGCTGTAATATCAGGCATTGCGATTGGTCCTGGCGGAAGTCCTTTATTCACATAAGTATTATATGGAGATCTCATTACCAAATCATTATAAAAAACTCTTTTTATAACTTGATCAAAATCGTTATCTCTTAATTTTAAAGCATAAATAACGGTTGGATCTGCTTGCAATGGCATTTCTAAACGTAAACGGTTTAAATAAACTCCTGCAATTCGAGGTCTTTCATCTTTTTTAACTGATTCTTTATGAACGATTGATGCTAAAATTGTTGCCTGTACAGGTGTTAAACCTTGTGCTTTTGCTTTTGCGATTCTATCAGCTGTCCAGAAATTATGATATTCTTTAATCATTTTATCACGGAACTTTTCTGCCGATGTATTCCAATAAATCTCATAAGTATTTGGAATAAACATTGCAAAAACGTTTTCTTCGTTAAATCCGTTTGCAGCTAAAAATGTAGAATCTTTGATAGCTTTCAATAATGATAAACTGTCAGCCTCAATTTCTTTTCCAATTCTTCCTGCAAAATTCTCTAAACGTTCTTGATTATTAAAAACCAACTTAACTGGAATATTAGAACGCATTGCACGAACTAAGTCGATATTGTTCATGTCTTTCTTTAAAAGAAAACGACCTGATTTTACGTTTTCCGGATAATCTCTTTTTTCGGCAACCATTTCAAAGTTGTCAAAATTCTTGATATAAGGTGCTAATATCTTTTTTACATCAGCATAATTAGCGTCTGTCGGCACATAAACGTATACCTCTTTTTCTTCAAATTTAGTATTAGAACTAAATATTTTACTGATTAATATAAAACCATAAATCAATAAAACTGAAATTATGGCTACGGCACTTATTGTGATTATTTTTTTTAGACTCAAAGCTTAAAATTTAAATTTGTTTGTTAATTAACTGAAAAATTGCTTCATCATGATAGTGGTTATGATACAAAATCCAGTCTTTTTTTATTCCGATTTTCTTGAAACCAAATTTAGTAAAAAGTGCAATACTCGCTACATTTTGCACGCCAATATTTGCATATAATTGATGGAGGTTTAAGTTAGTAAAAGAATATTTAATTAAAAGCTCTAAAGCCTCAGAACCAATGTTTTTCCTTTGATTTTCTTCTTTCTGAATGACAATGCCAATCCCTGCCCTATTATTTCTAGGATCAAATTCAAACAAATCAATCAATCCGATAGCAGGAAAATCTTCATCCTGACAAATCGCCAAACGAAGCTGTTTTGCCTCATAAATATCCTGATGGGCATTCTCTAAATATTGTTTAATCAAAAAACGGCTATAAGGAGTTTGCGTATTGCTAACTTCCCAGATATTCTCATCATTTTCTATAGAATAGATAAACTCTAAATCTTGAGGTTCAAGTGCCCGCAAATAAATTGAATCTCCTTTTAATGTTATCATTTCGATATTTTAGATTTTAGATCTCGATTGGAATTTGGATTTTAAATTTTTGGGATTTAACATTAAATCTCAATTGTTCCTTTGAATACGAATTTGGCCGGACCAGTCAGGAATACATTTGTATAACCATCATTATCTTTATCAAAAGAAACCACCAATTTTCCTCCTTCAACATTTAAGTTTATCGAAGTTTTATCTGTTTCTCCAATTGCATTCATGGCGATCGCAACCGCTGTAGCTCCAGTTCCGCAAGCAAGAGTTTCGTCTTCAACACCTCTTTCGTAGGTTCTTAAAGAAAAAGTATCATTATCTACTTTTTTTACAAAGTTGACATTGCTACCTTTTTCTCCATATAATTCACCGTAACGAATTGCAGCTCCGTTTTCTTTTACGTTATAATGCTCCAAATCATCTACAATTTGAACATGATGCGGTGAACCTGTATTTAGGAAAGTATAAGAATCTTTTTTCTGAATTTCGTTTACATCGATCATTTGTAAAGAAACAATTGAATCGGCATTTACAGAAGCGTGATGCAATCCATCGGTTGCGATAAAAGTTGTTTTGTCATCAATTACTCCCAATTGATTAGCAAAAGCAACAAGACAACGACCGCCGTTTCCGCACATCGAACTTTGATTTCCATCAGAGTTATAATACACCATTCTAAAGTCAGTTTCAGAATCATTTTCTAAAAGAATTAATCCGTCTGCTCCGATTCCGAAACGTCTGTCACACAGACGTTCAATAAGTTTTACATCGTCTTTTGGAAAGAAATTGGAACGGTTATCAATCATTACAAAATCGTTTCCGGTACCTTGATATTTATAAAATTCTATTTGCATTTTTTAGTTGTTAGAAATACAAAAGTACGAACTATTAATTAATGAAATGTTAATCATTGTTAAAGAGAGTTAAACCATTTTTCCAAATAATTTTTTGAAGTATTTTTACGTTAAATATTAAAAACATAAATTTCTAATAACTTAAATTATAAATTCTAACATGAAAAGATTTTCAGCCTTATTTTTAGTGTCATTATTAAGTGGTGCTATTACTCTTGGTGCTTACAAGTTATTATTTGAAAGCAACAATTCTTTTTTTGGAAAAGGAAATTCTGTTGTAACTCTTGCCCCTAACTCTTATGGAAAAAATGTTGGTTTAGGTGCCGAAATACTAGATTTTACCGAAGCCGCAGACAAAACCGTTCACACTGTTGTTCACGTAAAAAATGTTTCGAGGAGAACTGTAAGCAATCCAATGCTTGAGTTTTTCTACGGGTACGGCGGACAGCAACAGCAAGAACAAGTAGGAACTGGTTCTGGTGTAATTATTTCTGAAGACGGATACATTGTGACTAATAATCACGTAATTAAAGACGCTACAGAAATCGAAATTACTTTAAACAATAAAAAATCATACAAAGCGAAGCTAATTGGTACTGACTCAAAAATGGACATTGCCCTTTTAAAAATCAATGCTGATGAGAAACTTCCTTATACTGCTTTCGCTAATTCAGATAATGTAAAAGTTGGAGAATGGGTATTGGCAGTTGGAAATCCTTACAACTTAACTTCTACTGTAACTGCTGGAATAGTTTCTGCGAAAGCTAGAAATTTAGACCAAAGCGGAATCCAATCTTTCATACAAACTGATGCTGCCGTAAACCCAGGCAATAGCGGTGGAGCGTTGGTAAATGCAAGAGGAGAATTAATCGGAATTAACACTATGATTTCTTCTATGACAGGTTCTTATGTTGGATATTCTTTTGCTGTTCCTTCTAATATTGCCCGAAAAATTATTGAGGATATTATGGAATACGGTAATGTTCAAAGAGGTATTCTTGGGGTTGAAGGAGGCGAATTGAATGCTACAGCTTCTAAAGAATTGGGAGTAACAGAAACGCAAGGATTTTATATTAATAGAGTTTCTAAAAACTCAGGCGCAGAAAAAGCTGGTTTAACTAAAGGTGATATTATCGTAAAATTGGATGATCAAAACATCGCTACTTATGCAGATCTATCAGGTTACATCAATACAAAACGTCCAAACGATGTTGTAAAAGTAACTTATATTAAAGAAGGAAAAACGAAAACTGTTCCTGTAACTTTAAGTAAAAATGAGTTTTACAGCGCTGAATTTAAAGGAATTGAATTAGAAAACATCGATGCAGCTGACAAGAAAAAATTCAGAATTGATTATGGTGTTAAAATTAAAAACATCAGCAATGAGAATTTAATGCAATATCAAAACGAATTACTAGGAAATATTATTCTTAGCATTGATAATGTAAAAGCAACAAACGTTGAAACTGTTTCTAAACTTTTAAGTAAAAAAGACGAAGGACAAAGCGTTCGAATTGAAATGATCAACAGAAATGGAGAGATTTTCAGAATAATTATTTAAGTCGCAGTTTTCAGTCACAGTTTTCAGTTACTAAAAACTGTAAACTGTGACTGCGACTGAAAACTTCAAAAATAGCCATCTTAATAAAATAAGGTGGCTTTTTTATTTTCAAAAATAAATGCTAAAATAGTTTACGAAATCGATTGAAATAGATACTTTTGCGCAAAATTTTAAAATAGTGAGCATTTTATTTTTTCAATTATGAGTAACAAATCATTGTACCAAAAAGAGGTATCATTACAAGTCGACCGAAGAAAAGCCGGTGTAGAATTAATTAAAGTCATAAGCGATTTATGGTATGACAAGTCAATCGAAATGGTCTTATTCAAGAATCAATTATTGGATAAAAACGTCAGCGATATTATCAATCTTCACCAATATGCTGGTGAATTCGTAGGCAAACCAATCACCATTTTTGATTCGGTTGAAATCGCAAAAGTCGTTTTATCTTTAGATCTTCCACCAGCAAAAATAGATTTAGGAAAACTAACTTATGAATATCGTTTAGAAGATGAAAAATATCCTGATGCGAGATATTTTGTTATTGAAAAATTGAAAAAGGCAAAATCTTCAAAAGAAATCAAACCAAAAGATATTGTTTTGTATGGCTTCGGAAGAATTGGACGTTTATTGGCGAGAGAACTAATGTCTAAAACTGGAAAAGGAGATCAATTGCGCCTGAGAGCAATTGTAACCCGTGATAAAAATGAAGCAACAAGTTTAGAGAAACGAGCTTCTCTATTGCGATATGACTCAATTCATGGAGATTTTCAAGGCTCTGTAATAGCCGATCCAAAAAACAATGCCTTAATTATAAACGGAACAACCGTTCATATCATTACTGCCAATTCTCCAGAAGAAATTGATTACACTACATACGGAATTAATGATGCTTTGGTAATTGATAATACTGGAGCGTTTACTACTGAAGAAGCATTAAAAAGACATTTAACATCAAATGGAGCGAGTAAAGTTTTATTAACTGCTCCTGGAAAAGGTGTCCCGAATATTGTACATGGTGTAAATCATAATGAATTTAATCCAGATGAAGTAAATATTTTCTCTGCCGCATCTTGCACAACAAATGCGATTACTCCAATTTTAAAAGTGGTTGAAGAAACTCTTGGTGTTGTAAAAGGGCATTTAGAGACCATTCATGCTTACACCAACGACCAAAATCTGGTTGATAATATGCATAGAAAATACCGTCGAGGTAGAGCAGCAGCTTTGAATATGGTTATTACCGAAACTGGCGCAGGAAGTGCTGTGGCAAAAGCTTTGCCAACATTGGAAGGCAAATTAACATCAAATGCGATTCGTGTTCCTGTTCCTAATGGATCTCTTGTTGTTTTAAATTTAGAAGTTAAAAAAGCCACATCAATTACCGCAATCAATAAAATCATGAAGAAATATGCTCTTGAAGGAGAACTGGTAGAGCAAATCAAATATTCTTTGAATAACGAATTGGTTTCGTCTGACATAGTTGGAACTTCTGCTCCATCTATTTATGACAGCAATGCTACAATTGTTTCAAAGGATGGAAAAAATATAGTGCTATATATTTGGTATGACAATGAATATGGATATAGTCATCAAGTTATTCGTTTAGCAAAATATATTGCCAAAGTAAGACGTTATACTTATTATTAATTCAACCAAACTAACTTTTTTTCTTAAAACCATCAATATTTTCTTGATGGTTTTTTGTTTTAATTTAAATAGGAAGAACGGTAGTACTTTTTACCTCCGAAATAACAAAAACAGTATTTATTAAAGAAACTTCAGGCAGAACTGATAATTTTTTCTGATGAAAATGATGATAGCTTTCCATGTCAGGAATTATAATTTTCAGCATATAATCGAAGTTCCCCGAAACATAATTACATTCGACAACTTCTGGCAAATTCAAAATCGATTGATTAAATCCTTCCGAAGTATCATAAGTCTGTTTTGTCAGCGTAACTTGACAGTAAACCGTCAAATTATTCCCAAGTTTTTTCTTGTCAAGAAGTGTCACATATTTTTCGATAATACCATCTTTTTCAAGGCGTTTCACACGATCATGAACAGGTGTCAAAGACAAATTTATTTTGTTTGCGATGTCTTTTAAAGTATAATGCGCATCTTCCTGTAAAAGGCGTAGGATTTTTTTGTCAATTTCATCTAAAGCCATAACGAAAACGTTTTATTAAAATTAGTCCGAATTAGTCATTTTTTCTTTTTGAAGAATAAATTTTGCTTCAAAACAGAATATTTTTCTGTAAAAGTAAAAAATAAAATAATATTTTCTTATTTATTCAGCATTAAACCATAATTTATTCTCTATCTGTAGATTTGTAAAACAAATTCAATAAAAACAAATTCAATAAAAACAAAAAAATATAACAAAATGATAATAGGTGTTCCTAAAGAAATAAAAAATAACGAAAACAGAGTTGCCTTAACTCCTGCAGGTGTTTCTGAAATGAAAAAACACGGACATACAGTTTATGTTCAAGCTACTGCTGGTTTAGGAAGTGGTTTCGCTGATACAGAATATGCTGAAGCTGGTGCAGTTGTTTTACCAACTATTGAAGAAGTTTATGCTATCGCTGAAATGATCATCAAAGTAAAAGAGCCTATTGCTTCTGAATACCCATTGATCAAAAAAGATCAATTATTATTCACTTACTTCCACTTTGCTTCTTCAGAAGAATTAACGCATGCAATGTTAGAAAAAGGAGCTGTTTGTTTAGCTTACGAAACTGTAGAAAAAACAGACAGAAGCTTACCATTATTAGTTCCAATGTCAGAAGTTGCTGGTCGTATGGCAATTCAACAAGGAGCTAAATACCTTGAAAAACCATTAAAAGGAAGAGGAATTCTTTTAGGAGGTGTTCCAGGTGTTCCGCCGGCAAAAGTATTAGTTTTAGGTGGAGGAATCGTAGGAACTCAAGCTGCTAAAATGGCTGCTGGATTAGGTGCTCAAGTTACTATTATGGACTTAAGTTTACCTCGTTTGCGTCAATTGGATGATATCATGCCAGCAAACGTAAACACAGAAATGTCAAATCATTACAATATCACAAGAGCAATTAAAGATGCTGACTTAATTGTTGGTGCAGTTTTAATTCCAGGAGCAAAAGCACCTCACTTGATTACTCGTGACATGCTTAAATTAATGCGTCCAGGAACTGTTGTTGTTGACGTAGCTGTAGATCAAGGAGGATGTATTGAAACTTGTACTCCTACAACACACGAAAATCCAACATTCATTATTGACGATATCGTTCACTACTGTGTAGCTAATATGCCAGGAGCTGTTCCTTACACTTCTACTTTAGCTTTAACAAACGCAACTTTACCATATGCTGTACAATTAGCAAACAAAGGATGGGAAAAAGCTTGTGCAGAAAATGAAGAATTGAAAAAAGGATTGAACGTAGCTAATGGAAAAATCCTTTACAAAGGAGTTGCAGAAGCTTGGAATCTTCCTTTTAATGAAGAAATAGTATTAGCAAACGCATAGTGCTAATACTTATATAAGTGCTTACTAAATCACTATTACAAAAGGCTTTTCTTAATTGAAAAGCCTTTTTTCAAGGCATAAAAAAACCTGTCACGAAGACAGGTTTTCAAAGCTTTATATTTTCTTATTTTTTACTATCCAGAACTTCAGTCATAACTTTCGCTTCTGTACCATTTGGAAAAGTAACTTTAATCTTTTGCGCTATTGTTGGAGCAATCTCAGTTATAGCCTTCTTATCGTAAGATTCACCTTTTTTAATATGCCAACCGTAGAAAATAGCAGGTACATGTGTATCGTAGCTATAAATTGTACCATGTGATGTTCCTGTTGGAGTATATTCAATCATTCCAGGTTTATCTACAATAACTAAATCACCATTTTGCGTAACATCATAGCCTTTTGCTACAAAATTAAGAGCGTAATCATTTCCAGCATTAGCTAAAATTTCTTCCTCTGTATAAACTTTTTTAACTTGTGGCTGAGTAATTAAAAACTTTTTAAAAGCATCTTTAACTTTATCCAGATCCAATTTCTTATCCTTAATAATCTGCTTATTAAAGAAAACATTAAAGTTTGAATAATTTTGAACTAAATCTACACCAAAAGTCTTAGTAGAAAAATCTTGTAAACTTTTCTTAACTTCTTTTGAAGGATAATTATCTACATTATATTTACGATCTTTCAAGTAAATTACATTCTCAGCACCTGCGTGGTCAGCTGTTAAGAAAAGTAAATAATTTCCTTTACCAACCGTTTTATCAAGATAAGCTAAAAAATCAGCAATTGTTTGATCCAATCTCAAGTAAGTATCTTGAAGTTCCATAGATCTTGGACCAAGTAAGTGACCTACATAGTCTGTAGAAGAAAAACTAACAGTCAAAAAGTCTGTAACATTGTCTTTACCCAATTCTTCTTTCTCTATAGCTCTTTTTGCAAATTCAGCTAACAAATCATTTCCGAAAGGCGTAGCTCTAATAACACCAGCATCATTTTTCTCATACATAGATTTTAAATCGTATGGAAAAACTGGCGCAGCACTTCCATATAATTTCCCTTCATACGGATTATTATCAGGAAGACTTTCATTATAAACAGAGGCAGGCTTGTATAAATCCCAACCTTTATTAATGTATTTTAAGTAGTTTTTTTCATTATTGAATTCGGTAACCCATTCTGGCAATTTTTCACCATAAAAAGTACTAGAAATAAAAGAACCAGTTTTGCTGTACCAAAATGCCCAGTTCGCAAAATGACCGGCTGGTAATATAGCACCACGATCCTTTAAACTCATTCCAATAACTTTCCCAGTAAAATTGGTGGCCATTCTAACTTCGTCAGTAATGGTAGTACTTTGAAGATTTTTTGGAGACATAGCACCCTCTTCTGGCGTACCGTCACCTACCGTTTTAACACCAGCATCGTCAGTACAATACGTTTCTTTACCAAGCGTTCTGCTAAACCATTCGTTCCCTACAATTCCGTGAGTTGCTGGAGTTGTACCTGTGTAGATTGAAGCATGCCCAGGAGCAGTATAAGTTGGCATATAATTGTAATGCATATTCTGGAAAGTAAATCCATCATTCATTAGTCTTTTAAAGCCATTTGGAGAAAAATCATCTGAAAAACGATATAAATATTCCATTTTCATTTGATCGACAACTATACCCACCACTAACTTTGGACGTTGTTGTGCACTTAAGCCTGTAACAGCAAGAAGCGCTAACAATAAAATATTTTTCTTCATGTTTAAAAAGTAATTTAAACACAAAAATACTCATTCAAATTCAAAAACTCTAAAGTATCAATATTTAACGACTACAATTGACTATAATTTAACACTTCTAAACTCAAGGTTTCTAATACCAATGGCGTTTCCCGCCGCGGCGGGCCCTGCTGTCCATTGTATCTTTTGCTGGAGAAGACATAGGGAAGAGAGAGGCACTCGAGTCCCGCAAAAGAATGCCGCTTCTATCACTAACGCGGCTCACCGAGATAGTTTTTTTTCAAAATCA
>NZ_QJRI01000006.1 GCF_003254565.1 Flavobacterium nitrogenifigens
ACAGCAGGCGGCGCATCATCTCCAAACTATTCAATATCATATGCTGATGGGACTCTGACAGTAACCCAAGCGTCTCTTATAGTGACAGCCGATGACAAGAGCAAACCTTACGGCAGCGCAAATCCGACTCTGACGGTAAGTTACTCGGGATTTGTGAACGGCGACACAGAAGCATCCCTAACGTCAGCAGGTGCAGCTTCAACC
>NZ_QJRI01000009.1 GCF_003254565.1 Flavobacterium nitrogenifigens
AATGAAGATATCTCAGGACTAAGATGTATTATTACTGCCGGCGAATCAGCCGATCCCGGTACAGCCTTGAGAGTTACAGCATCAGGAATCGCGTATTATAATGCTTATGGCCCTACAGAGTGCGCCGTCTGCGTATCTGTTTATCAGTCAACAGGACATGCTGTAGAGAAAAGAGCTATTCCTATCGGAAAGCCAATATCGAACA
>NZ_QJRI01000178.1 GCF_003254565.1 Flavobacterium nitrogenifigens
CAATATCGTTTTGATGAATGTGTCCTGTAGGGACACCTGTTATGTGGAAATAATCCATCTGTATTACCAATCAAACGTTCCTACAGAACGTATAACCGCAATTCAACATTTCATTTTCTACCGACCAGACATTCCTAACGGAATGAATTTAAATCTATTTATTTTATTAATCGCAAAAATTAATATTCCGATAGGAATATCTCATCGGTAGAAAAAAATAATATCGTTTTGATGAATGTGTCCTGTAGGGACACCTGTTATGTGGAAATAATCCATCTGTATTACCAATCAAACGTTCCTACGGAACGTATAACCGTAATTCAACATTTCATTTTCTACCGACCAGACATTCCTAACGGAATGTTTTTAAAAATGCTAACATCTTAAAAATTAAATCTTAAAACTTTGTCAAGGTTTGAAAATTTGATAAAGTTGAGCTAAAGAAATTAAACAAAACTTAATACTAATCTTACTTTAATTTGTATTTTCGTTTTACTTAACTTCTAACTTTATATTTTATGTCATTTCAAGGATACCTAAAGACAATCAAAGAAAAAACAGGAAATGGTCCAACTGAGTTTAGAGCTCTAGCTGAACAAAAAGGATTTACAGCAAACGGAGAAGTAAAACCAGAAGTAAAAGCTGGAGATATTGTCAACTGGCTTAAAAATGATTTTAGCTTGGGACAGGGACATGCAATGGCAATTTACGCATTACTCAAAGGCATTAAAAATGAAGATAGCGAATAAAACGTTTAAACTAAAAACAGAACGAACTTTTTAAGCCGATTGCCCGCGTGAGGGATTGAGCTAAGCTACCGAAGTAGCAGCGAAAGCCCGACAGCAATAAAAAAAAGACCCAATGAACGCAAAATTGATTGGGTCTTTTCTTTTATTGGTGGCACGCCCAAATGAATTGTTAATCTTCAATTTTCAAATTCTAATTTAGAGACTTTAAATACCTGTTTATTTAGAATCTGGGCCCGAGCGATAGGCGATTGGAGCTACCATTTTTTCTATTGGTTTCTTTTCTTCTTCGAATAACAATTTAATGTTTTCGTATGAGTTTTTAAGTGCTTCTTTGATTTGTTCTGGGTTTAACCAGGCAACTTTTTCAATTCCTTCTTCGATTTGTCCGTGTGGTGTTCCTTCAAAATCGGAGAACATTTCGAACCAATGCGTGATTTTAAGTTTGTATTTTCCGTTGCGTTTAAAGATGTGATAGGTTTTTTGAAGTTTATTCGTAATACGAAGCTGGTTTACTCCTGTCTCCTCCTCTACCTCACGCATAGCCGTCGCTTCGATGTCTTCCCCTTTCTCGATTCCGCCTTTTGGCAGATCCCATTTCCCGTTTCTAAAGATAAACAAGACTTCGCCTTTTTTGTTATAGACAAAGCCTCCGCCCGCTTTATTTACCGGAATCTTGGCTTTTAGGGTTTTCATCATCTCACTTTCGTCGGGATGATATAGAATGGCTTTTTGAATTTTATTTTGAAAAATTTTTATAATAAGCTGTTCGATATCAATACTCTCCAACAAGAACAATTGGAAATCTGTTTCTTTCGAGATTTCATTTGTCAAAAAAAGTGGTTTGTCGTTTACAAAAACTTTATACATTTGTATTATGATTTTTAATAAAGATACTGCCGAAAAAACAGCCGAATTGCTTTTGCAAATAAATGCAATTAAATTGAATCCCGAAAATCCTTTTACATGGGCTTCTGGTTGGAAATCTCCTATTTACTGTGATAATAGGTTAATTCTTTCATTTCCGAGCATCAGAAACTATGTTCGTGATGAGTTTGCTAAAAACATCGAAAAACAATTTGGAAAACCTGATGTGATTGCTGGTGTTGCTACTGGAGCCATTGGAGTTGGAATTTTGGTTGCCGAAAGTTTAGGTCTTCCGTTCGTATACGTGCGTCCAGAACCTAAAAAACACGGTAGACAAAACCAAGTGGAAGGTTTTTTACAAAAAGGACAAAATGTTGTCGTTGTTGAAGACTTAATCAGTACTGGAAAAAGCAGTTTGCTGGCTGTTGAAGCTTTAAGAAACGAAGGTGCTAATGTTAAAGGTATGGCAGCTGTCTTTACTTATGGTTTTGGCGTTGCCGAAGAAAACTTTAAAGAAGCTAATGTTGATTTATTCACCTTAAGCAACTACGAAAATCTATTAGATTTAGCAGTTCAGAAACAATACATCACAGAAGATCAGCAATCAACTCTTCAAGAATGGAGCGTAAGCCCATCTACTTGGGGACAGGAGTGAAATTTTAGATTTTAGATTTTAGATTTTAGAGTCGCTTTGCTCCTTTTGGAATTTGTCCCGATAGCTATCGGGATTAAAAAATTGGAATTTTACTTAAAGTTTCAGCTTTGCGAACTTAAATAAAATCAAAGTATAAAAAAACCTTGCGTCCTTTGCGGTAAAAAAAACATTTGCAGTAAAAAAACAAAAACAAAAAACAATATGAACTTAGAAAGTCCAAAAGTTACTGTTCAGAAATCAGCTCAGGATCTATTTGATCAACTGACTGACGTAAAGAATTTCGAAAAATTAATGCCAGACAATATCGCTAAATTTGAAGTGACTGGCGAAGACGCTTTTATTTTTGGATTGAAAGGGATGCCGGAAATCAAATTAAAAATGAAAGATAAAGTAGCACCAAACAAAATTATTTTGGGTGCTGCAAGTGATAAACTTCCGTTTACACTAACTTCAAACATTGACACTGTTTCTGATTCAGAAAGTGCTGTTCAATTGTTCTTTGAAGGTGAATTCAACGCTATGATGGCGATGATGGTTAAAGGTCCAATTAGTAAGTTTATTGAAACTTTAGCAAACAATATGAACAAGCTTTAATAATGGTGAATTATTAATTGTGAATTATAAATGAAAATGTCCGACTATTGTTGGACATTTTTTTTTATGCTCTCGCAAAGTCGCAGAGACGCAAAGCTTTTAATGTTTTAATCTTAAAAAAAATCTACTTAAATCATTTTCAATCTGTTTTAAAAAAACTTTGCGTCTCTGCGACTTTGCGAGATTAAAATAAAAAAACTTAGAATCTTAGCATCTCACAACCTTAACACCATAGTTAGACGCATTGCAGTGCGCCTCTACAAAAAAAAACTTAGAATCTTAGCATCTCAGAACCTTAACATCTTAGTAAAGCATTTTCACTTCTTTAATCTCAAACTCCGCAACAGAATCATCTTCTAATAAAACCTGTAATTTACCAATCGGAGAAACGCCTTGAATGATTCCCATAAAATCTTGGTCATTATTGTCTCTGAATGCTGTTGGAATTCCTTTTTTAAATAAAAAATTAAAGTAATCGTCCCAAAAAATCTTTGCTGAGGTATTCCACAATTGAATCTTCTCTTTTAGCTTTTCAACAATTAGAATTGCTAATTCTTCTTTATCAAAAGATTTACCTGCAATAACTGACATTGAACAAGCTGTTGGCAATTCGTTAAAATCAGTCTGGTTAACATTGATCCCGATTCCGGCAACTGACACGATCCTGCCATCGCTTTTTAAGGTATTTTCGATTAATATGCCAACCAATTTCTTATTGTATGACAGAATGTCGTTTGGCCATTTAATACAAATATCAGGAATATTTAATGTTTTTAACACCTCTGCAACCGATAACGAAACAACAAGACTTAAATTGAAAACTTCATCATTGCTAAACAGAAAATCTTTAACCAAAACACTCATAGTTAAGTTCTTACCAGCTTCAGTCTTCCATACACCACCTACTTGCCCCTTTCCTTTTGTCTGATTTTCAGCTGTTACCGTTGTAAAATTCTCCAGTTCATCTTGACTTGCCAAAGCCTTTAGGAAGTCATTTGTAGAATCTATGGCATCGAGTTTGATTAGTTTCATTAAATAATTTAAATATCTTAATTTAATATTTTGTTAAGGTTCAAAAATAATCACAAAATTTGGTAACTTTACAAATTCATATAAAATAATTCATGGCGAAAAAGACTATTAATAATGATGTTCTACTGGCGAACATAATCAAAGGGATTGAGGAAGTAAAAGGAAATGATATCGACATTCTTGACTTAAGAGATATAGATACTGCTGTATGCGACTATTTTGTTATTTGCAACGGTAGCTCAAACACCCAAGTTAACGCCATCGTAAACTCAATTCAAAAAATTGTATCAAAAGACTTAAAAGATAAACCTTGGCACGTAGAAGGAACCGATAATGCAGAATGGGTTTTAATGGATTATGTACACATTGTAGTACACGTTTTCCAGAAACATATTCGCGAATATTATAACATCGAAAGCCTTTGGGGCGATGCCAAAATAACTTCAATCGAGAACAAATACTAAAGAAACTTTCATTAAATGGCTAAAGATAATAATCCAAATCCGAATAAATTTAAAATAAGTCCTTGGTTAATATACACCGCAATACTTTTAGTTTTTTTATTCATAAGTTTTGCCACAGGAGGATCAAGCTTAAGCGAACCTGCTCAATTAACTTCTTCTAAATTCAACACCCTTCTAGAAAAAGGCCAAATTGAAAAAGTAATTGTTTACAATAAAGCAGAAGCTGAAGTATATTTGAATGCTGCGGCTCTTAAAGACCCAGCAAATAAAAAAGTAGCTGAAGATATTTTCAAACAGCCAAACAAAGGTCCGCACTATACTTTGGAAATTGGTAATGATCAAATCTTTCAGACTAAACTTGAAAAAGCAGTTAACGAACATAAATTAAAAGATTATAATTTCCTTCAAAAAAATAACTGGAGCGATATTTTAATCAGCTTGCTTCCTATCATCATCATTGTTGGTGTATGGATTTTCATTATGCGTAAAATGTCTGGCGGAGGTGCTGGAGGTGGCGGACAGATCTTCAATATCGGAAAATCTAAAGCTAAATTGTTTGATGAAAAAACAGACATTAAAACTACATTTAAAGATGTTGCTGGTTTAGAAGGCGCTAAAGAAGAAATTCAGGAAATCGTTGAATTCCTTAAAAACCCAGAAAAATATACAAACCTAGGAGGTAAAATTCCAAAAGGAGCTTTATTGGTAGGACCTCCGGGAACTGGTAAAACTTTATTGGCAAAAGCTGTTGCTGGTGAAGCGCAAGTACCTTTCTTCTCTTTATCGGGTTCAGATTTCGTAGAGATGTTTGTTGGAGTTGGTGCTTCACGTGTACGTGACTTATTCAAACAAGCTAAAGAAAAATCTCCCGCTATCATTTTCATTGATGAGATCGACGCTGTTGGTAGAGCAAGAGGAAAAAGCAATATGTCTGGCGGAAACGACGAAAGAGAAAACACTTTGAACCAATTACTGACAGAAATGGACGGTTTCGGTACAAACTCTAACGTAATTGTTTTGGCAGCAACCAACAGAGCTGACGTTCTAGACAAAGCTTTAATGCGTGCTGGACGTTTCGATAGACAAATTTTTGTTGACTTACCAGACATTCGCGAAAGAGCTGAAATCTTCAAAGTACACTTAGCTCCTATCAAAAAAGTTGAAGGTCTTGATTTAGATTTCTTAGCGAAACAAACTCCAGGTTTCTCTGGTGCTGATATTGCTAACGTTTGTAACGAAGCTGCATTAATTGCTGCAAGAAACAACAAAGCAGCAGTTGACAGACAAGATTTCCTTGATGCTGTTGATAGAATTATTGGGGGTCTTGAAAAGAAAAACAAGATTATCACTCCTGATGAAAAAAGAGCAATCGCAATACACGAAGCTGGTCACGCAACTGTAAGCTGGATGTTGGAGCATGCTGCACCACTTATTAAAGTAACTATCGTTCCTCGTGGACAAAGTTTAGGAGCTGCTTGGTACTTGCCAGAAGAAAGACAAATCGTGAGAACCGATCAAATGTTAGACGAAATGTGTGCTACTATGGGCGGTAGAGCTGCTGAAAAAGTAACTTTTGACAGAATTTCAACTGGTGCATTAAGCGATTTAGAAAAAGTAACTCGTCAAGCTCGCGCAATGGTAACAATCTACGGATTGAACGACAAAATCGGAAACGTGACGTATTACGATTCAACTGGACAGAGTGAATATAATTTCTCTAAACCATATTCTGACGAAACTGCAAAAATTATTGACAAAGAAATTTCAGATTTAATCGAAGGTCAATACCAAAGAGCAATTCAGATATTAGAAGAAAACAAAGACAAGTTAAACCAACTTGCTGATATTCTGATTGAAAAAGAAGTGATTTTTAAAGATGACTTAGAAAACATCTTCGGAAAACGTACATTCGATAAAAATTTAGAAGAGGTAGTTTCATAAGGAATTACCAAATACATAATAATATTTTTCAAAATCTTAATTCAAAAGTCCCTTTTGAATTAAGATTTTTTTATCTTTGAACGTTTTCAATTAACATGTAAAGCATTTCATATAAAAAATGAATTTTTTCAAAAAAATATTTGGCTCTAGTGAGGCCGCTTCTGACGAAGTGAACGAAAGCGAATATGCAGGAACTTCTGCGCAGAACAGCCATTTATCCTTAGATGAGCAATTTATTTTCAATTTCAAAAAAAATGGAGGTAAATTCTTGTACTGCGAAAATATGGGAGAACTTTCTGAACAGTTTGAAAATATTTTAGAAGAAAACGACTGGTTTGAACAAGAAGTTTTATGCTACGAACCAGCTTTATTTAATCTATTAGATGAAAACAAATTATTTTACATCGCTCCTGCTCAACCAAAATTCTTATTGGCAAGCTGTGAGAACCTTATAGCCGATGAAGGTTCTATTTTATTTTCATCAAAACAAATTCGACAAAATAAACCAAACGAATTACCTGCAAATATTGTAATTATAGCCACTACCAGCCAAATCCTGCCAATGAAAAGCGACGGATTGAGTGCTATAAAACGTAAATACGAAAGAGACATACCTACTAATATCACTACAATAAAATATTTCGAAAAAGCGAAAGACGAAGATTTTACACAATACGGAAGTGTTGCCAAAAACCTTTATTTACTGCTTCTAGAAGATCTTTAAGATGAACGAAACACTGAAGAGAACCATTTCTGGTGCTGTTTATATCGCTTTATTATTAACTTCGATATTGTTTTCTACAGAAAGCTTCATTACCCTTTTTGGTGTTTTCCTGATTATCACGATATATGAATTTTCTAATATCGTAAACCTAAATAAAGTATTTTCTATTCTCTTTGGGACTTTAGTCTATGCTACAATTATTCTTGTAAGCCATTACAACAAACAGACGACAAAATTTATAAACGATACATTCAATTCTAATATCAGTTTAGAAACCAATATCAAACAGCTAGATTTAGTTCTTCTAGCCGTCACAATTGTCGTTTCTATAAAATGTATCATATTTTTATTTTACGATTCTGTACAAAAAGTAAGCACTTCTTCAAAATACTTGTATCTGCTCGGATACATTACACTTCCTTTTGTATTTATTGTAAAAATTTCTTTTGGAACAAATGATTATAATCCGAAAATTATCTTGGGGTTATTTGTTTTGATTTGGACGAATGACACTTTTGCTTATTTGGTCGGAAAATCAATGGGAAAACACAAATTGTTTGAACGTGTTTCTCCAAAAAAGACCATTGAAGGTTTTCTTGGAGGTGTAGTTTTTGCTGCTTTTGCTGGTTTTTTGATTTCTAAACTCTATATTCAGCCTAAACCAGAATTTAGCAACACATCAATCTTAATCTGGACGATTATCGCATTAATTGTGAGCATTTTTGGAACTATCGGAGACTTAATAGAATCCAAATTTAAACGAATTGCAGGCATTAAAGATAGCGGTTCGATAATGCCTGGTCATGGAGGTATTTTAGATCGATTAGATAGTGTTATATTTGTAGCACCAATTATATTTTTATTTTATCAAATTTTATATTATGTTTCATAAAGAGGGAGGCCCGTCCATTTTATTAGGTACTGTTTTTACTGTAGCTGTACTTTTAATTGCTGAAAGATTTATAGATATCAATTGGCTTAGAATGCTTATTCAAATTGCAGCGCTTGTAATTTTGATCATTATTTTACAATTCTTTAGAAATCCTAAGAGAATTGCAGTTAGAAACAGCGATCACATCCTAGCTCCTGTTGATGGAAAAGTGGTGGTTATCGAAGAAGTTTATGAAGGAGAATATTTTAAAGATAAACGTTTACAGGTTTCTATTTTTATGTCACCAATCAATGTGCACGTAACACGTTACGCCATGGACGGTATTATTAAATTTAGCAAATATCACCCTGGTAAATTTTTAGTTGCCTGGCACCCAAAAGCAAGTGAGGAAAACGAAAGAACTACTGTAGTAATCGAAAACGAAACTTTCGGTGCTATTTTATACAGACAAATTGCTGGTGCTTTGGCTCGTAGAATTGTAAACTATGCTAAAGAAGGAATGCAAGTTGTTCAAGGAACTGACGCTGGTTTTATTAAATTTGGTTCAAGAGTAGATTTATTTTTACCTTTAGGTACGCCAATCAATGTTGAGCTAAATCAAAAAGCAATTGGCGGAAAAACAATTATTGCTACAAAGGCATAAATGGCTGATAAAGATTTAGATATTCGCTTTGCTAAAGCTGTAGAAGTTGCTATGACAATGACTCAAGCCGCGCTGCCGCAAGATGTGCAGTTAAGACTTTATGCTTTTTACAAACAGGCTACCTTTGGAACTGCGGTTTACAATCAATCTCAAAATTTTGATTTACGAGATGCTTTTAAAACTAATGCCTGGATGCAGATAAGCCATATGTCTGTAGACGAAGCCAAAGAACATTATATCGAGATCATCAATTCATTAACATCAAAATAAAAACATTATGAAGAAAAACGTTGTTCTTTTCAGCACTTTAGCTTCATTTTTACTATTATTTTCCTGTAAAGAAGATAAGCTGGTTGAAGTAGTTGAAGTTCCTCTTCCAACAAAAGAAGAAAAAATAACTATCGGCTCACCAAATGATGTTAAAGCCGATCCTGGTTCTTTTGAAATGACAAAATTGCCATTTAATTATGACGCACTTGCGCCAGACATAAGGAGCTTAACTTTAGAAACACATTATTCTAAGCATTATTTGTCGTATACAAACAATTTCAATAAAGAGATTCTTTCGACTGAGTTTGAAAATATGCCTATTGAGGACATCTTAAAAAAAATGCCTCTTACTAATTTAAAGCTTCGTCAGAATGCAGGCGGGTATTACAATCATACTTTGTATTTTAATATTCTTAGCCCGAAAGAGCAAACTCCAAAAGATACTCTAGCTGGTTCGATAAATAAAGAATTTGGTTCTTTTAACAATTTGACGAATCAATTTAAAACGCAGTCAGAAAAGCAGTTTGGTTCTGGATGGGTTTGGCTAGTTGTGGACCGTTATGGCAAATTGCAAATCACAATAACAGACAATCAGGACAATCCATTGATGAAAAACGCTTTGATTCCAGGAACTCCAATTATGGGAATTGATCTTTGGGAACATGCTTATTATTTAGATTATCAAAACCGAAAAGGCAGTTATATTGATGCCTTTTATAATCATATAAATTGGGAAAAAGTAAACGAGTATTACGTTGAAGCACTCAAAAAGGTTAAAAAAGTATAGAAAAGAAGCTGATGCAATTAAGTATCAGCTTTTTTTTATACCTTTTAGGTGCTTAAACGAAGATCATGAAAGATATTGCCAATCGTTTTACAGAAAACCCTTTATTATCACCGTCAGATATACCACCAAGCAGAGAAGGTCTAGAAATTACCTGCCTCTTAAATCCTGGCGTGTTTCAGTTTCAAAATAAAATCTGGCTGGCAGTACGTGTTGCCGAAAGACCAAAACAAAGCGAAAACATCATCTCGTTTCCAATCTTAACAGAAGCAGGAACAATTCAAATTATTGAAATTTTAAAAAACCATCCGGAACTTATTGCAACAGACGCACGTGTAATTAACTATCAAGGCATTGACTACTTGACTACATTATCTCATATTCGATTATTGTGCAGCGAAGATGGAAAACAATTTTACGAACCCGAAAATTATCCACATTTAGTTGGAGAAGGAATACTGGAAACTTTTGGGATTGAAGATTGTCGTGTTTCTTTAATTGAAGGAAAATATTACCTGACTTTTACTTCTGTTTCTCCTAGTGGTGTTGGCGTCGGTTTACGAACCACTACAGATTGGAAAAATTTTCAAAAACATGGAATGATTTTTCCTCCTCACAATAAAGACTGTGCTATTTTTGAAGAAAAAATAAATGGATTATTCTATGCCTTGCATCGTCCGAGCAGCGTCGATATTGGCGGAAATTACATTTGGATAGCTTCTTCTCCAGATGGCATTCATTGGGGAAATCATAAATGCATTATCAAAACCAGAAAAGAAAGTTGGGATAGCAAAAGAGTCGGCGCTGGTGCTGCTCCTATAAAAACAGAATTCGGCTGGCTCGAAATTTATCACGGAGCCAATGAATTTCACCAATATTGTTTAGGTGCTTTTTTGTTAGATTTAGAAGACCCTTCAAAAGTGATTTCAAGAACTGAAACCCCAATCATGTTTCCAAAAACAAATTATGAATTAAGCGGTTTCTTTGGAAACGTGGTTTTCACAAACGGTCATATTCTTGATCCTGATGGCGATACCCTGACCGTTTATTATGGCGCCTCTGACGAGTTTGTTTGTGGTGCAACATTTTCTATAAAAGAGATCTTTTCTTTACTGAAAAAGGTTTAAAAACAAAAAATAGATTTTAACACATAGAAACATAGATTTTTATTTGGGAAAAAGAATCCGAAAGAAACTATTTTCTACACATAGATCAACTATGTGATTTCAAACTAGTGAAACGCCTTTTATAAAAATGCTAAACTATGTTTCTATGGGTTAAAATGAGCTTAAAAAAAGGATTAACTTTTCAATTCTAAAATCAAAGATTCTGAAGGCTGAATTATGAGTTTAACTTCTCCTTGCCCATTTTGCACTTTCAACACAAATGTTTTCTTTTGATGCAATTGATCTTCCATTTGATAATCTCCATCTTTTAAATTCCATTTAGAAATGAGCGATGAAGGCACTTTCAAATTAAACTCACTTCCTTTCTCAGAAGAAAAATTAGCAACTACAATCAATTTTTGATTTTCTGACCAGCGTGCATAAGAATAAAGCAACGCATCATAACCTTCATTGTTTTGTCGGTTTATGGTTTGAATTTCTTCAAAACTTCCCATTAAAGCACTACTATTAATAGTAAAGTTCAATAATCGTTTGTAAAAATCACGAAGCTGTTTTTCAGGTTCTGAAAGCTGTCCTCCATCAAATTTACCACCATTCATCCAACGCTGATGGCTTGGAACTCCGATATAATCAAAAATCGATGTTCTGGAGCGTTTTCCAAAACCAGCATCTTCGTTTCCTGCCTCTCCTACTTCCTGTCCGAAATAAATCATTGTTGGCGAAGTGCTTATTGTTGCAGAAACTACCATTAAAGGTTTTCCTCTCTCTGGCGTTCCAGCAAATTCTGGACTTGCCAAACGCTGTTCATCATGATTGTCAAGAAAATGAAGCATATGATGTTCTATATCTGACATTCCGTTTTGAATACTTGTCAATTCGTCTGGAGAAGATTTTCCGCGAATAATATCTTTCAGCTTATCATAAGTTTCCACTTTATCATAGAGATAATCCATTTTTCCTAAACGGATATAATTGCGATATTCATTCGGGTTATAAACTTCTGCCAATAAAAACGCATTCGGGTTTTTCATTTTAATAGAAGAGTTCATATAACTCCAAAATTCGTATGGAACCATTTCTGCCATATCATAACGGAATCCATCAACACCTTTTGCTGTCCAGTACAATGCAATATCTCTAAATTTCTTCCAAGAATTAGGAACGTCTTTATCTTGCCAAAAAGCAAAATGTTCTTGATAGTTTTTCTGGTCAAAACCAGCAGGAAGTTCAGGAAAATCTTTAGTTCCGTCGGGACGCACTCCGTAATTTACTTTTACAGTTTCATACCAATCATTTTGGTCTGGTTTAATTTTACGGGAGCCATTTCCAGTCCATTTCGCAGGATTTTCATCAAATTTTCCATCAATAAGCGGATTTTTCTCTCCATTTAAAGGAATGTCACCGTCAGGAATTTCAAAATGCTGCTGTGGAATATAATAAAAATTATTGTCACGCTTATATTCAACCGTAATATCATCATCTGCTCCAAAATCTTTTACTCCTTCTGGATTTGTTTTTCCTTCATATTTTCTTGCAATGTGATTTGGAACAATATCAATGATAACTTTCAAACCTGCATTATGAGTTCGTTTGATTAAAGCCTCAAATTCTTCTAATCGTTTTGCAGGATTTACAGCCAAATCTGGATTTACATTGTAATAATCTTTTACCGCGTAAGGAGAACCTGCGCGTCCTTTTACTACTTCTGGATCATCATTTGAAATTCCATACGCCGTATAATCACGCACGAGAGCATGATGCGGAACTCCCGTATACCAAATATAGTTAACCCCTAAATCTTTTATTTCATGAAGCGCTTTGTCGGTAAAATCATTAAATTTCCCCACACCATTTTCTTCAATAGTTCCCCAAGGTTTGTTGGTTGTATTTTTATTTCCAAAAAGACGAGTAAAAACTTGATACACTACAACTTTCTTTTCTGTCGCAGTTTGTTCGTTTGCTGTGCTCATTTTTAAATCTTTTGTTTTACAGGCTGAAAATAGAACCGTCAATGTTATTCCGGCTGCGATTATTTTTTTACTTATCATATTTTTAGGCTATTCTTATCTTGTCTCTTTACATTTGACACCAAAAAGCATCAAAACAATTTTCTAAAAATAGCTCATTTTTTAAAACTCCGAAAACGTTTTATCTAATTTACAATGTTTTCAGTCTAAAATACAAGCACTACAACGTGAGAGTTTGACATTTTGTTGAAAAATTAAATGACGCTTAAATCTGACTTTAGACTGTTGATGACTTATTATAAATTAATCCTAATATCAGCCACAGGTTCTAACCTTTTTTATAAATTTGACAAAAATTTAATCAGTTGAAGAAATCACTCTTTTTCATATTTATCTGTCTGTCTTTTTTAAGCATTCAATTCACTTTCGCGCAAGCAAAAAAACCTGCACAATCTCCGAAAACAATTGTCATCGAGAATGCTGACTTTTCTGATGTAGATCAGGTTAATGTACCTGATGCGCTTTTACTTACTGGAAATGTAAAAGTAAACCACGATGGAGTTGTATTAACTTGCAATAAGGCCTATTTTTTTCAAAAAGAGAATTATCTAAAAGCATTCGGGAATGTACAATTAGTACAAGGAGATACTTTATTTCTGAATAGTAAATATGCTGAATATAGCGGTAATGCAAAAAAAGCTTTTGCTACAGGAAATGCCGTTTTAACTTCGCCAGATGCTACTTTGCAGACTGATACTATTAATTTTGACAGAAATGTTCAAGAAGCATTTTACAACACCAAAGGTACTATCATTAACAAAGACAATACATTAGTGAGTAAATCTGGAAGATATTTTGTAAAAGAAAAGAAATTCCAGTTTTTGACTGAAGTTACGATTACGAATCCGAAATATGTGATCAAATCAAATCATTTGGATTATTATAGCAATTCTGGTCACACCTATCTTCTTGGCCCATCCACTATTACTAGTAAAGCCAATTATATTTATACTGAAAAAGGTTTTTACGACACAAAGAAAAACTTAGCCCATTTTCTACGAAAATCATACATTAAATATGACGATAGACGTATAGAAGGCGATAGTTTATTTTATAATCGAAATACCGAATTTGCTTCGGCAACACGAAACGTAAAAATCACCGATTCTATCAATAAAGGAATTGTAAAAGGCCATTATGCAGAGCTTTATAAGCTGAAAGACTCCATGTTTGTAACTAAAAGAGCGGTTGCCATTAATCTTGTTGAAAATGACTCGGTTTACATTCACGGACAAAAATTAATGGTTACGGGAAAAGAAGGGGAAAGAATTTTAAGAGCTTATAAAAATGTTCGTTTCTACAAAACAGATATGAGCGGTAAATGTGACTCAATACATTCTGATTCAAAAATCGCCTTAACAAAATTGATTGGAAATCCGATTCTTTGGAATGGTGACAACCAAATTACGGGAGATATAATGCACTTGATTGGTGATAATAAGACAAGGAAAATTGATTCTTTGAAAGTACTTAACAATACTTTCGTCTTATCCAAGGACACGCTCGGAACAGGATTTAATCAAGTCAAGGGGCTCAATTTGTTTGGAAAATTTCGAGATGGAAAACTTCATGATGTTGATGTTATCAAAAACACCGAAGTAATTTATTATATGCGGAACGATGCCCATGAACTCATCGGGATCAATAAAAATGTTAGCAGCAAGATCAATATGATATTGGAAAACAATGCCATTGAAACGATTACCTTCTTCAACAAAGTCGACGGAGATATTTTTCCTGAAGATGAACTTCCCGAAAATGCTCGTAAACTGCGAGGAATGAAATGGCGTGGCGACGAAAGAATAAAATCGAAAGATGATATTTTTACCGCAGAAGAAAATGAAGAGAATGACAAACTGATTAAACAAGGAAAAGACGAAGAGGAAAAAGGTAAAAACGTTCCACTGAAAGTCAGGAAAGAAACCTTGAATTACGACAAGAAGAATCCTGCTGCTAAGACAGACACGAAAGCTAAAAGCAAATAGTTTTCAGTCTCAGTGACAGTTTTTCGGTCACAGTTTACAATGCTTTGCGATTGTTTAAACCACAAAGTTAACTTAAGCGTAAAGTCAAAAACCTTAGAATCTCAGTACTTTTGCCACTTTGAACCTCAAAAAGTTTTCAGTCGCGGTCACAGTTTACAGTTAAAAACATAGAAGCTCAGGATCTTAGTATCTCAGCAACTTAGAAGCTAAAAAAAATGAATCCAGATTTTATAAAATACCAAGCGCAAACCTCTCCTTACCCACTGGGAATGGAAGTTTCGCATGCCATTGGCTCATATATTTACGATACAAACGATAAAAAATATTTAGATTTTGTTGCCGGAGTTTCGGCTTGTACTTTAGGACATCAGCATCCGAGAGTCAATCAAGCTATAAAAGATCAACTGGATAAATATTCGCACGTAATGGTTTACGGCGAATATTCTCAAAGTCCAGCCGTTCAATACTGCAAAATGATGGCTTCTCTGCTTCCAGAGTCTTTAAACAAAACCTATTTGGTTAATTCTGGTACAGAAGCGATTGAAGGTTCGTTAAAATTAGCCAAGCGTGTTACAGGACGCAGCCAGCTTATTTCTTGCCACAACGCTTATCACGGAAACACTATGGGTTCTATGAGTGTGATGGGATTTGAAGAACGCAAACAAGCTTTTAGACCCCTACTTCCAGATGTTGATTTTATCACTTTCAACAACGAAGAAGATTTACAGAAGATAACCACTCGAACAGCCGCTATTCTTTTAGAAACCATTCAAGGTGGTGCAGGATTTATTCAGCCCGAAAATAACTTTTTGCAGAAAGTTCGTGAACGTTGCGATGAGGTTGGAGCTTTAATGATAGTTGATGAAATCCAACCAGGTTTTGGAAGAACGGGAAAACTTTTTGGTTTCCAAAATTATGATGTTGTTCCAGATATTGTGGTTATGGGCAAAGGAATGGGCGGCGGAATGCCAGTTGGAGCATTTACTGCCTCTGCTGAAAAAATGGATCTTTTAACAGAAAACCCAAAATTAGGACATATCACCACTTTTGGAGGTCACCCTGTCATTGCGTCAGCTTGTTTAGCTACTTTGCAAGAATTAACTGAAACAAATTTAATGGCAGAAACGCTAGAGAAGGAAAAACTCTTCAGATCGCTTTTGGTACATCCTTTGATTACAGAAGTTAGAGGAAAAGGATTAATGCTTGCCGCCATGACAGAATCGGCAGATATTACCAACGAAGTCATTTTAACTTGTCAAGACAGAGGACTTATTTTATTCTGGCTTTTATTTGAAGGATGCGCAATCAGAATTACACCTCCTTTGACTATTTCTGAAGATGAAATTAGAGAAGGTTGTGCGATTATTTTAGACGTGATGGACGAAATAATGAAGAAGAACAATAACTAAATTATAAAATTATTTGAGCACTATTTTTAGTAAAACTGACAGAAATTAATGCTCAATTTCTATTTCAAAAAAGTCTTCCGATACAAATAAAAAAATGACAAAACCGAAGCTAATCCCTTAATAATAAAGGAGATTTCTTCCCAAAATAGAATAAAAAACGCCATATATTGTTAATTAAATTGTTCAAAACAATTAATTTCCTATCCTTACAGCGATTATATGGTTGCCTAAATTTATAACAGGCTAATTTCAAAAATACGAAGTATGCAATTAAGCAACGAAGAAGAAGATTATAACCTATCCCTATCCAAATTTGAGTCGATGTTAAAAACTAACAAAGTACTCTTTTTTGATTCTGAAGAATTCGAAGAAATAATTCTTCATTATTTAGACATAGGTAAGGCTAATTTAGCAAAAAAGGCCTTAAAACTTGCATTAGACCAGCATCCAAAATCTACAGGCTTAAAATTAGTACAAGTAGAAATGCTAGTTTATGATGACAAACTCGAGATCGCTGAAAAGCTTTTGAATGAGTTATACGCAATTGAACCTAACAACGAGGAAATCTACATCCAGAAAGCCAATATCTGTTCCAAAAGAGATCAGCACGAAAAAGCAGTTGAACTGTTAAAAATCGCGCTTCAATACACTGATGATTATGCTGATGTGTACAATTTAATTGGCATGGAATATCTTTTTATGGATAATCTCGAGCTGGCAAAGGAGAGTTTTATCAAATGTCTTGAAGAAGACTTAGAAGATCAATCTGCTCTCTATAACGTAGTATATTGTTTTGAATTTTTAGATCAGAACCAAGAAGCTATTGTATATCTTAACGAATATATCGACAGAAATCCGTACAGTGAAATTGCGTGGCATCAGCTTGGACGTCTACATTATGGCGTAAAAGAGTATGAAAATGCTATTCGCGCATTTGATTATGCAACGCTGATTGATGATGAATTTTTAGGAGCTTTCATGGAAAAAGCAAAAGCGTATGAGCGCCTAAAAAAATACAATGAAGCAATTGAAAGCTATAACAGAACCATCGAATTGGACGATGCAACTTCTTATGCATTGCTTCGAATTGGAAAATGTTATGAAAAACTTGGAAATTTAGCGAAAGCAATTCAATATTATAACCAAACTGTTCATGAAGATCCGCTTTTAGACAAAGGCTGGATTGCCATAACAGATTTTCACCTTCGCCAGAAAAACTATCAGAAAGCATTATTCTTTGTCAATAAAGCATTGGCAATCGATAATCAGAATCGTTTGTACTGGAAAAGATATGCTACAATCAACAAACAGATGAATTTCTTTGAAGAAGCCGAATTTGGTTTTAGAAAAGCGGTTGAGTTTGGAGATTATGCATTAGACACTTGGTTATTCTGGGTTGACATTCTTCAATTTTTAGGAGAATTTGAAACGGCTATACAAACTTTATTACAGGCTACAGAATATTTCCCTGAAGAAAATGAAATCGAATATCGTTTGGCAGGATTATATTTTATGATTCAAGACAACACTAAAGCTAAATTTCACTTAAGCAATGGTTTACGCCTTAACTTTGACAACTATATTCTAATCGAAGATTTGTTTCCTGTGGTTTGGGCAAAAAAAACAGTAAAAAATTATATAGAAAAACATCGTAAATAAGAATGGTTGATATTTTATTAAGAAGACGTTTTGGATTATTAGGACGCAACATAAGCTACTCTTTTTCAAAAGGTTATTTTACAGAAAAATTTAATAATGAAGTTTTTGCTGGCAACAGCTATGAGAATTTTGACATTTCTGAGATTAATTACTTCACAGAATTAATTAAAAACAATCCTGATTTAAAGGGTTTAAATGTTACCATTCCGTACAAAGAACAAGTTATTCCTTTCTTAGATAAATTATCAAAAAAAGCCGCTCTAATTGGCGCTGTCAATACAATTAAATTTACTAAAAGCGGTAAATTAAAAGGCTATAACACCGATTATTACGGATTCAAAAAGTCTTTAAAACCATTATTAGAGCCTCATCATAAAAAAGCCCTTATTTTAGGAACCGGAGGCGCTTCTAAAGGTGTTGCTTTTGCTTTGGACGAATTGGATATTCCGTACACTTTTGTTTCTAGAGAAGCAAAGGAAAACATTATTGATTATGATTTGATTAATGCAACTACTTTTGATAATTTTCAAATTATAATTAATTGCACGCCAGTTGGAACAAGTCCGAATATTGAAGCTTGTCCAAATTTACCTTATGAATTCTTTACCGAAAAACATATTGCATACGATTTAATCTATAATCCTGCAGAAACCACTTTCTTGCGAAAAGCGAAAGAAAAAGGTGCTGTTATTAAAAACGGACATGATATGCTTATTTTTCAAGCCGAAAAAGCTTGGAAAATCTGGAACAAATAAAAAATTAAAATGTTAAAGTAATTTTCGTAAATTAGTCTACTCATTTGCAGACATTTATGAAAAAACAACTACTTTACTTTAGCATTTTTTTTCTTATTACATTTCTTGCAACAGCACAAGATGAAGATATAGACAGAAGCAATAGTCCCTTTGCTGAACCTCGATATCATTATTTTCTACAGACTATTCTCCTGTACAATGAATACTTAGATACTAAAAATGGCTCGTATAATACTACAAATTTGCGTGTTTTACAGCCAATTGGCAATAAAGCCTGGAATCTGAGATTTGATTTGCCTTTAATTTCAACCAATTCCAATTCTATCAATCAAACTGGACTTGGTGATGTTGGTGCTGGACTTAGTTTTATCCCTTATTTTAAAAAAACCAGCGGTATTGGTCTTAGAACCCGCGTTATCTCAAATTCTGCTGCAGACCCAAGTTTTGGTACAGGAAAATGGGTAGTAATTCCAGCTGGTATCTTTGCAAAATACTTCAATAAAAAGAAATTTTTATGGCTTGCGACTGTTGAACATTCCCAGAGTTTTGCAGGATCAAGCAATCGAAGCGATGTAAGCGTGACATTGCTAGAAAACAACTTATTATGGTTTTTTGGTAAAAATTGGATTGCTACCGATGTAGGTTTTAGATATAATTATGTTTTAGATGGCTTTCAGAATAATGCTTTTATGGAATTTGGACGAAAAATCACTCCAACAAATTTATTTTATGTACACCCTAGCGTGGCTTTTGGCGGAGAAAAATCATATAATTTCGGAATGGAAGTAGGACTGTTGGTTTTGTTTTGATTTAAAACTAACTATTGATTCGGCTTCACTTTTTACGATTATTTTCTTTTTTCATTGAAAAATCGCAAAAAATATTATTTCTATCTTATCAATTAAAATGACAAAAATTAATATATCATACTGCTAAATTGAATTAATCAATAAGAATTTCACCGTAAATTAGCGTATAAACAAAGGATTTATTTTGTATTTAGAAACACCTTTACTATCTTTCGCACTGTTTAGAATAAAAACCTTATACATTTTAAGATGTTAGAAGAAAAGAATGATAACCTGCATGAAGCAGACGGAAAAACTGGAATCGAACTAAATGATTCTATAGCAAATGATGCAATTGAAACCTCAGATTCTGAAACTCTGACCGAAAATTTGGTTCCAGAAACTGAAAATGAAGTAGCTAATCAAGGTGATGCTCATCAAGAAGCATTAGATATTATTACCAATTCGAACGCTGCTGAAAGCGAAGACGAAACGCTAAAGGAGCGTCACGACATTCCTATGCAGGATTATAATACATTCTCTCTAGATGCTCTTGTTGATGAACTTAAAAAACTGGTGAATATAGACAAGGTAATGTCTGTAAAAGATCATATCGAAGAAATCAAAAAAGCTTTTCTGTTACAATATCACCATCTTATAGAGGAGAAAAAAGAAGAATTTTTAGCTTCTAATCCGGATCCTAGCGAAGAGTTTGAATATCACCTTCCTCTAAAATCAAAATTCGACGAGTATTATAATGTTTTTAGAGAGAAAAGAAATGCTCATTTTAAACATTTACAGACTAATTTAAAAACCAATTTAGACAATCGTCTGGCTATTGTTGAAGAATTAAAGGAATTAATTAATCCGCAAGAAAATATCAAAGACACTCTTAAACATTTTAATGAATTAAGAGAAAGATGGAAAAATGCAGGAGCTATTCCGAAAGACAAATACAATCATGTTTGGAATAATTACCATTTCCATGTAGAAAACTTCTACGATTATCTTCATTTAGACCGTGAGGCTAGAGATTTAGATTTTAAACATAACTTAGAATTAAAACAAAAAATTATAGCTCGCGTCGAAGAATTGGTAAACGATGCTGATGTGAGTAAATCTTTCCGTGAATTACAAGATTTACATAGAATCTGGAAAGAAGAAATCGGACCTGTTTCTAAAGAACACCGTGACGCCATCTGGAATCAGTTTAGTGAACTGACTAAGAAAATACACGATAAGAGAGAACTTTTATTTGAGAGCCAAAGAGCAAATGAGCAAAAAAATCTTGAAGCCAAAAAAGAAATTATTGCTAAAATTGAAGCTCTTGGAAGCGAAAAAGTAAACTCTCATTCACAATGGCTTGTTCAGATTCAAAAAGTAGAAGATCTAAGAAATGAGTTTTTTGCTGCTGGAAAAGTTCCTTCTGAAGTTAATGAAGAAACTTGGGCTGCTTTTAAAACTGCGGTAAGAAATTTTAATGCTTTCAAAAATTCGTTTTACAAAGACATTAAAAAAGATCAGAACGATAATTTAAATAAGAAACTAGCTCTTGTTGCAAAAGCAAAAGAATTACAGGAAAGTACAGACTTTCAAGCTACAACTCCTGTGATGAAACAAATCCAGGAAGAATGGAAACAAATTGGCCATGTTCCTAAAAAATATTCAGACAAAATCTGGAAAGAATTCAAGGATGCCTGCAACCATTATTTTGACAAATTAAAAGAGCATAAGTCTGAAGAAAACAGTGAAGAAGTAGCTGCTTTTGACAATAAAAAAGCTTATCTAGATGTTTTAAGAGCTTTCCAATTGACTGGAGATCACAAAACTGACTTAGATGCCATAAAAGCACATATTGAAACTTGGAAAGGGTTTGGAAAAGTTCCTTTTTCTAGAAGACATATTGAAGGGAAATTCAATAAAATCTTAGATGCTCTTTTCGAAAAACTAAGCTTAAGCAAAAAAGAATCTGAAATGATGCGTTTTGCAAATCGTCTTGATTCTTTGTCTGACAGCAATGATACGCGTAAATTAGACAATGAAAAGATCTTTATTATGCGTAAAATTGAAGAAGTACAAAATGAAATTTTCCAATTAGAAAACAACATTCAGTTCTTTACCAATACAAAAAATGCTAAAAAAGAGAATTCAATTGTTACAGAAGTACGCAAAAACATTGCTATCCACAAAGAAAGTCTTGACGTATGGAAAGATAAATTGAAGCAACTTCGAAACTTGGGACAAGAATAGATACTAGAAATTCCAATTTTTTAAATTCCAAATTCCAATTAAGCGTTGTTAATTGGAATTTGGAATTTTATTTTTTATATAATTTAAAAAGATGCAATGACAATCATTGTGTCTTTTTTTTTAACCACAAAGTTCGTAAAGCTTTGTTTTACTATGATGATGCAAAAACTTTATCAAAGTTTCAAACTTTGATAAAGTTTTTAAAACCTCGAACAAACTTAAAAACTTTGCGTGCTTTGTGTAAACCCTTGCGCACTTTGCGGTTAAAACTCACCCCAACCCTAAACCCAAAACTTAACAATCTCATTAAATTTCATAAAATTATTTTGCAAAATATTGATTATATTTGAGTTACCACTATTAACTGGCAACTAAGCAAATAACATTTAATACTAATTTTTAAATAAGAGAATATGAAATTTACAAGAAAAGCACACGCCAACTGGAAAGGAACCGGTATGGAAGGAAAAGGAACAATAAGTACACAAAGTACAACTTTAGATAATGCACAACTGTCTTTTAAAACAAGATTTGCTGACGGTGTTGGAACAAATCCTGAAGAATTGGTTGCTGCGGCTCATTCTGGCTGTTTTACAATGCAATTAAGCTTTTTACTTAACGAAGCTGGTTTTACCGCCGATGATTTAACTACAGAAGCCACAGTAACTTTTGAAGATGGAACAATCACTTTAATACATTTGGACTTAAAAGGTAAAGTTCCAGCAATTTCTGCTGAACAATTTGCTGCAACAGCTGCCAAAGCAAAAGAAATCTGTCCGATTTCAAAATTGCTAAATACAACTATCACTTTATCTGCTGAACTAATCGGTTAGAAGCATAAAAAAAACCATCCCGTCTAGACGGGATGGTTTTTTCTTTATTTTAAAAAGCCAATAATTACATTTTTGCTTTTAATGCTTTAGCCTCTGCAGTCATTTCAAGAGCGCTATAAACTCCTAATAATGTTTTAGAAACATCCTCGTTTTTAGGATCTAACTCGTTAGCTTTTTTAAGATAAGGGATAACTCCTTTAAAAACAGCCTCTCTTTGCGCTTTAAGAACATCGTAACGTTTCATATCTTTAGCAGAAGTTCCCAACTTGTTCATTTCGTCAATGATTGGTTTTTCAGCTTCTAATTTTAAAGCAGCAAGGTTTAAGTAAGCATTTGTATAATTAGGATTAATTTCAATTGCTTTTAAGTAATATTTCTCAGCATCAGCATTGTTTTTAGCTCCAGCACTAATTACCCCTAAATTGAACACTAAATCAGCATTGTTTGGATCTTTTTCCAAAGCCTCACCCACTAATTTTTTGTACATATCGAAGTCTTTAGTCTCCAAATACAAATTAGCTTCAGTTAAAATCAAAGAAGTATCATCTGGATTTGCTTTTCTAGCATCAGCGATTGCCTTTTTAGCATCTTCCGTACGTCCTTTTTGAACTAAAATTAATGCTAAATTTTTATAGATTTCACCTCTTTTAGAAGGAATAGCTTCAGTTTTAGGTTTATCATGAGTTCCTAATTTTACAGCTAAATCTCTTTCCTTAGCATTAGCAAAACTATCATCATTTCCAGAAGCTTTGTTTACAGCAGTATACAAAGTTCCTTTTCCTGAATAATTTAGTTTTTTCAACTCTTCGTACATTGGCAATGCAAGATCATAATCTTGTGAATTTACAGCTGTAGAAGCTGCATAGTACAAGTTAATTGTGTCTTTTTTGTCCAATTCATACGCTTGGTACAATTTCTTTGCGCCATCAACATTTTTGTTTGCTTGTGTATCAGCAATTGCAGAATTAATTAATAATCCTTTAATGTTCGTGATTGACGCTGCAGCTTGCGTAGAATATTTCTGTTTTCCAGAAGTTTTTTCTACGTCAATTAATTTTTTGTAGCTATCTGCAGCTGCCAATAAATTTTTACCTTCTTCAACTTTTTTGTTTGCAAGCTCAAGAAAAGCATTCCCTTGAACGAAATAGTATTGTGCTTGTTCTGTATCTTTAGCATTTGCAATTAAGCTCTCTGCATCTTTTAATTGCGTCAAAGCTCCTTGTGCGTCTCCACCTTTTAATGCTTTTTCAGCATTTTTAATTTGATCTTTTTGAGCAAACGTAGCTACAGAGATCAGTAATGCTGATGCAAGTATTACATATTTACTTTTCATAATGATATTTGTTTGTATTTAATTTTTTGTTTTTACTTATTCTTCAGATTCTTCATCATCTGTATCCGCATCGTCCTCGTCTTCTACTTCTTCATCATCAGAGTCATCGTCCTCTTCTGCAGTTCCGTCATCTTCAAGAACTTCCATATCAGGCTTAACTCTTTCGATTGCAGCGATTACATTTCCATCTTCATCTAACTCTACCTCTTCTGCATCATCTTTCATTACTGTTGTAACGGCAGCAATAGAATCTTTACCTTTAAGGTTAATCAATCTAACACCTTGAGTAGCACGTCCCATAACACGTAAATCTTCAATCGCCATTCTGATAGTTAATCCAGATTTGTTGATAATCATTAAATCATCAGCATCTGTAACCGCATTAATAGAAATCAATTTACCAGTTTTCTCTGTGATGTTAAGCGTTTTAACCCCTTTACCTCCACGGTTTGTAATTCTATATACATCTTCTCCATCTTCGTCAACCAATTTAGTACGTTTTCCGTATCCATTTTCAGTTACAACTAAAATCTGCGATTCTGTAATATCATTTTTATCCACTGTAACCATTCCGATTACCTCGTCTGTTTCGTCTTTTAAAGTAATTCCACGAACTCCAGAAGCTGTTCTTCCCATCGGACGTGTTTTAGTCTCCTCAAAACGTACTAACTTACCAGATTTAACCGCCATAATAATTTGGCTTTCTCCGTTTGTCAACTGAGCTCCAATTAACTCATCACCATCTTTAATTGTAATTGCGGCAACTCCATTTGCTCTTGGTTTAGAATATTTCTCTAAAGAAGTTTTCTTCACCTGTCCTTTTTTAGTTACCATTACAAGATTATGTGTATTGATATAATCTTTGTCTTTTAAGTCTTGTGTACAAATGAAAGCTTTTACTTTATCGTCGCTTTCAATATTTACTAAGTTTTGAATTGCTCTACCTTTTGCTGTTTTGCTTCCTTCTGGAATTTCATAAACACGCATCCAGAAACATTTTCCTTTTTGGGTAAAGAACATCATATACTGGTGGTTTGTTGCCACGAACATGTGCTCTAAGAAATCTTGATCTCTTGTTCCTGCACTCTTCTGTCCAACTCCACCTCTATTTTGTGTTTTATACTCAGATAAGTTTGTACGTTTGATATAACCTGCATGCGAAATCGTAATTACTACACTTTCATCAGCAATTAAATCTTCAATACTTACATCACCTCCAGAATATTCAATTTGAGAACGACGGTCATCTCCGTATTTATCACGAATTTCAGTAAGCTCTTCTTTAATCAAGTCGATTCTTAAATTAACATCTGCTAATAAAGCTTTTAAATGCTCAATTAACTTCATCAATTCGTCAAACTCAGCTCTTAATTTATCTTGCTCCAGACCTGTCAACTGACGTAAACGCATCTCAACAATTGCACGAGCCTGAATATCTGACAATTTAAATCTTTCGATTAATTTTTCTCTTGCCTCGTCTGTGTTTTTAGACCCTCTAATTAACGCAATAACTTCGTCGATATTATCAGAAGCAATGATTAACCCTTCTAAAATGTGAGCTCTTTCCTCAGCTTTACGCAATTCAAACTGCGTTCTTCTTACCACTACATCGTGACGGTGCTCAATAAAGTAGTGAATCATATCTTTTAGATTGAGCAATTGAGGACGTCCTTTTACTAATGCAATGTTATTTACACTAAAAGAAGATTGTAATTGAGTGTATTTGTATAAAGTATTTAAAACTACATTTGGCGTAGCATCTCGTTTTAAAATATACACGATACGCATACCGCTTCTATCCGACTCGTCACGGATATTGGCAATACCTTCGATTTTTTTCTCGTTAACCAAATCAGCCGTACGTTTGATCATTTCGGCTTTGTTAACTTGATATGGAATCTCAGTAACGATGATACACTCTCTTCCGTCAACTTCTTCAAAACCAACTTTAGCACGCATTACAATACGTCCTCTACCCGTTTTAAAAGCTTCGCGAACACCTTCATAACCATATATTACACCACCAGTTGGAAAATCTGGCGCTTTAATATGTGTCATCAATTCGTCAACTTCAATATCATTATTATCTAAGTATGCTAAAGTACCGTTGATAACCTCAGTTAAATTGTGAGGCGGCATATTTGTCGCCATACCAACTGCAATACCGGTTGCTCCGTTTACTAATAAAGTAGGAACTTTTGTAGGCATTACTTTTGGTTCATATAATGTATCGTCAAAGTTCAATTGAAAATCAACTGTTTCTTTTTCGATATCTGCCATAATTTCTTCAGAAATTTTGCGCATTCTGGCCTCAGTATAACGCATTGCTGCAGGACTGTCACCATCGACAGAACCAAAGTTACCTTGTCCGTCAACTAATAAATAACGCATACTCCATTCCTGCGCCATACGCACCATTGCGTCATAAACAGAGGTATCACCGTGTGGGTGATACTTACCCAGAACCTCCCCTACAATTCTCGCAGACTTTTTGTGGGCAGATCTTGATGTTACACCTAAATCATACATTCCGTAAAGAACTCTTCGATGCACTGGTTTCAAGCCATCTCTAACATCAGGAAGTGCTCTCGATACAATTACTGACATCGAATAATCGATGTAAGCTGACTTCATTTCATCCTCTATGTTAATAGGAATTAACTTTTCTCCTTCAGACATAAGTTGTTATATTAAATAATTATATTAGTTTTCAAAGCGTGCCAAGATACGTTTTTTTAAAATTTTTTCAGCTATTTCCTTACACTTATTTAAATGATTTATTAACAACTTTATTTTGGCTTTTAGTTAATAAATTAAACGTTTTTTAACGCTTTTATTGTCTATTTTTTCGTCTATTAGCTGACAGGAGATTTCGAAGGGTACGGTTTTTGTTTTTAAAACTGTAATTCACTAAATTTACAATACCAATTATATATTATGGATGATAATTTTTCACCAAGAGTAAAAGATGTTATTACGTACAGTAAAGAGGAAGCTCTACGTCTAGGGCACGACTTTATTGGTACAGAACATCTTATGCTAGGTATTTTAAGAGATGGTAACGGAAAAGCTATTCATATACTTAATAACCTAGCTGTCGATTTAGATCATTTACGCAGAAAAGTAGAAGTACTTAGCCCTGCCAACCTGAGCGTTGAAGTAAATGCAGAAAAGAAAAACCTTCATCTTACCCGACAGGCCGAAAGAGCCCTGAAGACCACTTTTCTTGAAGCTAAAGTATTTCAAAGTTCATCGATTAGCACGGCACATTTGCTGTTATGCATCTTGAGAAACGAAAACGATCCAACAACCAAGCTATTGAATAAACTAAAAATAGATTATGACGTAGCTAAAGAACAGTACTTAAATATGACTCCAAACGAAGAAGAATTCTTAGAAAACTTGCCAAGAAACGAATCGTACAATGACGATTCAGGACAAGATGACAGTCTAAAAGAAAGCAGCTTTAATAATCCCGCCAATAAGTCAAACAAAAAATCAAAAACTCCTGTTTTAGATAATTTTGGGAGAGATTTAACAGAAATGGCTGAGGAAGGAAAATTAGACCCTGTTGTAGGACGAGAAAAAGAAATTGAGCGTGTATCGCAAATTTTAAGCCGTAGAAAAAAGAACAATCCGCTTCTTATTGGAGAACCTGGAGTTGGTAAATCTGCTATTGCAGAAGGACTTGCTTTACGTATCATCCAAAAGAAAGTATCTCGTATTCTTTTCCACAAACGTGTTGTTACTCTTGATCTTGCAAGCTTAGTTGCAGGAACTAAATACCGCGGACAGTTTGAAGAAAGAATGAAAGCCGTAATGAACGAGCTGGAGAAAAACGACGATATTATTCTTTTTATTGATGAGATCCATACTATTGTAGGAGCTGGTGGAGCAACAGGTTCGCTTGATGCTTCAAACATGTTCAAACCTGCTTTAGCTAGAGGTGAAATTCAATGTATTGGTGCTACTACTCTTGATGAGTACAGACAGTATATTGAAAAAGACGGTGCTTTAGAAAGACGTTTTCAAAAAGTAATTGTAGAACCAACTTCTGTTGAAGAAACAATCGCTATTTTGAACAACGTAAAAGACAAATACGAAGATCACCACAACGTAACTTATACTCCGGAAGCTATCGAGGCCTGCGTTAAATTAACAAACAGATATATGTCTGAGCGTTTCTTACCAGACAAAGCAATCGATGCAATGGACGAAGCTGGTTCACGTGTTCACATCACTAACATTGATGTTCCGAAACAAATTTTGGATCTAGAACGTCAGTTGGAAGAAGTTCGCGAAATGAAAAATATGGTTGTTAAAAAACAGAAATATGAAGAAGCAGCCAAACTTCGCGATGATGAAAAACGTATCGAAAAAGATCTTGCTTTAGCACAAGAACAATGGGAAGAAGATTCTAAAAACAACAGAATCGAAGTTACAGAAGATAATGTAGCCGATGTTGTTTCTATGATGACTGGAATTCCTGTAAACAGAATTGCACAAACAGAAAGCAACAAATTGGCTCAATTGCCTGAATTGATTCAGAATAAAGTAATTGGTCAAAATGAAGCAGTTTTAAAAATTGCACGTTCTATTCAACGTAACAGAGCTGGACTTAAAGATCCGAACAAACCAATTGGTTCATTCATTTTCTTAGGTCAGACTGGGGTTGGTAAAACGCAATTGGCTAAAGTTTTAGCAAAAGAATTATTTGATTCGGAAGATGCTTTAGTTCGTATTGATATGAGCGAATACATGGAGAAATTTGCTATTTCTCGTTTAGTTGGAGCACCTCCAGGATACGTTGGTTACGAAGAAGGTGGTCAATTGACTGAGAAAGTTCGTAGAAAACCATACTGTGTAGTTCTTTTAGATGAGATCGAAAAAGCGCATCCAGATGTATTCAACATGATGCTTCAAGTTTTAGATGACGGATATTTGACAGATAGTTTAGGTCGTAAAATTGACTTTAAAAACACTATCATTATCATGACCTCTAACGTTGGTGCACGTCAGTTGAAAGATTTCGGACAAGGTGTAGGATTCGGAACTGCTGCAAGAACAGCGCAAGCCGATGAAAATTCGAAAAGCATTATTGAAAATGCATTAAAGAAAACTTTTGCTCCTGAGTTCTTAAACAGAATTGATGACGTAATTGTATTCAACGCACTAGAAAAAGCTGATATTGATTTGATTATCGAAATCGAATTGAAAAAACTATATTCTCGTATTGCAGAGTTAGGCTACAAATTAAGCTTAACAGACAAAGCAAAAGCGTTTATTGCCGAAAAAGGTTTTGACAAACAGTTTGGAGCTAGACCGCTAAAAAGAGCAATTCAGAAATATGTTGAAGATTTGTTAGCCGAAGAAATCATCACTTCAAAAATACATTCTGGTGATGAAATCATGATGGACTTAAAAGATGATTCGCAAGAATTATCAGTAGAAATTCATAAAGCCGAAGAGCCAACGAATCAATAAATTAGTCAAAATTTATAACATTCATAATATGCCCGTTACGTTTTCATAACATAACGGGTATTTTTTTTATTAAAAATCACTATCTTTAATAAAAGCAAATAGCTATTTTTGAATTTAAATTCTATAATAAAAAACAAAATATGCTTCAAAACAAAGTCATTTTAGGCAGCGAAGAATGGTGCGCATTTCCAGAACTAGGAATCCCGACAATTAAGGCTCGTGTAGATTCTGGCGCCAAAACTTCGGCGATGCACGCTTTAAATATAGCGCCTTTTATAAAAAATGATGCTAATTGGGTTAAATTCGACATTAATCCGATTCAGAATAATATCAAAACCATTATTCATTGCGAAGCGCCTTTGGTTGATAAACGAATCGTAAAAAGTTCGAGTGGATTTAGAGAACATCGTTATGTAATTCAAACCAGCTTAAAAATTGGCGATGCCAAATGGCCAATCGAAATGACTTTGACCAATCGCGATTCTATGGGATTTAGAATGCTTTTAGGACGTGAAGCCATGAGCGGAAGGGTTTTAGTCGATCCTGAACAAAAATATCTTTTAGGACAGCCTACAGCAGAATCTCTAAAAGAATTATACCAAAACTCTGAAAAAGCAAAAACTGGTTTGCGAATTGGACTTTTAGCTAGCAATCCAGAATTATATAGTAATAAAAGAATCATGGAAGCTGGCGAAATGCGCGGCCATGAAATGCATTTCCTAAATATCAAGGAATGCTACATGAAACTAGATGCTAAAAAACCTGAGATTCATTACAGAGGCGGAAAAATCCTTAACGAATTTGATGCTATTATTCCAAGGATTCGTCCGAGCATTACTTTTTACGGTTGTGCTCTAACGCGTCAGTTTGAAGCATTAAAAGTTTTTGTTCTAAATTCAGCTACAGCCATAACTCAATCTCGAGACAAACTATATTCTTTGCAATTATTACTAAACAGCGGAATTGATATTCCAACTACCGGATTTGCCAATTCTCCGCTTGATACAGACAATTTAATTAAAATGGTTGGCGGTTCACCTTTAATTGTAAAATTATTGGAAGGAACACAAGGAAAAGGGGTTGTTTTGGCCGAAACCAAAAAAGCGGCAGAAAGTGTTATCAATGCTTTTAAAAGTTTAAATGCCAACATTCTGGTTCAGGAATTCATTAAAGAAGCCAACGGAAAAGACATTCGCTGTTTTGTGATTGACGGAAAAGTAGTTGCCGCAATCCAGCGTGAAGCAATGCCAGGCGAATTTAGAGCAAACATTCACCTTGGCGGAACAGCTTCTGTTATTAAAATTACTCCTGAAGAGAAAAAGATCGCGATTAAAGCTGCAAAAGCGATGGACTTAAAAGTAGCTGGCGTTGATATTATTCGTTCTTCTAAAGGTCCGTTATTGTTAGAAGTTAACTCTTCTCCAGGTCTTGAAGGAATTGAAGGCGCTACCAATAAAGATGTGGCAGGAGAAATGATTAGAGCGATTGAAAAGAATTTTAAATTATAATTAAGTTCATTTAAACTTAATATCACATAAATAATTTAGCAGCTTTGTCAAAGTTTAAACCTTTGACAAAGCTTTTTTTATTTAACTTTAAAATAAAAAAACATGGCTTTCCCCTATTTAGATATAATCATTCGAAGCGTTGCCGTTTATTTCTTCATGACAATTGCCTTACGAATATTTGGTAAAAAAGAACTTTCTCAATTAAACACTGCCGATATTATTCTCATTTTACTAATCAGCAACTCTGTTCAAAATGCAATGGTTGGCCCCGACACCAGTTTAATTGGAGGATTAATCGCCGCTTTGGTTTTATTTTCAATCAACTTTGCCGTCAAAAAACTAACAAAAAGATTCAAAACTCTTGGCGATTTATTGCTTGACAAACCAGAAATATTAATCCATGATGGCATATTAGATTTTAAAACTTTAAGCCGATTAGATGTTTCGCACGAAGAACTAAAAGAAGCAGCGCGCGAGCACGGTTTAGAACATCTCACAGATATTAAACTTGCCATGCTTGAAATTGACGGAACTATAAGTATAATTTCGAAAGATCAAAAACATCTTAAACAAACACATTATAAGCGTAAGCATAATCATAAAAACCTTCAAAAGCTTTGATTTTACTTCCCAACTTGCATTCTAACCACACCCAAACCATCTTTAAAATCATCTGCTTTTTCGTATTTCGGAGTTACAATTTCTTTTCCTTCTTTATCAACGAAACCGTATTTTCCATCTAGCTTCACAACAGCTATTCCATCTTTAAAAGATTCAATCAAATCATATTTTACTGAAGCGATTTCTTTTCCTGTTTTATCAATCAATCCGTACTTCTCGCCTGATTTCACTTGAAATAAATCATCATTCAAAACCATGAAATCGTATTGTATTGGCACAATTTCTTTTCCGTCGTTATCTAAGATACCATATTTATTTTCCTGTTTTACAATAGATACATTATCCTTAAAATAAAAATTCATATCGTACTTAACAGGAACTACAATTTTCCCTTCTTCACTAATTACTCCAAACTTATTATTAGATTCTACTACTGCAAAACCATCTTTAAAATTTTGAACTTGATCATAAATTGGAGGAACAACCTCTTTCCCAATCTGATCTACAATACCAAATTTGCCATTTAGTTTCACAACAGCAAACCGATCTGCAAAGTCAATTATTTCGTCATATTTCGGAGTTATTTCTTCCCCAACCACATCTATAAAACCCCATTTACTATTCAGTTTTACGGCCGTTATTTCAGGCGACAAAGTTTTTGCTTCATCGTATTTTTTAGTCAACAATACATCCGAAGACTTAATTAAATATTGGGCTTTAGCATTTTTATTGCTTACAATAATCCAATTCTGTTTGTTTAGTATTTCATCATAAATACAGCGAATAACTTCTTTTCCGGTTTTATCCACTACGCCACTTTTGCCTTTTAATTGTACAACAGCAAAACCACTTTCAAATGCGTTAATGCCGTCATATTTACAAGGAACTATTTCCTTTCCTGTCTGGTCGACAAAACCAAATTTAAAAGATTTTTCTTTTGATTGAGCAAAACCAGTTTTTACAATCAGCATTAAAACCAATACAATTATTCTCTTCATTATTTTTAAATATTAAACTATTTACAAAAGTCTACAAAATCGGCTATTCCTATAGCCTCTAAAAGCTTTTATACTTTTACTTTAAAACAAATTAAAACAAAAAAAACCGATTTCAGATTTGAAATCGGTTTTCTATATTAACAAAATGTGATTTACTTTTCACATTTTACAAAATTCATTTTTTCAGATTAAATAAAGACGCTTAGAATAAAATAAACCAAACCTGCCAATAAAGCCGAAATTGGAATAGTTAAGATCCAAGCCCAGATTAAACTTACAGTAACTCCCCATCTAACGGCAGAAACACGTTTTGTTAATCCAACTCCAATAATAGATCCTGTGATAGTATGCGTTGTACTTACTGGAATTTTTAAGTGTTCTGTAAAGTAAAGTGTCAAAGCACCTGCAGTTTCAGCAGCAACACCTTCAAACGAGCTTACTTTAGTGATTTTAGAACCCATTGTTTTCACAATTTTCCATCCACCGCTTAAAGTTCCTGCAGCAATCGCAGAATAACAAGCAAGAGGAATCCAGCTTGGCATTACACCTTTAATACCTGCATCATCATTTGGAAGGACAACATCTAACCAAGCATCCATATGAACTCCTGGGTTTGTATTGATATAAACTGCTACAGCTGCAGCAATAATACCCATTACTTTTTGAGAATCGTTACCTCCATGACCTAAACTAAATGCCGCAGAAGATAACAACTGCATTTTCTTTAGAGCCGCATCTGCTTGATGAAGATTTAAACTGCTGAATATTAAACAAAACCCACTTACTGTCAAGATAATGAAAGCAACTAAGAACCATTTAATATTGTGAGCTTCAAAAGCAACGCTCCAGAAATGAGAATCAAATCTTGGCTTTTCAATCTTATCATAAGGCACCATTTGATAGTACACAAATACAATTGTAGCAATCATTAAAGCCGCAGTAAAGATTTTAGGACCAATTGTTTTACGAGAAGCATTTAAAAGCCAAATCGAAATTAAATAAGAAGCCAATGCTCCTAATAATGGCGCTAAAACAATAAAAGCAATGATAATGAGAACTCCCGACGGCATTGCTCCGTCTTTTCCTGCTTTATACCAGCTTACGATTTCATACCAGTAGTGAGTTGCTCCGTCTTCTCCAACATAACCAGAGAAACCATGAACTGCAATAGCGTGCGCTACAGCCGCTCCCGCAAAACCTCCAATTAATGTATGTGAAGAACTTGAAGGAATTCCTAACCACCAAGTCAATAAATTCCAACAGATTGCAGCAATAACTCCGGCCAAGATTACTACTAGGTTAATTTCCATAGTATGCGCTGTTTTAGCAACAGTATCTGCAACACCAAATCCGAAAACCCAATACGCCAGAAAGTTAAAAAATGCTGCCCAGACTACCGCCTGAAAAGGTGTCAAAACCTTTGTTGCAACAACAGTCGCTATAGCATTTGCCGCATCATGAAAACCATTGATGTAATCAAAAATTAAGGCAAGCACTATAATTAATATAAGTATAGTCATAAGATTATAACTTCAGATTGAAAAATTGAATTAAGAATGTTTTACAGAAATAGATTCTAGTATGTTCGCAACACTCTTACATTTATCTGTTGCTGATTCTAAAACAGATAACACCTCTTTATATTTAATAATATTTTTAGCGTCTGTTTCGTTTTCAAAAATTTCAAAAACTGCTTTGTTATAAACGTTATCAGATTTGTTTTCTAGTTTGTTAATTCTAGCACACGCATCTTTAATAACTTTAAAGTTTTGTAAGTTTCTCAACTCTTTTACTGCACTGTCAATATTTTGACAAGCTTCAAGGTTGATTTCTGTCATCTTTCTGATAGATTTTGTAATCTTATCAACTTGATACAATCTCATACGGCTAGATGCACCATGAAGGTAATCTGCAACGTTATCAATTGAAGTAATTAACGTATGAATATCTTCTCTGTCAAACGGAGTAATAAAGTTTCTGCTTAACTCTAAGTTAGTCTGACGAGTAATGTCTTCTCCTTTTTGTTCTAATTCGTCAATCTTTTGAAAAAGGATCTCTCTTTCTTTTAATGGTAAATTTACAGCTTCGTGTAAGTTAGAAGCTAATTCAATTAAATTGCTAGAAGCCTCTTCAAAAAGTGGAAAGAATTTCTTGTCTTTCGGCACTAAAAATTGGAAAATACTGTTTATTGACATTGTTTTATTTTTGATAGTGCAAAATTACCTTCAATAACACGTTTCAGTGTTAAGCCATTGTTAACAAATCGTTTTCAATTTGAAAACTCGAAAGGAATAAAACCGTGTTTTCTATGTCATTATGTAAGATTCTATCTTCTTTTACCAAAGGCACCACTTCTCTATAGCTGCTTAAGAACATTTCGATAAAATTGCTTGATTTTAGAGGCTCTCTGTAGGCAATTGCCTGTGATGCATTCAACAATTCAATAGCCAAAATACGCTCTAAATTATCTAAAATACGTAAGGCTTTTGTAGCTCCGTTTGCTCCCATACTCACGTGATCCTCTTGTCCGTTACTCGAAACAATGCTATCGATACTCGCCGGAGTTGCCAATTGTTTGTTCTGACTTGCAATACTTGCAGCAGTATATTGCGGAATCATGAAACCTGAATTCAATCCTGGATTATCTACCAAAAATGCAGGAAGATTTCTCAATCCTGAAATCAACTGATACGTTCTTCTTTCAGAAATGCTTCCTAATTCTGCCAAAGCAATTGCCATAAAGTCTAAAGCTAATGCTAAAGGCTGTCCGTGGAAATTTCCGCCAGAAATAATCTGATCGGCTTCTATAAATATATTAGGATTATCGGTTACAGAATTGATTTCTGTTTTGAATACTTTTCGAACATAGTCAATCGCATCTTTTGAAGCGCCGTGAACCTGTGGCATACAACGGAAAGAATACGGATCTTGAACATGTTTCTTTTCTTGAGTGATAATTTCACTTCCATCCAAGAATTCAGTGATTCTTTGTGCGGTTACGATTTGTCCTTTATGCGGACGTATATAATGTATCAATTCGTTAAATGGCTCAATTCTTCCATCAAAACCTTCTAGAGAAATGGTTCCGATTAAGTCTGCTAAATACGAATATTTATATGCTTTAATTAAAATGTGAGCTCCGTAAGCACTCATAAACTGAGTTCCGTTCAATAAAGCCAAACCTTCTTTTGATTGTAAAACGATTGGTTCCCAATTAAACTGCTTCAAAATTTCGGCAGAAGCCACTTTTTTTCCTTCAAACAATACAACTCCTTCTCCAATTAATGGCAAAGATAAATGTGCCAGCGGCGCTAAATCTCCAGAAGCACCAAGCGAACCTTGAGTATATATTATTGGAAGAATATCATTATTATAAAAATCAACTAAACGCTGCAATGTGATTAATTGAACTCCTGAATGTCCATAACTTAAAGATTGTATTTTAAGCAACAGCATCATTTTTACAATTTCTGCAGGAACTTCTTCACCTGTACCACAAGAGTGCGATTTCACAAGATTTTCTTGAAGTTTAGATAAATTCTCATTAGAGATTTTTACACTATATAAAGATCCGAAACCTGTATTGATACCGTAAATTGGTGCCGTATGCGATGCCATTTTCTTATCTAAATAATCGCGGCATTTCTGAACATTTACTTTAGCTTCTTCAGATAATTCAAGTATTTTATTTTGGCTTAAAATTTCTTGTAATGTTTCTAAAGTAATTGTTTCTGAACTTATATAATGAATCTCTCTCATGATGATTGTAAATTTTAAACGCCAAAATTCAACAAATCAATATTAAAAAGCAACATTTTATCACAATAATTAAGATTTCTATAAAAGCTCTTAACATACTTTAAATCGCAATTCAAATCAAAATATCTCTTTTTTACCCGTTTTTCATGTCTTTTTAAGCTCGACATCAATCCATTGCAAAGGTTCAATCTATAAAAATTGCTGTTCAAAATATGCCAAAACATCAATTTAACATATTCAATTTTAACAAATACTCAATATTGATTTATAGAGATTTGAATTATTAAAATATTCGTAAAAAAGCTTTTCGGGTTTTTAACTCTTGCAAAAAGCTGTACTTTTGAAAAATCAAAAATGAAAAGTAACAGCATAAAATATCAATCTACAATTATTACAGCTCAAACAGGAGTTGCGATTGCTGCTACCATTATTACTACTACAACAACTACTACCCCTTAGGGGTATACATTTTTACATATAATTCTAGGTTACCTATACTTTTTTCTTGAAAGAAGAGAGTTATTGGATACATAAAAAACATTTACAAAGAAAAAAAAGTTGCAGTTTTCAGTTTCAGTTCACAGTTGATAACCTTTGAACCTTTGCCACTCAAAACCTTTGCACCTTATTAAAAAATATCACAAAAATGAAAGTATTAAAATTTGGCGGAACTTCGGTTGCCAATGCTCAAAATATAAAACTCGTTCTCGACATTGTAAACCAAAAAGCAAAACAGGATCAACTCGTTGTTGTAGTTTCAGCACTAAGCAAAGTGACAGATTTACTACAATTAGCAGCCGCAAAAGCAGCCGCAAACGATGAAAGCTTTAGAGAAGTTGTGGCTGAAATCGAGAAAAAACACCTTGACACACTTAAAGAACTTATTCCCGTTAGCGAACAAAGCAGTTTGCTGAGTCATGTAAAAAGAATCATCAACCATTTAGAAACTTTATTAGACGGCTGTTTCTTGCTTGGCGAATTATCTCCTAGAACTGCCGATACTATTTTAAGTTTTGGTGAATTGCTTTCTTCATTCATTATTGCTAAAGCCTATGAGCAAATCAGTAAAGATGCAGTTTACAAAGACAGTAGAGAATTAATTAAAACAGATAATAACTTCGGAAAAGCTGTGGTTAACTTCGAAGTTTCAAATAAATTGATTCAGGAATATTTTGGTTCGAATGAAGCGAAAATCAATATTATGCCTGGTTTTATAGCGCAGACTTTGGACGGAATCACTTCAACTTTAGGACGCGGAGGTTCAGATTATACTGCTGCCATTATTGCTGGAGCAATCAACGCTGAACAATTGGAAATCTGGACTGACGTAAACGGAATGTTTACTGCAAACCCAAAAATCGTTAAACAAGCACAGCCAATTGCGAATATCTCTTATCAAGAAGCGATGGAATTGTCGCATTTTGGAGCAAAAGTATTGTATCCACCAACAATTCAGCCAGTTTTAAGAAAAAACATTCCAATTTTAATCAAAAATACTTTTGAGCCAGAAGCTGAAGGGACTTTAATTTCGAATCAGGTTTCATCAAAAGATACTGTTGTAAAAGGAATTAGCCATATTGATCATATTTCGCTTGTAACTCTTGAAGGTCCAGGAATGATTGGAGTTGCAGGTTCATCAAGAAGATTATTCGAAGTATTATCTCAGGAAAAAATCAACGTGATTTTTATTACGCAAGCTTCTTCTGAGCATTCAATTTGTATCGGAATTCTGAATTCTGATGCTGATAATGCCGAAGCTGCAATCAACAGAGCTTTTGAAATCGAAATTTCACAAAACAAAATCGATCCTTGTTATGTAGAAAAAGACCTTTGCATTATTGCTTTAGTGGGTGAAAACATGAAAAATCACCAAGGTTTAAGCGGAAGAATGTTCAGCACTTTAGGAAAAAACAACGTAAATATTCGTGCCATTGCGCAAGGTGCTTCTGAAAGAAATATTTCGACTGTAATTAACGAAAGAGACGTTAAAAAAGCGTTGAATACTTTACACGAGAATTTCTTCGAAGAAAACACAAAACAGCTGAACCTATTTGTAATGGGAGTTGGAAATGTGGGTGAAAAATTCATCGAACAGATTCACAACCAAAGAAAGTTCTTAAAAGATAATTTAAAGATCAACGTTCGCGTAATTGCGTTGTCTAACTCAAGAAAAATGATTTTTGATGAAGACGGAATTTCATTAAAAAATTGGGATGCCGCTTTAGCAGAAGGCGAACCAGCAAGTATAGACGGATTCATCAAACGTGCAGAAGAACTGAATTTACGTAACAGCATTTTCGTGGACATCACGGCAAATGCGACAGTTTCTGAAGCATACGAGAAATTCTTAAAAGAGAGTATTGCCGTTGTAACTTGCAACAAAATTGCTTGTTCTTCTGCTTACGACAACTATAAAAAACTAAAAAGCTTATCACGCCAATACAATGCTCCTTTCTTGTTTGAAACGAATGTTGGTGCGGGATTGCCAATTATTGATACTGTAAAAAATCTGATTGCCTCTGGAGATAAAGTGCATAAAATTCAAGCAGTTTTATCTGGAAGTTTGAACTTTATTTTCAACAATTTTGACGAAAACAACTCTTTCCACGATGTGGTAAAAGAAGCTGGAGTTCAAGGTTTTACAGAACCAGATCCAAAAATTGATTTAAGCGGAATCGACGTAGCGCGTAAAATTCTAATCCTAATTCGCGAAAGCGGTTACGAAATGGACATTGACGCAATTGCAAACGAATCGTTCCTGCCAGCAGAGTGTTTAGCAACAACAAACAACGAAGATTTCTTCGCATCGCTAATCAAACATGCTGCTCATTTTGATGGCATTTACAAAGAAGCTTTAGCCAAAGATTCAAGATTGAAATACGTAGCGCAATTCGAAAACGGAAAAGCAAGCGTTGGTCTGCAATTCATTCCAAAAGATCATCCTTTCTACAATTTAGAAGGAAAAGACAATATCGTATTGTTCTACACAGATCGTTACGTAGATCAGCCTTTATTGATCAAAGGAGCCGGTGCAGGAGCTGCTGTAACAGCATCAGGAATTTTTGCAGACGTTATTAGAATAGGAAATATTTAAAGGTGCTAAGGTTCTAAGATGCTAAGGTTCTGAGTTTTTTCAAAACTAATCTTAGCCTCTTAGAATCTCGAAACCTTAGAAACTAAAAAATAAACAGTTGCAAAGAAAAACTTAGAACCTTAGCATCTTAGCAACTCAGAACCTTTAAAAAGAAATGGAAATTAAACTTTTTTGCCCAGCAACTATTGCCAACCTCTCATGCGGATTTGACGTATTGGGACTTTGCTTAGACAATGCGGGCGACGAAATGATTGTTCGAAAAGTCGATCAAAAAGGAGTTCGAATCACTAAAATTGTCGGTGCCAATTTGCCTTTAGAAACTGAGAAAAACGTTTCTGGAGTTGCCGCTTTGGCCATGTTAGAAACTTTAGACGAATTAGACTTCGGATTCGAAATCGAAATTTATAAAAACATAAAAGCTGGAAGCGGAATCGGAAGCAGTGCGGCAAGTTCTGCGGGAGCGGTTTTCGGAATTAATGAATTATTGGGACGACCTTATTCTCGTAAAGATTTAGTTCAGTTTGCGATGCAGGGCGAGAAATTAGCCAGCGGAAACGCGCATGCCGACAACGTTGCCCCTGCCCTTTTAGGCGGATTTACTTTGGTAAGAAGTTATGCCCCGCTTGACATTATCAGAATTGATAGTCCAGAGGAATTGTACGCAACGGTGGTTCACCCGCAAATTGAGTTGAAAACGTCTGACGCTCGTTCGGTTTTAAAACAAAACGTTTCCCTAAAAAGCGCCATTATGCAATGGGGAAATGTAGGCGGATTGGTTGCAGGTCTTTACACCAAAGATTACGAATTAATCGGACGTTCACTTCATGATGAAATCGTAGAGCCTTTAAGAAGCGTTTTAATTCCAGGTTTCGACCAAATCAAACAAACGGCTTACGAAAACGGTGCTTTAGGTTCTGGAATCTCAGGTTCTGGCCCATCAATCTTCGCTTTAAGCAGAGGAAAAAACACAGCCGACCAAATCGCAAAAGCCATGAGCGACGTTTACGAAAAAATGAATTTACCGTATGAAATTCACGTCTCGAAAATCAATCCAGACGGCGTAAGAATTTTGTAGAAAAATATTAAGTACGAAGAATTAAGTATTAAGACAAAGTTTGTCAGGCTGAGCCCTTCGTTCCTCAGGATAAACTCCGTCGAAGCCCACGCAAAGTATGACACGTCCTGTTTGTCATCCTGAGGAACGAAGGATCACACGAGAAGCTCGACAAAGAGTAGACACAAAGCATAGCCATGCAGTTTGTCATTTCGACGTAAGGAGAAAACTCCACGAGAAACTCGACAAAGATTAGTTCAACGTTGCGGAGTTATATGCGAAGATTTCTCCTTACGTCGAAATGACAAAAATGCTTAAAAATAACTATTGAAATAAAAAGATATTACCACAAAGCTTTGCGAACTCTGCGTTTTCAAAAGAAACCAATTCCTTTGCTCCCGATAGCTATCGGGATTGCGGTTAAATAAACACAAACCATTGGAATTTACATTTCAAATAATCTAAAATCTAAAATCTAAAATTAGAAATGAAATACTACAGTTTAAACCATAATGCCCCAAAAGTTTCTTTTCAAGAAGCTGTTATACAAGGATTAGCAACTGACAAAGGATTATATTTCCCAGAAAGCATCACACCGCTTGATCCTTCTTTTTTTGATAAAATTGAAAGTTTAAGCCATGAAGAAATTGCTTTTGAAGCGATTAAACAATTTGTTGGCGACGAAATACCTGCAGAAAAACTAAAAGAAATCATTGCCGAAACTTTAGTTTTTGATTTTCCGGTTGTGAAAGTCGAAAACGGAATCTATTCGTTAGAATTATTTCATGGTCCTACAATGGCTTTTAAAGACGTTGGAGCGCGTTTTATGTCACGTTGTTTGGGCTATTTCAATAAAGACAAAAAAGACGCTAAAAACACTGTTTTAGTAGCTACTTCTGGAGATACAGGCGGAGCCGTTGCAAGCGGATTTTTAGGCGTTGACGGCGTTGATGTTGTCATTTTATATCCGTCTGGAAAAGTGAGCGATATTCAGGAAAAACAATTGACTACTTTAGGGCAAAATATTAAAGCTCTTGAAGTTGACGGTGTTTTTGACGATTGTCAGGATATGGTGAAAAAAGCGTTTTTAGACGAAACTTTAGCGCACAAAAACCTGACTTCTGCCAACTCGATTAATATTGCACGCTGGTTACCGCAAATGTTTTATTTCTTCTTTGCTTACAAAGCGTTGAAAAGCCAAAACAAACCTTTAGTTTTCTCTTGCCCAAGCGGAAACTTCGGGAATATATGCGCGGGAATTATGGCTAAGAAATTAGGTTTGCCTATTGAGCATTTCGTAGCTTCTACAAACGTAAACGACACGGTGCCAAGATTCTTAGAAAACGGAAAATACGACCCAAAACCTTCTAAAGCAACAATCTCTAACGCCATGGACGTTGGAAACCCAAGCAACTTTATTAGAATTCAGGAATTGTACAACAACGACTTAAAAGCTTTCGAAAAAGACTTTTCTTCTTATAGTTATACAGACGAAGAAACGCTTGATGCTTTAAAGAAAATCTACAATACAGACGGTTATATTGCAGAACCGCACGGCGCTGTGGGTTATTTAGGTTTGAAAAAAGAACTGAAAAAACACCCTAACGCCATTGGTATTTTCTTAGAAACAGCGCATCCTATTAAATTCTTAGATGTGGTTGAACCTGCTTTAGGAATTACACTTCCTATTCCTGCTCAAATTGAGAGCGTTATTAATGAGGAGAAAGTTAGTGTGAAAATTGGGACTTATGAGGAGTTGAAGAGTTTCTTGGGATAACCATTTATTATTATCATCTTACAACGACTGAAAATAAATTTCAGTCGTTTTTTTTTATTTCAATACTCTAAAATTATTTTGAGTTATAAAATAAAAATTCAAGTACGGAAATCCGTAAAAATTGGCAAGAAAAAAAACATATATTTGAAAATTAAGAAACCGAAATAAAGCTTCACTTATCTAGCCGATTTTTAGATGTACATGTGAAAGTTTGTTTCGCATATAAATGATTTAGCAACAATTTTAAAACCTAAATTATGTCAGTAATTATTGCAGTTTACACACCAACAGGAATAGTAATTTCTGGTGACAGTAGAACTACGGGGGCATTTAATCAAACAGTTCCAAATCCTCAAAATCCACAACAACAAATTAATATTCAGACAATGATCACATTATCTGATGCAACACTAAAAGTTTTTAAAATATTTGATAAATATGGTATTGGAACATTTGGAGATGCACAAATTGACGATTTACCGATTGCTCACTATATAGAACAATTTGAAATTAATAATCTTGCAAACCCGCCACGAACAACAAATGACTTGGTAACAGACTTGTTAAATTATTTTAGACAGTTTAATCCAATACCTAAAACTGGTTTTGTTGTTGCAGGATATGATAATAACGATCCATTCGTTTTTGGAGTTGACATATTTAATAATGTGGGCCAAAGACATAATTATATTCAGCCTCAAAACCAAATTAACTATGGAATTGTAAGAGGTGGTGATACAGATGTAATAAATAGACTTTTGAATAACCCGCAAAGATTACCAATATTCCAAACAATGAACTTACAAGACGGTGTTGACTTTTCGAGACACTTAATAAGAACAACTATTGACCAAATGAGATTTGAACCAGCTGTTCCAACAGTTGGCGGAGAAATAGATACTTTAATAATTACCAACAACAAAACTGAGTTTTTAAATAAAAAGAAATTAAGTTGTAAATAAAAAACTGGTACTAACAGCCATTTGGCGAGATCGGAGTTTGGGGCTGAATTTAAAAATGGTTTTATATTTGCAAAATTTGTGTTTAACCGAAAAATCTTGCATCTTTATTCCCCAACCTCGCCCGCTAGCGTTAGTGTCCTACTCGTTAACACAAAATATACATAAACTAAATGCTTACGAAAGCAGAAATATCTACGAATATTTATTTCAACTACAAATGAGTTAGTAACAATTTCAAAATACATAACAATTAAATGAAAAAAATTGTCGAGTATGTACCTATTATAACAGTTTGTTTAATTTATTTTGGTTTCTGCAATTTACATTATTACTATAAAGAATTTAATATAGATATTTATCACTATATAAGTAATACAGAGATTTTACTTTCTTTTTTGCCAACAATCGTTCTCTTGGCATCAACACTATATATATTTGTATATAATAGACTTATCAATCATCCAGATTTTATAAAAACAAACAATGATAAAGAAATCATTGAAGATGATAGCATTGAAGAAAGGGAGGGGATTAAACCTCAACAAAAAAAGAAAATATGGCGTATTTTATCAACTTTTCCCGTACCACTACTTTTATTACTTCTTATTGAAAGTGTTTCTACTATAATTTTGACTAAATATTTTTGCTTGAAAACTTATGAATTACAAGATGTAAATTTAATTTATGCATGTCTCTTTTTATCTGTAATTTACTTTTCCAGTACTCTTTTTAAAAATCAAAATCTCATAAACGACAATATATTATTAATTACTATATTTTCTGTCATTTATATCGGAAATCAAATTAGTACTTATAGAAAATTAGATGCCGATAAAATTAAGGATGGCATATCTAATAGAAAAATTATATTTGAATATAGTGGTAAAAAAATATCTACTTCCAATCAAAATGTTTATATAGGTCAAACTCAATCTCATCTTTTTTTGTACAATATTAAGAACAAGAGTACTTACGTATACAAAACAGAAAATATTGATTCTTTGATTATAAAATGAGAATCCTGCCCCCGCTAGCGCGAGCGTCCCGCTCGTGAACACAAAGAAATTCAAAAACCAATTGGAACGAGCACGAGCGGGACGCTCGCGATAGCAAGTGAATTTACAAATTTAAATTTATTCAAAAATATAAAACATTAGGTTAAGCTATTTTCTAATGCACTTTATAAATTTCTTCAACCAAAAATTCCTTACAAATATAAATTAGAAATGAGTCCTTTTTTTGTAGCTTCGTTTTCGTTCAACTTGATATTTAAAACTATGCAAAAAAAAATCACTTTCCTTTCATTAATTCTCTTGATATCTTGTCAAAAAAATGAAACCGTTTATAGAAATAATGAAGAACCAAAAGCTTTCGAGGAAAAATCTATTGATTTAGGAAGACTTAAAAGTGGTAATGATTTAATCGAAGACTTATTTCAGGAACTTGTAGACAAGTCTCCTGAGCTTAAAAGTTTAGAGAATGAATTAAAAGAACTGAAAACAGGAGATACAACAGATATTTTTTATAATTACAATCAAAAATCTGAAGACTATTATGCATCGGCAAACAGACATATTAATAGCATTCGAGATAGTGTAATGAAACAGAAAATCTTAAATCTGATTGCAAAAAGCGAAGAAAAATATAGCATTCAAAAATCTAATGTAGAGAATTTAACCAAAACGATCAATCAAAAAAGAAGTGAAATCAGTGATTATTATAACACCTTAAAGATTGTTTTAACGATTCCGCTAATTGAACAATATCAAAAACAACATCTTCCAAATAAAGCTCCATTTGAAAAATTAATAGAAAAAGAAAATAGCTTAATTGAAAAGATAAAAAGCAATACTCCACGTTAGCAAAGAGGAATTAGCTTGCAACTAAAAATAGAATTAACAGAAACAAATTCTAAATTGATGAATAAATATATTTTACTTCTAATACTTCTAATCTTGATCAGTTGCAAATCTGAATCAATTTTGACTGGTAGAAAATATCAAACCAATTCCGTAAATGAAGGCATATATACATTTGATATGAAAAGTCATAATTATTCTGAGAAAAAGGTTAGTGGAACAATTGCAAAAGGAAAATTCAAAACTTTCGTGTTAAGCTCCGAAAAAACTTTAATTGTTTGTAACGACATGATTTTGAGAAAAACAAGTGATGATATTGAAGAAATGAATAATATTGGTGACTCGCTTGTTGCAGCCGTGTTTAATAGATATAAAAATCTAGGATCGACAGTTTTTGAAATAACTTCAAAAGAAAAAAAATTATCATTTCGAAAAACATATGTAAATCAATTACAACAAACCGAAAGTGAAGGAACTTTAATTGAAAAATAAATCCCTTCGCTAGGGCGAGCATCCAATTCGTGAACACAAAGAAAATTCAAAAGCCAATCAAAATGAAAAAAAATGTTTATTATGTTTTAGTGCTATTTACAATCAGTTTTTCGAGTATTGCTCAACATTCTTTAAATAGAATTTGGATAACCGATAGTATTTTACCCATTCCTGAATCGGTATTATTTGACAAAACAGATCAGATTTTATACACCTCTTTAATGGATGGTTCGCCAGCTGAACGTGACGGAAAAGGAAGCATAGGAAAATTAACTGCCGATGGAAAAATCATTAATTTAAATTGGATATCAGGTTTAAATGCCCCAAAAGGAATGGCAAAATTCAAGAATAAGTTATTTGTAGCCGACCTTACAGAAATTGTAATTATAGATATCAAACAACAAAAAATACTGAAAAAAATAACCGTTGATGCTGCCAAAATATTAAATGATGTAACTGTTGATAAAAAAGGAGTTGTTTATGTTTCTGACCCAAAAGGGGGTAAAATTTTCAAATTAGAAAATGATAGTGCAACTGTTTATTTAGAAAACCTAAACAAACCAAATGGCCTAAAAGCTATCGATACTGATTTGTATTTTTTAGACAGTGGATCATTATACAAAATAGATCCTAAAAAGAATAAACAGCTTTTGGCAGAAGGCATGGATGAAAATACAGATGGAATTGAACCAATAGCCGATAGTACATTTATTGTGAGCTGTTGGACTGGAGTTATTTATTATGTAAATAAAGATGGCTCAAAAGAAATTCTTTCAGATACCAGAAAAGAAGAATATTATGCAGCTGATATAGGACTCGACAAAGAGAAAAAAATAGTCTATGTGCCTTCTCTTTTCAAGAAAACAATAGCAGCCTATTTGCTTAGATAATTTTAGCAACTACTTATTATAAACTAAAAGCTACAATTAAAATTTTGCGACTTTTTTTATCTTTGAAAAATCAATTCCAGAATATATTACTCGTGATTACAAAAGTATTACTAGAAGACATTCCAGCATTAACCATCTTAATAAATTCAGCATACAGAGGTGAAACTTCTAAAAAAGGCTGGACAACCGAAGCGCATTTACTAGAAGGAAAAAGAACCGACGAACCCGAAATGACAGAAATCTTTCTGGATCCAAAAAATACAATTCTGAAATTTACAGAAAATGACAAAATCATCGGTTCAGTTTTATTGGTTGAAAAAGGACATCAATTGTATTTAGGAATGCTTACCGTTTCGCCAGAACTTCAAAACAGCGGAATCGGTAAAAAACTCCTAGCTGAAGCCGAAATTCATGCAAAATCTTTGGGATTGTCAAGCATTATTATGACGGTTATTTCGGTACGTGAAGAACTTGTGGCGTGGTACAAACGTCATGGTTACGTAGATACTGGAAAACGTGAAGCTTTCCCTGAGAGTGAAATTCACACGACAGTTTCTGCTGAACCTTTGGAGTTTATTTATTTGGAGAAAGTGTTGTAGTGTTATACCACAAAGATTCGCAAAGAATTACGTAGAGATTCGCTAAGTTTTGTTTCATGCATTATATACCCAATCTTGTCATTTCGAGGAACGAGACTCGAGCGATAGCAAACAGGCAAAGCAAATCTTCGTAAGTAACTCCGCTACTAGAATCCAATCTTTGTAGAGCTTCTCGCGAAGATTTCTCGTTCCTCGAAATGACAAACTGTATGCAAACTTTGCCTAAAAAACTTTGCGTCTCTGCGACTTTGCGAGATTCGTTTTTCAGACAAACCTTATATTATCTTATATAACTTATATGGTTCAAAATAGTTACAACACGATCTCTTCAAACAAACGACAAATTGTTTTCTCTAAATAAAATATTCAATAAATGAACATACAGCTTTTCTCTAAAAAAAATACTAAACCCTCTATTTGGAGTGGTGGATTGACATATGAATATATGATTTATCCAAAAACAGCAAATTACGCCGATAGAGATTTTGCATTTAGAATTAGCAGTGCTACAATTGAAGAAGTGCCTTCGGAGTTTACCAAATTTAAAGGCTATCACCGATACTTGGTTATGCTCGATAACGACTTAGATGTTGAGGTAAACAAAGAAAAAAAAGCATATGAGAAGTATGAAATCATGGAATTTAATTCGGATGATGAGGTAACTTCTTTCACCAAAGGCACTGATTTTAATTGGATGGTTTCTGAGAAAATATCCCATCATAAATTGGAAATTGCAAATGGCAATCAGAATTGTAATGCTGAAGTGGTAATTGTATTTTCTTTACATACAGCAGTTATTACAATTGATGAAAAGCCATATCATTTAGAACCTAATGATGTATTGGTTATTGAAAATGAAGAAAAGGAAAATGTAAGGCTTCATTTTTCTACTGAATGCTTGTTTGGAATGTTGGATTTTTAATCAAGTTTTTTTGCCGCGAAGACACAAAGGCGGAAAGTTTTTTTAATCTCGCAAAGACGCAGAGGCGCAAAGTTTTTTGATAAAGTTCCCATGCAGTTTGTCATTTCGAGGAACGAGAAATCTTCGCGAGAAACTCTACAAAGATTGGATTATCGCTACGGAGTTACTTGTGAAGATTTGCTTCGCCTGTTCGCTATCGCTCGAGTCTCGTTCCTCGAAATGACAAGATTACGTATAACTTTGAGATAAAAACTTTGCGTCTCTGCGACTTTGCGAGATTTTTTACACAACGTAAGACGCACCGCAGTGGGTCTCTACAGAAAAACCTTTGTCACTTTGAATCTTTGCACCTTTGAACCTCAAAAACTAAGAAACCGTTCTCTTAATCTTTGAAAGAAATTCGTGTGAAACTCCCAAATACGAAGACAAATTCTTATTATTTATCGAACTTACTTTTTGTGGATAACGTTCTTTAAAATCCAGATAACGCTGTTTTGAGGTTTTATTCAGCACATCCAAAAGCCTTTGCTGAATAGCGACATTGGCGCGTTCAATCATTAGAACATGAAACTTAATAAGTTTCGGAATTACAGCAAACAAATACGCTTTTTGCATTTTACTAATAACCACGATTTCGCTGTCTTCTATGGCTTTAATATTGTATGTCGTTGGTTTTTGGTGGTAAAAGCTTTCCAGATCGCAAATCCATTCGTTTTCGAATGAAAAGAAAATTACGGTTTCTGTTCCGTTTTCGTTTAAAATGTAGGTTTTGAATGAGCCTTTCAAAATAAATCCTTCGTAACTGCTATTCGAATTTTGGATTTGCAGAAACTGATTCTTTTTCAGTTTGATGAGTTCGGCCTTTGAGACAATAATATCCCATTCTGCATCTGTGAGCGGAATCTTTCGCTCAATGTTTGTTCTTAGTAGGTTGTACATCTTGTGGTTTTTGTGGTTTTTTGTGAGGTTAAATTTGTTTTTTCAACTCATTATTATTTAAGGGCTTAAATTAATGTAATCGATTACGTAAAAATACACATAAAATACATTTTTGTAATTTTAGAAGTGTTAAAAAAACACATTTCGTAGATTTTTTTACAAAAGTTTGAACTTGTTCAACTTTTTTCCTACAAATAATATTGAGTTTTGCGTTGTTAACTTATTAAATAACCAAACTTTAATTATGAATTTAAAATCAACACTTTCAATGTTCGCCGCAGCATTGATTTTCGGATTTACTGCATGTAACTCCGAAGAAATTGCTTCAAACACAGAAGCAAGTATTCAACCAACAAATGAAACAGCGATTGATGCTTCTGCAACCAATCCGACTGCTAAAATCGGAAACTGCGCTGAGGTGCCAGGATGGGCTTCGCAAAACGGAGGCACAACCGGAGGAGGTTCTTCTGCTGAAACCACAGTTACAACTTACGCTCAACTTAAATCGGCAGTCGAAAACACTGCTGTAAAAGTGATTAAGGTTTCAGGCACCATTACGATTACAGCGAGATTGTCTTTTCAGGATCAAACTGGAAAAACTATTTATGGCGCAAGCGGTGCTAAATTAGTTTCTACTGACCAAACTAAAGATGGTTCTGGAATTTTCAACATCAAACGATGCAAAAACATTATCATCAGAAACTTGATTTTTGAAGGCCCTGGCGCTTATGACACTGACGGATGGGATAATGCTGTTCTAGACGAATGTACAAATGTTTGGATAGATCATTGCGAATTTAGAGATGGCGTTGACGGAAACTTCGACATCAAAAACAAATCAGATTATATTTCGGTTACGTACACTAAATTTCACTACCTAAAACCTCCAAAAGCGGGCGGTTCTGGAGGATCAGATGACCATAGATATTCAAATTTAATTGGTTCAAGCGATGGCGCAACTGCAGACCGCGGAAAATTAAGAATCACTTTTGCAAGATGCTGGTGGGCTCCAGGTTGTAGAGAAAGAATGCCTAGAGTTCGTTTTGGACAAGTGCATATTGTAAACAGTTTCTTTAACAGCACTGTAAGCAATAAATGTATTGCTGCAGGTTTTGAAGCTAACATTCGTGTAGAAAGCAATGTTTTTGAAGGCGTAAAAAATCCGATCGAATTAATGACTGGTTTTACAGCCGTTACTTCTACGAGCAATATATTTACAAGTGTAACAGGAACTCAAGCAGGAAGCGGAACTGCTTTTACTCCGCCATATTCTATCCTAAAATTGGCTAATACTGCTGTTAAAGCTGATATTTCTGCAAATGCAGGACCTACTTTGGGCGGTAATGTTTGTGGTTCTTTCTAGTAGATTTTTTTGTTTGCCATAAAGGCGCTAAGACACGAAGTTTTTTAATCTCGCAAAGACGCAGAGTCGCAAAGTTTTTATATTCTTTGCGCCTTCGTGTCTTTGCGAGATTTTTTTCAGTCTAAAACTTAGATCACCTTAAACAACTTATATGGTTAAAAAGAATTACAAAACGAGTTCTTCAAACAAACGCTGAATGGTTTTCTCCAAATCTTGACTCAATCCAGGATGAGGTCTTGAGGTTTGAATTGCCGAACTTCTAATAGCTGTTAACCATCTAAAACGCTCCGGAATTTCAAATTCGGCAATTGGTCCGCCGTCTTTGGCTCCGTTGGCTATTTTTACTAAAGAGGTTAAATTACATTCTAATTGTTCGATGTCGAAATCATTAGAAAGAGCTTGTATTTTTTCTTTATTTAAATGAAAAAGAACCTTTATAAATTTGGCTTTTTTGCAAAACAAAATGATTCCGATATTCAGGAATTCTTCGCGTTCTACCCTTGGCACAACACGAATCACAGCATATTCGTATAAGTGATTATCTTGCATTTTGAGCCTGATTTACAAATATTTCTGAATTCTCTAATCTTGTCTTTAAAAATTGCAAATAAACGTTTCGCAATCCTTCTGGCGTTTCGTCGGCGTCTTCCCATTGCAGCCAGTCTAGCGGAATTGTATTGACAATTTCTTCTAAAACTTCTGGCGTTAGCATCGCTTTAAATTCAGCATCAACTTCTTTTAAAAGTGAAGCCTGAGGCAATAAAACGTGGTCTTTTATCAATGCAAACGGACTTTTAGCATGCTGTTCCCAGTTGTGCCAAGAATGATGAAAATACAAACACGCACCATGATCGATCAGCCATAATTCTTTATGCCAGATCAGCATATTGGTGTTTCTGAAAGTTCTGTCAACATTGGTGATATAAGCGTCCAGCCAAACAATTTGTGAAGCTAATTTTGCATCAACTGTCGTTACAGCAGGATCAAAAGTTATGGCTCCTGACAAAAAGTGAAGTGCCAAATTCAATCCCTGACTTCCTTGCAGTAAATCCTGAATTTCTTCATCGGCTTCGGTTCTTCCGAAAGCTTCGTCTAGGTTTGCGAAAACTAATTCTGGCAATTGCAGTTTTAAGGCTTTAGCAATTTGTCCGCCAACTAATTCGGCGATTAAGGCCTTTACGCCGTGTCCGGCACCTCTGAATTTTAATACGTATTTAAAGTCGTCATCGGCTTCTGCTAAAGCGGGTAAAGAACCACCTTCGCGCAGTGGCGTTATATAACGCATGACATTTACTGTTCTAAGATCGAAGTTTTTCATATTACAAACTTAATGATTTTAACCGCAAAGAGCGCAAAGCTTTACGCAAAGAACGCGAGGATTGTTTTACATGATAGAGAATTTTGCTCGCAAAGACGCGAAGTCGCAAAGTTTTTTATATTCTTTGCGACTTCGCGTCTTTGCGAGATTAAAAAAGCTTTGCGAACCTTGCGTAAAGCTTTGCGCTCTTTGCGGTTAAACTAAACTCAAAAAAGCTTTCCCTAAATACTTAATAATCGTAGAGGCCGTAAAAGATTCATAACCTGTTTTTGGCAAAGCCAAATCGGCTGTTAAACCGTGGAGGTAGACACCCATTTTAGAAGCGTATTTGGGTTCGTAACCTTGCGCTAGAAGACTTGTTAGGATTCCGGTTAAGACATCGCCGCTTCCTGCGGTTGCGAGTGCAGCGTTTCCGCTTGTGTTTTCGTAGACAGAAGTTCTGTTGATAATGTATGTCGGTGCGCCTTTCATGACCACAATGACTTTGTATTTTTCTGAAAAAGCAACTGTTTTTTGAAATTTCTCAGCTTCTGAATTCCATTTTCCTATCAACCGTTCTAATTCTTTTGGGTGTGGTGTTAGAATGGTATCTTCTGGAACTAATTCTAGCCAAGATAAATTTTCAGAAATGATATTTAAAGCATCTGCATCCAGAACCAAAGGCGCTTTATTGACTCTTAAAAATTCAAATAATGCTTTTTGAGTTCCGAGCTCCTTCCCTATTCCGGGTCCGATTCCGACTGCTTGCGGAATTAATGGCAGATGGATATTGGTAATAAAATTGGTGTTTTCGTCAGTTACCGTCATTACTTCTGGAATGGAGATTTGAAGGATTTGATAACCGCATTTGGGTATAAAAGTCGTTACGAGCCCGCAACCTGTTTTGAGACAGGATTTTGAAGCTAAAACTGCCGCTCCTATTTTGCCGTAACTTCCCGCAATAATCACCGCATGACCTTGTGTTCCTTTATGAGTTTGAGGATTTACAGGTTTGTATAACTTCTGAAATTCTTCTTTATTAATTAAATACGGTGATTTCATTCTTTAGTTGGTGTTAATTTTAAACACATAGAATCATAGTTTTACTTTATGAGTAAAGGCGTTTCACTTGTTTTAATAAACATAGCTAATTTGCAAAATCGTCCTCTTAATTATGAATCTGTCGATTTCTTTTTTGTATCCTAAAATTACATAAAAAATTGAAATCCTGAGTCTTCTATTGAAACTGTCACTCCTAGCCCTGATAGCAGCGGCATCTCCCGATTTAGAAAAACAAGGCTTTTAAGCCGTAGTTTTTGTTTATCGGGAATATAGCGGATAGCAGGAAATAGCTTCAAATTATTGCGAAATTTATAATTTAAGGTCTTTTAATTTGATATTTTTTGAATAGATTTGCAAAACAATTTTATAAAACAACACAATGAAAAATACTGCGCTTACGCACATACATGAAAGTTTAGGAGCTAAAATGCTTCCTTTTGCTGGTTATAATATGCCTATCACTTATGAAGGGGTTAATGCTGAACACGAAACGGTTCGTAATGGTGTGGGCGTTTTTGACGTTTCTCACATGGGTGAATTTTTATTGACAGGTCCAAATGCTTTGGCTTTGATTCAGAAAGTGACTTCAAACGATGCTTCTACTTTGACAATTGGAAGAGCACAATATTCTTGTCTTCCAAACAACGAAGGCGGAATTGTTGACGATTTGATTATTTATAAAATGAAAGAGGAAGAGTATTTACTAGTTGTGAATGCTTCTAATATTGAAAAGGATTGGAACTGGATCACTTCTCACAATGATTTGGGAGTAGAAATGAAGAATCTTTCTGACGAATATTCTTTATTAGCAATTCAAGGACCAAAAGCTGTTGAAGCTATGCAGTCGTTAACTTCTGTAGATTTGTCTGCGATTACATATTACCATTTTGAAGTGGCAGATTTTGCAGGTTTTAGCGATGTTATTATTTCTGCTACTGGTTATACTGGTTCTGGAGGTTTTGAGATCTATTGCAAAAATGCAGATGCTGGGGCTATCTGGAATAAAGTTTTTGAAGCTGGAGCTGCTTTCGGTATTAAACCAATTGGTCTTGCTGCTCGTGATACTTTACGTTTAGAGATGGGATTCTGCCTTTACGGAAATGATATTAACGATACTACTTCTCCGCTTGAAGCTGGTTTAGGATGGATTACAAAATTTACAAAAGATTTTACTAATTCTGAGGCGCTTAAAAAACAAAAAGAAGCAGGTGTTACAAGAAAATTAATTGCTTTTGAAATGCAAGAACGCGCAGTGCCAAGACATGATTATGAAATTGTTGATGGTTCTGGAGATGTAATCGGAATTGTAACTTCTGGAACTATGTCTCCTTCTATGAATAAAGGAATTGGTTTAGGATATGTTACAACTGCAAACAGTGCGGTTGACAGCGATATTTTTATTAGAATCAGAAAAAATGACGTTCCTGCAAAAGTGGTTAAATTACCGTTTTACAAGAAATAACTTTTGACTTTATAATGTAAAAAATGCGTTACAGTTGTAACGCATTTTTTTTGCTTTAAAATAAACCAATTCAGGTTAATTTATTTGATGCTTATTCGTTTAACGGTTAAATGCTTTTAGTTGTCGATATTTTGCTAAAAATACTACAATTTATAAAAAAATTAATGTAACTTTAATCATGAACCATGAATTTCCATTTATGAAAAAAATTTCACTACTCCTTTTTTTGCTGACATCAACTATATCCATTGGTCAGAACAGCGCAGAAACTTGTGAAATATTAAACAAAATAAATGCGCTTATTCAAGCAGAACACTTAAGGCCAAAACCAGTTGATGATAGTTTATCTGTATTCGTTTTTGACAACTTAATTAACGAACTTGACCCTTCTCGCAATATATTTTTTAAGAGCGAATATGATGAATTGGCTCAGAAATATCGCTACAATCTCGATAACCTAATCCTAAAGAACGATTGCAGTTTTCTTACTGATATAAAAGCTAAATATGTAAATGGTCTTTTACGCACCAAAAAAGCCTTAGAAAAGATCCAAACAACTCCGATTGATTACACTAAAAAAGATACAATCCGTTTTTATAAAAAGTCTTTTGCCTTTTATTTGAAAAAAGAAGACATCGAAAAGGTTTGGGTAAAAAAACTGCGTTATCAAATCTTAGATGATATTGCAGAAATGAGTGATAATCTGGATTCTGTAAAAACTAATTTCAAATCGATTGAGCAAGCTTCAAAAAATCAAATCGTTTCGAATGAAATATGCCGTTTTAGCACATTATTAGAAACTAATGCTAAACAAGAAGAAAAGCTCTATAATTTCTTCTGTACATACTTTGATCCTCATACAGCTTATTTTAGTGATGATTCTAAAACTAGCTTTGTGGCTTCTTTATCAAAAGAACACCTATCGCTTGGAATGACGGTAAACCTCAACGAGAAAAACGAAATTATTATTGATGAGGTAGATCCAAACGGCCCTGCATATCAGACGGGACAAGTAAAAAAAGGCGATCAGATTATTTCTATTTCCAATCAGAAGGAAACGCTTCAGGTTTCATGCGCTTCATTAGAGTCTATATCAACTATGATTTTATCTGAAAGCAACAAACATATTACACTTACTTTAAAACGCAATTCGGGTAAAAGTTTTGATGTTTATATTGAGAAACAAATGATGAAGGATGAAGAAAATTCGGTTTTCAGTTTTATTATTGGCAAAGACAGCAAAATTGGTTATGTAAAAATTCCGAGTTTCTATGCAGATCTTGACGGTACCAGCAGAAAAGGATGCGCCGACGATGTTGCACGTGAAGTCATAAAACTGCAAAGAGATAGCATAAAAGGTCTTGTTATTGACCTTATTGACAATGGTGGCGGTTCTATGGAAGAAGCCATAAAACTGGCTGGAATGTTTGTAGATTACGGTCCGCTTTCTATTGTAATTGATAGCAAAAAAGAAAAATCTGTAATTAATGATCCTTTTAAAGGTGTTATTTACAGAGGCCCAATTGTGGTTTTAGTAAACAGCAATACAGCTTCGGCAAGCGAGTTTTTCTCTTCTATCATGCAAGATTACAATCGTGCGCTTTTGTTAGGAAGCAATACGCTTGGAAAAGCTACCATGCAGACTATTCTTCCGCTCGATGAAGAAAAAAATACAGATTTTCTAAAAATTACAATCAATAAGTTTTACAGGATTACTGGAAAAAGCCATCAATACATTGGAGTGAAACCAGATGTGTTACTTCCCGAATTTTACGAAGATGTTTACCAAAAAGAAAGTGATTTTCCGACAGCCATAAAAAATGACAGTATAGAACCTTTCTTAAAATACAAAACTTATGTCAAGCGAAATCTAATCGATAAAATTGCTAAAAATAGTTCAGAAAGATTGTCAGACAATTACTTTTTCAACAACATAAAAAAAATCAATCTCAAAATAGATCAGCTTGTAAACACTCCAAAAGCAGAGATTCCGCTTACGCTAGACGCAGTTTTCAAACAGAAAAAAACAATGAATGCGCTTTGGACAGAGATTAATACTTTTAATGACGAAAACAATCCACTTGATGTATATAACTCTAGCGTTAATCAGTTTCTTCTAGGCGCTTACCCAAATGACAAAACGATTAACCAATATCAGATGGATAATCTTAAAACAAATCCGTACCTCAACGAAGCGGTTAATATCATTAACGAATTTAATGGAGGGGCTAAATAGTTTTTTTTTAAGATTCTAAGATACTGAGATGCTAAGGTTCTAAGTTTTTTTCTGCAATGTCTACTTGGATATATATAAGGTTTGCATAGTTTTATTCATTTAGCTTTGCGAGCTTTTTTATTCTATAGCCTAGTTTAAAAATTTCTTCGCGTGCTTTGCGTTCCCGATAGCTATCGGGATTGCGCACTTTGCGGTTAAATTCAACACAAACCAAGTAACTTGAAACCTGAAACTTGAAACAAAAAAGAACAATTTTGTTTTTGTAAAAATTAGGAAAACCGTATTTTTGCATCACAAAACTAAAAATTAGAAATGGGAAGAGCGTTCGAATTTAGAAAAGGAAGAAAAATGAAACGTTGGTCAGCAATGGCCAAAACATTTACCAGAATTGGTAAAGATATCGTAATGGCTGTTAAAGAAGGCGGACCTAACCCAGACGCCAATTCTAGATTAAGAGCTGTTATACAAAATGCGAAAGCTGCAAACATGCCGAAAGACAATGTGGAGCGCGCTATTAAAAATGCAAGTAACAAAGATACTGCTAACTATAAAGAAATTTTGTTTGAAGGATATGCTCCTCACGGAATTGCTATCTTAATTGAGACTGCTTCTGACAACAATAACAGAACTGTAGCAAACATTCGCAGTTATTTCAACAAATGCAACGGAACAATGGGAACTCAAGGTTCTGTTGAGTTTATGTTTGACCATACTTGCAACTTCAGAATTGCAAAAGACGGTATTGATGCTGAGGAATTAGAATTAGAATTAATTGATTTTGGTGCTGAAGAGGTTTTTGAAGATGAAGACGGAATCTTAATCTATGCTCCTTTTGGAAGTTTTGGTGCTTTGCAGAAAGAATTAGAAAACAGAGGTCTTGAAATCCTTTCTTCTGGTTTTGAGCGTATTCCGCAAATTACTAAAGAATTGACTGAAGCTCAAATCGCTGACGTTGAGAAATTGATTGAAAAAATAGAAGAAGATGATGACGTTATGAACGTTTATCATACCATGAAAGAAGAATAGTCTTTCTATAAATATATTTTAAAAAGCTCTAGATTTTTCTGGAGCTTTTTTTATTTACATTTATAAAATCAGTACAAATGGGAGCATTTTTTCATTGTTTTGTATTAATAATTTTTAATTATAAAATTGATTAAAACCAAGCTGTTCACAATGACCAAAATTTCAATTATTAAAAAAATACAATTAAGCGGTCAACGATCGTTTCCTGCTGAAACACCTGATTTTGAAATACCTTTTAGTTTTTATTGCGGAAACGGAGTAATAAAACATGAAACTATAATTTCATTTAAAAACTCTAGTTTTTTAAATTCATTAATCGAAACGGGACAAATCACGAATAAGGATCTGGCTCAATTTCATATTACTAAACTAGAAAATTTAGAAGATCCGAATAGAACATTTCTGTACCGATATCAAATTTGCAATTTTAAAGATTGACACAACACTTATCTTTTAATTTTTGATATTGATGAATATCGAGACTATTACAGCTGTTTTATATATGGGGTTTTGCAGATAGAAAGCCATTCTTTATAATTGGATTTTATTTACAAATCATTCGAGAAATCATTATTATTGGCGTAATAATAGTTTTTAAAAAATAGAATCAAATCTTCTGCGTCAAGTGAAGATTTATGTTTGTTTAATGTAGCGCTGATAATATCGCTATCTTCAATTTTTTCGATTTTCCAAACACCATTTTCATTAACCAGTAAAAGAAAAATCCATTCGTTAAGATATTTAGAACAAAAAGTTATCCTCTCCTTTCCGTCTCGCTTTCTTATCCAAATGAACAAAACCTGTAAACCCAATTATTAAAAACTTTTTTTTTATCGTCATATTACTTTGCAGATATTCAGGAATTCGCAACTAAAATAAGAAATAGCCAGACCATTATTTGAACTCATTTTAAACTAAGATTAAATACTTCTAAAGATAAGATTTCGATTATATTTGCAACACCTCAAATATAATTTAAACTAAAAATGCAAACATCAAAAATCACTCGAATTGCTGTAGTAGCGTTAGTACTTTTGTTCTTAGTACTTAGCGTGATCAGCTGTAGCACACATGTACACACTCACAGCCACCCTACTTCAGGTAAAAAAATACCACCAGGACAAGCCAAAAAAATGAATGGAGATCAAAGTGCTAAAGCTTATGCTCCAGGTCAGCAGAAAAAGAGATAATTTACAAGCCTTCCAAAATCTGGAGGGCTTTTTTTTATTTTTTTTTCACAAAATGTGGAAACCCGTAATGTTTTGTCTTACAAAAAGTTTATTTTTGGCAAAATTTTAACAATCCATTACGATTTAACCCCCAAGTCAGATCTATGAAAAGAACTTTACTTTCTTAAATATTGCTTTAAAAGATTAGAATTTCCCAAAAGTTTATATTCTCAAAACATTCTTTTCTTTCTGATAGCCTTATCTCAAAAACACATAACCAAACCTACTATAAATTGAAAAAAATTACTTCAAAGTTTCCTTCTTTTGTATTTAGTATAGTTTTATTCTTAGCAAGTATAAACTGTTTTTCAAGCTCAAACATTGATACTATTTCAAATATTAAAAAGAGCGCTCCAAAACAGTTAATGCTGGATCAGCAAGTTGTAAAAAGCACATTCAATGGAGCTACGGAAAGCGAATTTACTAGCTCTTTTATAGCAAAAAATTACCCTATAGGTGATCCAACCAATCAATTTCTTGAAAAAGCCAAAGAGGTTTTCAATGAAATCGAAAAAAACGATAATCTCACTGATTATTTAGAACCTAAAAATCTAACAATGCTACCAATAGGAATTAAAAAAACTATTGGTGGTATTCAATATTCTTTAGGAATTAGCAATGCCAAATTTACTCCTCAGTATACTGAATTAACGGCTTTTGTAAAAATTGTACTTCCGCAAACAGATTCACAAGGAAATAGGAAAGAACTATTTTTTGGAGCCAACAATATCAAACTCTCTCATAAAGGAGGATTGGTGGGCGACACTAATCTTGTTCTACTAGGTGATGTGCCAATTCAGATGTTTGGCGATAAAACGCTTTTGGTTTTAAAAGGTGGGATGGAAATGGCCACTGGTGTTGTTACAAACAAAACCTATGTGACTATTGATTGTAACGGCTTTAAAGAATTAGGTATTGATGCAGAAGTTTTATTTTCAAGAACCATGCTCGAGCCAGTTGATGCAACTTATAACCCTATTGCTGGTGATAGTCGTGTAACGGCAAAATTTAAGGCTGTTGTAGGCAACTGGAATGATATATTGATTGATATTAGTTTACCGACTTTTCAATTGACGAAACATCCTGGATATTGTTTCGAACTGAACAAAGCGGTCATTGACATGAGCGATTTGCGAAATTCAACCAATATTGTCTGGCCGAAAGATTATGAAAAGGATTATCTAGTTCCTGGAAATGAAAAATTATGGCGTGGATTTTATGTTCAATCGCTAAAACTAGTTTTGCCATCACAATTTAAAAAGAAAGGCACAAACGAACGAATTACATTCCAAGCTACCAATCTGTTAATTGACAGAATGGGAGTTTCTGGCGTTTTTACAGGAGATAATATTTTAAATATTGGAGATGGAGATGCTTCGGGATGGCAGTTTTCTGTTGATCATATTGAATTAGGCTTTAGAGCCAATTCTCTTGTTTCTGCAGGTTTTAATGGCGGAATTATTTTACCTGTTTCTTCAGGACAATGCGCATCAGAAGGAAAGGGAGAACTTGGATATGCTGCTGTTTTTAATGCCATAGATAATGAATATCTTTTAAAGGCAGAGGTGACTAAGGACATCTGTTTTCAAGTATTTAAAGGAACTGCTAACTTAGAAAAAAACTCTTATGTCGAATTAAAAGTAAAAGAAGGCAAGTTTTTACCAAAAGCCGTTTTATATGGAACAATTTCGCTTAACGCAAGTAACAGAGTAGAAAATTCTGGTGCTGCAATTAGCAATGAAAAATATGTAACTGTATATGATGACAAAGGGAATGTTATAGTTCCTACGAAAAAAGAAACTGTAGCCTTTAAAGGTATCATTTTTCAAAACTTAACTTTACAAACTGTAATTCCGTATATAACTGCTGATTACTTCGGATATAAAAATAATCCTGAAAAAGATGCAACAGTTAGTAATTTCCCTGTAACAATTAATGAAATTGCTTTAACAGCAGATGAAAAATCTGCAAGTTTAAAAGTAGATTTGGCTATTAACTTGATGAAAGATCAATTTAATGGTGCTACCAAATTCTATGTTATTGGAAAATTTTCCCCTGAAGAAGGAATTCAGAAATGGAAATTCGACCGTCTTAAATTTGAAGAAATCAAGGTTGCAGCAGATCTTGGCGGCGTTAAATTTAAAGGAAGCATTACCATATTAGACAACGACCCTATTTACGGAGATGGCTTTAAAGGAATGCTGGGCGCCGACTTTACAGGAGGAATTTCTGTTGAAGCCAACGCAATCTTTGGTTCAAAAAGCTTTAGATATTGGTATGTAGATGCAATGGTCGACAATCTAAATATTCCTGCTGGCGCAATTACCTTTAAAGGTTTTGGCGGTGGTGCTTACTACAAAATGAAAAAAGATGGTTTTAGTAGTAGCTTTGTCGCTTCTGGTTCTAACTATGTTCCTGATGAAGATTCAGGACTAGGAGTTAAAGCTATACTTAAATTTGCAGGAACCGCAACGGCTGATGCTTTCTGGGGTGGCGCTGGATTCGAAATTGCATTCAATACTCATGGAGGTATAAACCGAATCAGTATTTATGGTGAAGGGCACGTAATGCAAACTTTCGAAATACCAGGAGCATCAGAATTAACAGAAGCCTTAAAAACTGTAACTGAAAACGAATCTTTAATGTCTAAAGTTGCATTAGAAGCATTAAAAACTTCAAATCTTTCTAAAGCAGCCGAGCAGTTATATCCTACTGATGTTAAAGCGCGAATGGGCATCAATGCTTTTGCCGCAATCGAATACGATTTTAGGTCTAAAACTCTTCATGGAACGTTTGACTTATATATAGATACTCCTGGAGGTTTTATTAAAGGCCGAGCTTCTGGTAACAGAGCTGGTTGGGCAGTACTACATTTTGCACCAGACAAATGGTATATTAGAATGGGTACCCCAACAGATCGTTTAGGAATAAAACTGGCCATTGGATCTTTTGAAGTTGAAGCTGGAGGTTACTTTATGATTGGAGATGATATTCCTGCAAGCCCTCCTCCACCATCTATTGTTGCGCAAATTCTAGGCGTTAGCGCAGAATCTCTCGATTATATGAGAGATGAAAATAGTGTCGCTTCTGGTAAAGGTTTTGCTTTTGGATCTGACTTTAGTTTAAAAACAGGAGATCTAACTTTTCTTGTATTTTATGCCAACTTCCAATGCGGATTTGGATTTGACATTATGGTAAAAGATTATGGCGAAGCACAATGCAAAGGTTCTGGGCAAATTGGTCTAAATGGATGGTATGCCAACGGGCAATCTTATGCTTATCTGCAGGGAGAACTCGGAATCAAAATCAAATTATTTATGATCAAAAAGAAAATATCCATCATAAAAGGTGGTGGTGCCGTTCTTTTACAAGCTAAACTACCAAATCCCGTCTGGATTAGAGGTTATCTCGGAGGTTATTTTAACTTACTCGGAGGTGCTGTTAAAGGAAGTTTTAGGTTTAAATTAGAATTTGGTAAGCAATGCGAGTTTATTAATGATGCCCCTTTAGGAGGTTTGAAAACAATTGCTGACATTACTCCAGCCGAAGGCACAAAAGATGTTAGCGTTTTTGCAGTACCTCAAGTTGGATTTAATTTTCCAGTAGAAAAGAACTTTACATTAGAAGAAGATTCTGGCGTTAAAACATATAAGCTTAAACTGGAAGAATACACTGTTAAAAAAGATGGTGTAGTTATTCCAGGAGAAATAACATGGAATCAAACTAAAGATTTATTAAGCTTTACTCCTTTTGATGTATTTCCGCCAAATTCAAATCTTGTAAGTACAGTAAAAGTAAGTTTTCAAGAACTCACTAATGGAGCTTGGAAAACGGTTTATGATGATGGCCAGATTGCTACTGAAACTGAGGTTCGAAATTTTACTACAGGGCTTGCTCCAAACAATATTCCTTTAACCAATATTGCATATTGTTATCCTGTAATAGACCAGAAATATGTTTATCAAAACGAATCTAAACAAGCGTATGTTGTACTAAAACAAGGACAACCTTACTTGTTTGAATTAAAACAAGGACAATCTCAAAAAGCATTCTATAAAACTGGAACGGCTTCAAGTACAGGATCAATATCGTATAATAGTACTCTGAGAAAAGTAAGTGTTGATTTACCACCATTACAAACATCTAAGACTTATAATATTTCATTAATGACACTTGAAACAAAAAGTGATGCTAATAGTAATCTGAAAGAAAACTATACTAATCAGAATTTGGGTGAAAATGCAAATGTTGAAATAAAAGACAGTAAACTAGCAGAAGTTGTAACTGGTGGTGATGGCGTTGAATTATTACAATATAATTTCAATACAAGCCAGTACAATAGTTTCTCTGAAAAAATGGCCGCAAAAAAACCTAAACAAACTTTGGTTGAGATTATCTATTCTGATGTGCATGCTTTACAGTCACTAAACAGTTCAACTGAACCTTTTGATGAAATTGAGATTATCGGAAACGCTAAAACAATGTATGTTCCTTTAATCAATGCGGAAGCAATATTAGATGATAGTTACTATAAAAATGAAATTTTCCCTTTAGTTTACCAAGGATATCCTTTAGAAAATGATTTCCAATTTGATAGAAGCAACTCCTCTCTTGGTGTTCCTCCAACAAAAGGCGTAGAAACATTGGCATGGTACCAAGATTATATCATAAATAATCCGACAAGTTATATGTTAAAGGAATATCTGCCTTTTCGTTATAATCTGCCATATTATTATAAAACAGATTTTGTCAATTTAAGGTATAAAGTGGTTAACAAATATTTAAATACTTTAAATCAGCAAATGGTTACGAAGTATGATTATATCATTAATGGAAAATTCCCTTATATCAAACAAGGAACCTACAATATAAAACTGAATTACACTCTTCCTGGAGGACAATTAGGAAGCAGTTCAGTATTCACATTCAATAAATCAATTTAATAATGAAGTTCAAATTTTTCTTTATCCTTTCTTTAGTTTTTATTTTTTCAGGAATTGCGCAAAACAATTCTTCGAAAAAAAGCGACACTGAAAAAAAGAACGAAATCCAGGTAATTGCAAGAGTTCAAAAAGACCGCATTTTATTACGCTGGGCAGTAAATACTCCTATTGCTTGGAAAAAATTAAATACTTACGGTTATTTAATTGAACGATTTACCGTTACGAGAGACAACAAAACTCTGGAAAAACCAGAACGTGTAGTTTTAGCTGAAGCTTTTAAACCAGAACCTGTAGAAACTTGGGAAAAGTTAATTGATGAAAATGATAATGCCGCTATTATTGCTCAAGCAATTTTTGGGGAAAGTTTTAGCGTAACTGGAGCTGATAATCTAGAATCTATTGTAAATCTTTCTGAAGAAGCAGAACAACGTTTCACATTTGCATTATATACAGCAGATAAAGATTTTGAAGTTGCTAAAAAAGCTGGTTTAGGTTTTGAAGATAAAACTGTAAAACAAAACGAAAAATATGCCTATCGAATTTCTTCAAATGTACCCGAAAAAGAATTAAGCATTGTTTATGGAGGAGCATTTGTTAGCTTAAAAGAATATGAGCCATTACCAAAACCAATGGATCTTACGGCACATTTTACAGACAATAGTACTATGTTAAGTTGGAATTTTAAAATTCTTGCACATGTTTATGGAAGTTACTATGTGGAACGTTCAACTGATAAAATTAATTATAAAAGAATCACAGAAAAACCATACACAAGTTTAAGCCAAGAAAATGCAAACAATAATAGAATTTTTTATGTTGATTCTATTGCTAATAATACTTCATACAATTATCGTATTCAAGGCATTTCTCCTTTTGGAGAGCTAGGTCCCTATTCAGAGGTTGTTTCTGGAAAAGGAAAAGCTTTATTGAAATATGTTCCGCATTTGACGGTAAAAGATTTTAAAGACGATTCTACTGTTACATTAACTTGGGAATTTCCTGAAGAAGGAAATAGTGAAATTTCTGGGTTTGAGCTTAACCGTTCTGATTACGATGATGATAAATACGTAAAAGTAATTAAAAATATTCCTGCGAAAGATCGTTCTGTAACTTATAATAAATTACTTGCTACGAATTATTTTACCATTACAGCTGTTGGAAAAAATGGAAACAGCAGAACTTCTTTTCCGATGTTAGTTCAGCCTGTCGATTCAATTCCGCCTGCAAAACCTATTGGTCTAAAAGCCACCATTGACAGTTTGGGTGTTGTAAAATTATCATGGACTCCAAACAAAGAAAAAGACCTTTTAGGATATCGCATTTACAAAGGAAATACAGCAGAAGAAGAATTCAGTCAGCTGACAGTAAGCCCTCATGAAAAAAACACCTTTGAAGACAAAGTGATTCTTAAAAGCTTAAATAGCAAAGTATATTATAGAATTATAGCTGTAGATTACCGATATAATATGTCTCCTTTTTCAGAAACTTTAATTGTAAAAAAACCAGATGTTATTCCTCCTGCTTCTCCTGTTTTTACAAAATATGAGATAAAAGATGGAGCAGTATTTTTAGAATGGGCAAACAGCCAGAGTGAAGATGTAAAATCACATCAGCTTTACCGAAAGGAAAACGATCAAGAAAAATGGGAATTAATTTGGAATGATATAGATAAGTCTGAAAATTATCAAGATAAAAAAGCAAAAGAAGGTTCTACTTATCGATATGCCATTTATGCAAAAGATGAAAGCGGATTAGTTTCTAAGCCGTCTCCAGAAATTGCTCTATTTGTTCCAAATTATACCGTAAAACCAGCTGTCAAAGGATTTTTCGCTCAAGCAAATGTTACTACAAAAAGCATCGACTTGTCTTGGAGCTATGATGAAGCTGGAGTAGAAAGTTTTGAAATATACAAAGCTACAAATACAGAGTCTTTACAATTAATTCAAATGGTAAAACCAGAAACTAGAAAATTATCAGATCCAACATTAACAATTAATACAACTTATAAATACGGTATAAGAGCATTATTTAAAGACGGGAGAATGTCTAAAATGGATTTTTATACAGTGAAATTTTAATTAAATGAAAAAGTTACTCATTTTACTGCTTTTTGCATATTCATTTAAGGGATTTGGACAAACCTACTTTTTCTATCTTTCATATTCTGTACCCACACAAAAGTACTGTTGGGATGGTCAATATGGATGGCAGATTTTTGGGAATGGTAAAGTTTATAAAGAACAGATCAAAAGTAAAACACATTTTGTTGAATATACAGAATATGACGAGTATTTTAGTGTCCCAAACTTTCAAACTTTTGGATTAACCATAAAATCAACATGCTTATCTAAGACTGGTGTTTCTAGCTGTAGCGGGGATCAATCGAAAACAATTTCTGCAGCTACATTTATAAAAAATGGAACTGCAACTTTGTTTAGTTGTGAAGACGAAAGATTTGCTATTGATGGTTTTAAACCTAATGTCACGATAAGTAATTCAAGTACCACTCCAAGCGAATTATGCGCTGGAGAACAGCTTAGTTTAGCTGCTTATCCTCCTGGTTTTCCTGCCGAGGCTTATCATTGGCAATATAGTTTAGATAATGCTGTTACTTGGATTGATGTTCCTCTTAATCTAAACGGAAAACAAGTTAATGAAAAAGAAATTCTTGACATAAGTATGCAAGAATTGATTGGAGCAAACCATACAGACTACATAAATAAGCAGGTACTGTTTAGGTTAGGCTATAGCCAAAATCGTCCTTTTACTGATCCCCTAACAATAAACTATAAGCCATGTGCTCCAGTTTTAGAATATTTCGTTTATGTTGGGCCAAAATGTTATGATGATAATATTCAAAGCTTAGATGTTTACTTTGATAGACAACTACGAACTGGTGAACAGATACAAATAATTTATGCAAAAAATGCAAACCCAGCTATTGGAGGTATTTTTCTTCAAAATAAGGTACCTATTACAAAATTTGTATATGATGATAAGGAGCAGAAGTTTAAATACTCTTTTACAGAATTAGGAAAATTAGAAAACAAAAATTTCTTCAATATAGAATATCAAGCAAGTGAAAATGGAATCCCAAAAGGTTATTTAGTTAGTACACAAGATCCATTTCAATATGTAAATCCTCAAAAACTGTCTTTCACTATCAGTGATCAGAAAGATCCAACTTGCGTTGGAGGAAATGATGGCTTTATTGAAATCACAATTACTAGTGGCACTCCTCCTTTTTATTTTTATAAAAATGAACAAAAAGTTACTCCAGAATATAGTAATGGGAAATATTATATTAGAAATTTAAACAAAAACAATTATAATATTCTAGTTACTGATAAAAGTGGCTGTATAGATAAAGATGCAAATGACTAAAAAGATGAAAAAAAAAATTTCTGCTTGTATTTTTTCTTTTTTTTGGACTAATACAATTTTCAAATGCACAGGAGAAAAATACAAATTCATGTATCGATTTATCAGTTAACGAATAAGTATGAAGAAATTTTACTTTACATTTTTTATTATTTTATTTATAAACTGCAAAGTTTGTTCGCAAACGTATATTATGTATACAAATGCTGGAGATGCTGGCGGTTATACCTTTAATTATTATATAAAAGATCAATATTATTACAGATACTGGATAAAAAAAACTGATGGAAATTTACTTTATCCAATAAAAGTAGTCAATCAATATTTAATATTTGATCAAAAACCCACTCAATTCTATTTTGATGCTTACAGACCTGAATCTTACAGTTGTAGTGGTCCATGCGGTGAAGATTGGACTTCTGGATTAGAAGCTACCAATTTTAATGCCAATTGCTATAAAGCGTCAGGCATTTCAGGTGGTCGGTCAGGTGCAGAAATCATCCCTGAATTTAGCATAATAAGCAATCAAGTACTAACACAGCCTAGTACGGATAATAGTTTCTGTGACAAAGTAAACCTTCAAGCTACGGGCTGTACGGGCACGCAGCGTTTTGTATGGGAATATCGAATTGAAGGTGGTAATTTTCAATCAACAAATATTAGTACAGGCTTTAATCAAACATTCCAATTTAATAGGTCTACTTATGTTTCTTCAACTTATGTAGGAAACATTGACTTTCGTGTTCTTATTGATTCTGACACTAGTGTTAATGGAGAAGAAGTTTACTCAAATATTGTATCATATTATGTGAATCCATGCCCTCCTGTTTTAAACTCAGTTTCTTCAAACAATCTAACATCTTGTGTATATAAATCTGATGGCGAAGTAACATTAAACTTTGACAGAGAACTTCTAGATAACGAACAATATGAAATGGCTCTGACACATGCTGACGGTTCTGGTCTGGCTAATAAAACTATAACTAAATCTATGATGACAGCCAGTCCAAAAAGCTACACATGGAAAGGGCTAGGAATACAGTCTTATATTTTAAATTATCAAACAAGATTAACTACAGCAAATGGCACAAGTTTAAGTCAGGCAATGAGTAAAACTTTTAAGGTGGATCCACCAACTCAGTTTAGCTATCAAATAATAACAACTCAACCAGTATGCAACAATCAACCTGGCATAATAAAAATAATTGCTTCCAATGGAACTAGCCCTTATTTCTATTCAATTGACTCAACAGCCGAAGTTGAATTTTTATCTACTTCAGAAGATATTGCTTTACCTGCAGGAGATCATTATATAACAGTTAGAGATTCTAAAAGTTGCATCGATATAACCGCAAACGATCAAAAAATATGAAGAAACTTTACTTACTATTTTTTATGATTTTATGTTCGCTTAGCAATATAAATGCTCAGACGGAGTATGGGATATTATTTGTATCAGATATTAATCCTCGTGAAGAGTTGGAACAAACTGTTGGTTCACACCAGATCAATTTCAGTAATCAAATGTTAGATTTTTATCCTAATGATATGTATACTCCGATTTTAAGGCAAGACTTCTTTTATGTATCTCCTATTGATAATAAAATCAATTTTTATTTCGCTAGTGAACATCGAGGATGTTATATAACTCAAAATCCAGTATATGATGTTTTAAGTCCTAATAATAGTAATAATGGAAGTGAAGTATATTTTTTAGGTTGTTTTGCTTCAACAATTCCTTATTTAATTCATTTATTCCCATCCGGAAAAACAAGTTACTGCGCAGAAGAGACAATCGAATTAAATAATGGATGGAATTGGCAGTATAAATTTGACAGTGAAAATTGGCAAGATTTTCCAGCTTCATATCAAGAACAAAGAAGTGCTTATTTCAAACTAAGCGACTTGCCGGGCTATAATAACAAATCAGTAGTACATTTCCGAACTGGTTATCATTCTCAATATACAAATACGGTAACATATAATATAATACCATGCTCTCCAAAAATAACATCTGTTTCAGAGGAAAACTATACTTCTTGTGTTTATAGTAACGACGGAACAGTAAATGTAGTTTTCTCAAGAGAATTAATGCAAAATGAGAGTTTCAGATTTAGTTTCTTTTATAAAAATGGTGCACAAATTCCCGATCCACAGATTTTAGTCGATCCTCAAAATGCAAAAAAATATACTTTTTCGGGTTTGGCACAAGGAGAATATTACTTCAAATATCAAACTTTTATTGGAACTCAGGAAAGCAGTGTAAACGAACCTCCCAATCCTTCATTTAAAATATTGCCCCCTTTAAGTGAATTTAAATTTGAAATTGCAGAAACACAGCCTGCATGTAATGGCGAAAAGGGGAAAATACAAATAAAAGCTACTGGTGGTCAAAGTCCATATACTTATAAAATAGATTCTGGTCCTGAAATAGAATTTGAATCTATAACAAATGAAATTACTGTTCCCCAAGGGACTTATTATATTAAAGTTACTGACAAAAAAACTTGCATAGATATAACTGCAAATGATCAAAAAATATGAAAAAAAATATACTCTTTTTTTTATTGTTAACATCATTTTTAACTTATTCTCAAACTCAAACAGGAATTAAGAGAGTTGTTATTGATAATCCTGCTGCTATTGTTATCAATGGTACAGCAAATGCTGCTTCTGGAAAGGGACTCGCAAACGGCTCTATAGCCTTATTACCTATTACTGGAGGAACGACAAACGGAGCGGGTACCTATACATATAGCTGGTCTAAAGATGATGATGTTAGCTTTTCGGCTACTACACGTGACATTTCAGGATTAAAAGCTGGAACCTACACAGTGACAGTGACAGAAAACAAGGTATGTTCTGCAGTAAAAGAATTTAAAGTTGGAGAACCTCTATATGAACTAAAAGTAAGTACTAGCGAAGCGGTTATCAATGGATGTTTTGGAGGAACAAGTACCTTAACAGCAATCGCCACTGGTGGTACTTTAGAAGAGGAAGGAGTCTATACGTACACTTGGAGCATAACCTATCTTGATGGTACAAATGAAACCAAATACGGTAATGTTGTGACAGGTGCAGCAGGTCAATATAACTTAGATGTAACTGATAATGCAACTCCCCAAAACCATGCTTACAATAATGTGACTGTCACTCATAATACACAAATAATTGTTAAGCATAAAGAAACGGATGCAAAATGTTTTGGAGGTGATGATGGTAAAATTACATTTGACATTTCAGGAGGAAAACCTTTATCAAATGGAGGATATACGATTATTATATCAACCGATACAGCTCAACAAAATTTAATTTCGGATGCAACTAAACTAAAAGAAGGAGACTATTATTTTACAGTTACTGATGATTCAGGATGTAAATTTTCAACTAAACCAACCTATTTTTATATTGGAGAACCTCAAACAAAAGTTTCTATTAATCCAACTATTGTGCAAACCCAGCCTTCTACTCCAACAACATTTGATGGGAAAATAAAAGTTTCTGGAATGGGCGGTACTCCAGGATACACTTATACATGGTACAAAGGAAATACCCTAATTGATCCAGATTCTGACCAGAACGGTGAAGCAGTTGGCCTTGATAATGGAACTTATCATGTTATTATAACAGATACAAATGGATGCGATTTTACTAGCGATAATTTGGTACTTAATGCTTTAGCTGTAACAATTGATGATCATACAGATATTATGTGCGTTGGAGATTCTTCTGGTAGTATTACAGCAAGAGCTTATGGAGGCTCAGGATCTGGATATACTTATAAATGGTATAAAATGAATGGTACTGTTGAAGTTCCTCAAGGAATAACAACAGCCGTAATTACTAATATATCTTCCGGAACTTACAGAGTAAGAGTTAACGAAGGACAAACTCCTTCAACATATATCGATTATACTCTTACACAGCCAGCTAAATCTCTGGATGTCACTTATACTAAGGCTGATCCAGATTGTTTTGGAGGAAATAATGGTAATATTACATTGGACGTTTCTGGCGGAACAATAGGAAGTGGTTACACTTATTTATGGAGTAATGGAAGTACGGCGAAAAATCAAACTACTTTAACTGCTGGAACTTATTCGGTAACTGTAAAAGATGCTAACAATTGTCCTTTTACAATAAATGGAATTGTTATCGGTCAGCCTACTGCTATTAATATTCCGACACCTTCAATAACAAATGTTGCTATATATGGACAAAGTACTGGGGCTATTACTCTTAATACTATAACTGGAGGAACTCCAAATAATGGAAATTATACATATAATTGGACATACGACAAAGACAATGCATTTTTAAGAACTACAAAAGATATTTCTGGACTCAAAGCTGGTAAATATACTTTGGCAGTAACAGATAGTAAATCATGTATTGCTACACAAACGTACACGATTGCAGAAAATCCAGAATTAATCGTTTCTTTAAATGAAACTAAATCTATTTTGTGCAATGGAAACACTAATGGAGAAATAACAGCTACTGTTAACGGGGGAGTTGCCAACTACATCTACAAATGGTATAAAAATGGATCTTTAGTTGCTGGAAACACTAATGTTCTTCCGAACTTAGGCTTTGGAAAATATAAAGTAATTGTAAGTGACAATGTAGGTGCGACAAAAGAAAGTACTGAACTTGACCTTGTACAGCCTAATGAATTAGCCGCTACGCTAACTTCAAGCACACCTGTTTTATGTTACGGCAACGATACTGGAGCAATTAATATTACGACTACAGGAGGAACTCTACCTTATTCATTTGCATGGAAAAAAGATAATATAGCTTATGCAACAACAGAAGACTTGACAGGGCTTACAGCAGCAATTTATAGTTTAGTGATTACAGATAAAAACGGATGTACAGCGGTATTAAACAACATTACAATAACCCAGCCTACAGCCCCACTGACTATAAACGACATCGAAGTGAAAGACTTAACTGGTTTTGAAACCAAAAATGGTGTTATTGAAGTTAATATTGCGGGCGGTACAGCAAATTACACTTATGCTTGGAGGGTAAAAGGAACAACTCCAGTTATTGGAACTTCAAAATTATTAGATCAGCTAACAATTGGAACGTATGTACTTACTGTTACAGATCAAAATAATTGTTCCATTACTAAAGAATATACATTAGTTCAACCACCTAGATTAGATATTACTGCTATCACAATGACTCCAAATACAGAAGTAAAATGTTTTGGAGACACAACTGCAGAATTAACCGCAACAGTAACTGGTGGTGTACCTGCTTATATATATAAATGGTATAATGCTTTAGCTCCAACTATAATATTATCAGCAACAAACAAAGTTTCTAATTTAGGAGCTGGAAAATACATTGTTTCAGTAACAGACCAAAACAGTAACGTATTATATGGAACAAACGAATATACTATTACACAACCAAATCCATTAGCAATTGCTAATACAAAAACAGAGGTTTCTTGTAAAAATGGAAACGATGGTACGATCAATTTAACTATAACTGGAGGTTCTTCTGATTATAATATTGTATGGAATTATAATTCTGCCGTTAATAACGGGAAAACTAATATTAATAATCTTCCTGCTGGAACTTATACTGTGACAGTATCAGACAAAAATGCTGTAAACTGTTATATCAGTAAAACATTTGAAATTACGGAACCTGCAAATGCATTAGCTATTGCAAATCAAAATATTACAAACGCTTCAGGTTTTGGCTTAAGCAACGGAAAAATTTCTATTCAAATCTCTGGTGGAACTCCAAATTATTCTTATAAATGGTTTAAAAACAACATAGAAATTGTTGGTCAAACAACAGCTGTTTTAGACAATCAATCAGCGGGATCATATAAACTCGTCGTTACAGATAGTAAAAATTGTACTTTAGAAAAACCATTTACAATAACAGAACCATTAGAACTTAAAGTTACTATTTCTATAGCCAAAACTATTGACTGTTTCAATGCAACAGGTATTTTAAAAGCTAAAGCAGTTACAGGAACTGGTGTTCCAGATGCGCAGGGATTCTATACTTACAAATGGTACAGAGAGAATGGCACTTTAATCAATACAACTTTAATTGCCGAAGCAACGACAGGAAATATTCCTGCCGGTAAATATTACGTAACTGTTATCGACTCAAATAACAATCAGACTACTTCTAGTCTATTCGAAATCACACAGCCAACTCAAATCATTGTAACTGCAGCAAATAAACAAGATGTAACTTGTTATGATGGATACGATGGAGTTGTAGAAATTAACGTAACTGGAGGAACGCCTGATATCGTTTCAGGATCTCCCCTATATACTTACTTATGGAGCAATGGTAGCACAGATAAAAACCAATATACTTTAAGAAAGGGCACTTATTCTGTTTCGGTTTATGATGGAAATTTATGTATCGGAACACTAAACAATATTATCATCAATCAGCCTCAAGATTTCGGATTTGATTTGGACAAAATTGTACCAACAATTCCAACTGCTGGAAATAATGATGGTAAACTTCATATCGAAATTGTCGGTGGAGTTGCTCCTTACAGATATGTATGTAAAGATAGCAACGGAACAATTATAAAAGACGTTCCGAATTCGAATTTAAAACAAATTGATTTTACAAATCTTGCTTCAAGCATTTTTACTGTATCAGCAACCGATGCAACTGGATGTACAAAATCAACAGAGTTTGATTTTAACAACAATGTATTAGAAATCAGCGTTAGTCAATCGGCAGAAATTACTTGTAATAATGGTAAAAATGGATCTCTAACTGCGGTTGTAAAGGGAGGTTTTGGAATTAGAACTATTTCTTGGTATAAAAATGGAGTTAAAATTCCAAACGAATCAAATGCGCTACTAAGCAATCTTGAAATCGGAACTTATTATGCTGTTGTAAAAGATTTCAATAAAGTAGAAGTGACAAGTAAATCAATTATAATTACGCAGCCAGATCCGATCGTGGTTTCTTATACACAAAAAAATGCAAACTGTTTAGGATTCAATGACGGTAATATAACGTTAACAGCTTCTGGCGGAAGCAATAGTTTTCAATACCGTTATAAATCGCAAGATTCAGGTTATGAGAATTGGATAGCTTTTAATAATCTTACAGCTGTAATTCCAAATTTAAAAGCTAATATTTACGATATACAAGTACAAGACAGCAAAGGCTGTAATTATACTTCAATTGTAAATATTGAAATTACAGAGCCAAAACAGCTTTTAATAACTCAAAATACAATTACGCCAACAACAGGTTTTGGGCTTTCTAATGGAAGTATCAATATTGTGGTTCAAGGCGGAACCCAAGCTTACAACTATAAATGGTTTACAAATTCAAATATTCAGGTTAACGGAAATACTGCAACTGTCGTAAGTCTTCCTGCTGGTAAATATTATGCCATTGTAACTGATGCCCAAGGATGTACAATTACTTCTGAATTATACGAAATTACACAACCTGATTTATTAGTTACTACTATTACTTCTGTTAATCCAGTTTTATGCAATGGAGATAAAAATGCTAGCATTAAAGCAAATGTAACTGGAGGTATTGCCGGATATACATACGAATGGCATTCTGTTCCTGATACAGGCGTTCTTGGAACAAATGTTACCTTAGGAAATCTTGGAATAGGAACTTACTATATTGAGGTAACCGATACAAAAAACAACGTTTCAAAAAGCGATTCGTTTGTAATTAGCGAACCTCAAAAATTGAATAATACACTTTCTGCAGATTACACACTTTGCGGAGATGGAAACGATTGGACTATTACTCCTGCTACTACTGGCGGAACAAAACCTTATAGCTATTTATGGAATACTGGCGCAACTACAGAAATTCTAAAAAATGCTACACCAGGAGCGTATTCCGTAACAGTTACAGACTTTAATGGATGTACTATAACAAAATCTATTTCGTTTGTAGCTCCACCTCATCTTGATGCCTCAGAAACAATTAAAATGCCAACATGTTACCTTGGTTCTGATGCAAAAATTGTTGTAACTCCAATTGCAGGAACAGCTCCTTATACATATTTATGGAACACTGGTGAGAAAACAAATACATTAAGCAATGCTCCAGCAGGCGTTTATTCTATTGAGATAACAGATTCTAGAGGTTGTAAAATTTTAAGAAATTATACTGTCGTAGATCCTCCAAAAGATGTTATTTATTTAGGAGAAGATGTTACACTTTGCTACAAACAAAGCCTTACAATTAATGGTACAATCGATGATGATAAGGCAACTTATGCATGGACATCTGACAAAGGATTCAAGAGTACAAATCCTATTATCACAGTTTCAGAACCTGCCAATTATACTTTAGTAGTAACAAACAAATTAGGTTGTCAGGCAACAGATACCATTAATATTTCGAGTCAGGAATCTGATATCAGTGCGGAGTTTATGATGTCATCTCAAGTATTCGTAAATGAAAAATTCATTATTGTAGATATCAGCAATCCAAAGGCGGACAAAATTGAATGGAAATTACCTTCAGAAGCAATTGTTACAACAAATAATGGCGATTATGCTGAAATGAGTTTTCCTAAAGCTGGCGAATATGATATTACAATCAATACAGAGAAAGGCCGATGCACAGCTTATCAGACAAAAACTATTATAGTAACTGAAGGTGAATATGTAGATCCGGACGATACCGATTTACAGAAGAAATTTGATATAAAGCTTTATCCAAATCCTTCGAACGGAATTTTTACTGTTGATGCAACATTAGATAACGTGATGTCAGCCAGCGTTAAAGTTTATAATCTAAATAATAATGTCGTAATCGATTCAAAAAGCGGAACTGGAAAAGATACATATTCGTTCAACTTTAGTTTAAATGGACTTTCATCGGGGATTTATTTTGTATTGTTTGAATCACAGCAAGGAACAAAACTGAGAAAACTAATTATACAATAAGTCAAAAGCGTAAAATCAAAAGTCAATTTTTAAATAAAACAGTTTGAAATATTAGGTTAGTCCTTCCCTATTTCATTGCCCTGAATTTATCATAATGAATTTAAAAAGAATATTATTTTTCAGCATACTATTGTGTAATACGATCGGATTTGCGCAGAATTTCAATGTTGAAGAATTAGGAAAAGCCAAATTAGTAAACGTTTCTGGAGGAGCTTCAGCCAATGGAGTTTTCTATTCTGGAAACGCCGCCAGAGAACCTTTTACCTATTTCTTAAACGGAAATATCAATGTGAATGTCGCAGGTTTATACAATATTCCGTTTTCATTTTCATACACCAATCAGAAGTTTGGATACAACAAACCAACTCTTATGAACCGCCTTAGCATTCATCCGTCTTATAAATGGATAACTGGCCATATTGGAGACGTGAGCATGACTTTTTCGCCATACACTTTAGCTGGGCATCAGTTTACAGGTTTGGGTGTTGATTTAACTCCGCAAGGAAAATTCAAAATCAGCGCAATGTATGGACGTTTGGTTAGAAGCAGCGAATATGATGCTATAAACACTGAACTTGTTCCTACATATAAAAGAATGGGATACGGTTTTAAAACGCAATATGCGCTAGAAAAAATAAATCTTGGACTTACCTTTTTTAAGGCAAGAGACGAGATAAATTCATTAGATATTCCTATTCCATTTGAGTTGGGAGTTTCGCCAAAAGAAAACGCTGCAATCAGTTTTGAAACCTCTTTTAAATTATTTAAAAAATTACAGATTTTAACTGAATTTGCAAACAGTGCAATAACAGAAGATACAAGAGCTGAAGGAAATACTAAAGCAAAAAATGTCGCTTCATTATTTGTAAATTCTAACCCAACTACAACAAGCTATAAAGCAATGAAAGGGCAATTGGTTTATCCTGCCGGAAAAGGAACTTTAGGTTTAGGCTACGAACGAGTTGATCCAAATTACAGAACATTGGGCGGATATTATTTTAATAATGATTTGGAGAACATTACAGTAAATGCTTCTCAAACTTTATATAAAGATAAATTAAGTCTAAACCTGAATTTAGGTTTACAGAAAGACAATTTAGACAAGCAGAAACAAAGCCAGATGAAAAGATTGGTTTCTTCAATCAGTGCAGATTTCAGAGCTAATCAAAAATTAAATTTTAATATTAATTACTCTAACTTTCAATCATATACCAATAGCCGCAATCAGTTTGATTACATTAATCAAACCAATCAATATGAATATTTAGATACTTTAAACTTCAGACAAGTCAATCAGAATGCAGCACTTACTGTCAATTATCTTTTGAAAAATGATAAAAAGCAAAAACAAGCTTTTAATGCTACTTTCAGTATGCAGGATGCCGTAAATCAACAGGAAGGAAAAACAATTGCAGGCGGCTCAAGCACTTATTATAACACCGGACTGTCATACATTATTGGCTATCCACAAAGAGATTTAAATCTTACAGCTTCTTTCAATAGCACCATTGGAAAACTGGACACTAGTGATAATCTAATTTTAGGACCTACAATTGGAGCTACAAAATTGTTTTACGACAAAAAATTAAACACTTCATTTTCTACAAGTTACAACACAAGTTTTAACAATGGCGATAAAGTAAATGACATATTTAATATCCGTTTGAATGGTTCTTACATCTACATGCAGAAACATAATTTCGGGGTAAACTGCATTACGCTTTTTAGCAGTTCACAAACCGTTCGCAATAATGATTTAACTGCTACTTTATCTTACACTTACTCTTTTGACAAAATAAAACTCCGTCCAAAACGAGTGGAAGAAAAACCTGCAGTCACGGCAAATGAAACTCTAGATAATATTTTAAAAATTTCTTCTCAAGATGTTGTTTTAGAAGGAACGAAAAGTGAAATTATCACCAAACTGGAACAGCTTCAAAACGATCTAAAACCACTACCTGATGAACAATTAGAAAAGCTGAATAAGGAATTGAATACAGCAAGAATGGCTTTAGAAGATAAAGAATTCAAAGAAAAAGTATTGGATTATCTGGATGTTTACAATTCAAGTAAAGAAACTATTACGCAATATAATTCTGTTCTTTCAGACGTCATTCAGAAGTTAAATCGTGAAATAACCGCAAAAGATCAAAATATAGAACAAGTTTATACCACAGCAATTGGACGTGTTAATACGGACAAAATGCATGGCATAAATAGTGAAGATGCAAAAGACAAAGTGGCTTACAATAAATATTTAAAATTGGTAGAAAGAAGCAATACAGCAGAAAAGCAACTAGTTAATCACAGATGGATGATGAGAGAATTTGCGATGCTTTCAAAACTACCTCAAAACGAATTGCAAAATAACGAATCAATTGCAGCTTTCAGCAAAATGGAAATAAATACGTTTTTTGATTTAAATAATAATAAAAAACCGACAGAAGAAATCAGTAAGCAATTAGAAGAAAAAATGATTCCGTTTTACCATCAGCTTGCAGTAGAAAGAGCTGTAAATGATTCAATCGAATTAAACCATTAAGAAAAGATTTTTAAAGTATAATAGTTATAAAAACACCCAAATGCTAAAAAAACTACAATTTCAACTATTCTTAACCCTTGGGTTTTGGCTTTCGGCAATAGTTTCTGGTATAGCACAGACTTATCCAGTAACAATTAGCACTCAAATAACGCAGCCATCGCCAATCTATTTAAGCAATTATGCCGATGCGACTACTATAAACAGTCCCATTAAAGTACAGATTGCTTTAAACGATTTAACTATTTCGAATCGTCAGATTCGACTGAAATGTTATTTCCAAGGACAGTCTATTTCGTTAATGACCAACGATTTTGTTGTCGGAGCACGTAATCTTTTCTTAGAAGGAGGAGTTCCGTTGCAGTTGACCAATGTAGATTTAGCACCATACTTTGAATATCAGAATCTTGTCGGAATCAATCCGAATCAATATGCGCAAGCTCTTCCAGAAGGTATTTATAATTTTTCTGTTGAGGTATATGACTTTGCAACCAACAAAAAGCTTTCTAAGAAAACGAGTGTAACCACCATTATTTTCCAAAACGATCCGCCGTTTCTAAATCTTCCGCTGAATAATGCTTCTATTATGCAGCAGAACATTCAGAACATTATTTTCAGCTGGACACCGCGTCAGATCAATGTTAGCAATGTTGAATATGAGTTTTCTTTAGTAGAAATTTGGGATAAATATACTCCAGTTCAAAATGCATTTTTATACTCTCCTCCTCTTTATACAACAACTACACGTTCTACAACATTACAATATGGAGTTTCAGAACCGCAGTTGCTTCCTGGAAAAAAATACGCTTGGAGAGTAAAAGCAAAGGCGCTTTTGGGGGCAGAAGAAATTGGTGTTTTTAAAAATAATGGATATAGCGAAATTTTCGCTTTTGATTACGAAATGTATTGTACCGCACCGCTAGCAATTACTACAACTGATATCAGCCAAGATCAAGCAAAGATAACTTGGAGCGGAGATATTGATAATTTTGATTATCAGGTAAATTATCGTGAGAAAAACGCAAATTCGGATTGGTACAAAATAGTTACGCCAAGAGAATTTGCAACGATCAGTAATTTAAAACCAAATGCTACTTACGAATATACAGTAGGTGCTTCTTGTGAAGTTGGAAAATATACTCATAGTACAGTTCACGAATTTTCCACAATGGCAAAAGATGAAATTGCTTTTGTAGGATGTGGCATTAAGCCAGACCCTGCAGATTTAGCCAATAAAAATCCGCTTCCTGAACTTTTTGCAAATGACGTTGTAAAAGCTGGAGATTTCCCAATAGTCGTTTTACATTCAACTGGAAGCAACGGTAAATTCAGCGGAGATGGTTATGTAACTTTACCTTTCTTAGAAAAATTCCGTACACTTATCGACGCGGCAAATGCTGCAGGCGGACCAGATATTGGCAAATATTCTCGTATTAGAATCACTTTCGATAACATCGGAATCAATACAGACTTTAAATTAATCTCTGGGGAGATTATTGCTAGTTATGATCCTGATGGGTGGAATTCGCTATTGGATGGAGACAAATTAGTTGATGATATTAAAAATTTCCTAAATAATTACAAAGGTACAGATGAGGATGTAGCTAAGGCTAAAGAATTACATAAAATACAAGAGGAACAAATTTCTCTGCTTTTAGCAGATGAAAGCCTATCGCAAGAAGATAAAAATAAAATTATAGAAGCTCAAAATAATGCAAAAGATTCTTGGAATGGTCTAGAAAATCGTATTCCATGTGCAAAAAGTGCAAATACAAGTGACAAAAATGAAAAAGGCGGTCCTAGAGAATATTATATTGAAGAAGACACTTTTGATTGTTATACAGCTCCTGTAGAAAAAGAATCAAAAGAAATTGAAGAAGCATCTGGAAAAACAACTTGTTCACTACCATCACCTGCAAGAGGGTGTCCAGCAACAGGGGGTATTGAAAACCCAATGAATGATGGTGATTGGGAAGCGGTAATTAGAATTTTAAAAGAATTAAAAAATGCTATTCAAAACAAAAAACCATATACCTTTACAAAAATAATGACCAATCTCGAAGCTCAAATAAGCATTGGTAAAAATTGTTTTGATCCAATTCTAATTGATTATTCATCAATGACAGATAAAACTAGTACCGTCAAAGAGGTAACTTTTACAAATGAAATTACAAAGTCTAATTTCGGCGGAGATTATTGGACATTAATTTTCAATAAAACTTTATGGATAAAAATCAAGCAAGAAATAAAAGATGGAAAAGATATCTCAAAAGTAAAAATAGATGTACTTGAAAAATGGCTTAAATGTGACAGCGAATCTAAAGAAGAAGACACTGAAGATAAACCAGCAACAATTAATATTACTGCAGATATACTTAGTAAAGTGTTTTCTGATGTTGATAAAGAGAGATTAGAAGAAATAGCCAAAGCAATAAATAAATATAGTGATAAATTTGAGCTTACAACTCCATTAAGAATGAATCATTTTTTGGCTCAAATTGGAGCAGAAACTATGGGGTTAAAGAAATTAAGCGAGGATGTTTGTTATAAAACCAAAAAGAGAATTAAAGAAATATTTGGTAAGACCTTTTACTGCGATTTATTTGAAGGCTATGACTCAGACTTAAGCAAATGTTTAAGAGGACATCCCTCGCCTTGTGTACCAGTATTAGACAAAATCACGAAAGATTTAGTAGTAAAAGACAAATACTTATGCTCTCCATTATTAATGGATTATACATATTCATGTAGAATGGGTAATGGAAATCCATTATCAAAAGATGGTTCTACATTTATGGCAAAAGGCTTTATTCATTTAACTGGAAAATCTAATTACGAAGCCGTTAGTAATGCATGGAATGAAGATAAAGAAAATAAAAATAACAAAAAGTATTTTCACAAACAAAAAGAAGATGGGGGACATATTAATGAATTAGAAAATAACATTGACGTTGCGATGAAAGCTAGTATGTATTTTTGGCAAATAAATAACATTAACAAAAGCGCTGACAATGATGACGTAGATAAAGTATCAAGCATTGTCAATGGCATTGATCCAGCCAATGGAATAGCACAAAGAAAAGATAATCTTACAAATTTTAAAACTATATTGAAATGAGAAAAATATCGCTATTAATAACATTAATGCTCTTTTTTACTTTATATACATATTCTCAAAACAATGTGAAAGACTTCAATGGAATATGGGTTTCTTCGGAAGATTCTAATAACTATCAAATAATGAGTAATGGTCTATCTTTAAACTTCTATTTTACGGAAGACGATATCATTGTTAAGCCAAAACATTACGGTTTTTCTATTGAGATTTCACCTATAAAAGCTGAATTATTAGGAACAAATTTTGTAAAATCTTTAAGCGTAGAAATAACTTCTGATAAAAAATTTCTAGGAATAGGTGATGGTAATACAAACTTTGTCTATGATTTTGAAATGACACCAACACATTTAATACTTTTCGGAAATAAAGATTTACATTTTGACAAAATCGAAAAACTACCTCTGTATATAGAACAGCGTTTACGCATAGAATGTAAAAAGAAAAAAATTGATGTAGATTATTTCTTAGGAAAGGAAAACTAATATTAATTCCATGAAACAATAAGAATTAACGAATTAAATAAAAAGCAGGAAATATCTTCTTTTAATTAATTTTACAAAAATCGTGAGAAGAAATTGATAAAAGTTGATGAAAAAGAAAATCTACTAGTAGTACTATTCATAGTAATCAGCGTACTAAGCTAAAAACAAAAAAAGCCTTCCGAAATTCAAAAGGCTTTTTTTATATATAAAACAATATAAGAACTCTACTTTTTAGCATTCGTATTAATAACCTTAATCAAATAAGTACCTTCTGGCAAATCAATAATATTAGAAGCATTAGCACTCATTATTTGTCTTCCTTGTGAAAAAACTTCAATCCTTTTACCAGTTTTATTTGTCTCAATAGTATTGTCCGCAGATGCTGAAGTTTTTGCAGGTACTGCAGCAGTTTTTTTCGAAGTATTTAAAGTTGACGAATTCGAAACAGCTGCTTCAGCTACAGTAACATCATTTACTTTCGAACTATTATATGCTTCCCTAACCTGCTCGTCTGTCATAGCAACAGTATATAGTCTTAAATCGTCAATATCTGTATTAATACTCGTTGATGTATTTAATTTACCAAGATTTAAAATATAACCTTTTGCCGAACGCTTAATTCCTTCTACAGATTTTAGCAATTCGCCATTACGATATATTTTTGAGACATTGCCATCGTAAGTAATGCTATACATGTACCACGTTTCTTTTACTAACGGAACAGAAACTATGACATTGTTGGTATCTCCCCAGCCTACTAGACTTAAATCTGCACTTCCTCCAGTTACGGGCTGTTGAACTAAACCAAAATACTGCCCGTTTACTGCTGCTCCATAACCTAAAATATAATTAGGAATATTTATGGCATTAAATTTTACCCAAACCGATATTGTTTTGGGCTTGTTATCTTGAGGAAGCTCTCCTATTACTGCCTGATAAGCTTTATTTGTAAGCCGTAAAGCACTTTTAGGGCTTCCCATTCTGTCATTTACAAAAACTGGCGTACCTAAAAAAGAAATAGTATTATCGGCGCTGTTTAAATTTCCATTGAAGTTAAATTCCTGTACCGGATTTTGCGCATTGGCAGTTAAAAAATTTACAAACAATAAAGTGAGTAATATTTTTTTCATAGTTATAGCTTTTATCAGAATCGTTTCGGTTTGAGGCAAATAGCAATTTATTGTAAAATTTGCATTTAAAAGATTTTACAATTTTAAAATTTCATTTATTATTTTTAAAAAATTTGTTAAAACTATAATTAAAATTCAGCATATCCAAACAATTCCTACATGCAAATACACAATTCTCACAAAAATACTTTATTGTTCAAATAACATTCTATCTAAAAATATTTCAATTAAACTCCCTCATACTTGCAAAATTTGACTGCATTGCAACAGGATTTTTTTTGATTTTGTCTAAAATTGTGTTTTTATTTCTAACTTTAACATTATAAGCTGTAAATCAAAGAAATAAGCCTTAGCATGAAGAAAACCTTACTCTTATTTTTTCTTTTATTTTTCTTAAAGATCAATGCACAGATTTCTGATACTCTTGTACTAAAAAATAATGATATTATTATTGGTGAAATAAAGACAATGAATAAAGGTGTTCTGCAAATAGAAACCGACTATAGCAAAGAGGATTTTAAATTAGAATGGAAACATGTTAAAAATATTAGTTCAGATCGAATTTATATTATAAATCTTTCGAATGGAGATTTACTAAACGGAAAAATCATCAAAATTGAAACTCCTGGAAAATGCGAAATCACCAATATTGAAACACAAACCAAAAGCATTATTGATCTCGCTGATATTGTACGAATTAAACCTGTTGACGAGAGCTTTTGGGGAAGACTTGATGCTAGTTTCGATGCAGGAATCAAATTAACTAAAGCACAAAGCTTACAGCAACTAACTATAAATGTGAATTTAGGCTATACAGCGAAAAAATGGTACGGAACTGCAACGTACAAACAAATTCAATCAATTCAAGACGATAGCGAACCCATACGTAGAATTGACACCGATTTAAGCTATATTCATTTACTTCCAAAAGATTATTTTATTCCATTATCAGTTGTTACTTTAAAAAATACAGAGCAAGATATCGATCTTCGTATTGTATCAAAGGCAGGTTATGGAAAATATCTAATACATAACAACAAAAAATATTGGGGAGTTGCTTCTGGATTATCTTTTAACCACGAACGTTTTACAGGAGTAACAGAAGCAAATAAAAGTTTGGAGTTATTTCTGGGCAGTGATCTAAATTTATATGATATTGGAGATTTTAGTATTCAGTCTAAAGTGACTGCTTATCCTAGCTTAACAGAAAGCAAAAGAATTCGTACCGATTTTTCTGTAGATACAAAATATGATTTGCCATTAGATTTTTTCATCAAATTATCATTTATCTACAATTATGACAATAAACCTAAAGAAGGAGCATCAAAAGATGATTATGTATTTCAGACTACTTTTGGATGGAAATTAGACTAAAAAAAGCTTCCTGAACTCAGAAAGCTTTCCTTACTATTCCAAAAAGTCAATTGCTTACGCAATAAAAAAAAAAACTAACTAACATTTAAAAACAAACTAAAAAACCATTTATTTCGAAGTAATTTTTTTTAACGGAGTACTGGTAATTTTTAATAAATAAGTCCCTTCAGGAAGATCTGCTATGTTTGTTGCATTGCTTCCCATTATTTTTTGCCCTTGCGAATAAACCTCAACACTTTTTACTGTTCCATTAACTTCATTTGGAGCAACAATAGTTTCATTTGCAGTTTTTACTTTTACAGATGCCGTAGTTAACAAATCAGAAGTCATTTCGCTATCATATAATGCTCTCACCTGATCTGTCGTTAAAGCTATATTGTAAATCTTTAAATCGTCAATATCAGCATTAATCCCCACCATTGTGTTGATTTCTCCCAACCTAAAAATATTTCCATTTGTAGATCTAGTCATCCCATCCAGATATTTCAATAATTTACCGTCACGATATATCTTAGAATTAGCCCCTTCGTATGTTATAGTATAATTATACCAAATATTCTTTTCTAAGGGTGTAGACACTATGACATCATTAGAAGCGCCCCAAGCAGCTAAACTTAAGTCAGAGTCAGAAGAAGTTGTCCCTTGCTGTAATAAACCGCAATATTGAGCATTTAGAGGGTTTCCGTAGCCCCAGATATAGTTTGCATTCGAAATATCGTTGAATTTAACCCAAATACTAATTGTTCTTGAACTTTTTCCTTGAGGCAGATTATCTATCACAGCTTCTAAAGCTTTATTATTTAATCGCTGAGCTCCTTTTAAAACTCCTGCTCTGTCAGTTACAAAATTATTGGTTCCAATGAATGAAATCGTATTTGCTGTATTGTTTAAAGTACCATTAAAATTAAATTCCTGAATTGGTGTTTGTGCTTTCACATTCAAAAAACTTACAAACAATACTGTTAGTAGTAATTTTTTCATAATAGTAGATTTTAGGGATTAAACAACCTTCGTTGCCTTAATACCTCAAAACTAGACTATTACATTTTTTTAAAGAAAAATTTCCGACAAATTACCTAAAAACTCGTTAAAACAACATTTTTATGCATTTTGAGGATAAAAAATATTAAATAAAATTTAAAGTTTCAACCAAAACATTAAACTTAAATCATCAAAAACAACAATTTCTTACGTATAAATACGGTATATCAAAAGAAATAGCACACTTTAACAATCACAAGAAAAACATCCATAACTCAAAAAAGTTTATCCAAAAAAAACTCCATTCGAACACGAATGGAGTTTCTATATTTTGAGAAGCACTTTATTACTTCACGAATTCAATTTTTTGAGCTTCTTCTTCGTTGACACTGTCAAAGAAACCTTGCTCGTTCATCCAGTCATCGCTGAATACTTTACTCATATAACGAGAACCATGATCTGGGAAAATAGCAATAATATTACTGTCTTTTGTAAATTCTCCTTCTTCAGCATATTGCTTAATAGCTTGCATTACTGCTCCCGAAGTATACCCAACAAATAAACCTTCTTTTCTAGTAACCTCTCTAGCAGAGTGAGCGCTTTCTTCGTCGGTTACTTTCATGAATTTATCAATAATATCAAAATCGGTAGCCGATGGAATTAAGTTTTTACCAAGACCTTCTATACGGTAAGGGTAAATTTCTTTGCTGTCAAATTCTCTTGTTTCGTGGTATTTTTTCAATACAGACCCAAAAGCATCAACTCCTAAGATTCTAATATTTGGATTTTTTTCTTTTAAGAATTTTGCAGTTCCAGAGATCGTTCCTCCTGTTCCGCTGCAAGCAACTAAGTGCGTGATTTGTCCTTTTGTTTGTTCCCAAATCTCTGGACCTGTAGTGTTGTAGTGGGCATCAATATTAAGTTGGTTGAAATATTGATTAATATAGACAGAACCTTTTGTCTCTTCGTGCAAACGTTTTGCTACATTATAATAAGATCTTTCATCATCTGCAGAAACGTGAGCCGGACAGACATACACTTTGGCGCCTAAACTTCTCAACATGTCAATTTTGTCTTTAGATGATTTTGAACTTACAGCCAAAATACAATTGTAACCTTTAATAATGCTTACCATTGCTAAACTAAATCCTGTATTACCAGAGGTTGTTTCGATAATGGTATCTCCCGGAGATAGAATTCCTTTTCTTTCGGCTTCTTCAATAATATATAATGCTATTCTATCTTTTGAGGAATGACCTGGGTTGAAAGCTTCTACCTTTGCGTAGAAATTTCCTTCTAACTCTTCGGTAATTTTATTTAGCTTAATAAGGGGGGTATTTCCTATTAACTCTAAAACATTATTATAAGCAGTTATTTCTTCTTTCATAAAAAAATAGTTAATCAAAGGCCTTTTTAAATTAACCTTGATAGGTTGCAAATTTAACAAAAAATTTCTAATTAGCTTTTAATTTTTTCTAAATCTAATAAAAAACTAAATTCCTTTGCTAAGTCTTTTAAAGCCTCAAAACGTCCCGAAGCCCCACCATGACCTGCATCCATGTTGGTATCTAAAAACAAAAGTTTATTATTTGTTTTTAAATCTCTCAATTTCGCAACCCATTTAGCTGGCTCCCAGTATTGTACCTGCGAATCGTGCAGACCTGTAGATACATACATATTAGGATATTCTTGTGCTTTTACATTGTCGTAAGGTGAATACGACAACATATAATCGTAATATTTTTTGTTGTTTGGGTTCCCCCATTCATCATACTCTCCAGTTGTAAGCGGAATACTGTCGTCTAGCATCGTAGTAATTACGTCTACAAAGGGCACCTGAGCGATAACACCATTATACAATTCGGGAGCTTCATTTACAATTACTCCCATCAAAAGTCCGCCAGCAGATCCTCCTTCTGCATACAGATGTTCTGGAGAAGTGTACTTTTGGTCTATTACAAATTTAGAGCAATCGATGAAATCTGTAAAGGTATTTTTCTTTTTTAACAGTTTTCCGTCCTCATACCATTGTCTTCCCAAGTCCTCACCTCCTCTAATATGTGCGATCGCATAAACAAATCCGCGGTCTAAGAGCGATAACCTTGTTGAAGAAAAATACGTATCCATTGTAATTCCGTAAGAACCGTATGCATAAAGCAACAACGGATTTTTACCGTTTTTCTCTATTCCTTTTCTATAAACCATCGAAATTGGCACTTTTACTCCATCTCTCGCCGTTGCCCAAACTCTCTCTTCTGTATAATTCTCTTTATCAAACTTTCCTCCTAAAACCTGCTGCTCTTTTAAAATTTCTTTGGTTTTAGTCTTCATATTAAAGTCGATTACAGAAGACGGAGTTGCCAATGACTGATAGCTGTAACGTAAAATATCAGTATCAAAATCAACATTGGTTGTCGTGTAAGCATTATAGGTTTCACTACCAAAAGGAAGATAATAATCAGGCTCTCCATTCCAAGGCATGATTCTGATGTGATTCAATCCATTAGAGCGTTCTTCAACAACCAAATAGTTTTTAAATATCTCAATATCTTCCAACAAAACATCTTCTCTGTGCGGAATAAGATCAACCCAGTTTCTCTTTCCTGTTTTGGCTTCAGGCGTTTTCATTAACTTAAAATTCGTCGCCTTGTCTTTATTAGTTAAAATATAAAACGAATCTTCGTAATGAGAAATACTATATTCCAATCCGCGAACGCGTGGCTGAAAAACAGTAAATTCTCCTTCTGGATTACTTGAATTCAAGATTCTATATTCCGTTGTCAAAGTGCTTCCAGAACCAATAACAATGTATTTCCTTGATTTTTCTTTGCTAATAGACACATTAAAAGTATCATCTACTTCATCATAAACCAAAACATCATCTTCTGAATTGGTATTTAATTTATGTCTAAAAACTTTATCAGCTCTTAAGGTTACCTGATCTTGTCGAACATAAAAAATAGTATTATTATCATTTGCCCAAACAGAAGCTCCTGTAACATTTTCTATTTTATCTGCTAAAATCTCTCCTGTTTCTAAGTTTTTAATTTGAATAGTGTAGATTCTTCTCCCTACAATATCTACTCCGAAACTGGCAAATTTATTGTCTGGACTAATGCTTAAACCTCCTAATTTGAAATAAGCATGTCCTTTTGCCATTTCGTTACAGTCAAAAAGAATTTCTTCTTCCGCAGAAAGACTTCCTTTTTTTCTGGCAAAAATTGGATAATCCTGACCTGTTTCGAAACGTGTTATATAAAAATATCCATTGTAGAAATAAGGAACCGAAGAATCATCTTCTTTAATTCTTCCTTTCATTTCCTCAAAAAGATTGTCTTGTAAAGTCTTTGTATGAGAAGTCATGCTTTCGTAATAAGCATTCTCCTGATTTAGGTAATCGATAACCTCAGAATCTTCTCTGTCGTTAAGCCAGAAATAGTTGTCAATCCTAGTTTCTTTATGTTTTTTTAATGTCTTTGGTATTATTTTAGCCTTTGGGGCCGATATATCATTTTGCATTTAGTAAGCATTAATTTTTAAATATGAAGACGCAAAAATAGCACAAACCCAACAGAACAGAATTAATTTTTTCTTAAATTATTCTATTGAATTAACACAGCAATATAGTAATTTTGTCTGAAATAATTTAAAAAATCAACAAAAATGGATTTAATGGGAATGATGGGTAAACTTAAAGAAACCCAACAAAAAATTGAAGATACAAAAAAGCGTTTAGATACTGTTTTGATTGATGAACAAAGCGCTGACGGATTATTAAAAGTTACAATTACTGCTAGCAGAAAAATAAAGTCGCTTTCTATTGATGATTCTCTTTTAGAAGACAAAGAGCAATTAGAAGATTACTTAATCGTAACGTTAAATAAAGCAATAGAAAAAGCTACAAGTGTAAACGAAAGAGAATTAGATGCCGTTGCAAGAATGGATATGCCTTCTATTCCTGGAATGGATAATTTGTTTAAATAATAGGGACAAAGGTTCTGAGTTGCAAAGGTTCAGAGGTTTCTTTCTTTGGCATAAAAAAAGAGGATGTTTTTACATCCTCTTTTTTTATAACCTCTGTCCCTCTGAACCTTTGCGACTTTGAACCTTTCTGCTAAAACTTCGAAAGCGTTTCCAACACATAAGTATGCATTACTTCTTTGTAATCTAAATGCGTTACAATTCTGAGCTTATTATGTCCTAAAGAACTTATAAGTATATTTTTCTGTTTTAATTTTTCAATTAATAATTGATCGCTGTAACCTTCTGCAAGCGAAAAAATCAAAATATTCGTTTCTACAGGTTCAATAGACAAAATCCAAGGTTTTGTGCTTAAGATTTTTGCAATTTCTTTTGCTCTGCGATGGTCTTCCGCTAATCTTTCGATATTATGAGCTAAAGCGTACAATCCTGCCGCAGCTAAATAACCAACTTGACGCATTCCACCACCTAATATCTTCCTGATTCTCAACGCTCTGTGAATATCAGCTTTACTTCCAAGCAGTACAGAACCAATTGGAGCGCCTAAACCTTTAGACAAACAAACCGAAATTGTATCGAAAATAGCCCCAAATTCTCTAGGATTCTGCCTTTTAGCTACTAACGCATTCCATATTCTAGCGCCATCCAAATGAAACTTCAAATTATGAGCGTCACATACTTTTTTTATTTCTCTTAAATCTTCCAATTCGTAACACGCACCACCGCCTTTATTGGTTGTATTTTCCACACAAACCAAACTTGTTAGCGGACTATGATAAAACTCTGGATCGTTTATTGCAGCTTTTACTTGTGCGGCAGTTATCATTCCACGGTTTCCGTCTACTAAACAGCAAGAAACACCGCTGTTAAAAGAAACTCCTCCTCCTTCATAATGATAAACATGGGCATATTTATCAGCAATTAACTGCTCTCCTGGCTGCGTATGCAGTTTTATTGCAGTCTGGTTTGCCATAGTTCCAGACGGAAAGAAAAGACCAGCTTCCATACCAAAAAACTCTGCTGTTCTGTTTTCCAATTCAATCACCGTTGGGTCCTGTTTGTATACATCATCGCCAACGTGGGCATTAAACATATACTGCAGCATTTCATAAGTAGGCTTTGTTATGGTATCGCTGATTAAATTTATTTCCATATTCTAAAAACTATATCTTATTTTTGTATGCAAAATTACGTATTACTTATAGTTATTCTCAGCAAGTTTTGGTAAAATTTAACTCGCTGGTTTCTCTAGACCAAATTAACGTAATAATTCTAAAAAACATATAAAACCTAGTAATTAATTTATGACAACAGCCGAACAAGTAAAAGGTATTGTGGAGCGCCTTGGTGCGTTGAGGAGGTATCTTTGACGTTGATGCCAAGCTAATCGAAATCGCAAACGAAGAAGAAAAAACTTTCGCTCCTGATTTTTGGAACAATCCAAAAGAAGCAGAAAACATTGTAAAGAATCTTCGAAACAAGAAAAAATGGATTGAAGATTATGATAAAGCAGTAGCGCTTACAGAAGAATTACAGCTTGCTTATGATTTTTACAAAGAAGGAGAACTTTCTGTAGAAGAATTGGATGAACAATATGAAGCTGCACAAGCACATATCGAAAATATCGAATTCAAAAACATGCTTTCTGATGAAGGTGACAGTTTAAGTGCAGTAGTACAAATCACTGCTGGTGCTGGTGGAACGGAAAGCTGTGACTGGGCAGGGATGCTGATGCGTATGTACATGATGTGGGGAGAAAGTTATGGTTACAAAATTAAAGAACTTAACTTTCAAGAAGGTGACGTTGCCGGAATTAAAACCGTAACTTTAGAATTTGAAGGAGATTATTCTTTCGGATATCTAAAAGGAGAAAATGGAGTTCACCGTTTAGTTCGAATTTCGCCTTTTGACAGTAATGCAAAACGTCATACTTCATTCGTATCGGTTTACGTTTATCCGTTAGTTGATGATAGCATCGAAATCGACATTAATCCTGCCGATATTGAAATTACAACTTCTCGTTCGAGTGGTGCTGGTGGACAGAACGTAAACAAGGTTGAAACTAAAGTTCAGTTAGTTCACAAACCAACTGGAATCCAGATTCAGTGTTCTGAAACGAGATCACAACAGGATAACAGACAGCGTGCTATGCAAATGCTTCGTTCTCAATTGTATGAAATTGAGTTGAAGAAACAACAAGCACAGCGTGCTGATATTGAAGCTGGAAAAATGAAAATTGAATGGGGTTCGCAAATTCGTAATTACGTAATGCAGCCTTATAAATTAGTAAAAGACGTTCGTACCGGCTACGAAACAAGTGATGTTGACGGTGTAATGAACGGAAATATCGATCCATTCTTGAAAGCCTATCTCATGATGATGGGACAGAAAGAAGAGGAATAAAGTTTTCAGTCGCAGTCACAGTTTTCAGTTTAAATTAGCTAAAACTGTGACTGAAAACTGTGACTGAAAACTGTGACTGAAAACTTAAATAAATAGTTATGATAAAATGGGCAGACGTAATTCATTTTACAAATAAAGGAAATCCAACTCCAGACAAAAAAGTGGAGAAAACAGAGGACGAATGGAAACAGATTCTAACTCCAGAAGAATTTCAAGTTACGCGTTTAAAAGGAACGGAAAGATCTTTTAGCTCGGAATTGTGCAGTTTATTTGATCCTGGAATTTATGAATGCAAATGCTGCGGAACAGTTCTTTTTGATGCAAGCGAAAAATTTGAATCAGGAACTGGCTGGCCTTCTTTTACACAACCAATTAAAGAAAATGCAATTGGCTACCATGCCGACAAATCGTACGGAATGATTCGTGTTGAGGTTGTCTGCAATGTTTGCGATGCACATTTAGGCCACGTTTTTCCTGACGGTCCGCCGCCAAGTGGCTTGCGTTATTGCATTAACGCAGTTTCATTATCAAAAATTAAAGAATAATTTATAAAAAGCGTTTCATTAAAAATGAATCGCTTTTTTTATAATCTCTACTTTATAAATGATTTAACAAAACAAATGTAAGCTATAACTTAGCAATTAAATTATTTATTTTCTTCATCTGAATTCTCATTTACTTTAGGCAAAACCATCAAGCCACTGCTATTCAATTCATTAAAAAAAACTCACTAAATTAATATCCAAAATGTTAATTTTGTAAAAATCCACGTATTATTTTAAACATTTATTAAGAAACGAGAAAAAATAATTAGGTAATTAAAATCTAATTCATTTTATTTGGCAAAAAATAACCTTTTAGTCGATTAAAATTTGTCAATGAGATCCTATTCTATCCAAGAAATTAACGAAGTTATTAATGGCGTAATTTACGGCAGCACTTCACAAAGCATAACTGCAACAGAACAATTAGAAAAAGCAACAACTTCGGAAATCTCATTTATCGGAAATAAAAAATACGAAAAATACTGGTCAACATCTAACGCTTCAATAGCAGTTGTAAATGAAGACATTTCAATTGAACCTGGAGAAAACCGTGCTTTCATAAAGGTAAAAAATGCCGATTTGGCCATGTCACAAATCCTTGCCCTTTTTGCTCCCCCCGCCCCAATCTTTCATAACAATATTCATAAAACAGCCACTATAGACGAGACTGCTATAATTGGCGAAGGTGCTAAAATTGGCGCTGGCTGTTACATTGGCCCAAAAGTTGAAATTGGCGCTAATACAGTAATTTATCCGAATGTGACCATTTTAGATGAGTGCACAATCGGAAGAAACACAACTATTTGGTCTGGGACGGTTATTCGCGAACGTTGCCATATTGGAAGCGAATGCATCATTCACCCCAACGCAACAATTGGAGCAGATGGTTTCGGATTTCGTCCTTGTACAGAAAAAGGCTTGGTAAAAATTCCACAGATTGGAAATGTTATTATTGGCAACGGTGTAGAAATTGGAGCAAATTCTTGTGTAGACCGCGGTAAATTCAGTTCTACAATTCTTGGTGATGGCTGTAAAATAGACAATTTAGTTCAGATTGGACATAACAGTAAACTAGGCAAGTTCTGTATTATGGCTGGAAATAGCGGTTTAGCAGGTTCAGTAACCTTAGGAAATGGAGTTATTATTGGAGGAAGCGCTTCTATAAAAGATCACACCACAATTGGAGATGGCGCCATAATTGGCGCTGGATCTGGCGTTACTGGAGATGTTCCTGCTGGAAAAACTATGTTAGGATACCCTGCTGTCGAAGCTCGTGATGCTTTAAAGCAATGGGCTTTGTTAAAGCAAATGGTTTGTGGTCCTAAAAAATAATCCCAATTAAAAACACTAATAAAGAAACATCCTCTAAAATGGATGTTTTTTTTATTTAATACTTTTTCTTAATTTACAAAGCAACTCGTTTATTTCAATTGATTTTGTAAATTAGCCAACACTATTTTATCAAATCAATACTATATTATGGATTTAAACTTCAATAAAAACGAAGATCACAATAAATTACTTCTTTCTGAACTAAAACAAAAATTAGCAAAAGTTAAATTAGGCGGAGGCGAAAAAAGAATCGAGAAATTGCATTCTGAAGGAAAAATGACAGCTCGCGAAAGAATTGCTTATTTATTGGACGAAAATTCTAAAAGTATTGAAATTGGAGGTTTTGCTGGTGAAGGAATGTATCCAGAACACGGCGGTTGTCCTTCGGGAGGTGTTGTGGTAAAAATTGGCTATATCAGAGGAAAACAATGTATCGTGGTTGCCAATGATGCTACTGTAAAAGCTGGAGCTTGGTTCCCGATAACAGGAAAGAAGAACCTTCGTGCGCAGGAAATCGCAATGGAAAACCGACTTCCAATTATTTATCTTGTAGATAGCGCAGGGGTTTATCTCCCAATGCAAGATGAAATTTTTCCAGATAAAGAACATTTCGGACGCATTTTTAGAAACAACGCTCAAATGAGCAGTATGGGAATTACCCAAATTGCTGCCGTTATGGGAAGCTGTGTTGCTGGAGGCGCTTACCTACCTATTATGAGCGATGAAGCTCTAATCGTTGATAAAACTGGAAGTATTTTCCTTGCTGGAAGCTATTTAGTAAAAGCAGCAATTGGCGAAACAATCGACAATGAAACTTTAGGCGGAGCAACAACTCATTGCGAAATTTCAGGTGTTACCGATTATAAAGCTAAAGACGATAAAGATGCTTTAGACAAAATCAAAAACATTGTAGATAAAATTGGTGATTTTGATAAAGCTGGCTACAGCAGAATCAAAGCCGAAAAACCAGCTTTAGATCCAAACGAAATTTACGGAATTCTTCCAAAAGCCAGAACCGAACAATATGACATGATGGAAATCATTAAACGTTTGGTTGATAATTCAGAATTTGAAGCTTATAAAGAAGGCTACGGACAATCTCTTATTACAGGTTATGCTAGAATTGATGGCTGGGCTGTCGGAATCGTTGCCAATCAGAGAAAAGTAGTAAAAACCAAAAAAGGTGAAATGCAGTTTGGAGGCGTTATTTATTCGGATAGCGCTGATAAGGCAACTCGTTTTATTGCCAATTGCAATCAGAAAAAAATTCCTTTAGTATTTTTACAAGACGTTACAGGCTTTATGGTTGGTTCAAAATCAGAACACGGCGGAATTATTAAAGACGGTGCCAAAATGGTAAATGCTGTGAGTAATTCTGTTGTTCCAAAATTCACTGTTATTGTTGGAAACTCATACGGAGCAGGAAATTATGCTATGTGCGGAAAAGCTTATGATCCTCGATTGATATTTGCCTGGCCAAGTGCAGAACTTGCTGTTATGGGAGGAACTCAAGCCGCAAAAGTATTGGCGCAAATTGAAGCTTCTTCTCTCAAAGCAAAAGGAGAAAAAGTCGATGAAGCAAAAGAAACCGAATTATTCGATAAAATAAAAGCCCGTTACGATGCACAAACATCGCCATACTACGCTGCTTCTAGACTTTGGACAGATGCCATCATTGACCCACTCGAAACCCGCAATTGGATTTCCATGGGAATCGAAGCAGCAAACCATGCTCCTATTCAAAAACCTTTTAATTTGGGAGTCATTCAAGTGTAACAATTTAAGAATTCTCAACAAGGCGTTAAATAAAAAGTAAAAAACTTATTTTCAAGGTGTTAAAAATAAATATTTAATTAAAAATTAGTAACTTAGTATATAATTTTTAATCACACAACATCATGGAAAATGTAAAAAGTTTAAATAAATGGGCAAATTCGCACACTTATTTACCAGTTGATTTAGTACGTATTGTTTTGGGTGGATTTTTATTTATGAAAGGTGTCTCTTTCGTCACCAATATTCAATACCTGCATGATTTGATTTCCCCTATCGATAAGTATGGCGGAGGCATGTTTATGCTGCATTACATTGCTCCTGCCCACATGATTGGTGGTATAATGATTATTTTTGGGCTTTTAACCCGATGGGCGATTGCGGCTCAATTACCCATTTTATTTGGTGCCGTTCTTGTCAACTCTATGGGAAGAATGCATTCTGAAAGTTTAGTTCTTGCTATAGTCGTTTTATTAGTCTGCATATTCTTCCTCTTTTATGGAAGTGGCAAACATTCTGCAGATTATTACTTTAAAATGCAACAATAACCTCATAGGTCCTCAGTTACGCTGAGGACTTTTTTTTGAGTGTTAATTAATTCTATAAAATTTCTTTAATTGCGTTTTATGACTTAAATTCGCCGACATGAATTGGATTCGTAAAACCGTTATTCTTATTACACTTATACTTGCAGGACTGTTTGCTTATCAGGCAGACCAAGCTTCTGTACACGTAATTGAAACGGAAAAATCTGACACCAACTTCTGCAAAGACATTCCCGATTCATCTGCATTTATACAGCCACAGGGAAGTTATCAGCTTGCCGCAAACATCAAAACAAATCCAACTGGGATAATTAAATGTTTTGATACCCTTTTACCGCTTATTCCGCAACATCAAACTGTTTCAGTTAGTACAGCATACACTAAACTCTTTACAACTCAAAGTAAAAAGGTTTTAGTCATACTTTATGCTTTCCATTTTTTCTGGTAAATAAATTCTTGATTTTTCATTAGAAGACTTATTCTTCAGCACGCACTTAGCCGTTTTCAAACCGAAAACTGTTATGCGTATCATTTATTTATTACATTAAAAACATTATGGAAACTACTACCACAATAATGGGTATTGTGATTTTAATTATTGTCGCTATCCCTATTTACTTTTCTGCGCGTTCATCAGCTGCAAGCAAATCAAGAATTTTAAATATCAAAAAAAGATTCAATCCAACTCATCCAGAAGATTTTGATTTGACAGAATCGATCAATAATAAGACTTTAACTATTGATCAGAAAAACAACAAGTTCATTTTGATGAATTTCAATCCGAATCAACAAGAGTCAATATATGTCGATTTAAATACAATTGCTTCATGCAAATTGGTTCCGACAACAGATTCTGGTTCTGATACTATTGTTAAAATTGATTTTGATTTTCAAGAAAAAGAAACAGGTAAAAAAATAATAATTCCATTCTATGATTTTGACGACGATCGCATCAAACAGATTAGCGTCTATCAAGATCATCAGTTTGCGAAAAAATGGCTTAAAATCATCCAAGATTCTATATCACGTTAGTTATTTAATTCAGAAAAGAGGCTCAATTTGAGTCTCTTTTTTTTATAGGTTATATGATATTTGTCATTTTATGTCTTAGCCTAAAGTTTTAATTTTGATGTAAACTAAATCCGTCATTATGAAAATTTCTTTGACTCAAAAGTATAATGTTCCAGGTCCAAGATATACTAGTTACCCAACAGTTCCATATTGGAATGAAGCTGACTTTACATCCGAAAAATGGATTACTACTTTAAGGCAATCATTTTCTGAAAGCAATTCAAAAAACGGAATAAGTTTATACATTCACCTGCCTTTCTGTGAAAGTATGTGCACTTTTTGCGGGTGCAACAAACGTATTACAAAAAATCACTCGGTAGAAGAAAAATACATTCAGGCAGTTCTGAAAGAATGGAAAATGTATTGTGATTTGCTTCCTGAAAAACCCATAATTAAAGAAATTCATTTAGGCGGAGGAACTCCTACCTTCTTTTCAAAAGAAAATTTAGAGTGTCTTATTAACGGAATTTTTGATCATGCTGTAAAAGCAGAAAAACATGAATTTAGTTTTGAAGGACATCCAAACAACACCACTCACGAACAGCTTAAAAAATTATATGATTTAGGCTTTCGCCGAGTAAGTTTTGGTGTGCAAGATTATTCACCTACAGTTCAAAAAGCAATCAATAGAATTCAGCCGTTTCATAATGTTGCCAAAGTAACATTTTGGGCTAAAGAAATTGGCTACACTTCAATTGGACACGATATTATTTTCGGCCTTCCATTTCAAACCATCGAAGATGTAGTTGATACTGTCGAAAAAACAAATTCATTAAAACCCGATAGATTGGCATTTTACAGCTATGCGCACGTGCCTTGGATAAAAGGAAACGGACAACGTGGTTTTAATGATGAGAATCTACCAAAAGATGCCGAAAAGAGAAAACTATACGAAATTGGTAAAAAACTTCTTATTCAGAATGGCTATCACGAAATTGGCATGGATCATTTTGCCTTAAAAGATGACAGCTTATACAAAGCGGCTCATAATGGGAATCTACATAGAAACTTTATGGGCTATAGCGCTTCTAAAACTCAAGTTATGATTGGTCTAGGTGTTTCTTCAATTAGCGACAGTTGGTACAGTTTTGCGCAAAACACCAAAATTTTAGAAGAGTACTACGAGATTTTAGAATCTAATAAACTTCCTGTTGTAAAAGGTCATATTTTAAACGATGAAGATCTTATCATTAGAAAACATATTCTGAATTTAACTTGCGAACTAGAAACTTCCTGGACTGCAGAATCTTTAAATTTTACCGAACTTCCTGAAGTGTTAACTGCTTTGAAAGAAATAGAAAATGATAATTTAATTGTCATTGAAAACAATAAAATCAAGATTACAGAAGAAGGAAGACCTTTTGTCCGCAATATCTGCATGGCATTTGATTTACATCTAAAAAGAAAGTCACCGGAAACAAATCTGTTTTCGATGACCGTATAGTTTAAATTAGGATAAACGTCAAGTATATTTTCTTTTAACACAAAGAAACATAGTTTATTTGGAAATTTTAAAAAAGCCGTTTCACTAATTTAAATGCACATAGTTTATTATATGCAGAAACTTATTTCTTTAAAATCTCTTTTTTTTTTCGAAATGAAAAAGCCCATATTTCTATATATTGAAATATTTTTTCAATTTTCATCAAAGAAATAAGATATTTTCTAGTGGCAGTTTGGAGTCTGCTGTACAAACAAACTCATGTTTGAAGGAGAAATATATGGAATTCCCAATCCCAATCCACGAAGGATAAATAAAACACCAATTATAACGGCTACATACGGAATTGCCTTTTGGATTTTGTTTCTGAAGGGCAATTTTAATAATGAGTTGACATAAACCACAACTGTCATTAACGGTATCGTCCCGATTCCAAACAAAAACATGTAAAGAACTCCAAGACTTGCGCTTTGCATTGCAATTGCTCCAAACAAAGCAACATAAACCATTCCGCATGGTAAAAAACCGTTTAGAAGACCAATTGTAAAAAGAGATTTGTAACTCTTATTTTTAAACTGACTTCCTAGATTAGTTTTAATTTTTGAAATGATTTTATAAACTGGCTTAGAAAAATTGTATTGTGCAAATTTTTTCTCAGGAATTAAAACCACAATAATCATTATGACACCAATAATAATTGACATTTTTTGCTGTAGTCCTGCTAAGAAAAAACCTCTTCCAAGCAAACCAAAAATCAATCCGATAGTAGCATAAGCTGATAATCTGCCGAAATGATACGTCATAATCTGCGTCACTCTTTTAGCTTCATTTTGCCTATCTACAGGAAGCATCATAGCAATTGGTCCACACATTCCGACGCAATGCAAACTGCTGATTAAACCTAAGAAGAAAGCTGAGAATAACATGATGTTTAGTTTACGTAAATAACTTCTTTAGTGAGATATTTTTTACCCTCGTACTGCCATTCCATATTAACATCCCAACGTCCTTTTATTAATTTTTTCTGTGGAATAATGATTTCAGAATTGGTTAAAGCAATTTGAGTATTAAAATCAAATTTTTTATTTGAAGGTCTGTACAATTGAATATTTCCTTTTACTTTATCGCTTTCAAATCCTGCAGGAAAAATTACTGCTACACCTTCTCCAGTATATTTGATTGATGGCTTATGCTGTAAATCGTGTGCATTCTGAATTCTTGCCATTTCTTCCTGAAAGTGCGTGTCATGTTTGTAATATTCTTCGACAACCAAATCATTATCGTATTTAGAATTTGACTGCACTTCAAAAACAAAATATAAAATAAAGGTCATAAACAATCCGAATGCAATGACAATTCCTGTTCCCCAATTAAATTTCATGATGTAAATGTTTTAATTAAAACTGCGTGGTCCTAAGAAATTTGTTGATGTAGTTTCTATGAGTTCAGAACCATTATAAACTCCTATTTTTACTTTAGTTTTATCACTTTCCAATAAAACTTCATCAATTTCGATAAACAATGTTCCTTGAGAAATTCCTTCTTTAGCAACTTTAAAATGTCTTTTTCCTACATTTTTGATTTCTCCTTTTTGATCTATTAATTCAAAATGAATGTCGTTGTAATCTTTCATTGTTTTGTTTACAATTTTATAAGTGTAAACATTACTGATTTTTTCACCATCATGCTGGAACAACTGACCTGGCAAACGTAAAACAACAGCCTGAACATCTGTTCTTAAAAATAGCATTCCAACAAAAATACTCAATAAAATGAAGAGAACAGCTGTATATCCTTTCATTCTTGCTGTAAACTTGAAAGGTTCTTTTTTTGCAATTTCATCTTCAGAAGCATATCGGATAAGACCTTTTGGCAATCCTACAGATTCCATAATATGATCACATTCGTCTATACAAGCTGTACAGTTTGTACATTCCAACTGCGTTCCGTTTCTAATGTCAATTCCCATTGGGCAGACGTGAACACATTGAAGACAATCAATACAATCTCCTTTTCCAGTTAATGCCCTATCTTCATTTTTTTTGAATTTTGCACGTCCTTCTTCTTTTTCTCCACGCACAAAATCATAAGCAACATTTATAGATTTATTGTCTAGAAGAACACCTTGCAATCTTCCGTATGGACAAGCGATAATACAAACCTGTTCACGGAACCATACAAAAACGAAATAGAAAACACTCGTAAATATAAGTAGCGCAATAAAATTGCTTGCTTGTTTTACAGGACCTTGCTCTATCATTAAGAATAAAGCATCGCTTCCTACCAAGTACGCAAGAAAAATATTAGCAATAAGGAAAGAGATTAGGAAAAATATCGTCCATTTTAGAACTCTCTTTCTAATTTTTTCAGCATTCCATTCCTGTCTCGCTAATCGACTCTGAGACCCACGATCTCCATCGATCCAATACTCTATACGACGGAAAACCATTTCGAGGAAAATAGTCTGCGGGCAGATCCAGCCGCAAAATATTCTTCCGAAAACAACAGTAAATAATATTATAAATACAACGCCGACAAGCATTGAAATTACGAAGAGATAAAAATCCTGTGGCCAAAAAGGGAATCCAAAAATATTAAAACGACGTTCCAAGATATTGAACATCATAAACTGATTCCCATTAACCTTAATAAAAGGATTTATGAATAAAATCGCCAATAAAACGTAGCTGACAATTTTTCTATAATCATAAAATTTACCAGACGGTTTTTTAGGAAATATAAATTTTCGTTTACCACCTTCATCTATTGTTCCAATGGTATCTCTAAAAGCTTCGTCTGGTAAATTTGACATGATATTCTAATTATTTTTTAACTTCTGTGGTATCTTTTGTGGTTGCTGCAGCGGCATCGGTTTTAGGAGCACTATCATCTACCCAAACTTCTCCTTCTGCCTCTTTAGGATCTTTAGGATTACTTCCTTGCAAAGACAGAATATAGCTTGCCACTTTTTGTATTTCTTTTGGCTTAAGGGTTCCTTTCCAAGCAATCATCCCTTTACCGTCTCTACCTCCATTTGTAATGGTATGGAATAGATTTTTAATTCCTCCTCCTAAAATCCATTTATCATCTGTAAGGTTTGGTCCAATCTGCCCTCCTGCATCGGCACGGTGACAGGCAGCACAATTGGTTGTAAAGATTGTTTTACCTTCATCTAAACTTGGTGCATCAGTTAGTAAAACAACTGTTTTTTCGTCCATTAAATCTGGAGCAGTTTTCATGTACTCTTCAACATCAATTTTTGCCTGTGCCATTTCTTTTTTCAATTCCATCTCCTGATCATCCGCACCTAAAACATCGTAACGAACAACATAAATTACTCCAAAAATGATACAGATGTAGAATAAATACACCCACCATGGCGGTAAATTATTATCCAACTCTTTGATTCCGTCATAATCATGATCCATCAATAAGTCGGCTTCTTTTTCAATTGGTTCTGTTTTAGTCAATTTATGCATTAGGTTTTTAAACCAAGTGCTTTCTTTGAAACTTAAACTTTCTTCAAGTTCTTTTTGTGCTTTTTCTTCTGGTGATAATAATTGGAACATTACTCGATTTACAGCGCTAAGCGTAATCTCAATGGCAATTAGAATAAACAAAAAGACAAATAAAAAGAGTGATACCATTGGATATTTTACAAAAGCTGGCTTATCGCCCGAATCTATAAAATATTCCATCAAAGCAAATACGATGAAGAAAATCAGCGGTACTCTAACATATACTGGGAAAAACTTTTTCATTTTTATCTATCTTTTGTAATTACACTAAGTCCTTCATCTAAAGGTATATTACTCATTTCTTGAATTTTTTCTTTTCTATAAGAGAACACCCAAATGCCTAATCCTACAAAGAAGAAGAAGAAAATCAAGAGGGAAATAATCGGGTATAATTCTACACCCGATATTGTTTCCATATTGTGTTTTATCTGTTCAAACATAATGCTATTATTTTGAAGTTTCTTTTACTTTAATATCAGTACCAAGTCTTTGAATATAAGCAATCAAAGCAACGATTTCTCTTTCGTTCATCGGAATGAATTTCTCGCCTTTTGCAGCAGCTTTTTTACGGCTGTCTTCATAACTCTTAACGAAATCAGGATCGCTTTCTAAGCTTTTTTCAATCTTAACAGCCTGCTCTCTTAAAGTTCTCTGTGCATTTGCAACTTCTTCTGGAGTATATGGCACTCCTAAAGAAATCATTGCCTGCATTTTTTTCTGAGTCAATGAAATATCCATCGGTTTGTTATCAAACAGCCATTTATAACCTGGCATGATAGATCCAGCAGATGTGCTTTGCGGATTCCACATATGGTTAAAATGCCAGTTGTCATTGTACTTACCACCTACTCTCAATAAGTCTGGTCCTGTACGTTTTGATCCCCATAAGAATGGATGGTCATAAACAAACTCTCCCGCTTTAGCTTGCGGCCCATTGTAACGAACAACTTCGTGTCTAAACGGACGAACTGATTGTGAGTGACATCCAACGCAACCTTCTCTGATATATAAATCACGTCCTTCAAGCTCTAACGGTGTATATGGTTTTACACTTGAAATTGTCGGAATATTTGATTTTACCATAATTGTTGGCACAATCTGAATAATACCTCCAATTAAAATTGCGATTGTAGCTAGAATAGTTAACTGAATTGGTTTTCTTTCTAACCATGAATGGAATTTCTCTCCTCTTACTCTACTGCTGCTGATTCTTTGCAAAGCTGGTGCTTGAGCCAATTCATCTTCAATTGTATTACCAGCCTTTACAGTCATAATAATATTATAAACCAATGCCAGCATACCTATTAGATATAAACTACCTCCGATAGCTCTCATCCAATACATTGGCATAATAGCGGTTACCGTTTCAAGGAAGTTCCCATAAGTTAAAGTACCATCTGGATTAAACTGTTTCCACATTGATGCTTGTTGAAAACCAGCTACATACAACGGAATTGTATAAAATATAATACCTAAAGTCCCAATCCAGAAATGGAAGTTTGCTAAGCCCTTAGAAAATAATTCCGATTTCGTCATTCTTGGAATCAGCCAATAGATAATACCAAATGACATGAAGCCGTTCCAAGCTAAAGCTCCTACGTGTACGTGCGCTACAATCCAATCAGTATAGTGAGCAAGTGCATTTACATTTTTTAAAGACAACATTGGCCCTTCAAAAGTCGCCATACCGTAACCAGTAATCGCTACTACGAAGAATTTTAAAACTGGTTCTTCACGAACTTTATCCCAAGCTCCTCTTAAAGTAAGAAGACCATTGATCATACCTCCCCACGATGGAGCAATTAACATTACTGAGAATGCAACCCCTAAATTCTGAGCCCAGTTTGGCAATGCAGAGTATAATAAGTGGTGAGGTCCAGCCCATATATAGATAAAGATTAAAGACCAAAAGTGAATAATAGATAATCTATAAGAGTAAACAGGTCTGTTTGCAATTTTTGGAACGAAATAGTACATTAATCCCAAGAATGGAGTTGTAAGGAAGAATGCCACCGCATTGTGCCCGTACCACCATTGTACAAGCGCATCCTGAACACCAGCATACACAGAGTAACTTTTTAAACCTGAAACTGGAATTTCAATATTATTAAAGATATGCAATACTGCTACCGTTACAAACGTTGCTAAATAAAACCAAATTGCAACATATAAGTGACGCTCTCTACGGCGAAGCATGGTACCAATCATATTGATACCCATTACCACCCAAATTAAAGCGATAGCAATGTCAATTGGCCACTCTAACTCTGCATATTCTTTAGAAGAAGTATAACCTAACGGAAGTGTAATCGCAGCGGCTACAATAATTAACTGCCATCCCCAGAAGTGAAGATTACTAAGAAAATCACTAAACATTCTGGCTTTTAGCAATCTTTGCAGCGAGTAGTACATACCAGCGAAGAAAGCATTACCTACAAAGGCAAAAATAACTGCATTGGTGTGTAACGGTCTCAAACGGCCGTAACTCAGCCACGAAATCCCATCTGTAATGTTGGGAAAAAGGTACATTACCGCCAAGGTAAGTCCCACTAACATACCTACAACTCCAAAAAGAATTGTGGCATAAATGAATTTTTTTACAATTTTGTTGTCGTAATAAAACTGTTCCATTTCCATAATTATACTTGTTTTTCTTCGATTGTTGAATTATTATTTTGGGAATTAATTTTGGTTTCGTCATCAAAAAGAATTCTGACTGAAGGTGTATAATCATCATCATACTGTCCAGATTTGACAGCTGCGATAAAGGCAATAAAGAAACAGATTGCCACAAAAATACTTACTGAAATTAATAGATAAATAACACTCATACCTTGAATTTATATTAACAAAATTAGTTTGTTAAAGGCGCATAAAATATGATAATTATCATAGACGATTAGTTATGTTAAATTTAATAAAATATGTCCTTTAATAATTTAAAATCATTCTAAATTTCTATTACTGAAATAGTTAGACATAAAAGTCACAAAACTTACAATCGTAATTGTACTCAATGGCATAATGATCGCAGCAACCAGCGGAAGCAGATTTCCTGTAACCGCAAATACGAGTCCGACCACGTTGTACAGCAATGAAAGCCCAAAACTCATCTTTATAATCAAAATTGCTTTATGGGAAAGCTTTAAAAAGTAATTGAAACGCGAAAATTCTGTTGCGTCCAAAATTGCATCGCAGGCTGGCGAAAAAACATTGACATTTTCTGATATGGAAATCCCTACATTACTTTGGGCTAATGCCCCAGCATCATTTAAGCCATCGCCAACCATCATTACATTTTGTCCTTTTTCTTGAAGTTTTTTTATGTATTCAAGCTTTTGTTCAGGTTTTTGATTAAACACTAACTCAGTGCCTTTGGGCAGAATAGCTTCTAGATTTGATCTTTCTCCATCATTATCACCAGAAAGCACTTTTATTTTGTAATCTTTACTCAAATTTGCAAAAAGCTTTTCCAAACCTTCTCTATATTGATTTTGGAAAGTAAATTTTCCAAAATAGATCTCTCCTATCTTAATGTGCAATGCTGTCTTCTCAATTTCTAAACCATCCGCAACTATATCATTAACAAATTGTCCAGAACCAATTTTTATTTCTTTCCCATCAACAGTAGCCAAAATACCTTTTCCTGTAATTTCTTGGAACTCTTCTATATTAATACGTTTTGTCTCTGGAAGAAAATCATAAAGCATTCTGCTTAACGGATGGTTTGAACCTCGCAGTACGTTTTTAATCAATATAATATCTGAATTTGAAATAGCATTTCCTTCATACATTATATTTGATTTCTTGTTGGTCGTAATTGTTCCTGTTTTATCAAAAACAATAGTATCAACTTTGGCAAGCTGTTCTATTACTACAGCATTTTTTAAATAGAATTTCTTTTTACCTAAAATGCGTAATATGTTTCCAAAAGTAAACGGAGCAGTTAGTGCTAATGCACACGGACAAGCTACAATCAATACCGCTGTAAAGACATTAAAAGCTGTATTGGCATCTATAAAAATCCAATAACCAAAACCAGCAAATGCAATGAGCAATAATATGGGGGTAAAATATCGACTGATTGCATCTGTTATGGTTTTGTGTTTTTGATCTACTTTTTTCTGAAAAATCTCGTTACTCCATAATTGAGTTAAATAACTTTGAGAAACAGAATGCAAGACTTCCATTTCTATTACTTTACCAATCTGTTTTCCTCCTGCAAAAACTTTATCACCAGACTTTTTAGTGATTGGTACCGCTTCACCTGTAACAAAACTATAATCTATCTCGGCACTTTCGCTGATTAAAATTCCATCAACAGGGATAAGCTCCTGATTTCTAATTAACAATCGATCTCCTTTTAGAACATCATAAATGGCAACGTTTTCTTCAGAAGCATCTTTATTGATTTTGGTAACTGCGATTGGAAAATAAGATTTAAAATCCCTTTCGAAACTTAAAAAACTATAGGTTTTAATCTGAAACATTTTGCCAAGAAGCATAAAAAATATCAAACTGGCCAAACTGTCAAAAAATCCTGGACCGTGATCCATCAGCATATCATAAGTGCTGCGAATAAACATCACGACAATTCCTAAAGCAATCGGAATATCAATATTAAGCATTCTCGTTCTAATACTATGATAAGCAGAAACATAGTATCCGCTCGCTGAGTATAAAAAAGTGGGTAATGCTAGGAGAAAAATAAGTAATCTAAAAAACGGCTTGTAACTATCTAGCCAGAACTCTTTCATTTCGAAATATTCTGGAAATGAAAGCAGCATGATATTTCCGAAACAGAAAAATGCAACACCCAATTTATAGGTTAAACTTCTGTCGACTTTTGCTTTTGCAGATCCGTAATTTTCTAAACTAATATAAGGTTCATAACCTATAGAACTAAGGAGATAAACTATTTCTTTTAAACAAACTACATCAGAATTAAAGGTAATTCTAACTTTCTTTTCGTGAAAATTAACTTGAGAAGTGCTAATTCCAGGCTGAAGACGATTTAGGTTTTCTAAAATCCATATACAAGAACTGCAATGAATATGTGGAATATTTAAAGAAACAATCGATGTGTTTCCTTCTTGAAACTCTAAAACTTTTGCAAGTATAGTTTCATTTTCTAAAAAATCATATTTTCCTCTGATGTCTTGTGGAGTGGCGCCTGGAGACTTTTCAAAATCATAATAAGATGTCAGGTCATTGATGCTGAAAATTTCGTAAACTGTTTTACAGCCAGTGCAACAAAACTTTTTATCATCAAAATCAATTTCTTCATTTTGTTCAATAGTTAAACCACAATGAAAACAACTTTGCTCCCTCATAAACTTGTTTTTATTTGCCACAAATTTCCAATTAAAGCACAATTATTAAGATGATAATTGTCATATTATTTTGAAATTGGAATTCTAAATTTATAAAATAAAAAGCTCAAAAGAGAGCTAACCCTAATTTATAATAAATTTACCTTATAAAGGTGGTTAAAAACACTCAAATATCCTTATTTTTGCAGCAAACAAATATTGTCATGAACAAATGTGATCAATGCATTGTACGCCAGTTAAGCTCATTAAAAGCCCTTAACAAAGAAGAAGTTATTAAATTAGCCAGCAGTAAAACGACTTACAAAATTAAAAAAGGTGATGCTCTTTTTGAAGAAGGAGAAGTAACCAATGGCGTTTTCTGTGTAAAAGATGGTGTTGGAAAGCTTTCAAAACTGAGTGCAAACGGAAAAGACCAAATTGTAAAATTGGTCAAATCTGGCGAACTTCTGGGACAGCGTTCTATGATTAGCAATGAACCTGCAAATTTGACCGCAAAAGCGATTGCCGACATGGAAGTTTGTTTTATTCCTAAAGCTGAAATCATCAATTTCTTTAATAATAACAATCAGTTTTCTTTAAATATGATGCAATCTGTATGCGAAGATTTAAAAGAATCTGAAAATGAAAAAATTGCCTTAGTTCAAAAAACAGTTAAGCAGAGACTTGCCGAAACTTTACTGCACTTGCATGATGAATTTGGTGAAGATACCGACAAAACACTTAAAGTTCAGCTAACAAGAGAAGAGCTTGCAGGTATTATTGGAACGGCAACAGAAAGCTGTATCCGTCTATTATCTGATTTTAATAAATTGGAATTAATAGAATTAGTTGGTAAAAAAATCATGTTGAAAGATGTTCGCGCTTTAAAAAAATTGGCCGACAACTAGAGTTTTTTAGCCTCGTTCCAGAAAACATCCATTTCTGTAAGCGTCATATCCATTAAAGGTTTTCCTAATTCGTTGGCTTTACTTTCTAAGTATTGAAAACGTTTTATAAACTTCTTATTGGTTCTCTCTAAAGCATCTTCAGGATTTACATTCAAAAATCTTGCGTAATTAATCATAGAAAACAAAACGTCACCAAACTCGTCTTCAATTTTATCTTGATTTCCAGTTTTTACTTCGTCTTGCAATTCTTGCAATTCTTCTTGCACTTTATCCCAAACTTGATGTGGCTCTTCCCAATCGAAGCCCACGCCTTTTACTTTATCTTGAATTCGGCTTGCTTTAACCATTGCCGGAAGACTTCTTGGAACACCTTCTAAAACAGACTTCTTGCCTTCTTTAAGTTTTAATTTTTCCCAGTTTTGTTTTACCTCTTCTTCATTTTCTACTTTCACGTCTCCATAGATATGAGGATGACGGTGAATGAGTTTCTCACAGATTTCATTGCAAACGTCAGCAATATCAAAATCATTGGTTTCACTGCCAATTTTGGCATAAAAGACAATATGAAGCAACAAATCTCCCAATTCTTTTTTAACTTCATTTAAATCATTATCCAAAATAGCATCGCCCAATTCATAAGTTTCTTCGATTGTTAAATGTCTTAATGTCTGAAGAGTCTGCTTTTTATCCCACGGACATTGCTCACGAAGTTCATCCATGATATTCAATAATCTCTCAAATGCTTTTAACTGGTTTTCTCTACTCATTTTGAAGTTTCTTTTGATTTAAACTCGATTCTGTAAAATTAAAAAATCCTGCCAAGAAAACATCTTAACAGGATTATTTATGTTTAAAGAAAAACTATTATTCTTCTTTTTTAGCTTTTGCTTTTTTAGCTGCTGGAGCTTTTTTCGGTTTTTCAGCAGCAACTGGAGCTTCTTCTTTTGGTTCTTCAGCAGCAGGAGCTAAATCTGTAACCAAACCTTTTGCTTGAAGCGTGTTATACCAATTTAATACTTTTTTGATATCTGATGGGTAAACTCTTTCTTCGTCGTAATCAGGAAGAATTTGTTTAAAATAAGCAGATAAAGTAGCGTTATCTTCTTTATGAGAGATAGCTTGTCCTTTGTTTTCTTTAACGGCAATCTGCTGCATTACTTCAGTTAACGGTTTCTCGCCTTCATAAGTATAAATCGAAATTTCAGACAATAAACTTACATTGCTTTTTAGATTTACAGTAATCTTCTTCCCATCAATTAATGATTCCGCCACAAAACCTGTACGAGTTTGTACTTTTAATTCGTATAAACCTGGTTTTCCTGAAATGGCTAAAATTTTCGTTAAATTCATTTTTATTAAAATTAGTATTAAGAATTTTATTTATTTTTTGTTTCTAAATATTTAGAAAACTTATCTTGCTTTTTTAGCTGCAAAAAATTTCATTCTATATTCCTGAGATGTTTTTCCCTCAGTAATATTTTTCAATTTCTTTTGGATTAAACGTTTTTTTAGAGATGAGATTTTATCTGTAAACAAGATTCCTTCAATGTGGTCGTATTCATGCTGGATAACTCTTGCAATTAATCCGTCAAATACTTCCGTTTTCATTACAAAATCTTCCTCACAATATTCGATTGTAACAGTTGGTTTTCTGTAAACGTCTTCGCGCACATCAGGAATACTCAAACAGCCTTCATTAAATCCCCACTCTTCTCCTTCTTCTTTAACGATTTTAGCATTGATAAAAGTCTTTTTAAAACCTTTCAAATCTTTTTGTTCCTCTGAAGGAAGATCCTCATCATCACTAAAAGGCGTTGTATCTATCACAAACAAACGAATTGGCAATCCAACCTGCGGTGCTGCAAGTCCAACTCCATACGCATTATACATAGTCTCATACATATTTGCGATCGTTTCTTTTAGGTTTGGATATTCTGGTGTAATATCCTGCCCTATTTTTCTTAAAACAGGATCACCGTATCCTACAATTGGTAAAATCATTTGTTTTTATTTATGTTTTAATGTGCTGTAAAAACAGAATTAAAGTTCTGATATTTCAGCTGGCAAAAATAGTAAAAAATAGTCAATGAATAATTCTTATACGGTATTATTCGTATTTTTTACTCGCTACTAAAAATCTCATCCATAATTATGCCAAAATCATTCCTACAATTCTTACCTTTGTTAGTAAACCTCTTTTTATGATTGATAGAATTTCGAAATTTACTAACAGCACTTCCTTCCTCAACGCCTCTAAAGTAACTATTGCTTCTGTTGTTCCTGTTTTAGTTTTAAATTTTCTAGGTCATTTTGAAATCGGATTTACAATTGCGCTTGGTGCTTTTTATACGTATCCCAGTGATATTCCGAGTTCTCTTAGCCATAAAATAAAAGGATTAATTGCTGCTTCGTTTATTGTCTCTGGAGTTAATCTTTTAGTAAATCTCGTTTATCCATTTCCCATACTTTTCTATATTTTTTTAGGGTTTCTGCTGTTTTTATGCTCTATGATTTCGGTTTATGGACAACGAGCCACTTTAATCTCCTTCTCTGCCTTATTATCAATTTCTTTATCTTTTGGACACTTGCACGAAGGCTGGGAAGCTTTTGAATATTCGGGTTTCATTTTTATTGGAGGAATTCTGTATTTAATAGTATCGCTTGTTTTTCATTTCGTACAACCTTATAAATATGTAGAACTACAAATTGCCGAAGGAATAAAACTTACTGCCAAATATCTCAAATTAAGAGGAGATTTGTGGAGTCCCGAGGCCAACAGAACCGCTATTATAGAAAAACAGCTGGCTGTACAGGTAGAATTGAATCTTATTCACGAAGATTTAAGAAAAATGCTGATTGGAAACCAGAATGCATCTGGAACTACAAGCCAGAATAGAAAAATGCTTTTGGTTTTTATCACTTTAGTCGAAATTCAAGAATTGGCGCTATATACTTCTTTTGATCATAGCAAGCTTCATGAAAAATTTGCGAAGCATCCTGATGTTTTAAGAACATATCAGAATGTTGCATACAAATTGGCTTCAACCCTCAAAAAACTTTCCAAAAATGTCAATCATATCAGTGTTTATGTTGACAAACATGATTTAAAAAATGAATTGGACGCTCTTGAATTTGCCATTTTTGATTACGAAAAATCGCTAGGAAAAGAAGAAGCCGCAGAAGGTGTTTTAATGCTGACTAATATGCTGAAATATGCCAAAAATCAGGTTGGCAAAATTAAAACGATTCAGCGTGCGCTTTCTTTAGCAATGCAGTCCTATAAACTAAAAGATCAAGACAAAGAACTTGAAAAATTCTTAACACCACAGTATTATCCACTTCGAACTTTAATTGAAAATTTAAGTTATTCTTCTTCGATTTTCAGACATTCGATACGTTTGACGATTACTATTTTGATCGGTTTTTTCCTTGGACAAGTTCTGCCATTTCAAAACGTATATTGGATTCTGTTAACTATTGTAGTAATCATGCGCCCTGGTTATGGTTTAACCAAAGAACGATCGTATAACAGAATGTTTGGAACTATTTTAGGAGGAATTATAGCTTTCGGAATTGTCTCTGTCATTCAGAATCATGTTGCACTGAGCATCTTCTCTATTGTATGTATGCTTCTTGGGATTTCATTTACCCAAATCAATTACAAGATTAGTGCGACATTTGTTACGATGTATGTCGTTTTTATCTACGGAATTTTAACTCCAGATATTAACGAAGTTATTCAATACAGAATATTAGATACGCTCGCGGGAGCAACTTTAGCTTTTATTGCCAATCAGTTTTTATGGCCTGCTTGGGAATTCATCAATACACCCATTCATATTGAAAACACCATTCGAGCCAATAGAAATTACTTAAAAGAGATTGCAGATTTTTACAATAAAAAAGGAGAAGTTCCTACTTCATATCGTTTAGCAAGAAAAAATGCTTTTGTTGAAATAGGAAACCTGATGACTTCTTTTCAACGTATGATGCAAGAACCTAAGTCGAAACAAAAAACAATGCCTTTGGTAAATAAATTAGTGGTTTTAAATCACTCTTTATTATCTGCTTTAGCGTCACTTTCAACTTATATTCAATCGCACCAAACCACTTCTGCATCTGATTCTTTTAATTACATCATCAAAACTATTCTGGCCAATCTAGATCATTCTATTTCTGTTTTAAGAAATGAAGTTGTGGTACAAGATACTTTTTTCGAAAAAGAAGATGTGACTTTACAATTTGAAGAATTAAAACGCAGACATTTTACACGTTTAGCAGAAGATGACGATTTGGATAAAGAAACGCGTCAAGCTAAAATGCAGGAAGCGCAAATGGTAATTGAGCAATTAATCTGGATGAGCAATCTAGCAGAAAAGATTCTAAAAAACACAACCGACTTAAAAGCAACAAATCCAGATTAATTCATCTGGATTTGTTTTTAATATTGAAATATGAGAAGCTTAATTTAATTTTAAAACTTCTGCTGTTTGTTTTCTAAGCTGTTCTAAAAGTTCAGGCTTATCATTTAAAGTTTGCCCGTAAGACGGAATCATTGTTTTTAATTTCGCTTGCCATTCTGGTGTTTTAATTTGATTTGTAAAACATCTGCTTACCAAATCAACCATAATTGCTACAGCTGTAGAAGCACCAGGAGAAGCACCTAATAGAACTGCTAAAGTTCCGTCATGCGTATTGATGACTTCTGTACCAAATTCTAAAACTCCACCTTCTTTTTCATCTTTTTTGATCACCTGAACACGCTGTCCTGCTTTTTCTAATTTCCAGTCTTTTGAGCGCGCTGTTGGAAGATATTCGCGTAAAGCTTTCATTCTGTCTTTTGGAGACTGACGAACCTGCTCTATTAAATATTTCGTTAATGGAATATTATGATATCCTGCAGCCAACATCGGAATTAAATTGTTTGGCTTAATAGACATCGGCAAATCTAAATAAGAACCATTTTTAAGGAAACGAGTTGAGAATCCTGCGAATGGACCAAAAAGAAGTGCTTTTTCGCCATCAATTACACGAGTATCAATATGAGGCACAGACATTGGAGGAGCTCCAACGCTTGCTTTTCCATATACTTTTGCTTGATGTTTTGCAATTACTTCTGGGTTTGTACATTTCAGCCATTGACCACTTACTGGGAAACCTCCATATCCATTTCCTTCAGGAACATTTGCTTTTTCTAATAACGGAAGAGAACCTCCTCCTGCACCAATAAATACAAATTTAGTGTAGGCTTTACGAGTAGTTCCTGTTGACAAATCTTTAATCTTAATTCTCCAAGATTTGTCTTCACGCTGTCTTAGTTTTTTAACTTCATGATTGAAGAACAAAGAAACACCGTCTAGCTTTTCTAAGTAATTGAACATACTTCTTGTTAAAGCACCAAAATTAACATCGGTACCAATTTCCATATGTGTTGCTGCTAATTTCTCATCAGCATTTCTGCCTTCCATTACCAATGGCATCCATTTTTGAAGCTGTTCAAAATCGGTGCTGAAAGTCATGTCGGCAAAGATTGGATTGCTTTGCAGCGCTTCGAATCTCTTTTTTAAATAATCTACATTTTTATCTCCCCACACAAAACTCATATGAGGCACGCTTTTAATAAAATTATCCGGCGACGGCACTTTATTCTGCTGCACTAAGTAAGACCAAAACTGGCGAGAAATCTCAAATGATTCTGCAATGCTTATTGCTTTTTTAGGATCTATGCTTCCGTCTGCCTTTTCTGGAGTATAATTTAGTTCACAAAAAGCAGAGTGTCCGGTTCCTGCATTATTCCAAGCATCAGAGCTTTCTGCTGCAGCAACATCTAATCTTTCGTAAATTTCAATTTTTATATCTGGTTGTAATTCTTTCAAAATTACTCCAAGAGTGGCACTCATTATTCCAGCGCCAATGAGTACTACATCACTATTTGAACGTATGGTTTCGTCAGGCATAACAGTATTTTTATTTAAAGTGCAAAGGTACTTTTTTAATTGCAAAAAAAAACTAATTTTTAGACGATAAAAGTTAGGATTTTCTAAAAACCATTAAATTATAAATAAAAAATACGACGAACAGCGCTATTTTTTTGCGGAAAGATAATCTTGAAGCAGAATTGTGGCAGAAATTTCGTCTATCAAACCTTTGTTCTGACGCTGTTTTTTACTTAAACCACTGTCGATCATGGTTTGAAATGCCATTTTTGAAGTAAAACGCTCATCAACACGAATCACTTTCATATCTGGAAAGATATTCGAAAAATGAGTCACAAAACCATTAATTACAGAAGCGCTTTCAGAAGGAAGACCGTTCATTTGTTTAGGTTCGCCAATTAAAACCGCTTCGACTTTTTCTTTGGCAAAATAATCTTTTAAAAAATCAACTAAAGTATGAGTCGGAATCGTGGTTAAGCCCGAAGCGATAATCTGCATTTCGTCTGTCACTGCAATTCCTGTGCGTTTTTGTCCGTAATCTATTGAAAGGATTCTTGGCATTTTGATTAGTTTTCAGCAAATTTAATTTAAAAAAGTCGATGTTTTAAAACACCAATCACATGAATAGTCTTTTGTTCGGAGTCAATTTTAAAAATAGTGGTACAACCTTTAAAAACATAATCCCTATAAGTTTCAGTATCAAAATAAATGGATTTTTTAGAGTGAAATGGATTTTGTAAATCTTTTTTTAAATGTTTCAATAATTCATTTTTGAATTTTCTTCCCGTAATAGGTTTATCTTTCGCAATAAAGTACACAATATTTTTAAGATCATCATTAAATTCAACAGTTAACTTAATCTTCTTATTTCTTAATTGTCTCCTCTAACAAAATATCCAACTCTTCAAAAGTAATATATTGAGCTGTCTGATTTTCTATTTTTTCAGCTCTTTCCTGCAAAATTTTCTTATTCTTTTCAAATTCTGGATCAGAAAAACTATCTTCTTGCACAATTTTCAATTCATCAGAAGAAAATGAACTTAATAATTTTAAGATTTTTTCTCTAATTTCTGGCTGAAATTCTAATCTAATCGCTTCCATAATGCTTTCATTTTACAATACAAATATAAACCTTTTTAAATTCATGTTTTTTAAATTAAACTTAAAAACAAAAATCCGCCTTGAAAACTCAAGACGGACTTTTATCCAAATATTCAAACCTAAAAAATAACTCAATTTATCTTCCGAACAAACGGCTGAAAAAACCTCTGTGTTCTTCTTCCTCTCCCGCATCCTCTTCTTCAGAATAATTAGCAAACTTAGATTGTGACTTTTCATGTTCGTAAATCAGCTCCTTAATATATTCAACGTAAGTTCTCTTTTTCTCTTCTAAGAATCCGATCAAGTACTTTTCGCTAAATTCTACTCCACTTGCCGCTTCGATCTGCAATAGCTTTTTATACAAAGGTTCAATATGCAATGCAATTACTTCTTGTGGTACAGCTTGTCTTCTACCAAAAAAATTTACAATAACGTCGTTTTCGTCGCGGGCAATTTCAAAATCTGTAATTACCCAATAGTATCTTCCAGACTTTGCAAGGTTTTTTACAATAGCGTGAAAGTTTTTTCCGTTTTTAAGATTTTCCCAAAGTACTTTAAAGATTACTTTCGGCATATCCGGGTGACGTATGATATTATGAGGCTGCCCCATTAACTCATAGTCTTCATAACCACAAACATCTACAAATACTTCGTTGGCATATTCAATAATACCATATGCATTTGTTTTACTCATGATAACCTGAGTTTTATCCCAGCTTACTTCTTTGTCTATAATTACTCTGTTTTGAAGGTGATTTTCTTGATTCATATTTTACTGCTTATATGATTATTTATGGAATGGAATGTTGATCAACACTGCGAAATTAAAGCGAAGAAAAAGCAGAAATCCTGACTTTTGTCATATTTTGATACAAAAAAAACTTTTAGCGGCAATGGCATTAATTAAAAACTCCTACGCGCTTTGCTAACCTTACAAATAAGAAACAAAAAGTTAAATCTGTAACATTTTCAAGCAGTTTTGCTTTTTTGCATTTCTACAAATACGTTATCTTTGCCAAAAAATTAAACGTATGAATTCTTTACAGACTATAATTGAACAAGCTTGGGAAAACAGAGCTTTATTGCAAGAAACTACAACTACAGATGCCATTAGAGAGGTTATCGAATTGGTAGACGCAGGAAAATTACGTGTTGCTGAACCAGTTGGTGACAAATGGCAAGTAAACGAATGGGTTAAGAAAGCAGTTGTAATGTATTTCCCGATTCAGAAAATGGAAACATGGGAATCTGGTATTTTTGAATACCACGACAAAATGTTGCTAAAAAGAAATTATGCTGAAAAAGGAATCCGCGTGGTGCCAAATGCTGTTGCTCGTTATGGTGCTTACATCTCAAGCGGTGTAATCTTAATGCCAAGTTACGTAAACATTGGTGCTTATGTAGACGAAGGAACAATGGTTGATACTTGGGCAACTGTAGGAAGCTGTGCTCAAATTGGTAAAAACGTTCACTTAAGCGGTGGTGTTGGTATTGGTGGTGTTCTTGAGCCATTACAAGCAGCTCCAGTAATTATTGAAGATGGTGCTTTTATCGGTTCTCGTTGTATTGTTGTTGAAGGTGTTCACGTTGGTAAAGAAGCAGTTCTTGGTGCTAACGTATGCTTGACAGCATCTACTAAAATTATTGATGTTACGGGCGATGAGCCAGTTGAAATGAAAGGTTATGTACCTGCTCGTTCTGTGGTTATCCCAGGAAGCTATACAAAGAAATTTGCTGCTGGAGAATATCAAGTTCCTTGCGCCTTAATCATTGGAACTCGTAAACCATCTACAGATTTAAAAACTTCTTTAAACAATGCACTTCGTGAGTACGATGTTGCAGTATAGATTTTAAGAAATCCTAAAATTAAAAATCCAAAATCCAATTGATTATTATTGGATTTTGGATTTTTTTTGCTTCAATTTGTACCACTCAATCCGATTAAGAGTTTTACATGAAGATACTTGTTATTCAACAGAAAATGATTGGCGATGTTTTGGTCAGCAGCATTATATGCAACAATCTGCGTACAGCTTATCCAAATGCGCAAATAGATTATCTGGTTTACGCTTCGACAACCGCTGTTTTAGAAGGAAATTCAAATATTGACAATATCATTTTATTTGAAGAAAAGCATCGTCAGAGTAAAAAAGAACTTTTAAATCTGGGCTTGCAAATTAGAAAAGAAAAATATGATCTGATTATTGACGCTTATTCTAAATTAGAAAGTTGGATTTTGGTGTTTTTAAGCAATGCCAAGAGAAAAATTTCATACAAAAAACCAGGAAGAACATTTTTATACACCGACAATGTTCCGTTTGAACCTTTTCCTAAAACCAATTTAGGTTTGGCAATAGAAAGAAGACTTTCTTTATTAGAGCCTCTTGATCTTAAAATTGAGATAAATCCGATTCCTAAATTATTTGTTTCTGAAAAAGAAAATAAAGAAGCCATTGCGTTATTCGAAAAACATCAGGTTCGAAAAGACAGAAAAACCATCATGATTAGCCTTTTAGGCAGCGAAAAACTTAAAACCTATCCTTTGGAGTTTATGGCTAAAGTAATTGATTATATAGCTGATTATGCTGATGTAAACATTCTTTTTAACTATTTTCCTAAACAGTTAGAAGAAGCCAAAACTGTTTTTAACACCTGCAAACCATCAACTCAGGAAAAAATCTATTTTGATTTGCTCGGAGGCGATCTTCGTTCGTTCATTGGTCTTGTAAACCAATGCGATCTTATTATCGGGAATGATGGTGGAGCCATTAATATGGCAAAAGCTTTAGAAAAACCTTCATTCATAATTTTTTCACCTTGGATTGAAAAGAAAATCTGGGCTACTTTTGAAGATGGAATTCATCATCTTTCTGTACATTTAAAAGATTATCATGAAAATTTGTTTGAAGGCAAATCTGAAAAAATGCTAAAAAAAGAAGCATTGTCTTTGTATCAGGAATTTAAACCTGAATATTTTAAAGATAAAATCGAGTCGTTCCTAGAAAAAAACATCCGCTAAAAAATGGCTCTAAAACAATCATTATCGGCTTTATTAATAACGTATAATGAAGAACACAACATACGTGAGGTTCTTAATAATCTAGTTTTTGCCGATGAAATTATCGTTGTTGATTCTTTTAGCACCGATAAGACTTTTGAGATTGCTTCTAGCTATAAAAACGTAAAAACTTTTCAACGTCCTTTTGACAATTTTGCTCTTCAGCGAAATTATACTATTAATCTTGCTTCAAATTCGTGGATACTTTTTATTGATGCCGATGAAAGAGTCACTCCTGAACTTCAGCAAGAAATCAATACGATTATACATCAGGAAAAAAGTGCCTCAGCATATTTTATGTATCGTGATTTTATTTTTGAAAATAGAAAATTAAATTTCAGCGGCTGGCAAACCGACAAAATTATCCGTCTTTTTAAAAAAGAAAATGCTGTTTACAATTTAAATAAAATTATACATGAAAAATTAATTGTAAATGGAGAAATTAAAATACTAAAAAACCGATTAACTCATTACTCCTATTCTAATTATGACGATTACAAGCAAAAAATGATCTTTTACGGTAAATTAAAAGCGCAGGAAGAATTAATGAAAAACACCAATCCAACATTCTTTCATTTTTACATCAGACCTGCATATCAATTTTTGAATCAATATGTTTTTCGATTCGGATTTTTAGATGGCAAAAAAGGGATTATAGTCTGCTATCTAAATGCATTGAGTGTCGCAGAACGTTTTCGGGAATTAAAAAAAATAAAGAAATAGAATTAAGACTTTTTCCAGAATTTCAATTTCTTCTTTAATCTTTTCTTTTTCATAAATTCTTCCTGAAAATTGGAAGTCGCCTGCCACATTTTTTCAAAGATCTCAGATTCAGACTTATTGGTATAGAATTTTGAATATTCATTACTCATTACTTCAATCATTTCTTTTTTAGGCGTTAAACGACTGAAATTATTCATTCGTTGTTCAAAAGACATGGTATCATAAAAATTCATTCGGTTTAAATCAACCAAAAAGAATTCATATTCAGTATCACTTATTTTTTTAATTAAAGTATTTCCTGGCGAATGATCTAAAAATTCTACTCCTTTTTCATGAAGCTCAAAAGTAAATTTCACAAACTGCCTTAAAATATTATCATGATCTGGATAATCAGGAATTTCAACCAATTCCCTATAAGTAAGCTCTGTAATTAAATGCTCACTAGCATAATAACTATCTTTTAATCCTATTAGATTAAAGTTTTCCAGAAATGCAATTGGTTGAGGCGTTCCAATACCTTTTTCTAATAAAATAGTCGCAAACTCAAAGGAGCGCTTTGCTTTTGACTTTCTAAAATAACGGTAAGCTACCTTATTAATAATATTTGGAATTTTAAACGATTTGATATTAATCGTTTTTTCATCAAGGCTAAAAAGCTTTATTTTATTTCGATCGCCATTACCAAAAAGAGTTCCTGAGGTATTAAAAGTTTTAATTTTATCAAGAATTAAAGCTGAGCTAGTTTCAAAAATGGGATTTACTTTAAAATTCATCAGTAGATTTATATATTAACAAAAATACGCATAGAATTTTAGACTTCAAATTATTATTGTATTTTCGTTAAAAAAAATATGTCAGAGAAGAAAAGTGTTTTTTTAGAAACTCACAATATAAACAATCGAGCTACTGGTTTAGGCACTTTTAATTACGAACTTATTAAAGGATTAAATCAATTATCATTTGATAATTTGCAAATTCACCTAAATGCAGGTAAACCTGAATTGCTTAAGGACGAGTTTAATGACAAATTTAAATATCACAAATACAGATCTTTTCACAGATATAAACCTTTCAGACCTGTTGATAAATTTGATTTATGGCATTCTGTAAACCAGAATTCTAAATTAGAGCCAAGAACTAATACTAAATATCTCCTAACGATTCATGATGTCAATTTTGTAGAAGAAATATCTGCCGATATGAATCATAAACGTAATCGTTTATTCCTCGAAAAACTGAATAAAGCAACCGCTATTACCTATATCTCTGAGTTTGCCAAAAAACAAACGCATCAGTATTTTAAAGTGCCTAATGTACCTGAGCACATTATTTACAACGGAAACCCAATATCTACTTTACTTGACACCACAAATTTTGTAAGCAACATTCCGGTAGATAAACCTTTTTTTTATACTATTGGGGATTTTATCGAAAGAAAAAATTATGTTTCGATCGTGAATATGATGAAATTAGTAAAAGATTTTAATTTGATCATTTCTGGGAATAATTCTAAAAAATACGGTGGTGTTATTAGAAAATTAATTGATGATAATGGTTTGCAGAATCAGGTTTTCTTGACTGGAAAAGTAAGTAATGAAGCCAAACAATTTTACATGAAAAATTGTACCGCATTTCTTTTCCCATCCATAAGAGAAGGATTTGGACTGCCGCCTATTGAAGCTATGAGTTTTGGAAAACCAGTATTCTTATCAGACAAGACTTCGCTTCCTGAAATTGGAGGAGATATAGCTAATTATTGGAGCGATTTTGATCCTGAATATATGAAAAATATTCTTTTTAAAGGATTAGAACATTTTAACGATCATAAAAACGAACTGGAGCCTTTATTGAAAAAAAGAGCTGCAAGTTTCGATTGGAAAATTGCAGCTGCAGAATATTTAAATGTTTATCATCAAATCTTGAAATAAACTATTTTTTAGTTAAATGTTTAAACCATTGCCCGAAGTTCTTTTTCCATATGTAAAAGCCTGAGGGCAATACTTCATCAAAATCTAAATTTTTCTCGATTTCATTAAAACTACTTCCTTTTACGAAAGCCAGTTTTTTCCATTTTTCAGGTTCCATGTAAAAAAAGTTTCTCATAGTTTTATAATTACTTTCATTTACGGTTTCCCATTTTTCTAAAAACTCTTCTTTATTAATATCGGTGTCGTGGCCCCAATTATTGAATTTCATTTCAAGCTCTTCTTTTGTTCTCGAAATGCATTCATGAAGAACTGCTCCTTTATAATAAATTATTCTTTTGCGAGTTTGTCTTCCTATTCGGTAACTTGGAAAATTTGTGGCAACCATGATTTTCGTAGGCTTTTCCACATATAATACTCCATTATCAACCCTTTTGTAAAGATTAATTAAATAAGGAGATATTTGAATTTGGTTTTTCTGCGGATTATCAAGATAATGATCTTTAGATCGCAAGAAATCTACAAATCCTTTGAAATCTAAAAAATACTCATCTGCGTCTAATTGAATCAGCCAATTGCCTACACCCATTTTCTCTGCAAGTGCTTTGCGTTCTAGAACTTCACACTGCATACTCGTTAATTCTGGATGATAAAAATTATCTTCTAATATCTCAATTTTAAAATCAACATCAATCCATTTTATCCATTCAAAGAAATCTTGCCTAATTTCGAAAGTTTCTCCTTTCCAGGTTTTTCTTTGCTTATCAATTGCTAAAAAAATTGAATCGGATTCTTTGTAAATTTGCGGTATTGCTATTTTAAGCAATTCATAGTCATAAGACACTAAAAATCCAACCTGAATTTTTTTCATTTATTTAAATTTGTTAGGGCAAAGATAATAACATTCTGACATTATCAATGAAAATTACTATTTATTCTTTAAGATAATTTTAACTTAAATATTACCTTTGTTTTATCAAAACAAAAATCATGCTAGAACCAAAAATTTCTGTAATAATGCCCGTCTTCAATGCATTTCCTTTCTTAAGCGAAAGCATTCAAAGTATATTGAACCAAACTTTTTCTGAATTTGAACTTATAATTTTAAACGATAAATCTACCGATGAAAGCTTACAAATAATTAACAATTTTAAAGCTATAGACAACCGTATTGTTTTAATTGATAAAGAACAGAATGTTGGCCCTGCAAATCTCAGAAACGAGGGAATAAATATTGCAAAAGGAGATTATATCGCGTTAATGGATGCCGATGATATTGCCATGCCCAATCGTTTCGAAAAACAACTTACATTTCTAAAAAACAATCCTGAAATTGGATTATGCGGCACTTGGTTTACTTTTTTTGACGCAGAAAGTAAAACTATTAAGCATAGTGTAGACAGTGACGCTATAAAAGTATCATTTTTACACAGTTGTAACATTGGAAATCCAACTGTAATGTTTAAAAAAGAGGTTTTGGGAGATTTAAAATTCGACAATGATTACGTTCCTGTTGAAGATTATGACTTATGGAGCCGATTATTGGCTAAAACTAAATTTTATAATATTCCCGAATCCTTATTAAATTACAGACAGCACAATACAAACATTAGCAAAACAAAAGTTGACAATGTAAATCGATCTGTAAGAAGGGTAAAAATAAATCAACTTGCGCATTTAGAAATTTCAGATTCTGATCCAAAAATCGATTCTTACTTAAATGCTGTTTCCCTAAAGAAAAAGCTTTCTCCTGAAGAAATTATAGAAAGCATAAATGCTTCTAAGCATCTTATTACTCAAAATGCAAAGATTAATTATTTCAATCAGGAATTATTTGAGAAACATATTAATAAAGTCTTAATACGTTCCATTAGAAATGCGGCAAGTTACAATAAGACCTTTTATAGATTTCTTAAAAGTGATGCTGCCTCAATATTCAATAAAATCAGTTTATTGGACAGAACAATTATTTACTTTAAATCTTTAAAAGGAGGAAAATAACATTATGTATTTGATTTTATGTAACGCCATAAAAATTTAATTTTCACCAGTAAAGATGCTTGTTGTAAAAATTCATCAATCGCTTTTCTAGGCTCTTCAGCATTTTTAAACTCATCATGCTTTCGAAGTTTTAAAGCTTCAACAGCAGAAGCTTTTAACAAAGAAGTCATCACTTTTTTAATATTCGCAGTTCTAGATTGAGGGATATTTTCGAATATTTCTTTAATATTTAAATATGATGAATAACGTTGAAAAAATGGTGTTTTTAAAGAATACACTCCTCCAGAATGCAATCTATAAACGCCACCTTGAAAATTCATAAAAGCTCCTTTTCCGTGGCATAATGCCAATGCATAAAGTGTATTGTCTTTTCCGTACTTAAATTTTTTATAATCTAATGGATCAACTGCCTCTTTTTTGAAAACACAAGTTAATGTATATGTACAGTAAGGCTGGAAAATAGTATTAAAATCTATTGTATAAACTTCCGGCAAAGTATCTTTAAAATCATTCGGAACTAATTGAGTATCTTTTCTATTAAGATAATCTGTCCATGCAATTACATAATCGTTATTGTTTTCTAAAAAATCAACCTGTTTCTGTAGTTTGAACTCATCAATCCAATAATCATCACCTTCGCATAACGCAATATATTTTCCTTTTGCCATAGGAAAAGTGATATCACTCCAAAAATTTACTTTCTTAGAATATTGGTTTTCCTTCTGTAAAATACATTTAACAATCTGCGGATATTTTTCTGCATATTCTTTTAAAATAGAAGGTGTATTATCTGTCGAAGCATCATCATGGACAATTATTTCAAAAGGAAAAGTTGTTTTCTGATTTAGAAAACCGTCCAGGGCTTCTTTAATAAATTTTTCATGATTATAAGCATCACATAAAATGCTGACTAAAGGCTGTTCTGTATAGTCTTTCCCGTTTAAAATAATGCTATTTTGATCTTTCATGAAGTGATTATTTCAGTAATTTAATATTGATAATCTGTAAATTACTTAAAGAGGTTTAATTTAAAATTCAATTTTCTTAGCTGGAATACCAAAAACAGTCGTGTTTTCTTTGACATTTTTAATAACCAGACTCGCGGCACCAACCGTAGCTCCTTTTCGGACAATAATGTTTGGCAATACTGTAGCTCTTGTGTTTAAGGTTACTTCTTCTTCCAAAACAACAAAACCGCCTGTAAAAGAATAGGAACTTACATGTGCCCATTTACATATTTTTGTATCGTGCCCTAAACCTACATAACCTTGTATCGTTACAAAATCTTCTATAATACAATCATTGCTAATGTTAGCATACATAAAAACAAGCAAACCAGTTCCTACAACGGCATTGGTATTTAATTTTGTCGAAGGATGAATTAAATTGATAAACTTCCCTCCTTTTGCAAGAATTAATTCTGCATAATGTTTTTTCCATTTTACAGATCCCATCGCGCAGACAAAAACATCGTTTTCCTCTATTTTATAATCTTCTACAGAAGATAATATCTGTGGATAGTTTGAAAATCCTTCTAGAGCATCAGACTTATCATCCAAAAATCCTTTTACAACATACTCTATATTAAAACCAGCACACTGAGTGGCTAGATCATAAACTTCTCTACCAAAACCTCTCGCTCCTACAATTATTAAATTCTTCATTATTCTATTATTAAATTACAGGCTGCCCACGAATATCCCACGCCAAAACCTGCTAGCACCACATTTTTTATATCCGTTAACTTCTCTTGTTTCTGAGCTTCATAAACAGCAATAGGAATGGTCGATGAAACGGTATTTCCGCAATGATCCATGGCGATGAAAAATTTATCTTCCGGAATTTTTATCTTTTTCCTTAAATGGTTCAACATGTATTTATTGGCCTGATGGAAAATAAAAAGGTCGATATCATCTTTTGACAAATTAGACTTTTCCAGAATTGATTCGGTAAGTTTAGGAACAAATTCTCCTGTAAAATTGAAAATTTCTGTTCCGTTCATGTATAGGTTTTTATCGTTTCGGATGTTTCCAAACTCATCTTCAATGTCATTACTATTTGAAACTGGAAAACGCATTCCGCCTTGTTTTACAATAAGATTTTCAGCTCCTTTTCCGTCTGTACCAAAAATAAAATCACCAATAGAACAAAAGCCTTTTTCACTTGATATAAGCGTCGCAGCTGCGGCATCTCCAAAAATGGTTTTATTGCTTTTATCTTTCGGATGAATGAATTTAGAATACGTTTCGGATGTAATTAATAGAATATTTTTAGCCATTCCACCAGCGATTAATCCTTTTGCCAGACTTAATCCATATACAAAACCAGAACATCCTAAATTATAATCTAAAGCTCCTATTGAAGTATTTAAACTTAACTTTTCTTGAATAATACAAGCTGTTGTAGGCAAAAAATAATCTGGACTCTGCGTACAGAACAATAAAAAATCAATAGTCGATCTATCAATGCTATGTTCTGCAAAAAGCTTCTCAGCTGCTTTTACAGCCATATCTGATGAAAACTCGTCTGAAGCACTTATATGACGGGAATTAATCCCTGTTTTTGAGCTTATTTTTTCAATATCCCATTCTGGAAAATCCCTATTGATTAAATCATTTGACAAAACCGCTTCAGGCAGATAATACGAAATGGCTTTTATATTCGCTTTCATCTTTGATTTATATTGTTGAAGTTCTTCCTCCATCTAAAACTAAATTCTGACCCGTAATCCAGCTTGAAGCATCTGAAAGTAAAAATACGATTGGGTCTGCAACCTGTTCTGGCGTTCCATAACCCAGCGGATATTTCTTTTCGTCTTCTTGAATCACTTCGAGAGATAAATTTTCTATAGATTTTGAGGTTATTTCTGTCTTTACCATACCAGGCGAAACACAATTTACACGAGTTTTACTCACCGCAAATTCATTTGCCCAAACTTTTGAGATCGCAATTAGCGCTCCTTTAGTAGCAGCATAAATTCCGTTTCCTTTCATTCCAAATAAACCTGCAACAGATGAAACCAAAACAATCGAACTTCCTTTGTTTATTTTTTTCTTTTTAAAAATCAAATTAACTAGATAGGTAATCGAATCAAAATTGATACTTCTCATTTCGTTCATTAACTGCTCCGAATAGAACTTAACTGGAGCCAAAGAAACAATTCCAGCCGAATGAACAATTCCATCGATGTTTTCAATTGCATCTACAATAGCTTTTATATCGTCCATCTGAGATAAATCGGCAGCTATAAAACTATTTTGATTACCACATTCTTCAATTAATTTTTCAAGAAAATCAACACGTCTTGCCACAGCGATAAAAGTACCACCTTGTCTTACAATGGCACGGCAAGTCTCAAAGCCAATTCCAGAAGAGGCTCCGGTTACTAAAATTTTCTTTCCTAATAAATCAAATGGGTTCATTGTTGTTATTTTAATTCTTGTTTTGTGTTTAAATAATCGTAGTACTTTAAAATCCTAAATTCTTCTTCACCAAATATTGGCGAATGGTCTTTAAAGTTTACCAGATTTGACTGTACGCTTTCAATGATTTTTTTATCTTCATTTAAAACCAAATCCAAAGATTCATTTGAACTGTTATTAATAAAATCAATAATATTCTGTTCTGATTCACTTAATTCTTTTTCAAATTTTGTAGCAAAATAACGAACTCTTAAAATGGTTTTAGATGGAGATTGCGGCAGCATAAAACCTAAATAAAAACCTTTTCCTTCAACAGTACTTACAAAAGCATTTGGGTAAATATGAAAATGAAGATACCCCTGTGTTTTGAAAGTTCTTGCAGAAAGGGCTTTTTCTATAATTTTATTTGGCTTTACATCTTCTCCTTTTGGAAATTCGCACCAACTGTGCGCATTATAAAAATCAAATTTTTCTGGCGGTAACGAACCAAATCCCATTTTTGCAAATGAGTTTTCGTGTACTGCTGTGCAATGATAACATTCCAAAACATTTTCAACTAGAAGTTTCCAGTTTACTTTATGCTCAATAGAATAATCAATTGTTTTTGATCCAAAGTGTTTGCTTATTTCTTTGAGCGGCGTATAAATATTTCCTAAATATTCTTCTAAAGTGTCCTTGAATTGGTCATTCAATTTTAAAAATATAAAATCGCCACATTCAGCTACTTCATATTCTTTTAATTTCAATTCGTTAATATGATCTCTTTCAAATGAATTCCGACACATTAAACCAATTACATTTCCCTTCTTTCCGTATGTCCAATTATGATACAAACAAGACGAGACACGATTTCCAAAAGGTTCTTCATGAATGGTATTAAATCTGTGAAGGCAAACATTTTGAAAAGACTTTATTGCACCGTTGAAATTTTGAATAAAAATTTTATTTTCGTAGTACTCAAAAGTTACAAAATCATTATTATTTAACAGTTCGTTTTTGTGCGCGGCTAAAATCCAAGATTCATTTAAAAATAAAGACTTCTCTTTGAGGTAAATTTCTTCGTCTATGTAATTTAAATTCTTTATCATATTTCGATTAAATCTGAAATCACAACATCATCAAGACTTACTTTAGCTGTTCCCCAAGATAAACCAACGCCAAAACCACATAGTATTAAACTTTGAGAAGTATTGCCTAAATTGTCTTTTAACTGCGTAACTATTGTTAACGGAATTGTAGCAGAAGAAGTATTTCCGAATTCTTTTAATGAATAAGGTACTTTTTCTGCAGGTAATTTTAATTTTTTGGCAATCATTTTATTCATCATCAAATTGGCCTGATGAAATACAAAATGATTGATATTGTCCTTATCGATTTCAAATTTTTCGATAAGTTTATTAACTGTTTTTGGTGCTTGTGAAATACCAAAACCAAAAACATCCATACCATCTAAAATAAGCTGACATGCATTTCTTTCAATTCCTGGAGAAATTGTTTGATAAATTAAAGAGTCAGAATTAATTCTGTTTCTTGCGCCCCCATCATTGATCATAATCGTTTTATAGCCTGAACCGTCTGTACCTAAATCAAACTGTAAACTTTCTGCATTTTCATCCAATTCAAAAGCTGTAGCACTTCCTGCATCTCCAAAAAGCGGCACAGTACTTTTATCGGTTTTCGAAAGCAATTTACTGCTGGTATCGCCAGCTAATAAAAGTCCTTTCTTTAAACCAGAAGCTTTCATCATTCCAGCAATAATAGATATTCCGTAAACATAACCAGAACATCCCAAAGGCACATCAAAAGCGATGCAGTCTGTAGAAAGTCCCAATCTGTCCTGAAGTATGGCCGCAGAAACAGGCAAAATATAATCGGCAGTCTGCGAAACAAAAACCAGAATTTCTATTTCGTTTTTCTGCCAATGTAAATCTGTAATTAATTTATTAGCAGCTTCACAACATAAATCAGACGTACAAAGATCTTTTGGGGCAATACGTCGTTCTTCAACTCCGGTTGCCTCAATAAATTTTTGAATTTCTTCTTGTGTCAGTATATTAAGGTCCACATTGAGCTCCTTATTTTTCGGAACACTACACGCAATACCTTTTACTGCAACACCATTTACTGAAAAAGCTGCCATTTAATTATCCTTTATTTTTAATAATTTCAAAGATGTCATTTAAAGAATTCGAAGATTTAATATCATCTCCTGTTAATTTTACATCATATTCTTCATCTGCCATAGCTATTAATGAAAGAGCAGTCAACGAATTCCATTCGTCTAAATCTCTAAAAACAGTTTCCTGTGTAATTAGAGCGGCATCTGTATCATCTAAAATATCTGCAAAATTTTTCAAAAAGGCATTGATTTCCATAGTATTCTTAAATTTATTTTGTGTTCTTTTTTAACATTAATTACACCAAATATCAAAAAAACATTCTTTTAACATCATCAAAAAATCTAACACACTGTCAGCCAATACTGTTATCTAGAAGTTTTAATTCTTAAAATGTTATAATATTTAGTTATATCAAAAATTAAGGTTTCTTTTCCTAATTTTACCGCACAAATATAACAATAGTTACCCTTAAAGATAAATTAAACGCACTAAATCTGTAATAAAATGATTGCTGTAACCAAAACTTTTCTTCCTCCGCAAGAAGAATACAATTCTTACTTAAAACGCGCATGGGATAAAGTGTGGCTTACAAATCGAGGCGAACTCACCATTGAATTGGAAGAAAAACTGAAAACGTTTTTAAACAGTTCTTCTATAATTATTACTAATAACGGTACAATCCCTATTCAAATTGCATTAAAGCTTTTTGGAAACGGAGGTGAAATAATCACGACTCCATTTTCGTATGTTGCAACATCAGCAGCTATAGTTTGGGAAAACTGCACTCCTGTATTTGTAGATATTGATCCCGATTATTTGACTATTGACGAAAGCAAAATAGAAGCTGCCATAACTTCTAAAACTACAGCAATTCTGGCGACACATGTTTTTGGGAATCCGTGTCATGTAACTGAAATTGAAAAAATCGCTAAAAAGCACAATCTAAAAGTGATTTATGACGCGGCGCATTGTTTTGGCGTTAAATACAACAATGAATCTGTTTTTAATTATGGAGATGTAAGCACATGTAGTTTTCATGCTACCAAAATATTCCATACAGGCGAAGGCGGTGCAATGTTTTGCAACGATGCTGAAACGTACCATAAATTATATTACAGCCATAATTTTGGTCACAATGGCCCTCTGGCTTTTCATGGACTAGGAATTAATGCTAAAATTTCTGAATTACAATCAGCAATGGGACTAGCAGTTTTTCCTTATATAAATCATATTTTTGCAGAGAGAAAAAAAGTAGTTGATTTTTATAACAAAAATCTTGATTTACAAAAGGTAAAAATTTTAAAAATAAGAGAAAACACAGAATGGAACTACAGTTATTATCCTGCTATTTTTGATTCTGAAAAAACTTTACTAAAGGTCATAGAAGCTTTAGCCAAAGAAAATATTATACCAAGGCGTTATTTTTATCCTTCTTTGAATACGATTGATTACACCAAAGGAAAAGAAATGCCAATATCTGAATCTATTGCATCTCGAATTTTATGTCTTCCGCTGTATGTTGGAATAGCACAAGAAGATTTAGAAAAAATAACACAAATTATAAACACACAAATACAGTAATTTTTTTCACTGCCATTATCAAACATTATCAAATTATGACTCAAGATATTAATACTGAAGTTCACAATGCTTTCGAGGTAATAAAAGAAGGCGGTATTATTCTCTATCCAACCGATACGGTTTGGGGAATTGGCTGTGATGCTACAAATGCCGATGCTGTTGCTAAAATCTACAAATTAAAACAGCGGGCAGAAACTCAAAGCATGATTGTTTTAATGAATAGTGAAAAAATGATGTACAACGTTTTTAAAGATATCCCAGAAGTTGCATGGCAAATTATGGATTTATCTGAAAAACCAACTACTTTAATTTTAGACGATGCCAGAAACGTTGCGCAAAACATTATTGCGGCCGATAAATCGCTTGGAGTTAGATTGGTAAAAGAACCTTTCTGCTACAAATTGATGGAAAGAATGAAAAAACCCTTGGTTTCTACTTCAGCTAATATTTCCGGACAGCCAACACCGCAAAGCTTCAAAGACATTAGTCCAGAAATTATCAATGGCGTTGATTATGTGGTAAAATTAAATCAAGACAAAGTCAACGGAAAATCTTCAACGATTATCAAATTAACTAAGGATTCTCAGGTAAAAGTAATTCGAAAATAGTTTTTTTTTTGTTTCAAGTTTCAGGTTTCAAGTTTTTGAAAAAACTTTGAGTATAGTTTTACCGCAAAGCACACAAAGAATTACGCAAAGGTCGCAAAGAAGCTTTTATTGAGAATCTAAATAGATTTAAAAAAAGTTCGCAAAGCTTTATCAAAAAACTTTGCGAACTTTTTCATTTTTATAGCTGTAAAAAAATCTTAGCGACCTTTGCGTAATTCTTAGCGTGCTTCGCGGTTAAAAAAACTTAGAATCTCAGGACCTTAGTATCTCAGCAACTTAGCTTAGCAACTTAGACCGCTTTCAAACTCTCAATTAGCCAATCGATATCTTCTTTGGTATTATAATGACTAAAAGAAATTCGGAGATTTGGCAATTTTAAATCGGTCTCCGAAAGCATTTCGTTTAAAACATGTGAAGGTTTTATACTCCCAGACTGGCAAGCGCTTCCTCTAGAAACTGCGATTCCTTTCATATCTAAACTAAAAAGCAGCATCGAAGTTTTGTCTGGCGAAAAAGGCAAAATAATATTGATGATATTATAAAAATCATTTTTCTTTCCGTTGATTCTAAAATCTGGAAAATGAATTTCTAACTGCTCTATCAGATAATTTTTTATTCCCAAAATATAAGTTCTTTCTTCATCTAATTTTTCGTATGAAATAGATAAAGCTTTTGCCATTCCGGCAATTTGATGCACAGCTTCTGTTCCAGCTCGTAATCCTTTTTCTTGTTCTCCTCCAAAAAACAATGGCTGTAAACCAGAATTTTTTCGAACAAAAGCAAATCCAATTCCTTTTGGCCCATGAAATTTATGTGCGCTAGCCGAAATAAAGTCAATCGGAGTCTTTTGAAGATCAATTTCAGTTTTTCCAATAGACTGAACCGTATCTGAATGAAATAACGCGTTATACTGCTTGCAAATCAAACTGACGCGATCTAAATCTAAAATAGTTCCCGTTTCGTTGTTTACATGCATTAAACTCACTATTGTCTTTTTTTCATTGGACAATAAATTTGATAAATGTGTTAAATCTAGACTTCCGTCCGTGTTTACATTAACGTAATCAACTTGAATACTGTATTCTTCCTGAAGCGCCCAAACGGTGTGCAAAACCGCATGATGCTCAATTTTTGAAGTAATGATTCTTTCAACTTTTAAATCTTCTACAACAGAGCGCAGAATCCAGTTGTCGGCTTCAGTACCGCCAGAAGTGAAAATGATTTCTTGGGCAGTGCAATTGAGATGTTTGGCAATGCTTTTTCTTGAAAGCTCTAATATTGTTTTACCGTTTCTTCCGAAACTGTGTGTAGAAGACGGATTTCCGTAATCCTCAAGCATTATTTTTGTCATTTCCTGAATTACTTCAGGACGCATTGCTGTTGTTGAGGCATTATCTAGATATACTTTTTTCATTGTTGCAAAGTTAACAAATATCAATTGGCAAATCTTAAATATCATTTGGCATTTTTTTCACTATTTTTGACCCAAATAAATTTTATCATGAAAAAATATGCTGCCCTCCTACTATTTGCTCTTTTTTTAAACGGATGCGATGACGGAGATTTGACTGTAGATACAATAGATTTTGACGATATTGCAGAGTCTCAAGCTTGTGACCCTACAACAAATACCTTGCTTTATAAACTTAAACCTCAGGAAGCTCTCTTATTTCAAATGCCAGAAGGAACTATTAAAAATGATCCAGGAGACTATATTTACACTATAGATCCAAAAACACAAGAATACAATGTGGTTTATAGAGCTTATGACGGAGCTGTTGCAAAAGAAAATATTTGCGGTATAATCCCTCCAAGCACCCCAAAAGTAACTGAAGAATGGATTGGAACAAATGGTATAATTGAGATTTCAACAACTCAAAATGAAGAACCAAACAAAACTGACGATGGTACAAGAATAACAGGATATACACATAGTATTATCTTCAAAAATATTACATTCAATAAACCGTCAGGGCCACAAATAGAACCTGAATTTGAGTTTGGAATTTATAAAACTAAAGTAGATCCAGCCAATCTAACTTTCAAAACCAATCCTAATGGTTCGGCGTATGAGTGTGATGAAGTTGCTAGAGTTTACAACTACAACAATACATTCTATTTATCTATTGATGATATAGATCCTGCTTTGCTTGTTAATGTTGTTACGCCGAGCGACCAACCGCGTACCAGTTTGATAACAGCGACACAAAACAAAGTGTTTTATAAAACTGCAAAAGCAGAAACTGGATCTATAACACCAGCTTTTGTTTGCGCAAAATTACAACCGTCAGCACCTGCAATTGAGGAGACATGGACAGGCCAACTTGGAGTTGCTAATGTAAGCGGAATTATAGAAGTAACCACTGCTCTAATCGGGCAGCAAGTTTACGAGCATACAATAGTACTTAGAAACGTAGTTTTACAAAAAGGAAATAGCACTTTTAAATTAGGAAGCCATTTCGTTCTAGGAAAAATTGACAGAGCAGCTACTAACTAAAAACATCGGTTTCTAAAAAGAAATCAACAGAAATAATTCTTACAAAAAAACGTCTGTTTTTTGAGATGATTTTACAACTAAATCGAATCAAAAAACAGACGTTTTTTCATGCTTTTAAACGAAGCATTTTACGTTTAAAAAACTCCTTTATTTATTGTTTTGTCTTATATAAACTTCGGTAGCTCCAAGGCCATATTTTTGATAATTGGCATCTTGAAAATCAATTCCGTCATAACGACCCAATAAAAAATCAAGTTCGGCTTTTAAAATTCCTTCGCCGACGCCATGAATAAAAACGATTTTTGGAATGCGGCTTCGTATTGCAAATTCGATATGCCTTTTTGCCGTTTCCGTTTGTAAAGTTAAAATATCATAGTTCGACATTCCGCGTTTATTTGGAACCAATTTTTCGATATGCAAATCAAATTCTGGAACGCCGACTTCACGTTTATCCTTCTTTTCTTTAACAAAACTTCTCGGTTTTGGCTCCGTTTTCTCTTTTGAAACTTCATCTAAATTAATTCTTTTAATAGAATTCATTAAATTACTGGTTTCTTGAATCTTAAGTAACTCGTTGACTAAAAATGTCATCATAAAACCATCTTCAGTTTCAATCAAAACCTCGTTATTTTTAACCGAAACCACCGTTCCGTTTATGGCTTCATCTAATACCGAAACCTTGTCTCCTTTTACCAACATCCTACTCCTCTTTATCTTTATTTTTACTTGGTGTTTTTGCACTCAATTGCATCATTCCAAACATGAAAACTACAATTGCAGCAATCATGATATAGATGTTTTTTTCTTCCGAAACCTGCTCGTATAACGCAACCGAAATCGCAAGAATCATTATTATAATTTTAAAAGTTTTCATCCCATCCTTATTTTAAGATTTCAAAAGTATAAAACTTTCAAATAGTACTTCTATACTACTTCAGCCGTTTGTCATATTTTTTTAGTAAAATTGCAAAAAAGAGTTACCATGGGTTTAGAGAAATATATGATTCCTTGCTTGTTCAAAACCGTATTTGGTTTTGACTGTTTAGGGTGTGGATTTCAGCGTTCTCTATTCTTACTTTTTCAAGGTGAATTTTTAGCGGCTTTTAAAATGTATCCAGCCATTTATACTTGCCTTTTACTCCTCATTTTTATTGCCTTTCATTTCTTAGATAAATCCAAAAATTACAAAAAACTGATTTGGAGAATGGCCATTATAAACCTATTTTTTATGCTTGGCGGTTACTATTTTAAACACTTTTATTTTTAGATTTTAGATTTTTAAAAATCACTCTGCTCTTTTTGGAATTTGGAATTTTAATTTTGGAATTTTAAACAACCTTTATTTTTTTATCTGATCCAAAATATCATTCATCATCTCAATTTGAACTTTCTGAATTTCGATTAATTCCTGTTGCTGATGCATAATTAAATGGTCAATTTTATCATGAATCAATCTAATCTCCAATTCTGATTTTAGATTAATCATAAAATCTTTTTTAGCACGATTACGATCCTTCTCTTCCTGACGGTTTTGGCTCATCATAATTACGGGCGCCTGCAAAGCTGCCACACAAGACAAAATTAGATTTAAGAGAATAAATGGATAAGGGTCAAATCCTTTGTTTAAGAAAATAAAAACATTTGAACCAATCCAAACCGTAATAAAAACCACGAAAGAAATAATAAAAGTCCAGCTTCCTCCAAAATCAGCCACTTTATCAGCCACTATCTGTCCTAGATTTCTCGTTTCCTCCTCTTCTTCTACAATGCTCACAATCGATTTATCTTCTTTCAATGAAGAAATAACATTTTTCTCCATTGCAGAAAGTGCTCCAATTTCAGAAGAAAGATAATTTGAAATATATTTTTGACGGTAAACATTTAATTCATTTATAGAAATACAGTCTTCAGCATCAAAATCAGGATATTCTTTTTTAATCAGTCCTAAAATAGGATCATGAATTGCTCTTCCGTATATTTTTTCATTTTCAGGAAAAGAAATGCCAGAAATATCACTTTTAAATGTTTGGTTGTTTTTCATTTTAGTATATTTTAAAAGCTAATTTACGCAATAAACTTCTTAAGAATTGCATAAAAAAGAACAGTTTACAATTCGTTTTTTATCACAAATCAAACCTCGCAAAGAAAATTTCTTTCGTTAAATCGTGATTTTATTTCCAAAAAACGCCTTACTTTTAACGTTCCAAAATTATTCATTCATTTTTACCATTGTGACAAAAGAAAACATCATACAAAATATAAGAGCTTTAAAGAGCCATTCACACATAAATTACGGCATTAAAACCAAGACGGAAGACTTTACAGAAAAGCTTTTTTACACGCTATTTGATTCTAATGCAGCGTTGGACGAGAGCATTGATGAATTAGAGTTTCGTTTTAAAGAAATCGCGGTCTTGGCATGCAAAAAACCTCAAAATTTATGTGAATCTATTTGGGATCGTTTTTTAGAGAAACTTCCTGAAGTTCTAGAAAAGCTAAATCAGGATGCCGAATATATTCTTGAAAATGATCCCGCTTCAAACAGTATTGACGAAGTTTATCTGGGTTATCCCGGATTTTATGCCATCGCAATTTACAGATTAAGTCATGAATTATATCATCTCGATTTATTGCTTTTTTCTCGACTAATGAGTGAATATGCGCATAGAATCACAGGTACAGATATTCACGCAGGAGCTAATATTGCATCGCCATTTTTTATCGATCATGCAACAGGTATCGTAATTGGTGAAACTTCCGTTATTAAAAAACATGTGAAAATCTATCAAGGGGTTACGCTTGGTGCATTAAGCGTAAGCAAAGAAATGAAAAATGCCAAAAGACATCCAACTGTAGAAGCCAATGTTTGCATTTATGCCAATGCAACTATTCTAGGCGGAGAAACTGTAATTGGAAAAAACAGTATTGTTGGAGGAAATGCCTGGATTACAAAATCGATTCCTGAAAACTCTATTGTAACCAACACTACTACCACTGAAGTCAAAATAAAAGAAAAAAAATAAAATGAATTCACATAAATTGTTAAACTTAATTGGCAACACTCCTTTGATGGAAACTGTCAATCTAGTTAAAAATAAAAATGTAAAACTTTTACTGAAACTGGAAGGAAATAACCCCGGGGGAAGCGTAAAAGACAGAGCTGCCTACAATATGATTGCTGCGGCACTGGAACGAGGTGACATCAAAAAAGGAGATAAATTAATTGAGGCAACCAGCGGAAATACAGGAATTGCTTTGGCAATGATTGCTCAATTATTTGGCATCGAAATCGAATTGGTTTTACCGGAAGATTCAACCAAAGAACGTACTCAAACTATGCGTGCTTATGGCGCTACAGTGATTCTTACGCCCGCAAGCGAAGGAATTATTGGCTCTAGAGATTATGCCGATAAAAAAGTCGCTCAAGGCGGATATCTGATGTTAAATCAGTTTGCTAATGACGACAACTGGAAAGCACACTACAAAACAACTGGACCAGAAATTTGGAATGATACCGACGGAACGGTAACGCATTTCGTTTCAGCAATGGGAACAACGGGAACCATTATAGGAACTTCGACTTATTTGAAAGAAAAGAATCCAAATGTTCAGATTATTGGAGCTCAACCAAGCGATGGCTCTCAGATTCCTGGAATCCGCAAATGGCCACAGGAATACCTCCCAAAAATATTTGATGCTTCTAAAGTGGATACCGTTATCGATGTTAGCGAGGAAGAAGCGCGCGCGATGACTAAAAGACTGGCTCTTGAAGAAGGTGTTTTTGCAGGAATGAGCAGCGGAGGTTCTGTTGCAGTTGCATTAAAAATCGCCGAACAGTTAGAATCTGGAGTTGTGGTTGCTGTTATCTGCGATCGCGGTGATCGTTATTTGTCTTCGGATTTATTTGATTAAAAAAGGTTCTGAGGTTCTGAGATGCTAAGGTTCTAAGTTTTTTAAAGAATTATGAATATAAAATCTTAGCATCTCAGAATCTTAGAGACTTAGAAGCTACAAAAAAACTTAGCACCTCAGAACCTTAGAAACTTAGAACCTCAAAAGAAAAAAAATGATCTACAGAAAACTAGGAAAAACAAACTTCAATATCTCCGAAATTTCGCTTGGCACTTGGCAAGTTGGCGGAAAATGGGGATCGGGTTTTGATGATAAAACAGCCGATGAACTTTTGAATACGGCTATTGACAATGGCATAAACTTTATTGATACTGCCGATGTTTATGAAAACGGATTAAGCGAAACTGCCGTTGGAAGAATCGTTCGTTCTCGCTCTGAACAAATTTTTGTTGCCACAAAATGCGGACGCCAGATAAATCCGCATGTTAATGAAGGATATACTCCTAAAGTACTTCAGAAATTTGTTGAAGACAGTCTAAAAAGAACTGGCTTAGAAACACTTGATTTAATTCAGTTACACTGCCCTCCTACAGAAGTTTACTATCGACCAGAAATATTTGAACTTTTTGACCGATTAAAAGATCAAGGAAAAATTCTTAATCTTGGAGTAAGTGTTGAAAAAGTTGAAGAAGCTTTAAAAGCAATTGAATATTCTAATGTAACGACAGTTCAGATTATTTTCAATTTGTTCCGCCAGCGCCCTTCTGAGTTATTTTTCTCAGAAGCTAAAAAGAAAGACATTGGAATCATTGCAAGAGTTCCACTGGCAAGCGGACTTTTAACAGGTAAATTTGATTCAAAAACAACTTTTGAACCTCAGGATCACCGTAACTTTAATCGTAACGGAGAAGCATTTGATAAAGGCGAAACGTTCTCTGGAATTGATTACGAATTAGGTTTAAAAGCTGTTGAAGAACTAAAAGCTTTATTTCCTGAATCAAAAAATCTCGCAGCTATAGCCCTTCAATGGATTTTGAGTTTTGATGAAGTAAGCTGCATTATTCCAGGCGCATCAAAAACAGAACACGTTCTATCGAATTTATCGGTTTACGATACTCCAAAATTAACTTCAGAACAGATTGCTGCAATGAACAAAATTTACACTAACCTGATCAAACCTTCAGTTCATCAGCTTTGGTAAAACTTATATAAAAGTTTTTTAAGATGTTGAAATTCGCAATAATTTCAGCATCTTAAAATCTTAAAATCCTAAAGAAAATTTTTCTTACCGCTTAAACGCAACCTTTTCGTTATCAGCACATCTAATAATAAAACTAACCATAAATCATGAACCATGAAAAAATTAAGTTTTATATTATTCGTCCTGTCATTAATGTTTATTTCTTGCAACAATGACGATTCTTCAACTACTCAAGAACAAGAGAAAGCAAAGTTGGACCGAATGTATGAGGAAATCACGCAGCTTTCTGGCATTAATACCCAACAGTGTACAGATCCTAATGATTGGGGAGTTGCAAGTATCCCTACAACAACGGTTTGTGGCGGAAATAGCTACATTATTTACTCTAAGAAAACAGATACAAAAGTTTTCTTAGACAAAGTAAAAGCATATGCGCAATCTTATGCTGACTTTAATAAAAAATGGAATATTATAATGCTTTGCGATAATATGGTTGTACAGCCAACAGGCGTAAAATGTGTTGATGGAAAACCGCAATTATCGTACGATATTGTATTGCATTAAAAAACTAAAAAGGCTGTTAGACTAAAATCTTAACAGCTTTTTTTTTCTTTTAAATATCAAATTCAATTCTAAACTCTGCGCCTTTATTTTTTCCTTTACTAGATGCTGTCAATTGTCCTTTATTTCTTTCAATGATTTTTTTGCACAAATAAAGTCCAATTCCCGTAGAACCTTCGCTTGCAGTTCCAAGTCGACTCATTTTGGTGAACTTTTTAAATAATTCTTCAATCTGATTTTTATCAAAGCCTATTCCGTGATCTTTTACCGTTACAATCAATTTTGAATTCTCTGAAAAGATTCTGACTTTTATTTCGCTTTCAAAATAAGAGAACTTAACTGCATTGCTAATCAGATTCACCAAAACCTGAACCAAAAGTCCCTCATCTATTTTCAGTTTAGCTTCTGAACATTCTATTATTAAATCTAGTCTAATATTTTTATCCAACAATCGCTGTTCTACTTGTTCATTAATAAAAGGAAGAATATTATAAAATGAAATCATCTTCGCTTCTTGATTTACTTTTGCAACATCGTCTTGTTCTTTGAGCAGTTTGATAAAATTCTCTATATATCTAAATTGAAGATCAGTCGATTCGCAAATCAATTCGGCCAGATTCTTAATCGATTCTGATGGATTTTCGCTAATGATCAATTGCGCCAAACCTTGCGGATTTCCAGCAAAATTCTTCAAATCGTGCGAAAGCATGTAGATTAAATCCTGTTTTTCATTAATAAAATTTTCGGCTTCATTAATAGATTCTTGAATATTACACAAAAGCAATCCCGCTTCATCTACATATTCTGTTGGCAAAGAAGACACTTTCCTTGAAGTTCTATAATCGTCCAAAGCTTTTGATGCCGTTGCAATAGGTTTAATCAGCTTGTTTAAAACCAAAAGCGTTATTGCCGTTGCAAGCAATGTCATGATTAAAGAAAAAATAAGAATTGAAGTCGATGACACCTCATGCTCAAAAAATAAAACAAAAAACAAAATTCCAATTAAAGGAATATGAATACCAATAAAAGCAACAAACAAAAATTTGAATGCATAACTTTTTTTAAGAAAGCCGATTTGCGAGAGTTTATGGTACAACTTCATAAAAAGACGAGAATAAGCAATAGGTTAATAGCTCTTTTTACTGGGGTAATTGCTTAAACAAAATTAACTTTTATAGCCAATTAAACTAATATTTTGAAGAATTTCTAAATTTTTTCAAAAATTAAATTTGTAAAAGTTTTCAAAGGCTTATTTTTGCGCTATGGGAAGAAAAAATACAGACAAAGTTGTCTTTCATCAAATTCAAGTTCTTGATGCTGGTGCAAAAGGCGTTTCAGTAGCCAAAGCACCTGACGGAAAAGTTATCTTTATTCCGAATGTGGTACCTGGAGATGTTGTGGACGTACAGACATTAAAAAAGAGAAAAGCATATTACGAAGGTAAAGCTGTAAAATTTCATGAATTATCCGAATATAGAGTAGAGCCAATCTGCGAACATTTCGGGGTGTGCGGAGGCTGTAAATGGCAGAATATGAAATATAGCCAACAGCTTGCGTTTAAACAAAATGAAGTTAAAAATCACTTACAAAGAATAGGAAAAATAGAGCTTCCGGAATTTGAAGATATTTTAGGTTCTGAGAAACAGTTTTTCTATAGAAATAAAATGGAATTTTCTTTTTCTAACAGTCGTTGGCTTACCGAAAAAGAAATTGGAAGCACTGAAGATTTAGGAAACAGAAACGCTTTAGGTTTTCATATTCCGAAAATGTGGGACAAAATTCTGGACATCAACAAATGTCATTTACAGGAAGATCCTTCAAATGCGATTCGTAATGAAATCAGAGCTTTTGCAAACGAACATAATTTAGCGTTTTTTAATCCGAGAGAACATTCTGGATTATTAAGAACGGTAATGATTCGTACTGTTTCTACAGGAGAAATTATGGTTTTAATTCAGTTCTTTGAAGACGACAAAGAAAACAGAGAATTAATCCTTGATCATTTATACGAGAAGTTCCCTCAGATTACTTCATTGCAATATGTGGTAAATGGCAAGCAAAACGACACTATTTACGATCAAGACGTTGTTCTTTATAAAGGGAGAGATTATATCTTGGAAGAAATGGAAGGTTTAAAATTCAGCATTAATGCTAAATCTTTCTATCAGACTAATTCTGATCAAGCTTACGAATTATACAAAATAACACGAGATTTTGCTGATCTTACAGGAAACGAAACTGTTTATGACTTATATACAGGAACAGGGACAATTGCTCAATTCGTTTCTAAAAAAGCCAAAAAAGTTATTGGAGTAGAAAGCGTTCCAGAAGCAATTATTGATGCAAAAGCCAATGCAGAACGCAATAATATTACAAATTGCGAGTTTTTTGTTGGCGACATGAAAGTAGTATTTAACGAAGCTTTTATTGCACAGCACGGCAAACCAGACGTTATTATTACAGATCCGCCTCGTGATGGAATGCATAAAGATGTAGTAGAGCAAATTTTAAAAATTGCTCCAAAAAGAGTCGTTTATGTAAGCTGTAATTCTGCAACTCAGGCACGTGATTTAGCTTTAATGGATGAAAAATACAAAGTAACGCGTGTGAGACCTGTAGATATGTTTCCGCAGACGCATCATGTTGAAAATGTTGTACTTTTAGAACTTCGATAAAAAATAGATGAAAAAACTAATCTCTCTTTTACTGCTCTTTACTTTTGGCTTATCTAGCTGCGAGAAAGATGATATCTGCGATGCCAATACGCCAACTACACCTAGATTGGTGATTACATTTTATGATATTGCGAATCCGTCAAAAACTAAAAATGTAAGCAATTTAAAAGTTATTGGTGACAAAATGGATCAGGGAATTGTTTTTAATGAAAATCTTGCCGAAGACGATCCATTACGATATGTAACCAATGCGAGTACCGTAATGATTCCCTTAAAAGTAAATGACAAGACAACAACCTTCAAGTTTATTTATAACTCTCTAAGTGAAACGCCTACAACGATCAACACTGATGTTATAAAATTCAATTATACGACACAAAATGTATATGTATCAAGAGCTTGCGGATTTAAAACTATTTTTCAGTTAACAAACGTTGCTCCTTTTATACATACTGATCCAGACGGAGATACTTTCTGGATGACCGAAGTTGATTTAGAAAACCCTAACATTGAATCTGAAAATGAAACACACATTAAAGTTTATTTTTAGTCTTTCATTATTGTTTTCAATGTTTTTAGGTTTTGCTCAGGATGTGCCTGAGATTTCTAAAAATAAAGATACAACAGCGACTAAAAAGCCTCAAACAGAAAAAACTGTAAAAACAGCAAAACCAGAAATTCAGGAAGTTCCAAAAGATAGCGTTGTAAAAACAGACCGCTACGGACTTCGTGTTGGTGTCGACTTGTACAAACTAACCCGCGGACTTTATGATAAAGATTATAAAGGAGTGGAATTTGTTGGAGACTGGCGTTTGACAAAAAAGTATTATATAGCGGCAGAATTAGGTTATGAAGACAAAACGACCGAAGATGACCGATTAACGTCTTCGGCAAATGGAACTTATGTAAAAGCAGGTTTTGATTATAATCTTTATCAAAATTGGCTGGATATGGAAAACTTAATTACAATAGGACTGCGTGGCGGTTTCAGTACTTTTAGTCAAGAACTAATTAATTACAAAATCTATAATCCAAATCCGTATTGGGGAGAATTGCCTCCAATAACAGAAGGTCAAAAATACAACGGACTTACAGCAACTTGGATCGAGGTTGCAATGGGATTAAAAGCGCAAGTTTTCAGAAACGTCTTTGTTGGTTTTGGCGTACAGCTTAAACTTCTGACAACCAACAAAGAGCCTAATAATTTTGAAAACCTTTATATCCCAGGATTCAACAGGACTTATGACGGAAGCTTCGGAATTGGTTTCAACTACACGGTTTCTTACTTTATTCCTATTTACAAGAAAAAAACCATGGCGTCTGAAATGGCAAAGAAAGAAGAGCCAAAGAAGAAAAAATAGTTTTTTTTTAGGCGCTAAGATGCTAAGCTACTAAGGTTCTAAGGTTTATATATTAAACATAAAAAAAAGGGGTAAATTCAAATTTGAATTTACCCCTTTTTATGTTATTAAGATTAAAACTTAGAACCTTAGTAGCTTAGAACCTCAGCACCTAAACTAAGTTAACTGAAAATTAATTGCTGCTTGCGTATGTATTAAAGCAGTATCAAAAATTGGGACATTTAAGTCACCTTCTTTTATTACCAGCGGAATTTCGGTACATCCTAAAATGATTCCTTCTGCTCCGTTTTTTATCAATTCATTGGCAATTTCTAAATAACGTTTTTTCGTTTCCTCTGTTGCAATTCCTCTTCCTAACTCTTCAAAAATAGTGTAGTGAATAAAATTTTTTACTTCTTCACTTTCAGGAATTATCGTTTCAATTCCTTTTTCAGCCAGTTTATCTTTGAAAAAATCTAATTCCATTGTGAATCTTGTTCCAAGCAAACCAACCTTTTTCAGTTCTTTCTTCTGAATTTCAACCGCCGTTTCTTCTGCAATATGAATAAGAGGAATATCAATTGCCTGCTGCAATCGATCAGCAATGACATGCATGGTATTGGCACATAAAAGAATCGCTTCTGCCCCGCCCGATTTTAAAACTTCTGCAGCTTTCAAAAGCATATTAAAAGTCGAATCCCAATCGTTAGCATCATTATTCTTTTTAATATCGGCATAATTAAAAGAGTAAATTAGACATTCGGAGAAATTTAATCCGCCGAGTTTTTCATTAATTCCTTTATTAATCAAAGTATAATAATCAGATGTAGAAACCCAGCTGATTCCGCCAATAAGTCCAATTTTCCTCATATATTTTTTAAGATTATCCGATTTCTTTAATTCCTTTTATAAAAAGCCATTTCATAAAAAGTTTTTCACCGTCTTTGGTTCTCACAGCCTGGAATTTAGGTCCAATAATAGTCCCGATTACAAATGCCGTCATCGGAATCCAGATTCCAGTTAATCCTGTATAAGCCGCAATCAAATATCTAAATAGAAGAAATAAGACTGCAAAAGCTGCCAATTGGTATAAAAAAGCGCGTAGTTGTAGTTTTGACATTTTTTTTTTAGAGTTGCTAAGGTTCTGAGATGCTAAGATTCTAAGTTTTCCTTTGATTCTTAAATAACAGAAACTTAATTATTTAAATTTTATTCAATCTTTTTTTAGTTAGCTAAAATTCTTAGCATCTCAGAACCTTAGTAACTTAGAAGCTTAGACTTGAAATTTCGTTCTCTTACTTCCCTCGTACATTTCGTATTTCACCAAACGTGCTTCAAGGCTTCCGTTAAAAAGTTTGATTTTTCTTGAAGGTTTCAATCCGACAAATTTTAAAGCTTCTAAGTTTGCTGTAATAAACCAAGCGTTGGTTCCTGGATAATTTTTCTTCAAAGTGTCTCCAATACTAGCATAGAATCTTTCCATATGAATATCCAAACGTTCATCATACGGCGGATTAAAAACAATATGAAGTTTTCCTTCTGTTTCTTTTTCCGTATCAAAGAAATTCTCTTCGTAAACTTTAATATAATCCTCTAAATTGGCATTTCTGATATTATCTTTAGCTTTACTAACCGCACTTGGCGCTTTATCAAAACCTTTAATTGTATAATGAAACTCTCTAGTTTTTTTCATTAAACTATCCACAATTGTATCAAACAAATCATTATCCCAATCTTTCCATTTTTCGAAAGCAAACTCTTTTCTGTTGATGTTTGCCGGAATATTGCAGGCAATCATAGCCGCTTCTGCCAAGAAAGTTCCAGAACCACACATCGGGTCAAGAAAATTACTTTGTCCATCCCAGCCAGATAATAAAAGAATTCCGGCTGCTAAAACCTCATTGATAGGAGCAATATTCGTGGCCGTTCTGTAGCCACGCTGATGAAGCGAAGCTCCAGAAGTATCCAAAGCTACAGAAACCTGATCTTTATCAATATGAATATTAATACGCAAATCAGGATATTGTTTATCAATACTTGGCCTTTGCCCTGTTCTTTCTCTAAACTGATCTACAATTGCATCTTTACATTTCTGAGAAACAAATTCAGAATGATTGAAATAAGTAGAATGCACAGTTGCATCGATCACAAAAGTCTGGTTCGCATTTAAATATTTTGACCAGTTTAAACCCGAAATACCTTTGTACAAAGCTTGCTCATTGTTTGCTCTAAAAGAATAAATTGGTTTTAAGACCTTAAGAGCCGTGCGTAAAGACAGATTGGCTTTATACATAAAACCTTTATCACCTTTAAAGCTTACCATTCTCACACCTTTTTCAACATCCTGAGCGCCAAGTGTGCGTAATTCTTTTTCTAATATTTCTTCAAAGCCAAAAAAACATTTGGCAATCATTTTAAAATTTTCTTCCATTTTTTTTCAATTAAAAAAAGCCAATCGCCATAACATTTTATTATACTGGTATAAATACGTATCGAAGCGAAATAGTTATTTTTCGGCAAAAATACACTAAATTTGCCGGACTTTGAATTAATTGAAATAGAATAAATGTCTCAAGAACCTAACGCATCAATCCCAAATCACGAAGACGATAATCAAAACTGGTATTCTTCATGGTTTGACACGCCATATTATCACATTCTTTATAAGGATCGTAATTATCGTGAAGCTCAGGTTTTCATGGACAATTTAACGCACTACCTTAACTTGCCCGAAAAAGCAAAAGTATTGGACTTAGCATGCGGAAAAGGCCGTCATTCTATTTATTTAAATCAGTTGGGCTATGATGTTTTAGGAGCAGATTTGTCTGAAAACAGTATTGTAGAAGCCAGTAAAAATAGCAACGAAACACTGCATTTTAAAGTGCACGATATGCGCGAACCTTTTGAAGAAAAGTTTGATGCCATTTTCAACCTTTTCACCAGTTTTGGCTATTTTGAAAGCGACGACGACAACTTAACTACTTTAAAAGCAATCAAAGAAAGCTTATCTGAATATGGTTTTGCGGTTATCGATTTCATGAACGTGGCAAACGTTATAGAAAACCTTGTACCTGAAGAAGTAAAAACCGTTGACGAGATAGATTTTCACATCAAAAGATATGTAGAAGATGGACATATTTTCAAAGAAATTGATTTTGAAGACAAAGGCAGAAAATATCATTTTACAGAAAAAGTAAAAGCACTAACTTTGAAAGACTTTCAGGATTTAATGGACGAAGCTGGAATTTTCCTTCTGGATATTTTTGGAGACTATAAGCTTAAAAAATTCCATAAAACCGAAAGCGAAAGATTAATCATGATTTTTAAATAGGTTTAATCGTTTAACCGTTAATTTGTTTAATCGCTAAACAAACTAACAAGAAATTCGATTAAACGATTAAACAAAAAAACGATTAAACAAAAAGATGAATTATCTACTACCCTTATTTTCTGTACTTTTAGGATATGGCGCGGCTTTGTTTATAAAACCCGAAAACAAAACCAATTTAAAATTACTACTGGCCTTCAGCGGTTCTTTTTTATTGTCATTAACCGTAATGCATCTTCTTCCTGATGTTTACGAATCGCACAATCATAACATCGGAATCTTTATAATGGTCGGAATTTTATTCCAGATCGTTCTCGAATTTTTCTCAAAAGGCGCCGAGCACGGACACGTACACGGACACGCAAAAATGTCTCAGATTCCGTGGCTTTTGTTTATTAGTCTTTGCATTCATGCCTTTCTAGAAGGTTTTCCTGTAAGTCACCATCACGGCTTAGCTGTCGGAATCGCCATTCATCACCTGCCAATTGCGGTTATCTTAACAACATTTTTCATTAATGCAGATTTAAACAAAAAAGCCATTTTTGCTTTCATGCTCACATTTGCTATCATGACGCCACTAGGAACAGTAGCATCAGAATATTTGCCTTTTTTGAGTAAATATTATACCGAAATAACGGCAATCGTAATTGGAATTTTATTCCATATTTCATCAACAATTATTTTTGAAAGCAGCGAAGGACACAAATTCAATGTTGCTAAAGTTTCGATGATCGTTCTCGGAATTTTATTGGCATTCTTTTTATAATGTGTCAATTAGGAAATGTGCCAATTAGAAAATTATCATTATCTAATTGGCACATTTTCTAATTATCTAATTTAGTTAGCTCTCTTTTTCTCATCCTGATTTCCAAAAGCACGCTCTTTTACGTTTATCTTTTTATTTCCAAAATTATAAACCACAGACAAACGCACAAATCGGTTACTATTGTTTTGATCGTAAACCTGTTTCACACCATTTACAACCGAAGTAAAATCTTTTAAGTAAGAAGTATTAAAAATATCATTTGCCAAAAATGCGATTTGCATCGTTTTATTAAACAAATCTTGTTTAAAACCAATATCAAAACTTGACGTATACCCTATTTTGTATAAACCATTTTCATAAGGTGGCGTGTAACTAAAATCAATTTGAAGCTTAGAATTTTTCCCTAATACAAAAGTATTATTTGTAGAAAAATCTATTTCCAAACTATTTGACGGAGTTGCATTGATATCTTTAATAAATTCTGTTTTTGCACCTAAAAAATACACAGAATTTTCGCTTGTCCACCAATCTGCAAAAGTTGCCGAATATGTTTCTCCAACTCCATAATTCAAACTTTTAAAATAATTATCTCTGGTTACAATTTGTGTATTTGTTTCTGGATTTGAGGTAAACAAAACGCCATAGCCGTTTGTAATTGCATTGACAAAAACCGTAGTTCTCAAAATTTCTTTATAAGAATATCCAAGCTCAAAGTTGTCACTAAACGAAGGCTGTAAAAACGGATTTCCTTCTGAATAACTATTACTGCTTATATAAATTCGAAACGGATTCAATAAATCAAAACGTGGCCTGTTGATTCTTTTTCCATAATTTAAGGTAAAAGTATTGTTGTCGTTTTTCTTATAAGATGCAAAAACCGTTGGAAACAATTTCAAATAATTATTAACCGTTTCCTGATTTAAAGTTTCAGAGAAACCTTTCGTTTGCGTGTTCTCCAGTCTCAAACCAACTTGAAAATTCCATTTTTCATTGATTTTTTTATCTCCGTTAACATAAAACGCTTGATTATTTTCTGTGTAATTAAATCGGTTTGATTGTAAAGGATCTAATTCTGGAGTTCCTGTAATCGTGTTGTAATAAAGTAAATCGCTTACACTGTTTGTAAAACTCATTTTCGCGCCATAAGATAAATTCAAGACTTGAAGCGGATGTTCCATATCTGCCTTAAAACTCCAATTATGAATATCTTGGTTTGAGATATTTCGCCCCGACTGATTCACATCAACAAAAGTTCCATCTGCTAAATAGTCATTTGCGGTAAACTCACGATCAAATTTTGAATTGTAATTAAAATAATCCACATCAAAAGATAATTTTCGGTTCAGCGAATCCAGTTTTGTTATCAAATGCGCATTGTACGTTAAACTTCCAGATGCTCTGTCTGCGTAACTTTTATTGATGGTATAATTTTTTAATTGATTCTGAGTATCATATCTGTCTATCACAATATCCGATTGAAAATCTGGATTATTTCTGTCGTTTATAAATTGAAAACCCACTGTTGTTTTTTCTGAAAAATCATAATCTAAAGCAAATTTCCCTGATAGATTTTCATTTTTCATTTTTGTTGTTGCGCTCATATTTGAAATTCCGTCTTCAAAATATACTTTTGAAAATTCCTCTATATTCATATATCCCGTTTTTCCGTTGACGCTTGCCGAAAGACGAAACTTATTTTTATTATAAAAGAAATTATCTCTCAAAGTAAAAATTCCATATTTATTTTGATCATAAGAAGCTGTAGTAGTATTTTTCCACGAATCACGAACTCCTTTTTTCATTATTATATTAATCAAACCTCCAGTTCCTTCTGCTTCATACTTTGCAGGCGGGTTACTTATAATTTCTATATTTTTAATATCACTTGCCGAAATTGATTTCAGGAAATTATTCAATTCTTCGCCCGTTAATTCAATAATTCTTCCATCAATCATAACCCTCGAAGTTCCTTTTCCTAATATATTTATCGTATTGTTTTGCACTACAACACCAGGCGCGCTATTGATGGCGCTTAAGGCATCTCCTCCAACATTGGTTACATTATTTTCAAAATTATAGACCAAACGATCCGTTTTTTGCTCGATAGTTTTCTTTTTAGACTGAATCACAACTTCAACTAATTTTGTTTCGTTTTCTTTAAGCGTCATAACCCCTAAATCTGTATCTTTTTCTAAGGAAATTTTATTTTCATAATCAGTAAACCCCAAAAGACTTATCCCTATTTTATAAGAACCATTTTTAAGATTGATTTCAAAAGAGCCATCTTGACTTGAAGTTGTTCCTTCAATAATTTTTCCTTCTAAATTTGAGATTGTTATTTCTGCCCATTCTAAAGGTTTTGTTTGGCTTGTTATTTTTCCTTTTAATTTTAATGTTGATTGTGCCAAACAAAATAAAGGCAATAATAAAAAGATAAGGAGGTTTGCTTTTTTCATGATTTCTAATTTTAAAACTTGTTTCGATTAATTTGAAGCAAAGTTGCCTTAGAAATTTTGAGTATGCGACCGACAAAAAAAGTCGAACCATTTTCTCTTAAAGAAATTGGTTCGACTTTTTTTAGCATAAAGTACGACTTTTTACAAACTACTAGTTATGAAGCGTTTCGATAAGCCGTAGGCGTTAAATTTGTATATTTTTTGAAAGAAGTATTGAACGATGATTTAGAATTAAATCCCACCTCATACAAGATTTCTAAAACAGTTAAATCTTTTTTGGAAGGATTTTTTAAAATTTCCATTGCTTTTTGAATACGATATTCATTCACAAAATCAAAAAAATGCTGATCCATATGATGATTAATCAAAACAGACAAATCTCGAACTGAAATTTCAATTTGATTGGCCAGTTCCTGGATCGTAAGCGACGGATCAAGATATGGTTCCTTCTCAATCATATAATTTTTTAATTCTGAAATCTGAGCAGAAACAGCTTCATCCTGATTATTTGCAATTTCGATGGTTTCATTATTTTCTTTAGGAAGAAAGTCTTTAGTTAACGTCAATCTTGAATTAATTCCTCTAAAAAGTTCCGGATGATTTAATGCTTTCATTACAAACCAGCATATTACGCTTAAGGCCATAATCACCATAAGAACATTTCCCCAAAGAAAAGTATCTCTGGAAGCAGTATAACGCAACAAATTTTTTGAAGCTGTAATACTATGCATTACCGCAAAAACACAGTTCATCTGAAAAAGCCATTTGTAGGTAGAGGTACTCGGATTTGTATAATTTTCGAGGTAGATTTTCTTGTATTTTCTTAAAATCAAAAATATGCTGACAATATAAAACCAATATTGGCATTCGATTAAAATCTGAAAAAAATACACTTCAGGCATGTTACTGAAGTTGGCCAAAAATTGTTCTCTTACAATACCTGATTCTAAATAGAATCGAGGCATTAAAACTAAATTCATTACTACAAATGGAGTTGTATATATTAAGTGTTTCCATTTTAATCGAAAATCAGAATAACAGACTGCTAAAACGTACAAATAAATCAGAGGCATTTCCAGCAAACAAAATGTACTTCTCAAAATCGTTAAATAAATATATTCTGTCGGAAATGAAAAATCAAGAAGGCCGCTGAAATCAATTGCTGAAAAAGTTATGAAACAGGCAAATAATCGATTTGCTAATTTATTTTCTGTCTTTACGGTAAGCAAAAAAAGTGCAAGTAGTAACGAAACAAAAACAGCAATACGGGCAACATTATCTAAAAATCCTAATTTATCCATTTATCTTTTTATATTAAACAAATATAATATTTTAGTTTATGTAACAAAGTCACATTTTAACCGTCTTTATGCAAAAAAATAGAAGAAAAAAAATGATTTTAAATCTCTGAGACTTTGCAAGATTGATATAAAATATATTAATTTTGACGAGTCTAAATAACGATAAAATGACATTTACGAAAACTACTGAACAAGCCTCAAAATATGAACATTTAGAGAAGATGTCTGTTCATGAACTGTTATCTAATATAAACCAAGAAGACAAAACTGTGCCTTATGCAGTCGAGAAAGCTTTGCCACAAATAGAAGCTTTGATTCCGCAAATTGTTGCAAAGTTAAAACTAGGTGGCAGATTGTTTTATATTGGAGCAGGAACTTCTGGCCGACTTGGTGTTGTTGACGCTTCTGAATGTCCTCCCACTTTTGGTGTTCCTTTTGATTTGGTAAATGGTATTATTGCTGGTGGAGATACAGCCATCAGACGTGCTGTAGAAAACGCTGAAGACAGTACAACCAACGCTTGGATCGATCTTCAAAATCATAATATCCACTCAAATGATGTCGTAATCGGAATCGCAGCTTCTGGCACAACTCCATATGTTATCAGTGGTTTAGAAACTTGTAATCAAAATAACATTGTTACGGGATGTATTACTTGTAATGCAGGAAGTCCGCTGGCATTGACAGCACAATTTCCAATTGAAGTTGTAGTTGGACCAGAATTTGTTACAGGAAGTTCTAGAATGAAAGCCGGAACTGCACAGAAATTGGTTTTAAATATGATTTCGACTGCTGCAATGATTCAGCTTGGAAAAGTTCGAGGCAACAAAATGGTCGATATGCAGTTAAGCAATGTAAAACTCGTTGATCGTGGTGTAAAAATGATTATGGACGAGATTTCAGTTTCTTATGAAGAAGCTTCTGAATTATTGAAAAAATATGGCAGCGTAAGAAATGCTGTTGATAATTATAAAAAATAAATAGTTTTCTGCTTTGCAGTTCATTTTAACCGCTAAGCACGCTAAGGTTTACGCAAGGTTCGCAAGTTTTTCTAAAGCTTTGCGAACTTTGCGTTTTATTTAAAGTTTCTAATGTAAAAAAACTTTGCGACCTTTGCGGTTAGATGCAAGTCAAGCAACTCGAAACTTGACACAAGGAAAAACCTGAAACTAAAAACATGGCAACAAATAAAGAATTACTAAAAAAAGGAGTGAAATATTTATCAGGCGCTCTGCCTCTTATGTTTCTTGGGCCAACATTGATTTATAATGCTTTTCAAAATCAAGGCAACAATTGGCATTACCTTGTTTTAGGAATCGGAATTGTGGCTTGTCTTTCTTCTATGCTTTTGATCTTTTTGGGATTGAAAATTATTATGAAAGGTATATTTAATGACTAATTTGTATCTTTACTAAAATTCTTTGTTATGGATATACAAGCAGAAATAAACTGGATTCATCAAGAAATTGATAAAGTAAAAGACCCCTCTTTTGTAGAAAAATTAAAACACCTTTTACAATCAATAAATAATACCGCAATTGATTCGGATGCAGCTTATAATTTAGATATTCAAAATGCCTTAGGCGATATTAAAAAAGGCAATTTTTATACTGAAGATGAAGCTAAAGAAATTGCAAAAAAATGGGGAAGAAAATAATTTGGACAAACAGTGCTTTGGGCCAACTAGAAGATATTCATTTTTACATTTTCTTTGAAAGTAAATCACTTACTATTGCAGATAAAGTAGTTAATACTATTTTTGAAAGCACTGAAATACTTAAAACACAATCTGAAATTTATAAACTTGATAAACAAAAAGCCAGCAATGATGGCAGTTTTAGAGTTTATTCTGTTTACGATTACGCTATTTCTTATCAAATAACGAAAGAGAGTATCTATATACTTCGAGTGCGTCACAATGCACAAAAACCAAAAAAACATTCATGGAAAGTCTAATTCACATTCAGAAAACATTTGAGAAAGTTGTTTATATCGATAAGAAAATAAACAATCGCGAGTTTGAAGATTGTGTTTTTAAAAACTGTGATTTTTCCAACAGCAATTTCAATTCTAATACTTTTTTGGACTGCGAGTTTGTTGACTGTAATCTCTCTATGACGAGTTTAGCAGGAACAAGTTTAAAAAATGTCACTTTCAAAAACTGCAAACTTCTCGGAATTGCTTTTAACGAATGTGACGATTTTTTATTTCAAGTTTATTTTGAAGATTGCGTTCTTGATTATGCTCTTTTTTCGAATAAAAAGATGCCTAAAACCAAATTTATCAATTCCTCTGTACGCGAAGTGACTTTTATAGGAACCAATTTAACGAGCTCTGTTTTTGACAACTGCAATCTAGACGGCGCTATTTTTAACGAAACGCAATTGGCGGGAGTTAATTTTAAAACAGCTTACAATTACAAAATTGACCCTGAATTTAATCCGATGAAAAAAGCGCAGTTTTCTACCGAGGGAATTGTTGGATTATTGGATAAATACGATATCAAAATTATATAATAAATTATTTTTTTATTGTTCTGAGCGCTTTTTTAATGATATAAAGTGTTTCTTTTGTTGGACTTTGTTTCTCCCATTTTTCACATAAATCTTTTACAAAATCTGGTCTTGTTTTACTGGCATCATTCAGCCAATTTCCAACACTGTCCTGAACATATTTTGAAGGATCACTTTTTAAAGAATTTAGAATTTTTAAAGCCAATTCTGGTTCTTGTTTTAGTTTTTGAATATGCTCGCACCAAACTCCTCTTGGTCTGGTCGCTTCGGTCGCAAAACGTCTTATATTCTCATCTTCACTAAAAGTCCATTCTAATAAAATTTCAAGACTTTCTTCTAAATTGTTTATAATATTGGATCGAATTGCTAACCATGAAATTTCTCTTACACCAAAATGCTTATCGGCTGACAGAAACTGCATTTCCTTTAAAATTGCTTTAATTTTAAGCTCTTGATTTTTTCCAATTGTATAAGCAAACCAGCATCTTACTACATCCGATTTGTGTCTCGCCATTATTGAAAGTATATCAGAATCATTATTAAGAATTGATTCTGTCAATATTCCTGTTCCAATTGTTTCATTTATGGTGTTCACTGTCTGTTTTTTCAAATTTCTGATATCTGTCAAAATAGGTTCCAAATATTGAATTCGATTACTTTCTTTCAATAGATTCCCTAAAAGCGTCGTTTGATTCACAGCAAGCCATTCTACCAGATTAGCAGTTTCAATTTCTCCTTTATTGAGCTGTTCTAAAACAGAAGCAGGAATATCTTTTGCCGATCTAGCTCCTTTACGTTTTATATCTTCCATGTTTTTACTTTGATTTACTCAATCGCTTATTATGCTTAAAATTTTGATTATTTTTGTAAAGATCGGAAAGCCTGATAACACTGGCAATACCGCATATTATTATCCCATAGGGATATAAAAGTCAATTTTATGCAAACAAAGGAACGAAACGCCGAAAATAAAATTTGTCCACTAGAAATTGCTGTAAATTCCATTAGCGGAAAATGGAAAATTCCGATTGTCTGGCAGATAAATGATGGCAAAAAAAGACCTAGCGAATTTTTGCGTGGCATTGCAAAAGTGGACCGACGTGTTTTAAATCAGCAGTTAAATGAAATGGTTGCAGATGGCATATTGATAAAACATTCTTTTAACGAACTTCCTCCGCGGGTTGAATACACTTTGACCGAAACTGGAAAACAATTAGTAGAGATTCTTTGGAAACTAAATGACTGGGGAAAAATATTGATTCAGGAAAACAAAATCGAACTTCAATCTTAAAATAGCAAATCATGAAAGCTGATGAATCTTACCTAGAAAGTGTCAAAAAGCAATTTTTATATTATAAAATGCTTGGCGAAAAAGCAATCGATCAACTCGAACCTGAACAGCTTTTTGTTTCTTTTAATGACGACACCAACAGCATTGCAACAATCATAAAACATATTTCGGGCAATATGCTTTCGCGATGGACTGATTTTCTAACTTCTGATGGAGAAAAAGAATGGCGAAACCGTGATGCCGAATTTGAAAACGATATACAATCTAAAGAAGAGGTTTTATATATCTGGAATAAAGGTTGGAATTGTCTCGAAAATGCCTTAGAAAACTTAAAAGCAGATCAGCTTTCAGATATCATTTACATTAGAAATGAAGGCCATACGGTTATTGAAGCCATTAATCGCCAGTTGGCACATTATCCTTATCATGTTGGGCAAATTGTTTTTTATGCTAAACAATTGAAAAACAGCGAATGGAATAGTTTATCAATTCCGAAGAATAAATCGGGAAATTATAATGCCGAAAAGTTTGCCAAAGAAAAAGAAATCAAGAACTTTACCGATGATGAATTAAAGAGGTTGAAATAATCTATCTTTCTAAATATGAAATCAAAAGATAACGAAACACATCACTTTTTACCAAGCGGAGAATGGGAAGGATTTTATTGCTATTCTAATTCGTCCTCACAACATAAAATGTCTATTGAATTGAGTTTTGCAAATTCAATTATTACAGGCTCTGGAATTGATGATGTAGATTCATTTCGATGGAACGGCTCTTATAATTTGGAAAATTTTAAACTTAAAATGGTCAAAACTTATCCAACACATATCATTAATTATGCTGGAGATATAGACGAAAACGGCATTTGGGGTATTTGGGATAATCCTGAAGACTTGAGTTTTTTTTCTGATTTTTCGCCAAACGTTCTTCAACAAATTAAAGCGATGACAAAGGGAGGTTTTCATATCTGGCCAAAAGCAATTAAAAGTGAGTCTAAAGAGGAAATGAGAGAAGAAGTCAAAGAATCTAAAAAACTGAAAGAATTTTATATTCAAAAAATCTAATTATAATACAACTGTTTATTGTAATCCTAACGCCCTAGCCCTGATGGAAGCGGCATCCTTTTGTGGTGGTCCCGATAGCTATCGGGACACAAAAGATATAGCGGACAGCAGGAATCAGCTCCTAAAAAACAACTTAATTAAAATGAAAAAAATAGTATTCTTATTTCCAATATTGGCTTTAGTGTCTTGTTATAATACTGAACACAATTGCAAAGATTTTAAAACTGGGAAATTCAAATTTGAAACCGAAGTCAACGGCGAGAAAAAAACAACTTATTTTGAACGCAAAGACGATATCGAAATCGAAACTTTTGAAGGTAAAACAGATACGGCAACCATTCGTTGGGTAAGTGATTGCGAATATGTGCTGCAGAAAAAACATCCGAAAAATATGGCTGAAGAAAAAGCAATCAGCATGAAGATTTTAACGACTTCTAAAGATTCTTACACTTTTGAATTCGGCTTAGTTGGTTCTGAGGAGAAACAAAGAGGAACAGTTTATAAAGTTGATTAAGACTTAATTTAAAATATTGAAGGCTCCAATTTTGGAGCTTTTTTTATTGCAAAACTTTGTTGAGTTACTTGCGGAGATCCCTCGTTCCTCGGGATGACAAAACTATGAGTAAAACCTTTGTCACTTTGTACCTCCGTCCCTTTGCAACTCAAAAAACAAAAATGTTTCTTTTACATTTCTATTTTAAATAGTACATTAGAACTTTAATCCAACCAAATGAAAAATACCATTTCGCAAAGAGTTGCTGACTTTCTAAAAGGATATCCGCCATTTAATTTTTTGCATCAGAGAGATTTAGAAAAACTATCTGAACAGATTTCAATTATATATAAAGAAAAAGATGCTGTGATTTTTGCCGAAAATGACAAAACGCATGACTCTTTTTATGTAGTTCATAAAGGCGCTGTCGCTTTGAAAAAAAGCACTAAAAACACTGTTTTAGACATGTGTGATGAAGGCGATATTTTTGGACTTCGTCCGCTTTTGGCGCAAGAAAATTACATTATGGAAGCAGTAGCGCACGAAGAAAGTATTCTTTATGCTATTCCGATTGCCGTTTTTAAACCTTATGCGCTAGAAAATAGAAATGTTGGTAATTTCCTGATTGAGAGTTATGCTTCGAATACTCGAAATCCTTACTCAGATATTCATAAAGATAAATTATATGGTGATGATCAGCTGAATGAAAACCTGCATTCGAGCAATCATTCTTTTGATTTAGCGCCAATAAAATATTCTAAAAAAATCGTTACCTGCAGTCCGTCAACGACAGTTAAGGAAGTGGCAAAGATTATGAATAAAAAGAAAGTTGGTGCGATATTGATTGTAGATGAAATGCTTCCTATTGGTATTTTGACTGATAAAGATCTTCGAAACAAAATAGTTACAGGCGATTTTCCGATAACCACAACTGCCGAAACGATCATGACAAAACCTGTTATTACGTATCCGAAAAAAATGACGGTTACAGAGGCGCAAATGGCGATGATGAAAAGTAATATCAGCCATTTGTGTTTAACAAAAGATGGAACTGTAAATACTAAAGCGGTCGGAATTTTATCGAAACATGACGTAATGGTGGCGCTTGGAAATAATCCAGCGGTTCTAATTAAAGCGTTGAAGCGTACCAAAAAAATCAAAGAGATAAAACCAATTCGTAACCGAATTATGCAATTGCTTCAAGGTTATCTGGATCAAAATATTCCGATGACTTTGATTACCAAAATTATTACAGAATTGAATGAAGCCTGTACAACTCGAGTTATCGAAATTTGTTTGGAAAAGATGAGTAGTCCGCCACCTGTAAAATTTGCCTGGCTAGCGCTTGGAAGTCAGGGGCGCGGCGAGCAAATGCTACATACCGATCAAGATAATGCGATTGTATATGAAAATGTCAATGAAGTTTTTAGGGATGAAACTAAAATCTATTTCTTAAAATTTGCCGGACTTGTCAATAAAGGCCTTTTTGAAATTGGTTACGATTATTGTCCTGCCGATATGATGGCTTCAAGTCCGAAATGGTGCATGAGTCTGGACGAATGGAAAGCCCAAGTACATCATTGGATTACAAATCCTGGGAAAAATGAGGTTTTACTTTCGTTTATTTTCTTTGATTACAGCAAAACTTATGGCGATTCTGAAATCGTTAATCAACTGTCTGATTCCATTTTTGAAAACGTAAAAGCAAATCCGATTTTTTATATGCATTTGGTGAGTGGCGCTTTGCAAAGCCCATCGCCTACTGGCTTCTTTAGACAATTTTTGGTTGAACAAGACGGTGCAAACAAAGATAATTTCGATATTAAACGTAGAGCTTTAATGCCTCTAACCGATGCTGCACGCGTTTTAATTTTATCCCATTCGGTAAAAGGAATCAGCAATACAGCAGAGCGTTTTGAGAAACTGGCAGAATTGGAGCCTAATAACAGAGAATTGTATTTATCGTGTTCTTATTCGTTTAAAGCTTTACTGAAATTTAGAACCAAACAAGGATTGCTACATCATGATTCTGGTCAGTTTATCGAATTGGAATCTTTAACAAAAATGGAAAAAATTAAACTGAAACGTACTTTTAAAACCATTAAAGAACTTCAGGAACTTATCTCAGTACGTTTTAATATCTCAAATCTGGTATAATAATGAGTTTATTCAATTTTTGGAAGAAAGAAGAAAATAATCTATTCGATGAAAATATTACGATCGAAGAAACTCGTTTTGTGGTTTTAGATACCGAAACTACAGGATTTGATTACGATAATGATCGCATTTTGTGCATTGGCGCACTAGTTCTTCAAAACGGAATTATTAATGTTCAGGACAGTTTTGAAGTTTATCTAGAACAAGATCATTATGATAAATCGACCGCTAAGATTCATGGCATTTTAAAAGATCTGCTTGTCAAACGTCCGACCGAGCTCGAAGCTTTGCAGCAGTTTTTGGATTTTCTGGGAGATTCCATAATTATTGCGCATCACACGATTTTTGATGTTACTATGATTAATAAAGCTTTAGAACGAAATGGCCTTCCGCATTTAACCAATAAAACTTTAGATACGGCTTATTTGTATAAAAAGACTTTAATCCAATCACATTTATTTGAAAGGAAAGATCATTATACTTTAGATGACTTAGCTGATAAATTTGATATTTCAAAGAAAGACCGTCACACTGCTTTGGGAGACGCTTATATTACTGCGATTGCTTTTCTCAAAATTGTTAAAAAACTGAAAGAGAAGAAAGCAACTAATCTAAATCAGCTCTTCAAATAGTTTTAAGTTTTTTTTAGGAATCTTAAATTTACATTCGAAACCTTTAATTTACTTTTTCATAATACAAGACTTACATTTATTAGCATTAAGAAAAAATTAACATAACGTGTACTTTGTTTTAGAGAGATAGCTTTGCCTAAATCAAAAAAATAAAAAACACTTTATGAAAGCTAACTTTTTAAAATCAATTACCTTGCTTGGACTTGCTGGTCTTTCTGCAATAGGCTGTCAAAATGATGACAAAGATTCAAAAAACGATGTAAACGCAAGTATAGATTTTACTTCACATTCAAAAGTACCTCCTTTTGTTTATGCACAAACAGGTTTTGAAAACTTAAAAATCAGCACTTTAATTACAAGTGCAGATGTCCTTCCAAATTCACCTTCTTTTGTTTACGGAGCACAGCCAGACGGAGCTGGATTAATGAAAGATCCAAATGGTGATGGATACATTATGATTACCAACCACGAAATTATCCAATCTGTATCAAGAGTATATTTAGACAAAACTTTCAAACCTGTAAAAGGAGATTATATTGTTGATGGTGTTGGAGGTCTAACTCGTTTATGTTCTGCTACTTTGGCGACTCCAGAAGTTCACGGATTTGGGCCAATCTTTTTAACTGCAGGAGAAAGCGGTCAGGAAAGTATGGTTCACGGAATCAATCCGTTAGGGTTGTCTTCAGATAAAGCAAGAAAAGACAGAGTTTTACCAGCTTTAGGAAAAGCAAGCATGGAAAACGCTGTTCCGCTTCCAAAAGAGGCTTATCCTGGAAAAACAGTTATTTTAATTGGTGAAGATCAATCGTATTCTACTTCTCACGTAAGTGCTGGTCAGCTGATTATGTATGTAAGTACAGTTGGTGATTTATCTAACGGAAAATTATATGCTTTAAAAAGAACTGACGGAAATCAAGTTGAAACCACTATGAAGTTAAACAATTCATATCCTGTTGAGTTTGTTGAAATTCCGAATGCAAAAAACTTAACTGGTGCTGTAATCAATACAACGGTTAATGATTTAAAAGCAATCCGTTTTTCAAGAGTTGAAGACGTAGATTACAGAAAAGGAAGCGCAAGCAACAATAGAGAGATCTATTTTACAGCAACTGGTCAAGCAACAAATAATGCTCCAGTTGAAGGTTACACCATGTGGGGAAGAGTTTATAAAGTAAAATTAGACGCAACAAACCCATTAAAAGGAACTTTAGAATTGGCTGTTGAAGGTGACAGTACTCCTGGAACTGGAATCATCAATCCTGACAACTTATGTGTGACTGAAAACTACGTTTACATTCAAGAAGATGGTGATAGTTATTATGCAGATGCAAAACACGATTCATACATTTGGCAATACAATATTGCTACAAAACAAAATAAACCGTGGTTAAACATGAACCACAAAAGAACAGATACAGCTTGGAACACTCTTTATAACCAAACTGGCGAAATGAGATTTGGAAGCTGGGAATTTGGAGCTATGCAAGACATTTCAGATATCATTGGTGTTCCAGATACTTTCACGGTAAATGTTCACCCACACACTTGGCAAAGCGATGCATTTAAAAATGCTGATGGTTCGGGAACTCAAACTAACAAAGAGGGAGGACAAACTGTAATTATTAGAAACGTACAACGCTAATAATTTTCGACCAAAATCTTATTGACAACCCTTATTTTCCGATAAGGGTTGTTTCTATTACAACTCCACTATGAAATTAAAATATTTTACCTTTCTATTTCTACTGCTTTCTTTTTTCTATTCATGCAAAGAAAGCGAAGCCTCAAAACCAACGGTTAAACAAGAATTACTTGTCGATTTAAGTAAACTTAGCAATGAAATTACTCAATTTCAAAAGCTTGTAAAAAGCAATTCTTCGCAAGAAAAAATTGTAGAACAATTTAAAAAGTCACGGCTAGCATACAAAAAAGTCGAATGGGCAATTGAATATTTTATTCCTGAAACCGCCAGATTCATGAACGGCCCTGCTCTTGACGAAATGGAATTGGAAGAAAACCGATCTTTTGAACCGCATGGTTTTCAGGTTATGGAAGAAATGATCTATCCTGAATACAATCTTGAAAGCAAAGAAGATTTAACAAGAGAATTGAATATTTTTCAATCGAATATCAAACAGCTCAAAAGCACTTTTGAAGTTATTACCATTAGTGACGATTATGTTCTGGATGCCATACAGCAGAATGTTTTTAGAGTTGTTACCTTAGGAATTACAGGTTTTGACAGTCCAATTTTGCAGTCTTCAATTCCCGAAGCTGGACAGAGTTTAATTTCGATTCCGGAAACGCTTGAAAAGATTAATGCTGATAACAAATCGGTATCTGAATTAAGAGAATTAACCAAAAACGCACAAAAATACTGCTCTGAAAATAATAATTTCAATGCTTTCAATCGTGCCGTTTTTATAACTGAATATTTGAATCCGATTTCGAAAAAACTGAAAACTTTTCAGAAAGAAGAGAATATTAAAAATGTAAAGAAAAGCAGCCCGCTAAAACCAACAATTAAAACTCTATTTGACAAAGACGCTTTTGACGTAAATGCTTTTGTGCTTTCTAAAGAATATAATTTTACTAAAGAAAAAGCTGCGTTAGGCGAAAAATTGTTTTACGATACAAGTCTTTCTAAAAATAACGATAGAAGCTGTGCAACTTGCCATAATCCTGAAAAAGCTTTTACAGATGGTTTAAAAACAAATGTTTCGCTTACTGGAATGAATTTACCAAGAAACACGCCTACTCTAACCTATGCTTCGTTGCAGAATGCTCAGTTTTGGGACATGCGTCAGTTGGATCTAGAAAAACAAAGTGTCGACGTGATTCAGAATAAAGACGAAATGCATGGTTCTATGGAAAATATTCATGCTAAAATTCAGCTGGATAAGGAATATGTAAAATTGTTTAAAAAAGCTTATCCAAAAATATCAAAACCTGAAGCGTGGCAGATTCAAAATGCTATTGCGAGTTATGTACGTTCGTTAAACTCTTTTGATTCGAGATTTGATGAATACATGAGAGGAAATAAAAATGTTTTGAACAATGAGGAAATAGAAGGAATGAATCTTTTTATGGGAAAAGCAAAATGTGCTACTTGTCATTTTACGCCTTTGTTTAACGGAACAGTTCCACCAAGTTATTCCAAAACCGAACATGAAGTTATCGGAACTCCAAATGAGCCTTCAGGAAAATCTTTGAGTCCAGATAAAGGCCGTTATATATACAATCAAATGTCACAGTTAGTCGGTGCTTTTAAAACGCCTACAGTGAGAAATGCAGCAGTTACCGCTCCATACATGCATAACGGAGTTTTTAAAACCTTAGAAGAAGTGGTTTCTTTTTACAACAAAGGAGGCGGAATTGGTTTAGGCTACAAAGTAGAAAATCAGACTCTTCCTTTTGATAAACTAAATTTAACGGTAAAAGAAGAAAAAGCTCTCGTTGCTTTTATGAAAACCCTAACGGATAAAAAATACCAATAAAACCAAAATAAATCCTCAATTAAACAAAAACGCCGAAAAGTAGTTTTTCGGCGTTTTTTATTTTAGTCAACAAACATTCTATACGGAAATGCATTTGAAGACCTGTTTTTTAGATTTTTCAAAAAACTGTCACATAAGTAATTCCATTCAGAATCAGATAAATGCTGTTTTTCTTCAGGTTTTGTTTTGATATAAATATCTACAGTTCGGCTAAAACCAGCTTTTACAGATATTTCTTTCCTTGTTCCTTTTTCTATTCTAATATCTTCTATTGAATTTTTAAAATGATTAAATCCAAAGGCTTTAATATCGGCAAAAGTCACAATTCTACCTCGTGTTAGCAAGGCATTTCTATAAGCTAAAATTCGATCTTTGTTGGTTTGTTTATTCAATCCGCCCACCGTATTTGTCATAAGTGTTGTTGTTTTGCTTACAAAAAATAAATCATCTTTACATGCCAAAACAGTTCCTGCCTTGATATCATTACCTTCTTCTGCACATGTTGACCAATAACTTATGTTGAATGATTTCCCTACAGATTCATCTGCCTTAGGCTTAATCATTAAATAAGGATCATTACTTTTAGAAAAATTACTTTCTTTAGCTTGTTGCTCTACCGAAGCCAGCAACTGATTAATTTCAATCAAAGAACTGTTCATAAAGTCTTTTCCTAAACCCGCAAACGAAGAACTTTCGTCTTTTAATAAATCTAAAACATTTTGCAACAATTCAGATGCTGTCCTGGAATCAAATCTGGAAACTCCTCCTGTTCTCAACACTGCATTTCCTTCTTCTAAAATGCCCTCTTTAAACTCTTTTGTCTCATAACGTCTGTTAAGTCCATCTACAACAGTATCTATATCAAGAAAAATATCATTCTTCGTGTCTAAAGCTATGTATGATAAAAAAGTATCAAGCGGCTTGGTTAGATTATGCTTTTTTTTGTTAATTACAGGAATACAATTTGCTGTAAAAGAAACATTATCTATAATTTGAGGGACTAATGATTCTGGAAATACCATTTTTACCCAAATTACTGGTTTTTCACTTTTATTGGCTACCTCTTCAAATGGTTTATATTCAGCTGCATATTCATTTATGTTTTTATATTTTAAGACTCCTTTTAAAGTATAAAAATTATCAAAGTAAAATTCATTTACTTCCTGCATTACTCCACTAAGAGTAGAATAATTGTGATTAATAACACCTTCTATATCAAGATCATTAAACGGAACGTTATAACCTTCTTTTACTTCTATCTCTTTATCGTCAAAAATGCACTTCATTTGTTTTAAATAATAATGAAACATTTCTTTCTGATGGGTATTTTTAATATCGACATACAACATTAAATCTTCCAATTCTAATGCCTTTTCACTGCTTAGTTCGATCCCTAAAACAATCTCTCCCGATGGCATTGTATGATTATAATCTCTAACAGCATCTTTATAAAAAAGATTAGAGATTTGATACAGATTTCTTTCATACGCAATATATTTTATCTCGCAGGCAGACAACTTTACCTCTAGAGTTGGCGCTAGCGCAATCTCTTTTGTAATTGGTGCCAGCGGATTATAAATATTATGAATCCTTCTGCTAACCGTCATTTGATTTTGGAGAGAAACTTTAATATTATTTTCTATTGGCAATGCATGAACAATTGCTCTTGAAGGTTTAGCTCCAGATGAAACTTCTGGAAACATAATTTCTAAAACTCTTTCTACAATGCGGGTTTTGGAATCTTCGAGTTCGTGAGCCACTTTTTCCAATTCATAAGATAATGCATTCAGCATCATCGCTACAACAGGATCAAAGGAAGTTTCCATTTCATGGTGCGCCTCCAGGATATGTTGGTTACGAAGAAGGTGGATTATTAGTCAACAAGATTAGACAGAAACCGTATTCTATTGTCTTATTTGACGAAATTGAAAAAGCACATCCTTCTGTTTTTGATGTATTTCTTCAAATTATGGACGAAGGAAAACTACACGATCGTTTAGGGAAAGAAGGAGATTTCTCCAATGCCATCATTCTTTTCACGTCAAATATTGGTGCCGATCATATCGTTAATACATTTAATAATGGTGAAATTCCAGCATCGAGTTCGTTAATGGAAATTATGGCAAATTATTTCAGGCCTGAATTTTTAGGACGTTTGACTGAAATTGTCCCTTTTGCACCAATCAATAAAGAAAATGCTTTAAAAATATTTGAAATCCATCTTAAAAAAGAATTCATTGATTTATTACACAATAGTAAAATAACAGTAGAAATTCCTTCAGAAACTAAATTATATCTAGCTGAAAACGGTTATAACGCCAAATATGGAGCAAGACCTATCAAAAACATTATTCGAACGCATTTAAGAAGACCTCTAGCGAAAAAAATAATTTCTGGAGAAGTTAAAGACAACGATACTATTTCGGTAATTATTGAAAATAACGAAGTAAAATGGATTATAACAGAACCTATTTCAGTTGAGAATTAATTACCCTCCAAATAAAAAACGCTAAGAAATCAATCTTAGCGTTTTCTAATTTTTTATTCTAAAACCAAACCTATCTGGCCATCATCGTCTAATTCTGTCTCTACAGAATCATCTTCTGGAATTTCCGGTTTTTCAGGAACTTCTTCAACTGGCTCTTCATAAGGAAGCGGTTCTAACAAATTGACTTGTCTTAATTTATCAGTTGTCAATTGATTTCCAAGAGCTTTGAAACCTTTTACAGCTATAAAGTCTTCAACATCAATATGAAGATCATCTTTTTGAACTCCTTTTACTTTTGCAAAAACCAATTGCGCTACAGGACGATAATCTGTCGAAACGATTTCCAATTGCGAATTCGGATGGTCTGTTATGAAACTTTCTTCTTTTCCTTCATTTTCAACCAAGAAACGTTTTAAGAAATAACGCTCTTTTTCTCCATCATAGTAAATCGCAGAAATCGGTTTTTTAGGTTTCCATTTCTCCAACACAATCATATCTTCGTCAAAATGCGTAGATAATTCTGGAATGAGCACTTTTAACTTACCAGACTGATTAATTACTAAGATTTTATCGGTCGGTTTAAATTCTCCCAATAACTCTCCTCTTGCGTCAACGTTTAGACGTTTTACGGTATCATCAAACCAAACTTTTCTTGGCAGTAAAGTCGAAATTCCTTTTTCTTTTAATTCGATTTTCTTGATTGGATATTTGGTCACTAAATTTCCTTTAGAACCACGGCCCTTAATTGCGAGTTTCGCGAAATCAATATCAAATTTCAATTTCTTGATCGTTCCAACTTGGCGCAATAAAATAGTTACAACCTCAGCTTCTCCATTTGGATTGTGTGAAAAATAAACTACTTGCGAACCATTTGTTCCATTTGTCAAATCGTATGCTTTATCACGGGTTACACCAGTAACATTGAAACGTTTGATATAAGACGGTCCCGATTTACCATCGCGGTACATCATGTTGTAAATGGTACGTTTATCGTTTTTATCAAAAACGGCGGCGTGAATAATGTCCTTCCCAATAAATGTTTTGGCATCTACTTTTGTGATCATCAATGTTCCGTCACGTAAAAACACAATAACATCATCAATATCAGAACAATCGCCTACGTATTCATCTTTCTTTAAACTCGTTCCAACAAAACCTTCTTCGCGGTTTACGTAAAGTTTTGTGTTACGTAAAACTACTTTTGTGGCCTCAACGTTATCAAAAACACGAAGTTCCGTCTGGCGTTCACGTCCTTTTCCGTATTTCTCTTTTAATTTGGTAAAGTAAGCAATAGCAAAATCTGTAAGATGTTCTAAATTGTATTCTACCTCTTTCATTTCTTCTTCTAACCTTGAAATCAATTCATCGGCTTTATCAGAGTCGAAACGCGTAATACGAATCATCGGGATTTGAGTCAAACGCTGTAAATCTTCGTCTGTAATTTCTCTGACGAATGATTTTTTGAAAGGCTCAAAACGATCGTATAAATATTTGTAAAGCGATTCTCTGTCTCCGTATAATTTGAAGTCAATATACATTTCTTCACGAATGAAGATTTTTTCTAAAGTAGAGAAATGCCACTTATTTTTTAATTCTTCTAATTGAATTTCCAATTCCTGACGAAGCAAATCAACCGTTCTTTCAGTTGAAATCTTCAACATTTGTGAAACTCCGATAAACAATGGTTTATTGTCTTCAATAACGCACCCTAAAGGTGCAACAGATGTTTCGCAGGCAGTAAATGCGAATAGCGCATCAATAGTTTTGTCTGGCGAAACGCCTGGAAAAAGATGAATTAAAATTTCAACATCAGCTGCTGTATTGTCTTCAATTTTCTTGATTTTGATTTTGCCTTTTTCATTGGCTTTCAAAATACTGTCAATTAAACTCGATGTATTGGTAGAAAACGGAATCTGTGTAATCACCAAGGTATTTTTGTCTAACTGCGAAATTTTAGCACGCACACGCACACGTCCGCCACGCATTCCGTCGTTATAATTCGAAACGTCGGCAATACCCTGCGTCATAAAATCAGGATAAAGCGTAAACGGCTTTCCTTTTAAGATTTTAATCGAAGCATCAATTAATTCGTTGAAGTTATGAGGAAGCACTTTTGTAGAAAGTCCAACCGCAATACCTTCTGCTCCTTGCGCTAAAAGCAATGGGAATTTTACAGGAAGATTGTTTGGTTCTGCACGACGTCCGTCATACGAAACGCCCCAATCGGTAATTTTTGGAGAATATAAAACTTCCAAAGCAAATTTAGATAAACGTGCCTCAATATAACGGGGCGCTGCCGCACCATCGCCTGTTAAAATATTTCCCCAGTTTCCTTGGCAGTCAATCAATAAATCTTTTTGACCAATTTGCACCATTGCATCACCAATACTCGCATCTCCGTGTGGGTGATACTGCATGGTGTGCCCTACTACATTGGCAACTTTATTATAACGACCATCATCCAGCTCTTTTAAAGAGTGCATAATACGACGTTGAACAGGTTTGAATCCGTCTTCGATAGCAGGAACTGCACGTTCCAGAATTACATACGAAGCATAATCCAAAAACCAGTCTTTATACATTCCGGTTACTTTGGTAATAACGTCCTCGCCTTCTTCTTCCTGATTTTCGTAAAAATGCGCTCCTTCAAAATGCTTTGCATCTACATCGATAATCTCATCGTCATTTCCATCCTGATTGTCATCCATCAGGTTTTCATCTTGATTATTCTCGTCGTCGTTTGGAATTATGTTATCGTCTTCTTCGTCTTTCATTTTTATATGCTGAATTATTTCAGTATTCTTTCTATTTTAAATTTAACGGAAGTTTTTTCAATTCCCCAGTCACTGACTGGGTTTTATATTTTGAAAACCGCAGACAGTCACTGCGCTTTTCAAAACTTAAAAAATTCCACAACATTGTCGCGGATTTTTATTTAAACCTCCTCCAATTCATCAATCTCCACCTTCAAGTTCTTGATAATAAACTCTTGTCTGTCTGGCGTATTTTTCCCCATGTAGAAAGATAACAATTGCTCAATCGAAGTATGTTTATCCATCATAACAGGATCTAAACGAATAGTATCTCCAATAAAGTTCTTGAACTCATCTGGCGAAATCTCTCCCAAACCTTTAAATCGGGTGATTTCTGGCTTTGGTTTCAGCTTTTCAATCGCGTCTTTTCTTTCTTCTTCAGAATAACAATAAATCGTTTCTTTTTTGTTTCGAACCCTGAAAAGCGGTGTTTGCAAAATATACAAATGTCCTTCTTTGATTAATTCTGGAAAAAACTGCAAAAAGAAAGTTATTAAAAGTAAGCGAATGTGCATTCCGTCGACATCGGCATCGGTTGCGATTACGATATTGTTGTAACGTAATTTTTCTAGTCCGTCTTCGATATCAAGTGCAGCTTGCAATAAATTGAATTCTTCATTTTCATACACAATCTTTTTAGACATTCCGTATGAATTTAAAGGTTTACCACGTAAACTGAAAACCGCTTGTGTATTTACGTCACGCGACTTTGTAATCGATCCAGAAGCCGAATCTCCCTCGGTAATAAAAAGTGTACTTTCTAAGTTTCTAGGATTTTTAGTATCAGGAAGATGCGCACGACAATCTCTTAATTTTTTATTATGAAGATTGGCCTTTTTAGCACGATCTGTCGCCAGTTTTCTAATTCCTGACAATTCTTTTCTTTCGCGTTCTGCCTGAAGAATTTTACGTAATAAAGCTTCGGCTGTCGGCGGATTTTTATGTAGATAATTATCTAGTTTCGTTTTGATAAAATCATTAACGAAAGTACGAACAGAAACTGCTGGTGTTCCGTCGTCAGAACCCATATCGGTAGAACCTAATTTTGTTTTGGTCTGAGACTCAAAAACCGGTTCCATTACTTTAATACTAATCGCACTCACAATAGATTTACGAACATCAGATGCTTCAAAATTCTTATTGTAAAACTCACGAATTGTTTTTACAACTGCCTCACGGTAAGCCGCTAAGTGCGTTCCTCCTTGTGTTGTATTCTGACCGTTTACAAAAGAGTGATATTCTTCACTGTACTGCGTTTTACTGTGCGTCAGCGCAACCTCAATATCGTGATCTTTCAAATGAATAATTGGATATTCTAAATCTTCTTCATTGATCGTTTCTTCTAATAAATCACGAAGTCCGTTTTCTGAATAGTATTTTTCTCCATTGAAAATAATCGTCAAACCATTGTTTAGATAACAATAGTTTTTAACCATTTTGATAACGTATTCTAAACGGAATTTATAGTTTTTGAAAATCGTTTCGTCTGGCGTAAAAGTTACTTTTGTCCCTTTACGCTTTGTAGTATCGATTATATCTTCTTCTAGAACTAAATTTCCAGCAGAAAACTCTGCTCCTTTTTGTTTATCATCTCGAACCGATTCTACACGAAAAAAAGTAGAAAGCGCATTAACCGCTTTTGTTCCGACACCATTTAAACCAACTGATTTCTGGAAAGCTTTAGAATCGTATTTTCCCCCCGTGTTCATCTTCGACACTACATCGACCACTTTCCCTAACGGAATACCACGTCCGTAATCACGAACAGTAACCGTTTTTTCTTTGATACTTACCTCAATAGTTTTTCCTGAGCCCATTACGAACTCATCGATACAGTTATCTAAAACCTCTTTTAGAAGAATGTAAATACCATCATCTGGAGAAGAACCGTCTCCAAGCTTTCCGATATACATTCCAGGACGCATACGGATATGTTCTTTCCAATCAAGCGAACGAATATTATCTTCGGTATATTGATTTTGCTCTAGCATATATGATTTTAGGATTTTTTGCTAATGTACCATTTCTTAACAAAAAATGAAAGCGTATTTTCTTTTTGTTATGAATAATAACAGTTTAAAATCTATTTAAGCTGATTTTAAAATAAAACGAGTATCGAAGTTATAAAAAAATGCATTTTCGACAAAAAAACACTACTTTATTCCAAGAACTTCTTTTGCCAAAGCAATCATTTCGGGCGTTCCCGTATTTTTGTTCTTTTCATCAGACAGTTTCACAACACCTTGCCAATGTAGATTATCGGGCTTTGTATCTGTTAATTTAATTACCATATTCATTGCAGGAAGCCCTACATCATTGGTAAAATTGGTTCCAATTCCAAATGACATTTTTATTTTGTCCTGACAGAAATCGACAATCTTTTTTACTTTATCGTAATTGAGCGAATCTGAAAAAACAATGGCTTTTGATTTTGGATCTATTCCCATTTTAATGTAATGAGAAATCACTTTTTGGGCAAACTCAATCGGATCACCGCTATCATGTCGAACGCCATCAAAAAGTTTTGAATATTTTTTATCAAACTGATTGAAAAATATTTCTGTAGTATAAGTATCTGTTAAGGCGATTCCGAGATCTCCGCTATAAACTTGTGTCCAATGTTCCAGACTGATAGAATTTGCCATTTTAAAGCCATATTGCGCCGCATGAAACATAAACCATTCATGAGCGTGCGTACCTAAAGGTCTTCGATTATTGACCATTGCAAAATGCACATTACTTGTACCAATAAAGCTCTGTCCACCATAAGTACGCAAAGTTTCATTTACAAGATTCTGCACATCATAAGAGTGACGACGTCTTGTACCAAATTCTAAAATAGAAACACCAAGTTTATTGTAATTCTCTATTTTTTCTTTCGTAAGATTTTTTACAGCCTCATCGTTTAAACGAATTAAATGATTTGCTTTGTAAAAAAGTTCCGAAATCAAAGCCATTAAAGGCACTTCCCATAAAATAGTTCTGTACCAAAAACCTTCAACTGTTACTGTAATTTCCGAACCTTCCTGACTAATCTGAACTTCAGACGGATCAAAACTATATCCTTGCAGAAAATCTAAATAAGTGGGATCGAGATATGGACAATAATGAGCGAGATAATTCTTTTCTTCCTTTGTTAAACGTAAATCTGCCATTGCATCAACAGAATTTCGTAGTAAATCTGCAAAACCTTCTGGAAAAACATGTTTTCCGCGGTTTATAAATCCGTAACGAACCTTTGCTTTTGGAAAAAGTTTAATTACAGCATGCTGCATTGTAAATTTATAGAAATCATTGTCTAAGATTGATTTCAGAAAAGTCGCTTCCATAGTGTTCAAATTCGGATCATTCCTTGCTAAGATACGGCAATTTCAGAAAAGATGAAAATTGAATAATCCTTAAATAAATTATTTCGAAACTATTTTAAAAGAGACAACACTATTACCATCCACAAAAACAGTAATATAATCTCCAATATTGTTATCGATGCCTATTTGAAATTCTAATCCCCCACGTTTTTCTTTTGGATTCTGAACTTTAACAGCTTTATTGTATTTATTCAAATAAAAAACTTGATTGGATTTTGAGAGATTTTTGATTTCAACTGTAATTTTATCACCATTTCGAGCTTCAATTATTCCAGAATCAGGCGATTTAATTTTATAATCTTTTTCGATTGTAGTATTGTAAATTAAAGGGCCATTCAGAAAATCTTCTTTACTTAATCTGTTTCCCAAATAAGAACCCGAATCTGGAAAATGCTTTGCAAAGAAATAATCTGGATCTGTGTCAAAATAAGCAGGATTAAAATCGTTGACCATTCTGCCTTTACTGCTGTCATAATAGCCTTGCCCCCATGTCACATCCAAAAGACGCCATTTTTTATCAATCAAAACCATATTCCAAGCATGATTGGAAGAAGTGTTTTTTCTACCAATATCTCTTACTGAAATCTTAGAATCACCACGAATGATTTCGCATTTAATTCCCATCAAAGATGCCAAATGCTGATACAAAGCCGTAAAACCTTCGCAAACCGCTTTTTTAGATTTAAAAGCTTTCTGGATTAGGTTATCATTCAGCTGTTTTATTTTTCGCTGTTTTTCAGCTTCAGAAGAATAGCTGAAACCTTGCGTTCTAGGCGGATTCAAATACGCATTATAATCGTATCTTATATTGAAGGCAATCCAACTGTAAATAGCACGCGCACGATCATAATCCGAATCAAAATCTTTCTCGATTCTGTCGGCTAATTTTTCGGTGCTATCGAAACTTTTTGGATATTTTGCAACTATTTTATCGACTTCACTGATCTTTTGAGCAAAAGTGAAATTGATGAAAATACTATTTAATAAAAGGAAAATAAGGGCAATCTTTTTTTGTGGCATTTAAAAATTTGATTTAATAATATCTTTCAGTTCTTGATCTAATTCAGGATTAGAGATTTTATTTTCTTGTAAATCAAAATTCGAGCCAAATGCTGGTAATGAGAAACTTCCTTTAATTTCTGCACCATAACGAGGGAAAAGATTTTGCGCAATTCCTAAAACAGACGCGCCTCCTCTACCACCTGGAGAAGTTGCCAATAATAGCATTGGTTTATGTTGGAAAACATCTTTTTCGATTCTAGAACTCCAATCGAAAACATTTTTAAAAGCAACAGAAAAATTTCCGTTATTTTCTGCCATTGAAACCACTAGAATATCAGCTTCTTTAAGTTTATTCAAGAATGCTTGCGCCACTTCATGCTGACCAATTTCTTTCTCTAGATCTACGCTAAAAACTGGCATTGCAAAATCGTTTAAATCTAAAACTTCAACATCTGCATTTTCAAACAAACTAGATGCATAAGTCGCAAAACGCTTATTGATTGACTGCTTACTGTTGCTTCCTCCAAAGGCTACTATTTTCATATTTGTGGTATTTGTTTTTTTCAACCATATAAGTAATGTAAGTTCATTTAAAAAGCTTTGTCTTTAAACTAAACAAGACAAACTTAAATTTTCTTATATGACTTATATGGTTTAATATTAATTTTCTATTTCAAAAATCTCTTTTTGTATTTCTACAGAATAATCATTTGGTGAAATACTTCCGCCGAACGCTTTTGCATAGACTTTAGTAAATTCTGCTCCAAAATATAAAATAATAGCCGAATAATACACCCAAACCAAAATTATAATTACAGAACCTGCTGCACCGTAAACACTTGCAACAGTTGAATTTCCTAAGTACACTCCAATTGCAAATTTACCTATCATAAACAAAATTGCTGTGCTTGATGCACCAATAAAAGCATCTTTCCATTTGATAACTCCGTCTGGTAAAGTTCGGAATATAATGGCAAAAAGCAATGTAATACTAGCAAAAACAATCACCAAATTAACCACATAAAAAAAGTAAACTGTTGTGTCTGGAAAATAGAGTTTTAAACGGGCATTTAAAACGTCGAGTGTAGCATTGACTATTAAACTGACCAGCATCAAAAATCCAACTGAAACTATCATAGAAAAAGACATCAATCTGTTTTGAATAAATTTTTTCAAACCTTTGTTAGGTTTTGCTCGAAGTCCCCAAATATAATTGATTGAACTCTGAATTTCGGCAAAAACTCCAGATGCTCCAATGAGTAACATTACAACTCCAAAAACGGTTACAAAGACATTGCTATCTGATAATTGAACATTTTTGATTGCCTCCTGAATCTGTACCGCAGCATTATTCCCGACCAATCGATTTATCTGACCATATAACTGACCCGTGACTGCCTCTTCCCCAAAAAAGAAGCCACAAATGGTAATTATAATAATCAATAAAGGAGGCAAAGCAAAAATGGTATAATAAGATAACGCCGCACTTAATTTTATAGCATTGTCATCGTTGAATTCTAAAAATGTTGTTTTTAATAAATACCAAGTTTTTGAAAAGATGTTATGATTTTTCATTTGCTTATTTTTTGATATTCACTCAAATTTAAGCATTAATGAAAATTTTTAACTTCTTGGATTTTAGCAAGATTTTACATTTTTACCATGTTTATTTATAATGACAAAAAATCCCTTTATCATAAACTGTCCACAAACTTGCTTTTTGGTTGGCTGCTTTTAAAGCATTGTTTGCCCAAGTATTGCAAGTATAAAAAAGGCTATAACTTCCTTTTGCTTCATAGAAAGCATCTTTTCTTCCGTAGCTATGACCTTCAATCCATTGTGGATGAATTGGATCGCTGAAACTATTTGAAATATAATTGACTAAGTTTTGATAATTTTCTTTTGAAACTAAAATTCGTTTGCAGTCTTCACCTTCTCTTAATTGTTTAAAAAACGTTGCATGCACTGCAGACGAACTGATTCCGAATGCTGCTTTGAAAGCTGTACTTGCTTTTAAATCTGACCATTCTGGCGTTTCCAAATAAAAGCCTTTATCTCCCCAGCCAAAAGCGATATAATTCATTAAAGAATCCTTTGATTGGGTTTGATTAAACTGAATTTCGTTTCGCCAATCTTTGATTTCATTTTTTATCGGAACCACAATATCGGTATGGACTCCGTTTGAAAGAATATAAATTGGAACTGCATCTTGCTCTTCCACTTTTGCGATATCTGAATTGACTGTAATTTTAGAAATAATCAAAACAGAAGAAATATACACGGCAAGAAAACTAAAGATTCCGAAAAGCGTCCAGCCTAGAATTTTGAATGATTTTTTTAGCATTTTGATTGATTGATTTTAGATTAGTAATTGGTTAATTTTTCTGTAACCAATTTTTGAGCCAAAAATTTTCAGTTGCTAAAATAGGACGCGGATTTTACAGATTCGCTTTCGCGAAAACGCGGATTTAAACGGATCTTTTATTCTTGTTTTTGTCATCCTGAGGAACGAAGGATAACACTAGAATTTCCACAATCCAAATCGCCAATCTTTGTAGAGTTTCGTGTGTGATCCTTCGTTCCTCAGGATGACAAACTTTATGATTATTCATTTTAAACATAAAAAAACTGCTGAATTTCTCCAGCAGTTTTAATCTATTATCTTTCTTCTTTACTCTTTTATCTCAAGAAAAAAAGACTAAACGTTAAAACGGAAATGCATTACATCACCATCTTTCACGATATATTCTTTTCCTTCAACTCTAAATTTTCCAGCTTCTTTTGCTTTTGCCTCAGAACCGTATTGAACATAATCATCGTATGAAATTACTTCTGCACGGATAAATCCTTTTTCAAAATCAGTGTGGATAACTCCTGCCGCTTGTGGTGCAGTTGCTCCAATATTGATTGTCCAAGCGCGAACCTCTTTTACACCAGCTGTAAAATACGTTTGCTGCTTTAATAATTTGTAAGCTGCACGAATTAAAACTGAAGCTCCTGGCTCTTCTAATCCCATATCTTCAAGAAAAACCTGACGCTCTTCGTAGCTTTCTAATTCTGTAATATCAGCCTCTGCTCCTACTGAAAGCACAATAACTTCAGCTTCTTCATCTTTTACTAATTCACGAACTTGATCTACATATTTATTTCCGTTTACCGCAGAACTTTCATCAACATTACAAACGTATAAAACTGGTTTTGCAGTAATTAATTGGAAACTTTCCATAAGAACTTCTTCGTCATTATTTTGAGGAACGATTGTTCTCGCAGATTTTGCCTGCAAAAGAGCTTCTCTAATTCTGTTTAGCAAAGCCTCTTCAGCCTGCGCTTCTTTATTTCCAGTTTTTGCAGCACGTTTTACTTTCTCTAAACGTTTTTCGATTGTTTCTAAATCTTTTAACTGCAATTCGATATCGATAGTTTCTTTATCACGAATTGGGTTTACGTTTCCGTCAACGTGCACAATATTATCATTGTCAAAACAACGCAAAACGTGAATGATAGCATTACACTCTCTAATGTTTCCTAAAAACTGGTTTCCAAGACCTTCACCTTTACTTGCTCCCTTTACTAAACCTGCAATATCAACGATATCTACAGTTGCCATTTGAACGCGCTCTGGTTTTACCAATTCTTCCAATTTGTTGATTCTTGGATCTGGAACGTTTACAACACCAATATTTGGTTCGATTGTACAAAACGGAAAGTTCGCACTCTGCGCTTTTGCATTAGATAAACAATTAAATAATGTTGATTTTCCAACATTTGGTAATCCTACAATTCCTGCTTTCATCTGTTTGTTTCTATTTATTTTATGCGGGTCTTCAAATTTAAACCCTTCACATTAAACCTTGTGATTTAATGCCTTATGATTTACATGTTTTCTCATTTTCTGCCAAAATATTATTTTTTGGCTTTAAAATTTTGCAAATATAAGATTTAATAGCTCTTGCACGAAGTAAAAATGGCCAATAATATAATTTTAGATATACGCAATGAAATTTTTAAACATTTTATTAAATTTTTGTTAAAAAACATTACTTTTATAAAACTAATCAACAAAAAACAAACCAATAAACCAACAACTATGAAAAAGATTGCATTATTACTATTTCTGCTGAATTCAGCATTTCTTTTTGCACAAAAAGAGGTCTCGGGTCTTGTAAAAGATAAAACTGGAAATCCGCTTCCAGGTGTTAATATTGTAGAAAAAGGCACTTCTAATGGTGTTTCTACCGATTTTGAGGGAAGCTTCAGAATAAAAGTTAAAGAAGGTGCAACTTTGGTTTTCAGCTATGTAGGATTTACAACAGTTGAAAAAGTAGCCACCGGAGATAAAATGAATGTTACTTTAAGTGAGAATGATGGACAAGTTTTAAATGACGTTGTTGTTGTGGGTTCTAGAAATGCTAAAAGAACCGTTGTAAATTCTGCAGTTCCTATTGATGTGATCAATGTAAAAGATGTTACAACGCAAAGCGGTAAAATCGAAATTAATCAGCTATTGCAATACGTAGCTCCTTCATTTAATGCCAATAAACAATCAGGATCTGATGGTGCCGACCACGTTGATCCAGCTTCTTTGAGAGGTATGGGACCAGATCAGACTTTGGTTTTGATTAACGGAAAAAGAAGACATCAATCTTCTCTAATCAACTTATTTGGAACTCGCGGACGTGGTAATACAGGAACAGATTTGAATGCAATCCCTGCCGCATCCATTAAAAGAATTGAGATTCTACGCGATGGCGCTTCTGCGCAATATGGTTCTGACGCCATTGCCGGAGTTATTAATATTGTAACAAATGACAACGTTGACGAATTAACAGGTTCTGTTACATATGGCGTTTTTAATACACATGCCAAAGGCGAATTCTTGCCAGGAACTCCAAACACAAAAGGATTTAGATTGGATCAGAATGGAAATGGAAACTCTTATGGAAAAGATCAGGATTTTGACGGAGGCTCTGTAAGAGTAGCAGCAAATTATGGAACTGGAATTGGTTCTAAAGGCGGTTATGTAAATGTTACAGGAGAATTTTTGAGTAAAAACAAAACACTTAGACCTGCTTACGATTTTAGAAAAGGTTTTGGTGATGCAGAAATGACAGGTGTTAACTTATTCGCCAATTTAGCAATTCCTATTTCTGAGAAAACCGAATTTTATGCTTTTGGCGGAAGCAATTTTAGAGATACAGATGCTTATGCTTTTACTAGAAATGATGGCGAAAGAGTTGTAGAATCTGTTTATCCAGGAGGATATACGCCAAGAATTACTTCTAAAATTAATGATAATTCTATCGCTGCTGGAATTAGAACCGAATCTTCTGGCGGATGGAAATTTGACCTGAGCAATACTTTTGGTAAAAACAAATTCCAATATGATATTAAAGGAACTATAAATGCTTCTCTTGAAGAAAAATCTCCTCATGAATTTGATGCTGGAGGGCACAGTTTGCTTCAAAACACTACTAATTTTGATATTTCGAAAAATTATGGAGATGTTTTAAAAGGTTTAAATATTGCTTTTGGAGCAGAGTTTAGAGTGGAACAATTTGAAATTTTTGCTGGTGAAGAAGGTTCATACGCAACTTATGACACCAACGGAAAACCTATTACTGATCCAACAACACAAAGCGCACCAACTGTTCCAAATCCTGATTACGACCCAACAGATCCAGAATCTTCTCCAACAATTCCACGACCAGGAGGTTCGCAAGGTTTCCCTGGATATAGCCCTGCAAACGAAGTAAATAAAGATAGAACCAACTTCTCTCTTTATACTGATGCCGAATTAGATGTTACCGAGGCTTGGATGGTTAGCGGAGCTTTACGTTTTGAAAATTATAGTGATTTCGGAAGTACACTAAATGGAAAATTAGCCTCAAGGCTTAAACTTACAGATCATATCAACGCTAGAGGATCGATAAGTACAGGTTTCCGTGCGCCGTCTTTAGCTCAAATTTACTATAATTTACGTTTTACCAACTTCAATGCAAGCGGAGCAACAGAAGTATTATTGGCTCCAAACGATAGCCCAGTAACAAGAGCATTCGGAATTCAGAAATTAAATGAAGAAAAAGCGGTAAATGCTTCGTTAGGATTTACAGCATCTTTCGGTGATTTTACCGCTACAGTTGACGGCTATTATATTCAGGTAAAAGACCGTATCGTTTTGACTGGATATTTTGACGCTAGTTCTTTAAATCTAGGCGTTTCTGAAGCTCAGTTTTTTGTGAATGGAGTTGACACAAGCACACATGGTTTGGATTTGGTTTTCTCTTGGAAGAAAAACTTTGATTTCGGCCAATTTGGTGCCACTTTAGTAGGAAACATCAACGACATGAAAATTGACAAGGTTAAAAATGGCACTCTTGACGAATCTATTTTCTTCGGAAAACGCGAAAAAGCATTTTTACTGGCTTCTGCTCCAGACAATAAATTTAGCTTAAACCTTACTTATGCTAAAAACAAATTTGATGCTGGACTAGCTTTTACTCGTTTCAGCAAAGTAGTTCTGGTTGATTATGCTGACGAAGACGATGTTTACAACCCAAGATTGATTACTGATTTAACTGTTGGATATCAATTTACAAAAAGCTTAAAATTGACTTTAGGAAGCAACAACTTATTTAATGTATACCCAACTAAACAGGACGAACAAGGAAATACAGAAGCTGGAGGTTATTGGGATGCTGTACAAATGGGTTTCAGCGGAGCTTATTACTATGCAAGACTTGGATTTAATTTTTAAGAAAGGGGTTCGACTCTGTTTAGCCTAACATAAAACAAAAAAATCCTGAACATTATGTCCAGGATTTTTCATTTCTATTTATAATTACAATTTAAACTCTAAAGAGGCGATGATTGCTTTTTCTTCATCGGTTGCTGTAAATCCCGAAATATCCCAATAATTGGTCAAGATTTTGTTTTTCTTATTAAAAAGTGATTTTTCTTTAAAGACATCACTTTCGTTATACGTAAAATTCTGTTTATTAAAACCTGTTGTAACAAAACTATTTCTTACTTGAATATTTTTAGTTTTATCCTTTAAAACAAGATTATAGCCTATTTCTTCATTGGAACTCAATAAGTAGTAATCAGTTCCATCCCATCTATAATTTACTTTTACAAACGATTTTGTCATGTTTTTATCGCCTTCTTTTGTCTTCTCCTCTACTTTATCAAGGGTTGCAGGCGTAACAGAAATAGTAAATTCTACAATAATCTTTTTCAAAGGATCATAAATGATTTCAAAATTATCGATTGCTTCTTTGGCTTTATCCAACGGAACAACCGACATTACATAATAATCTTTATTTTTAGAATGCCCTTTGGTTGTAAAATCATATTCCTTTTTGGCTTTTGGACTCAATAAAGGTTCTAAGTATTTAAAATTCGAATAATTCTCCATTATATTATTCAAATTATAGCCCTTTAAATCAGCACTTACATCAGCTTCTAACAAGCCGTAGGAACGATTTTGCTCAACCAATAAAGTGGTTGCATTATTATTTTTATCAAATTGAAAATTTACCAACCCATCATTATAATACGTGTACTGATTGTCGAGCATAAAAAACTCTCTCACATATACTTTCTGCCTATGGGAAATACTAATTTTCTTTGTAGAATTGTTAACCAATTTCTGAAGTGTTTTTTCTGGAGATTCCTTAGACAAAACTACTTCATCTAATTTATTGTTTTTACTCTTTAAATAAACAACAAATTTTTGCTCTCCGTTCAAAGAAGTCCAGCGTACGGTCAAATCTTCATAATTAGTTTCAGAAACCTGAACATTAGATCCACCAGTTAGCATAAAAGTAACTTTTCCTTCTTCATTGCTCAATAAAATCTGCTGAGTTTTCATTATTTTAACCGTAGCATTTTGTATAGGCTCCATGGTTTCTATATCCTTAACAATAATAGAATACTCTTCCTTTTGTGCAAAGATACTTACATAATTAAGTAAAACGATAAATAAAAGTAGCAATTTCTTCATAGGCATTGTTATTTTTTCAACTAAAGTATTATTTTTCTAATAATAAAGCAACTATCTAAAAATAAAACATTCACTATCAAGAAACTAACCTTTACAAATACCTGAAATCAGGGTAAAAAAAATCCTGAGTTTTTCAACTCAGGATTCTATATTAATTAAACAGCATTTTTTTTACTCGTTATGTAAAAAAGCTTGTCTTTCTAACAAAGTTTCTTCGTCTTCAACGTGATTATCATCAGGAACACAACAGTCAACAGGACAAACAGCAGCACATTGTGGCTCATCGTGAAAACCTTTACATTCTGTACATTTTCCTGGTACGATATAATAGATTTCGTCAGAAATTGGAGTCTGCGCATCATCAGCGTCAACTTCAGTTCCGTCAGGTAAAACTATTTTTCCAGAAAGACTTGTTCCGTCTTTATATCTCCAATCATCTGCTCCTTCATATATTGCTGTATTTGGGCACTCTGGTTCGCAAGCCCCACAATTGATGCATTCGTCAGTTATAATAATTGCCATCTTTTTAGTCTTAAAGTTTAAAAGTCATAAAGTCTAAAGTCATAAAATCTGTCATAAAGTTTGAAAGTATTAAAGTTAAAAGTATAAAAGCCTTTTCAACTTTTGACTTTGGACTTTGGACTTTTGTCTTTCGACTTAATTATGCTTATTTTTGTGCAAAATTACAATCAAAACAATTCATAAACAAACATTATGACATTAGAAACAAAAAAAAGTGTTTTTGTTGAATTAGGAAAATTTTTAAGTCAGTTTTCTGAAGGCGCTTCTGCACAAAAATCTGACGTTTTATATAACGACATCTTTTTTGAAGATTTCGAAAATCTAATTCGTTTATCGCAATCTCATAATGGATGGTATACTCCAGAACAAGTATATTTCTCTATACAATCTTGGGCGGAAGCTTTAACAATAGAAAATATTGACAAGTGGCTTTCAGCATATAAAATTGATGAGAATGATGAAAATCCAAAAACTATCGCTCTAATCTTAGCAGGAAATATTCCGTTAGTAGGTTTTCACGATTTTTTATCTGTTTTAATAACTGGAAATAAAGCTTTAATCAAAACTTCATCAAACGACCAGCATTTACTGCCATTTTTAGCTAAATATTTAATTGCTGTTGATGAAAGCCTGAAAGACAGAATCACTTTCGTAGAAGGAAAACTGGAAAACTTTGATACTGTAATTGCAACTGGAAGCAACAATACTGCTCGTTATTTTGAATATTATTTTAAAGACAAACCTTCAATTATTCGTAAAAACAGAAATTCGGCAGCGATTTTAACTGGAAAAGAAACCAATGAAGAGTTAGAAGCGCTTGGCGAAGATATTTTTAGATATTTCGGTTTAGGATGTCGAAATGTTTCAAAATTGTATATTCCGAAAGGCTATTCTTTTGAAGCGTTTTTTCAGGCAATGTTCAAATATCAAGATGTCATTCATTATGAAAAATTTGCTAACAATTATGATTACAATAAGGCTGTTTTCTTAATGAGCAATTTCAAATTATTAGACAACGGATTTTTGACTTTAAAAGAAGATTCGAGTTACGCTTCGCCTATTTCGAGTGTATTTTATGAATACTACGAAAACCTAGAAGAACTCCAAAGACGTCTTCAGGAAGACGCAGATCAAATTCAGTGTATCGTAAGCAATAATTTAACTGCAAATAGTATCGCATTTGGAGAAACCCAAAAACCTCAACTGTGGGATTACGCAGACAATGTGGATACTATAACGTTTTTGTTAACAACAAAGTGATAAATTGTTTAATTATTTCGAATATTTTAACGCTTTTTCGGCTCTTATTGCCGAAATTTGCGTCTTTAAAATTTTCGACTATTAACAACAACCATGAAAAAACACAACTACAGCGCAGGACCAAGTATTTTACCTCAGGAAGTTTTTGAGAAGGCATCAAAAGCAATTTTAAATTTTAATGATTCAGGGTTATCTATCCTTGAAATCTCGCATAGAAGCAAAGATTTCGTTGCAGTTATGGAGGAAGCTCGTTCCCTTGCTTTAGAATTATTAGGTCTTCAAGGAAAAGGTTATCAAGCTTTATTTTTACAAGGTGGTGCCAGCACAGCATTCTTAATGGCGCCATACAACTTAATGAAAGAAAACGGAAAAGCGGCTTATTTAGATTCTGGAACGTGGGCAACTGCGGCGATCAAAGAAGCTAAACTTTTCGGTGAAACTGTTGTCGTAGCTTCTTCAAAAGAAGACAATTATACTTATGTTCCTAAAGGTTACGAAATTCCAGCTGATGCTGACTATTTCCACTGCACAAGTAACAATACCATCTTTGGAACTCAAATGAAAGAATTCCCAGCAACAAATGTTCCTGTTGTATGCGATATGAGTTCTGATATTTTTTCACGCGAATTAGATTTCTCTAAATTTGATTTAATCTATGCAGGAGCTCAAAAAAATATGGGACCTGCAGGAACTACATTAGTAGTGGTTAAAGAAGAAATCTTAGGTAAAAACGGAAAAACTATTCCGAGTATGTTAGATTATGCTAAACACATTAAAGGCGAAAGTATGTACAATACTCCACCTGTATTTGCTGTTTACGTTTCTCTTTTAACTTTACAATGGATTAAAGAAAAAGGCGGAATCGCTGCTGTTGAAAAATTAAACAACGCTAAAGCTGAATTACTTTACGCTGAAATCGACAGAAATCCATTATTTAAAGGTGCAGCTGCTGTAGAAGATCGTTCAAAAATGAACGTAACTTTCTTATTGAACAATCCTGAACACACTGAAACTTTTGACGCTTTATGGAAAGCAGCAAACATTTCTGGATTGCCAGGACACCGTTCTGTTGGCGGTTACAGAGCTTCTATCTACAACGCTATGCCAATTGAAAGCGTTCAGGTTTTGGTTGACGTAATGAAAGCATTGGAGTCTAAAGTTTAGTTTTCAGTCGCAGTTACAGTCTCAGTTTACAAAAAAAGAAAAATCAAATAGTTGGTTTATCGATTAAACGATTAAACCAAACAAAAAATAAACCCTGCAATGAAAGTATTAGCAAATGACGGAATTTCTAAAAGCGGAATTCTAGCCTTAGAAAAAGGCGGTTTTGAAGTTATCACTACAAAAGTAGCTCAAGAACAAGTAGCTAACTATATAAACGATAACAATATTGACGTAATTTTAGTTCGTAGTGCAACTAAAGTTCGTAAAGATATTATCGATTCTTGTCCTGGAATCAAAATCATCGGTCGTGGTGGTGTTGGTATGGATAATATCGATGTGGATTATGCAAAAAGCAAAGGAATCCATGTAATTAATACTCCTGCTTCGTCTTCAGAGTCTGTTGCAGAATTAGTATTCGGACACTTATTTTCTGGTGTACGTTTTTTACATGATTCTAACAGAAATATGCCTCTTGAAGGAGATTCAAACTTTGATGGTTTGAAAAAAGCTTACGCTAACGGAACAGAATTAAGAGGGAAAACTTTAGGTATTGTTGGTATTGGTCGTATCGGACAAGCTACTGCAAAAATGGCTCTTGGTTTAGGTATGAAAGTTATCGCTGCAGATAGCTTTATTCCTGAAGTAGATGTAAAAGTTGAATTTTTCGACGGACAGTCAATCACAACTAAAATTGTTTCTCAATCTTTAGAATCTTTATTTAAAGAATCAGATTTCATTACATTACACGTTCCTGCTCAAGATGGCTACATCATTGGAGAGAAAGAACTTGAAATCATGAAAGACGGTGTTGGAATTGTAAACTGTGCTCGTGGTGGTGTTATTGATGAAGTAGCTTTAGTAAAAGCGCTAGATTCAGGAAAAGTGGCTTTTGCTGGTTTAGATGTTTTCGAAAGCGAGCCAAAACCAGAAATGGCAATCTTAATGCACTCTAAAATCTCTTTGACTCCTCATATCGGAGCTGCAACTGGAGAAGCACAAGACAGAATTGGTACTGAATTAGCTTCACAAATTATTACCTTGTTGAGCTAACAAAATTATAATATTCTTATTCAAAAGGGATTTACTGCTATATGTAGTAAATCCCTTTCTTTTTTACTATTTTTGGCATCAGCTTTATCTAATATGACGAAAATTTATAAAAAAAATTCTGTTCAAAAATGGATTACTCTTTCAATAGCATCTATTGCTTTAGTTGCTTTATTCTATACAAATATCTTTGCTAACATATTTTCACTTATCATTGAAAAAGAGTATTTCATTCCGAAACAATCTTCAATTTTTACTTTTAAAGAAACTATTCAAAATGATGGTTCAAGTGATGTGTGGAGATATGGAGAAGACTGTAATAATTACTATTATAATCTGAGTACATTTCATAATGATGTTTTATTTTTTCCGAAAAACAAAACCAAATCTTGCCCAGGATTTAATTCTAAAAATGTAACTACTTGGTGCGGAGTAAAAATTTAATACTAACTCTTATTTAAAATCAAACAAATAACGCTCAACCATCTCATTAAGCTAATTAACTATAATTAAATCACTTAAAAGGGATTTATTAACACAGTTTAATAAATCCCTTTCTTTTTTTGTTTAAATTTGATTTATAATCTAAACCCTAAATATCATGTTTGAACAATTAACCCAATTAGTACAGCAATACGGAGGCGATGCTGTTGTAAACAATAACGCTGTCCCAAATGAGCATAATGAAGCCGTAATAAGCGAAACGAGCAGTTCTATTTTTGAAGGATTAAAAAAGATTGTTTCAGAAGGAAACACAGATCAGATTGCCGGACTATTTAATGGAAATTCTCCAATAGATAGTTCAAATCCAGTTGTTCAGCAAATTCAACAGCAATTAAGCGGAAATCTTGGCGAAAAATTCGGTTTGAGCAGTGCCGATTCGAATGGAGTTGCTTCCAATTTGATTCCGCAGATTTTAGGCTCTTTAGTCAATAAAGCAAAAGATCCGAACGATAGCAGTTTTCAAATTTCAGATATCATAAATTCTATTTCAGGAAACAGCGGACAAGCTTCTGGAATAATGGATACTATTTCTAAATACGGAACGCAATTTGGTCTTGACCAAAACAATGACGGAAAAGTCGATGTTGCAGATGTACTTGTAGTTACCAAAAGCAAAGGAGGAATTGCAGGTTTTATTGGAAAACTGTTTGGAAGTAAATAGTTAAGATACTAAGCTTCTAAGATACTAAGCTTCTAAGATACTAAGTTTTTAAAGCTGTTTGCGAAGCAAACAGCTTTTTACTTTTATGCATACAACCAAAAAGAAAGCTTAGAAGCTTAGCAACTTAGAACCTTCAAAAGAATGTTAAACCTTTGTTACTTTGAACCTTTACCTCTCTGAACCTTAAAAAATTATCGTAACTTTATGGTTATGAAAAAATGCATTTCCATATTAATTGTTTTACTTACTATTATTGCTTGCTCTTCTGCTTCTCAGAAAATTGCAAGCACAGATACTGCATCTGGATCAAATAAAAAAATAAGCGATACCGTTAGAATTGCAAACGATTCACTTGAATACGAAGTTATTATTATCGACAATGGATTCTCTACTTGGCTTGCTTCTCGTGCCTATCCGAGAAACTATTATTCATTGCAATATCTTGAAAACAAAAACTACCTATATGTAACAGAATGGAATAATCGTTTTTCACAGCCACAGCGTTACAATCCAAATTTGTATGAAATGTCTATTGATTACCGACCTGACATCCATTACGGCTATGAAGTAAATTACTTAATTTACAATTACATGATTTATTTTCAAAATACTTACAAACAAAAGCTTTGGGGTTATGTTCCATCAAGATAATGTACTATATTTGTAATCATTACAAATAGCAATGAACAGATTAAAAAAACGCTGGGGAATCACCTCCAATTTACAAGCCGTAATTATATTTATCGTTTTTGCCATCACAGGATCGGCATCTGCTTGGCTGTCTAAACCCTTCTGCATTTGGCTAGGAATTACTAAAGAGGATTTTGGTGGCTGGTTTACACTTATCCGACTTATTATCATCTTCCCGATCTATCAAGTTCTATTGGTTGCTATCGGAACTATTTTTGGGCAATTTAAATTCTTTTGGAACTTCGAAAAGAAAATGCTTAAAAATATGGGACTTGGATTTCTGTTTAAAGATTAAGCATCAGTTTTCTCTCTTGAGAAAAAATAAGTGTAAATCCATGTCAAAGTAAAAGACGGAATCACATCAGTAAACGGAATAATCTCCTCCAGAAAGGTCAAAATTCCAGCGACTTTCCCCACTCTTCCTTTATACATTCTTGCCATAATAATACCGGCAATTGGCGCCCAGATAACATCCGAAAATTCACCAAGAAGGGGAATCGAGAAAGAAATCATACCAATTCCGTCCAAAACTAATCCGATGATTAATTTTGACATTCTGTTATCTTCTACAACTTCTAAATCTTGCATAACACATTCACTTTTAAGTTAATCGAAATTAAAAATAATTCTTCAAAATAGTTTTACTTATTTATTAAATTTAATTTCCAACATTCCCATATCAATTTATGTACCGATTTTAGAAAAGTCAATCCGCTCTTTTTGGAATTAGGATTTTTACATATTGGAATTTGATTTTAAGAATTTGATTTTGACCATAATCTTCGTTTCTTTGTAAAAACAGTTTCACTACATGATACACGCAAAAAACATACATAAATTCTACGATAAACTTGAAGTTTTAAAAGGAGTTGATTTACATATAAAAAAAGGCGAAATTGTTTCAATCGTAGGTGCTTCGGGCGCTGGCAAAACTACTTTATTGCAGATTTTAGGAACTCTTGACAAACCAGACCACAACCCAGATTCGTCTCTGACTATTAATGGTAAAAATGTTTTAGAACTCCAAGACATCAAAGGCGAAAACTCAAATCAGAAAAAAGCCTTCAAAATCATTACTTGGTTAGGAACTCTTTATTTTGTTTTATTAGCTGTTTTTGTATTGTTTTTTAGAAGTAAAATAGAAAACGATATTTTAGGTTATGGTACTTGGACAATAATACTCACGCCTACTCTTTTGTTACTTTTTTACTACAACCGATATTTCAAAAAGAAAAGCAAGCAAGACAAAGTTTTATCCGACTTTAGAAACTTAAATCTCGGATTCATTTTTCAATTTCATCAGCTTTTACCTGAGTTTACAGCCTTAGAAAATGTTTGTATTCCAGCTCATATTGCAGGCAAAAAAACAGCTGAAACCGAAGAAGAAGCAAAAAAACTCCTTTCTTATCTCGGACTTTCACATAGAATCAACCATAAGCCGAGCGAACTTTCGGGCGGAGAACAGCAGCGCGTTGCAGTTGCCAGAGCTTTAATCAATAAACCAGATGTCATTTTTGCAGATGAACCTTCAGGAAATCTAGACACTCATTCTGCCGAAAACTTGCATCAATTATTTTTTCAGCTTCGAGATGAATTCGGGCAGACTTTTGTAATTGTAACCCACAACGAAGAATTGGCCAATATGGCTGATAGAAAATTAGTAATGTCCGATGGACAAATTCTTAATTAATGATTCTCATTGCGATAAGCTGGATTTATATTTTATTTACAACCATAAATTTAGGTATTGGTTTAGACAAAGTACTAAACCTCAATACTAAAAATTTTGTAATTACTTCTATCTTAGGGTTATTTTCAGCAACTATTCTTGCAAGCCTTTGGGCTATTTTTGGAAGAATTAATATTGAATTTCACATCGTTTTAATACTTCTGAATGTTTTTTTATTGCTAAAATTTCGCAATCAGATTATTAATCTTTACAAGTCGTTTTTTTTAGAATTACAGCAGCTGCAAAGAAGCTTACAAATCATTTTAACTATTATTTCGGTTCTAATTATTTTACAATGTGCTTCAATTCCTTTTGTAATTGATAATGAGTCCTATTATATTCAAACTATAAAATGGCTCAACGAATATGGCTTTGTAAAAGGACTTGCAAATCTCCATTTATTCTATGGCCAGACAAGCGGTTGGCATATTACTCAAAGTGTTTTTAGCTTTTCTTTCTTATACAAAAATTTTAATGATTTAAGTGGCTTTTGCTTATTATTAGGAAATGTATTTTCTATTCAAAAACTCAACGAATACAGCAAAAATGGCAATAAAAACTATTTACTAGTCGGATTGCTCCCTTTATTCAATATTTTCTTTTTTCAATTCATAAGCGCGCCTTCTCCAGATATTCCTGTTTATGTTTTTTCATTTATTCTGTTCTTCTATTTCTTAGAAAATTTTAAAAACATCACTTCTGAAATTTTCAATCTTATTGCAATACTGGTACTGTTTCTGCTTTATATAAAAAATACGACTTTAACTTTTGCAGTAATCCCAATTATTCTTTTGGGTTATCATTTTAGCTCACTTTCAAAAAAACTTCTAAAACCAGCAATACTCACCATCTTGATTGCCGCTCTTTTTATAACAAAAAATATGATTATCTGCGGGTCGCCTATTTTTCCTTCAAAGATTAATTCTTTTACAACAGATTATGCAATCCCAAATATAGTAGAAGATTTTTATTACGATCAGGTTAAATATTATGGCTTTTTTGTAAGTGCAGCACAATACAACAAAATGACTCTTGCCGAATTATTTTTACATTGGCTTACTATGCCAAAATTGCATGGTTTATTCAATAAAATAAGTGTTTTTTTAATACTGATTGTACCATTTTTTATTTATAAATACCAAAACAAGAAAGCGCTTTGGATTCTTTATTTTGTAATGGTCTTACAATTACTTCTATTAGGGTTGACTTCGCCTCAGTATCGATTCTTTATGAACTTTATATTATTCTTTTCCCTCTTTTGTTTTACATGTGTTTTTTATCGCAAAAATGCAATCCAATATTTTCTCATCGCATCCCTGGTTCCAACCTTCATCGTACTGTTTTTCTCTGTAAATCTGAATGGTTTTTCCAGTCATAAATTTATGCTGAAAATCAGTAATTTTTCTATAAAGAATAGTGTTTTTCCATATCAAAACTCAAAAAGCAGCACCACCTTTGAATCTATTCAGTTAGGAAATCTAAAATATAATTCTCCCGTAAAAAATGATTTTTTCTGGGCAAATGGGAATGGTGATCTTCCTTGCGTTGACAAACAGCAACTGGATTATTTTGAAAAATATTTTCATATTATTCCGCAAATGCGCACCAATAATTTAAAAGACGGATTTTACGCCAAAGACCTTACTAAAAATGAATAGTACAGAACTTAAAGAATTTCTAGACGAAAAAGTCATCCAATATAATAATCAGGATTTTATAGAAAGTGATCCTGTTCAAATTCCGCATCTCTTTACTCAAAAAGAAGATATTGAAATCTCTGGTTTTCTTAGCGCTTCTATTGCTTGGGGAAACCGTAAAATGATTATTAAGAATTCTCATAAAATGATGGAATTAATGGGGAACACACCTTACGATTTCGTTATGTCGCATTCTGATGAAGATTTGGCAAGATTGGAAACTTTTGTTCACAGAACTTTTAACGGACATGATTTTGCAGGTTTCATAAAAGGCTTAAAACATATCTACCAAAACCACAACGGACTAGAATCTGTTTTTGCTAAAAATCAAGAAAAAGACAGTTTGCAGAAAAGCATCAGCGAGTTCAAAAAGATATTCTTCGAAACAGATCATTTAGCTCGAACTCAGAAACACATTTCAGATCCGCTAAACAATTCGGCGGCCAAGAGAATCAACATGTACCTGCGCTGGATGGTGCGCCAAGATGCAAAAGGAGTCGATTTAGGAATCTGGAAAAGCATTTCACCTTCTGTTTTATCTTGTCCGTTAGACGTCCATTCTGGAAATGTAGCGCGCAAACTTGGAATTCTTTCGCGAAAGCAAAATGATGCAAAAGCTTTATTAGAATTAGATACCAAATTAAGAGAAATGGATGCAAAAGATCCTGTAAAATATGATTTTGCTTTGTTTGGATTGGGAGTTTTTGAAGGCTTTTAATGCTGAAAATTAAATAGTTAGATTAATAAATTATCAGATGATTTTAAGAATTTGATAAACAAACCATGAATTTAACGTACATTTGCACAAAATTTAAAGCAAATGAGCACTTTCGAAAAATTTAATCTTCCAAAATCATTACAAAAAGCAGTTGACGAATTAGGATTTGTTACGCCTACTCCTATTCAAGAAAAATCTTTTTCTGTAATCATGTCTGGACGTGATATGATGGGAATTGCACAAACTGGAACCGGTAAAACATTTGCTTATTTACTGCCTCTTTTAAAACTGTATAAATTTACGCATACTAATACACCAAAAATCGTAATCCTTGTGCCAACCCGCGAATTAGTAGTTCAGGTGGTTGAAGAAGTAGAAAAACTGACTACATACATGTCGGTTAAAACTTTAGGTATCTACGGAGGTGTAAACATTAATACGCAGAAAAAAGCCGTTTATGAAGGTGTTGACATTTTAGTTGGAACGCCTGGACGTACAATGGATTTGGCGCTAGATGCTGTAGTTCGTTTTGACGAAACACAAAAACTGGTTATCGACGAGTTTGACGAAATGCTGAATTTAGGTTTCAGACCACAGTTGACTTCACTTTTTGCGATGATGAAAACCAAGCGTCAGAACATTCTATTCTCAGCAACGATGACAGACGAAGTTGATGATCTTTTAAATGATTATTTTGATTTTCCTGAAGAAGTTACTTTGGCACCATCAGGAACTCCTCTTGAAAAAATTACTCAAATTACCTATAATGTTCCGAATTTCAATACAAAAGTAAATTTACTGAAACATTTATTGGAAACCGATGAAAGCATGAGCCGCATTTTGGTTTTCGTAAACAACAAAAAGATTTCAGATATGCTTTTCAATCGTATCGATGAGCTTTTTGACGGACAATTTGGTGTTATTCACTCCAATAAATCTCAAAATTACCGTTTGAGTACAATGGCTGAATTTCAAGAAGGAAATCTTCGCGGTTTAATTACAACCGATGTTATGGCAAGAGGTTTGGACATTTCTAACATTACTCACGTAATTAACTTTGAACTTCCAGAAGAACCTGAATTATACATGCACAGAATTGGGCGTACAGGTCGTGCAGATGCAACAGGAACGGCAATTAGCTTTGTTACTCCGAGAGAGGAAGAATTCAAAATTGCAACAGAACTTTTAATGGATCAAGAGCTTGATGTAGCCGATTTCCCTGAAGAAGTTGAAATTTCAGAAAAACTTATTGAAGCCGAAAAAGACAAATTGCCAAGAAAGTTTTTAATGAAAAAAGTAAAACTAGAAGGTGACGGTGCTTTTCATGAAAAATCTAAAAAGAATCAAAAAGTCAATCTTGGAGGTCCTTCAAAAACCAAAAAGAAAACTCACGGTTCTGTTAACAGAAATATGTTGAAGACAAGAAACGAGAAGAAGAAGAAAAAATAATTCTTTTTTTAGATGCTAAGCTACTAAGTTGCTAAGATTCTAAGTTTATATAACACTAAAAAAGGGTAAAGATTCAAAGAATCTTTACCCTTTTTTTAGCTTAGAAGCTTAGTATCTTAGCAACTTAGAACCTTTTTTACTAAATTTTCGTAAACAAAAGCCCTACTGGCGAACACATTTGTATTCTTCTACCCGTATCTACAATTTTTCCTGTTGCGATATCTCTTTTAAAAATAACTATATCATTAGTATATTGATGCCCTACTAAAAGGTAATTTCCTGTTGGGTCAATTGCAAAATCTCTCGGGCCTTTTCCTAAAGTGCTTTGCTGTTCTACCAATTCCAAACTTCCTGTTTTAGAAATTTTATATACAGAAATAGCATTAGCATCTACACGATCTGTAACATACAAAAAGTTCCCGTCTGGCGAAAGTTTAATTGCTGCTGCTCCTGTTCCTCCCTTAAAATCTTTTGGAAGAATGCTTGTTTCAGCAACTACTTTTAAACTTCCCGTTTTATCCCAACTTAGTGTTGTTAAAGTTCCATCCAATTCCTGAACCAAATAGACAAATTTTCCGTCTTTGCTGAAAGTCAAGTGTCTTGGTCCACTTCCTGGTTTTACATCAACACTTCCTTTTAAGGTAAGAATTTCATTTTTTGCAGTTGGATTGTATTTGTAAATAAACACTTTATCCAAACCTAAATCATTTGACAAAACAAACTTTTTGTCTGGAGAAAACATAACCATGTGCACATGCGCTTTCTCCTGACGCGCTGCATTTGGCCCTTTTCCTTCATGCTGAATAAGCTGCTGCGCTTCTGTAATGCTTCCATCTGGATTTTTCTTAAAAACAGCAATACTTCCGCCAGAATAATTGGCAGCAATTACATTTTTATCATCATTTATTAAATGGCAAGGATCTGCTCCTAAAGCATCATTTTTATTTATAAGGCTGATCTTGCCCGTTTGCGAATCATAAGAAAAAGAACTTACTGTACTTTGTGTCCCGTTTTCATTTACAGCATAAATAAATTTATTATCTGCAGAAACCGATAAATAACTTGGACTGACAACACTCTCTGATGATTTTTTTAACTTATAATCGCCTGTAGAAGCATCAAATTCATATACATAAATACCGTTGCTTTGGCAAGTATTGGTATAAGTTCCTACCAGTAAATTGAATTTGTTTTGAGCTTTAACCGCGGTTATTGATAAAGCAGAAAATAATACTAGGTATATTTTTTTCATAGTTTATTTTTGTTTTTTGAATTAGCTAAAATAAGTAATAATATCTGTTTGAAGGAGCTTCTAAGTTACAAAGAAATTACAAAAGTTACATTTTTTGATATTTTTCCACTACCCGATTGTCCATTAATACATTTTCAATTTATAATTTACAATTCATAATTCTCCTACTTATATGGTTTAATAATTTTAATTTGTATTTTTGACCTGCATCTTCGCGAAAAACAAAACGTAGTGAAGTAAATCGAAGCCAGAATGCATTTTAAACATCCCGAAATTCTATACTTTCTGTTTTTATTGATCGTTCCAATTTTGGTTCACTTATTTCAATTAAGACGATTTAAAACTTCCTATTTCACCAACGTTCGATTCTTAAAAGAACTTGCAATTCAGACTCGTAAGAGTTCTAAAATTAAAAAACGTCTTTTATTAGCGACACGTTTATTATTGCTTGCCTGTGCCATTATCGCTTTTGCACAACCTTTTTTTGAAGCCGCCGACAGTAAGAACGCATCAAATGAGATGTATATTGTATTGGACAATTCTTTCAGTATGCAGGCAAAAGGCAAAAAAGGAGAATTACTGAAAAGAGCTGTTCAGGAATTGCTTGAAAACACTCCAGAAAACACACAGTTTTCGCTTTTAACCAACACCGAAAACTATTGGAATACCGATATTAAATCATCTAAAAGTGCTTTACAAAACTTAAAATACAGCGCTTCTCCTTTTGATCTTTCGGCAATTACAGCCAAAATAAAAGCACACAAATCAGCTCATAAAAAAGACATTGTCATTATCACCGATGCTGTTGGTTTGAAAGAGGCAGCTATTGCAACTATAGATTTTGACGAAAAACCATACTTTATAGTTCCTGAAGCGGAACAGAAAAATAATGTTTCAATTGACAGCGTTTACATCAATCAGACTTTAGAAAACTTCTACGAAATTGGCATCAATTTATCAGCTTATGGCGAAGATTTCAAGCCTGTTTCTACAGCTCTTTACAATCAAAACAAACTGATCGCCAAAACTATTGTCAATTTTGACGCCAAGAAAAAGACAATCAATTTCACTATTCCAAAAGAAGCATTTCATGGATATGTAACAATTGAAGACAACGGTTTAACTTATGACAACAAATTGTTTTTCAGCATTTCAAAAAATAAAAAAACAAACGTTATTAGTATTGGCGAGCCTGAAAAAAGCAATTTCTTATCAAGAATTTATACTTCGGCAGAATTCAACTACAACAATTATCCAATCGGTTCTTTAGATTATAATAGTTTAGAAAAACAAAATACTATTATTTTAAATGAATTGGTTGATATTCCGCAAGCATTGCAAACCACTTTAAAAGCTTTTGTTTCTAAGGGCGGAAATTTGGTTGTGATTCCATCTGAAAAAGCATCTCTTTCGAGTTTAAATGCATTATTAGGGAATTTCGGAAAAATCCAATTCGGAAATTTAGAAACCAACGCGAAACTAATCACTAAAATTAATTTTGATCATCCTTTATTTTCAGGCGTTTTCGAAAACAAAATCACTAATTTCCAATATCCAAAAGTAAACAGTTCGTTTGCTGTTTCGAGTTCGTATCCAGCCGTTCTTTCGTTTGAAGATCAGACTGCATTTGTAACTGCTGTTCAGAATCAGGTTTCTGGAATAACGGTCTTTACAGCGCCAATAAATAGTGCAAACTCTAATTTTCAGCAATCGCCTTTAATTGTTCCATTATTTTATAAAATTGCTCAAAACAACCAGAAAACTGGTGTAAATGCTTTGACAATAGGAAACAATCAGCCTTATTTTGTTGATGTTTTATTGACTAAAGATGCTATTTTGGAAGTGAAAGGAACAGACGATTCGTTTATTCCTATCCAGCAGATATTAAACAATAAAGTCAAATTAACGTTTAATGATTTCCCTGAAACAGCTGGAAATTACAGCATTTTTGACAAAAAAGAATGGGTTGAAAATATCAGTTTTAATTACAAAAGAACCGAAAGCGATTTGAGTCAGGTAAATACCAATGTAGTTTCAGATTTCAAAACTGCCGATACCATTTCGACCATTTTCAATACGTTACAAACAGAAAGAACAGACAGCCAAATTTGGAAATGGTTTGTTATCTTTGCACTGTTATTTTTAGCATTGGAAATGGCAATTATAAAATTTGTGAAATGATTTTTTTACCATTAAGACATTAAGATTATTAAGTTTTTTTACTTTATGATCTTATTCTAAATGCCCAGAAAATTAAGTTCCTCGCTTTATGAACTTAATTTCTTAATGGTAGTAAATAAAAACATTTAATGTTTTAATAAAATAAATATTCAAAATATGAAACTAATCATCAAAAGCGCCAAAATTATCGACTCAAAAAGTCCGTTTCACAATCAGACCGTTGATCTTTTAATTGCAGATGGTGTAATAGAAAAAATAGGAGTTTCTCTTCCAAACGATGACGCAGAAGTAGTACGTTTTGAAAATCTTCATGTTTCTCAAGGCTGGTTTGACAGCAGTGTTTCCCTTGGAGAGCCAGGCTACGAAGACAGAGAAACTATCGCAAACGGATTGAATGTGGCAGCAAAAAGCGGATTCACAGCAATTGCCTTACAGCCGAATTCGTTGCCAATTATTGACAATCAATCTCAGGTAAATTTTGTAAAAAACAAAGCAAATGGTTCTGCTACAGAAATTTTCCCAATCGGTGCTTTAACTAAAGCTAGTGAAGGAAAAGACATGGCAGAGCTTTTTGACATGAAAAATTCTGGAGCAATTGCTTTTGGAGATTACAACAAAAGCATCGACAACGCTAACATCCTGAAAATTGCTTTGCAATATGTACAAGATTTCGATGGATTGGTAATTGCCTACTCTCAAGATCCAAATATTAAAGGAAATGGTGTCGCTAATGAAGGTGTTGTTTCTACAAGATTAGGATTGAAAGGAATTCCGAATCTAGCAGAAGAACTGCAAATTTCTAGAAACTTATTTTTATTAGAATATACTGGCGGAAAACTTCATATTCCAACAATTTCTACTGCAAAATCGGTTGAATTAATCAGAGAAGCTAAAGCAAAAGGTTTAAAAGTTACTGTAAGTGTTTCGGTTCATCATTTGGTTTTAACGGATGAAAAACTAGACGGATTTGACACTCGCTTTAAAGTTACACCACCATTAAGAACAGAAGTTGACAGACAAGCTTTGCTTAACGGAATTGCTGACGGCACAATCGACATGATTACTTCAGACCATAATCCTATTGATATTGAATTCAAAAAAATGGAATTTGATACAGCTAAAAACGGAACAATTGGCCTAGAAAGTGCTTTCGGAGCTTTATTAACGGTTTTACCAGCTGAAACAGTTGTTTCTAAATTAACGGCTGCCAGAACTGTTTTTGGTTTAGAAAACAATATTATTGAAGAAGGCGCAAAAGCAAACCTAACTTTGTTTACAACAGAAGGAAAATCAACTTTTACAAAAGAAAACATTCTTTCAAAATCAAAAAATTCTGCTTTTTTAGGAACCGAGCTTAAAGGTTCTGTTTACGGAATTTTAAATCAAAATCAATTAGTTACAAAATAATAAAATGAATAATTCAGTCGAAGAAGGAAAACCAATTGCTATTACTAGTTATATTCTTATCATTGGTGTTTTAATCGCCATGAGCATGAATTCTGAAAACAAAAACAGTTTTGCTTCTTTTCATATCCGTCAATCTTTAGGACTATCCTTAACTTTTATTTCTTTAGGAGCAATCATCAGTAATTTTGATAGTTTTTTAATCACTTTCCCAATGTGGATTTGTATTTCAATTCTATGGACTTTCGGAATTTTTAATGCTATTCAAGGGCAAATGAGGCCAATTCCTTTGGTTGGAAATTTATTTCAAAAATGGTTCCGTAAAATTGGATAAATTTTTAAAATCCCAATTTTTAAGTACCAAATTCCAAACTAAAAACGTCAAAAACTTTGTCAAAGTTAAGAACTGAAAACCACGACTGAGACTGAGACTAAAAATTTACAATTCACAACTTACAATTCATAATTAAAAAATGAATCTATCTTTAGAATATAAAATAAGAGAACCAAAGGTAATTTTAGACAAAAATCCGTTATTGCTTCTATTGCACGGATATGGCAGCAACGAAGCAGATTTATTCTCTTTTGCTTCTGAACTTCCTGATAACTATTACATCATTTCTGCGAGAGCTCCTTACGATTTGCAATATGGCGCTTACGCTTGGTATGCCATCAACTTTGATGCTGATCAGAATAAATTTTCAGACAACGAACAAGCTAGAACTTCTAGAGATGTAATTGCAACTTTCATTGATGAACTAGTAGCAAATTACCCAATTGATGCTAACAACGTCACTTTAATTGGATTTAGCCAAGGATCTATTTTAAGTTATGCAACGGCACTTTCTTATCCTGAAAAAATTCAGAGAGTTGTGGCAATGAGCGGTTATTTTAATGAAGAAATCATCAAAGAAGGTTTTACAAACAATGATTTCAAAAACTTAAAATTTTTCGCTTCACATGGAACTGTAGATCAAGTTATTCCAATTGAATGGGCAAGAAAAACACCTGCTGCTTTAGAAAAATTAAACATTCCGCTTACTTACAAGGAATATCCTGTTGGACATGGAGTTGCTCCTCAGAATTTCTTTGATTTTAGGAATTGGCTGGCTTCTTAAAAGCTTTAAAAAAAGAAAGAAAAAACTTATTTTTAAAATATTTCTAAATTATATTACTTACTTTAGTCTTATAAAAGATTAACAATAATTAAATACCCAAAAGTTTCCTTAAAAAGAAACTTTTGGGTATTTTTGTACTATAGAGAGAATGAAAAAAAAAACTTTGATGTAATCTTTCTTCAAGAAGTATTTGACTTTTTAAAAGAATTAAAACCAAAACATTCAGAAAAAATAATCTATAATATTCGAAAAGCACAAACAAAAAATGATCCTGAACTCTTCAAAAAGCTAAATAATGAAATTTGGGAATTTCGAACTTTATACCAAGGAAATCATTATCGGTTATTAGCATTTTGGGACAAAAGCAATATTCAAGACACTCTTGTAATTTCTACACATGGTTTTATAAAAAAACAAGGTAAAGTTCCTGAGAAAGAAATATCAAAAGCAGAGAAACTAAAAATAGAATATTTTAAAAATAAAGATTAAATTCAATTTTAAAAATATGAAAACGTATACTTTAAATCAAGTAACCGATGAAATCATTGGTAAAGTTGGAACTCCGAAAAGAGATAAATTTGAACATGATTTACAAATGGATTTAATTGGAAACGCCATAAAACAAACTCGTAAAGAACGTAATTTAACCCAAGAAGAATTGGGAAAACTCATTGGTGTTCAAAAAGCGCAAATATCTAAACTTGAAAAAAATGCTGGAAATGTAACACTAGAAACCGTTATTAAAGTCTTTACAGCTTTAAAAGCTACCGTTAAATTCCAAATAGAACTAAAAGACTTAACAATCAGTTTAGATAAATAAATTAATTTAGCTCTTTTATCATTATAATACTTTATAAATGAACACAACAAAACTTAATAATCCTGCATTAATTTTAATTGATATCCAAAAAGGTTTTCATGATGTTGCCTATTGGGGAGGAGACCGTAATAATGTTACAGCAGAAGAAAAAGCTGGTGAGCTTCTGGAAATCTGGCGAAGCAAAAAACTCCCTATTTTTCATGTTCAGCATTGTTCTTCAAATCCAAATTCGATTTTAAACGAAACAAATCCTGGGAATGAATTTCAAGATGTGGTAAAACCTCTTGAAGGAGAAACCATCATCAAAAAGAATGTCAATAGCGCTTTTATTGGAACCAATTTAAAAGAGCTTCTTGATACTGCCAAAATCACTAATCTGATAATTGTTGGTTTAACTACAGATCACTGCGTTTCTACAACAACCAGAATGGCTGGAAATTTTGGTTACAACGTTTATCTGGTTTCTGATGCAACAGCTACTTTTAATAAAAAAGGTCTAAACGGAGAAGAATTCTCTGCCGAATTAATACATCAGACAGCTTTAGCAAGCTTAAATGAAGAATTTGCTCAGGTTGTAGATTCTGAGTTTATTAAAGAGATTATTTAGTATTCAGTCGCAGTCGCAGTTTTCAGTTAGAACTTTGTCAAAGTTTTTTTGCTATTCAAAACTGAAAACTGTGACTGCGACTGTAAACTTTATTCTCCCGTATAAAGAATCTTTCCTGCTTTTTTCAAAACATATCCCTTCCAAGGAATTAACTGCCAATCGCCGTTAACCCAAGAATCACCTTCTGATTTTCTTTCAAGTATAATGGATTCCTTTTGAATATCTAAAAAAAGTTCTGCTTTATTTCCATCAAAAATTACATAGGAAACAGTAGAATACGTTTTTCCATCTTCAGCATGATTTAGCCTTGTGCTATTTTCAAAAACTCGGATACATTCTTTTTTCAAAACTGACCAAGTATATCCTGCTGAACCTTTACAGCCATGAGAATCTGAATCTCCTCCAACTACAGCTTCCTTTTTAGGTTCCTTTGGAGCTGTACTTGTACTTTCTTGAGAAACTTTTTTCCCGCAAGAAATTGCACTTGCCATAATCAAAAACAAAAACATCTTTTTCATAATCCTAAATTTATTTAAAGGTCAAAAAAAATAGGATTATAAAATCCTATTTTTGATATAACCAAGTTTGATTTACTTCAAAGGTAATATTATCATCGTTATCTACAAAGTATTTTAACAAGACTTCTCCCCATAATTCCCCATTGCTATAATCTGCAATGATCCAACGGTGGTTTAAGATTTTTACTTTATTGATGATAAATTTCTTTCCATCAATCATATCTTGACCAGTATAAGGGTTCCCTTTTGGATTTGAATTAGAGTCTAATAGTTTTTCAGTTACAACTGGAATCAGTTTTTCATACAAAATCACTTTCCCGCCAGAAGCACTGTTATCAAAGTAATTTTGTGCATTTTCGTTATGCTCTAAAGAAAAATAATCTGCTTCTGCCAACTTATTTTTCATAAGACTAATGCTGTCTCTTAATTTCTTAGTTGTTTTATCATATCTATTTTCTGCAAATTTCACTTCTCCGCTGTAAAACGAATAGGTAAAAACATTCATTAAAATGGCAAGAATAAAAAGATAAAGCATTAAGGATTTTTTCATTGTGTGGTATAATTAAATTGTAATTTCTAAATTATCATAAGCTAAGAAAACATTCTCAGGAAGTTGTTTCTGCACTTCTTCATGAAAGCCTAAAACATGGCTAATATGGGTTAAATACGCTCTTTCAGGTTTAACCAAATCAATAAAATCAAGCGCTTCTTGAAGATTAAAATGAGTATCGTGAGGTTCAACTCGCAAAGCATTTACCACCAAAACTTTTATTCCTTTCAGTTTTTCAACTTCAGCTTGTTCAATGGTTTTTACGTCTGTCAAATAGGCAAAATCCTCTATTCTGTATCCAAAAACCTGTAAATCACCGTGCATAGCGTTTATCGGAATTGCCATTTTATCTCCAACAGCAAAAGGCGCATTATTTTGCACTTCGATTGTTTTTACGCTTGGAGCTCCTGGATATTTATTTACAGTTTCAAAAACATAATCAAAACGGCGTCTAAGATTATCCAAAACGCGTTTGTGTCCATAAATTGGAATTTCTCCTTGTCTGAAATTAAACGGACGAATATCGTCTAAACCTGCCGTATGATCTGAATGTTCGTGAGTAAAAAGAATCGCATCGAGTTTTCGGCATCCGCAGGAAAGCATTTGTTGTCGGAAATCGGGACCACAATCAATAACATAAGAATGATCGTCCCATGTTATCCAAATGGATACACGAAGCCTTTTATCCTTAGCATCAGTGCTTTTGCAAACTGGATGATCGATTCCGATAATTGGAATACCTTGAGAAGTACCTGTACCTAAAAAATAAACCTTCAATTGAACTTAATTTTTTTACAAAAATAGGATTATTTCTCTTTCATTAGACTCCTAATTTACTAACTTTGTAACAAATCTATTTAAAACAAAATGGGTACAGAAATAAAACTCAAAGGTGACAAGGTCATCGAACAGATTCCTTCTATAAAAGACAAAGCATTACGCATTAATTTAAACGAGAATATTTACGGAACATTTGCTGAGATTGGCGCTGGACAAGAGACAGTTAGGCATTTTTTCAGATCCGGAGGTTCTTCAGGAACTATTGCAAAAGCGATGTCTGCCTATGATAAAGATTTTAGCGACGCCGTTTATGGTGCTGAAACTGATGGAAGATATGTTACCGAAGAGCGTTTAAAAAAAATGCTTACCCATGAAAGCCAGATTATTGAAGAGCGTTTAAGCAGAGAAAAACACCCAACAAAACTTTTCTTTAGTTACGCTAACACTGTTGCGACAATAGATTTTGCCAAACAGTTTAAAGGTCACGGATGGGTCGGAATTCGTTACCAAATTGAGCCAGATGAAGCTTACAACGAAATTATCCTTCATATTCGTTTTAAAGAGACTGACGCAAGATTACAACAAGAAACACTTGGTATTTTAGGAGTTAATTTAATTTACGGTGCTTTTTACAAATACAATGATCCGAAACGATTACTTCGCTACTTATACGATCACTTAGACAAAGATCAATTAGAGATCGATACCATTAACTTTTCTGGACCTCGTTTTGCTGATGTAGACAATCGTTTGATGAGTTTGCAATTGGTTAAAAACGGAATGACAGATGCCGTAATGTTTAACCCTGAAGGAAAAAATATTCTTCCAGCTGCTATATTATACAAAAAGAACCTTTTGGCTTTAAGAGGAAGTTTCCGTCCTGTTACTAAAGTAAACATGGATATGTATGAGAAATCTTTGGAAATGTTTCTCAAAGAAAATAAGGTTGAAAAAAATAATACTCTTGTAATTTTTGAAATTACACTTTCGAATTTACGTTCAGATGGTGAAATTGACGAGAGAGACTTTATGGATAGAGCCGAATTGCTTTGTTCTCTTGGTCAAACGGTTATGATTTCGAATTTCCAAGAATACTATAAAGTTGTAGAATACTTCGCAAACTACACCAAAGCTCGTATGGGATTGGCAATGGGTGTAAATAACCTTGTTGATATTTTTGACGAGAAGTACTACCGCCATTTAAGCGGTGGAATTCTGGAAGCTTTCGGAAAATTATTCTATCGCGATATGAAAGTATTCTTATATCCAATGTTAGACGAAGATGGCTCATTGATGAATTCGAACAACTTAAAAGTTCATCCTAGAATGAAAGAATTGTACAAGTTCTTTAAATTCAACGGAAAAGTGGTTGATATTGAAGATTATGATCCAAATATCTTAGATGTTTTCTCTAGAGAAATTCTAAAAATGATTAATCAAGGCAAAACGGGCTGGGAACCAATGCTTCCTCCTGGTATTCCAGAAATCATAAAAGAACATCATCTTTTTGGATATCATCCGCAGAAAGAATTAGAACAAAATAAATAATAAAAAAGTCCCTAAAAAAGGGACTTTTTTTTGTTTCAGGTCTTCTTTGTTTCAGGTTTCAAGTTACTGTTGGAGCGGGTATTTTTTTTAACGCAAAGCACGCTAAGTTTTCTTGTCTCCGTTTATGCTAAAAATGCAAAGTTCGCAAAGCTTAATCTATATAAAGCTTTGCGAACTTTGCGTATATCTTAGCGTTCTTTGCGTTTAAATATAAGTCACAACAGATAACTTGAAACCTGAAACAAAGAAGACCTGAAACAAAAAAAAAAAAAAACTTATTTCAAAATTTGCGAAGCGTGTTCTTTTGTTTTCACTTTTTCAATTACTTCTTCTATAATTCCTTTTTCGTTGATTACGAAAGTAGTTCTATGAATTCCATCATATTCTCTTCCCATAAATTTCTTTGGCCCCCAAACTCCAAATGCATTAATAACCGATTTGTCTTCGTCTGCGATTAACGGAAAAGGCAATTCATATTTATCCTTAAACTTGATTTGCGCTTTTGCACTATCAGCACTTACTCCTAAAAGCTCGTAATTATTAGCTTGAAAACGATGAAAATTATCTCTCAAATCACAGGCCTCAGCTGTGCATCCTGGAGTACTTGCTTTTGGATAAAAGAAAACAACCAGTTTCTTTCCTGCGTAATCTGCTAATTTATGTGTTTTTCCGTCTTGATCTGTTCCTGAAAAATTTGGTGCTTTATCTCCGGCTTTTAATGTTGTCATATCTTTGTTATTTTAGATTGTTTATTTTAGACTTTAGATTAACAAAGATAACTCATAACTTATAATTCATAACTTTTTTCATGCCCCAGATTGCAGTGAAAACCCCGGAATTATGATAGCTTACATTTTTTGTATTTAAAAAGCGACCAACGGAAGCTCTTTTAAATACTTAAAAATGTTGCTAGCATAATGAGGAGTTGAAACGGAAAGCTGGATTAGGCACATCATTAAAATTATACTATTTTTACAGTATTAAAAACACGGAAATGAATAAAGAAGCTCGCGTACAATTTGTTATCGACACCTTAAAAGAACTCTACCCTACTATACCTGTTCCGCTTGACCATAAAGATCCTTACACGCTTTTGATTGCAGTTTTGTTATCCGCTCAATGCACCGATGTTCGTGTGAACCAGATTACACCGCTGCTTTTTGCAAAAGCTGATAATCCGTATGATATGGTTAAAATGTCTATTGAGGAAATCAAAGAAATTATTCGTCCGTGCGGTTTATCTCCAATGAAATCAAAAGGAATTCATGGGTTATCTGAAATTTTGATTGAAAAGCATAATGGCGAAGTTCCACAGAGTTTTGAAGCGCTTGAGGCTTTACCAGCGGTTGGACATAAAACGGCAAGCGTGGTAATGTCACAGGCTTTTGGCGTTCCTGCTTTTCCTGTGGATACCCACATTCACAGATTAATGTACCGATGGAATTTATCTAATGGAAAAAATGTAGCGCAAACCGAGAAAGATGCTAAAAGATTATTCCCGAGAGAATTATGGAATGACTTGCATTTGCAGATTATTTGGTACGGCCGAGAATATTCTCCAGCTCGTGGATGGAATCTAGAAAAAGACATTATTACTAAGACTGTCGGAAAGAAATCTCTAATTGAAGAACTAGAAAAAACAGTTTCAAAAAAATAAAGCACAAAGATTAAAGATCTTTGTGCTATAATGTGCCAATTAGAAAATTAGACAATGTGTTCGGAATCTGTAGAAATTTTCTAATTATCAAATTTTCTCATTACCCAATTTATTTACATTCCCGCTTTTAGAGCATTATATTCAGCTGTCATGTCAAGCGATCTATAAACACCTAGCAATGTTTTTGTTGCATCTGGATTTTTTGGTTCTAGTGTAAGTACTTTTTTCAGATACGGAATTGCACTTCTTGTAATATCATCTTTTCTAGCATTAAGCTTATCGTACTTCTGCATCTCAGCTGGCGTAGTCCCCAATGAAGATATTTCATCAGCCAAGTCTTTCTTCATTTGCAGCTTTAAGTAAGCCAAATTAATATAGGCATCCACATAATTCGGATTCAATTCTAAAACGTAATTATATACCGTTTCAGCTTTAGAATAATCTTTTCTTTCAAGGTATGCATAAGCAAGATTATTGTTTACTTCTAATTTTTTAGAAGGCACAGATTCTGTTCTTGGTTTTTCATAGAATCCCTGCTGAATTGCTGATTCTCTAGCTTTTGGCGAAACGAAAGCGTCCTCTTCTTTTGTTTTCTTGTTTGTAGCATAATACAAAACTCCTTTTCCTGAGAAATTAATCTTTTTCAAAAGTTCGTAATAGGTAACTGCTGCGTTGAAATCTTTTGCATTTATAGACGAAGATGCCGCGTTATATAAGTTGATAGTATCTTTCTTATCGAATAAATACACCTTATAGCTTTTCTCGGCACTTTCTTTAAATTTTCCGGCGTTAAAATCAGCCATTGCTCCATTTACAAGACTGGCTTTCATATCTTTTAAAGCCATATTAGCTTTAATTGTCCATTTAAATTTGCCCGATTCATTCTCGTACAAGAATACGTCTTGATATGATTGCGATGCTAATGTAAAATTATTAGCTGCATCTACATTTTTTACAGCCAAATCTTTTAGGACATTACCTTTTAAATAGTAATAATCAGATTTGTCTTCGTCAGATGCGTTAAGAATAAGGTATTCTGTTTTGGTTAAAATTGCCAAAGCTTCTTGGCTATTTCCTTTATCAAATAAAGATTGCGCTTCTTTAATTTTGTCTTTCTGAGCAAATGCGCCAATACTTATCATTAATAAGCATGACAACATTTTAATGTTCTCTTTCATTTTGCGGTTAAGTTTTGGTGGTTAAATGATTTTCTTAGCTTGTTTTGAGGTACAGTAAAAGAGATAATTAAACTGGTTCAAAAATTATCTTTTATTACCATTTTATGAGTAACATTTGCTGGTCCAAATAGTCTCTCAAAAAATCAAATGAACATCAAACTTAACAAAATAAAGCAGGGTAGTTTTTCTTCATAAACAATCTGTTTTGGGGTTAAATATTTAATTCTTAATGTATTATTTTTATAATCCTTAGCTAAAACCAACCTTTCAATACGAATAACACTCAATAAACGCATTTATATCGACTAAAAAACTAGTTTTTTAACTAAAATAGAATTAAAAACCAAACAAACCCATAAAATCTAATCAAAATATTAAATTTTAACAAATAGAAGGAAAAATGCTGTAAAAACCTTATACTTTTTCACACAAAAAAACTCACTACATGTATATTAAAATATACAAAGAGTGAGTTCTTAAACCAAAACGACCATTTGGTTTGTTTTTTATAAACATCCGACAGGAGCAGTGGGCTGTTTAGTTAGCTATAATCTCAAAATTTTTATCGTCAATCTTAACAACAGTTAAGGCTTTTGAATAATTCAATAAAAAAGAAACGACTTCTTTTTTAGGTTTAAGATTTTTAGAAGCTTGTGCTTTTTTTGAGTAAATTTTCCCCATACTATCAAGAATGTTTTATACTAGTATAACGGGCTAATTATCAAAATAGTATTAGTTGGTTAAAATAATTTGATGTTTATCTATTATTTTTCTCAAATTCATCAGTGCATAACGCATTCTTCCTAGTGCTGTATTGATGCTTACGCCTGTTACTTCTGAGATTTCTTTAAAGCTCATATCTTGGTACATACGCATTACAAGTACCTCTTTTTGATCTTCAGGAAGTTCTTCGATTAGCTTTTTTAAATCAAGTTCTACCTGATCAACAATCATTTTGCCTTCAATTGTAAGCGCATCGTCTGACATAATAGAGAAGATAGAAAATTCTTCTGTTTCTCTATACATTGGCATTTTTTTGGTTTTACGAAAATGATCAACGATTAAGTTATGAGAAATACGCATTACCCAAGGCAAAAACTTACCTTCTTCGTTGTACGAATTGCTTTTTAAAGTTTTAATAACTTTAATAAATGTATCTTGAAAAATATCATTTGAAATATCTCTATCAGCTATCTTAGAATATATAAACCCATATATCTTAGATTCGTGCCTTTTTATTAATGTTGCCAGTGCAGCTTCGCTACCGTCAACATAATTTTTTACTAATAGAGCGTCTGGAGTATGCAGATCAGCCATAATAACTACTTTTTTTAGTTTTATTTTAAAATTTGGAGTATTTTCTAAAAAGTAGTTTTTCTATATAGGCGTATCTTTTTTGATTATGTTAATATTGCGACCAAATTTAACAAATTTTACTTTTAAAAAGCAAATAAAATCATTAATTATTGTTAGTAAAACTTTTATTAATATACAATAAACATAAATTTTACCTAAAAAGAGCTAAAGATCCGTAAAACAAAAGCTCTCAAAAAATGTTAAAAAACAAACATAAATAACTTACAATTAGCAAGATAAATTTTAATTATTAGATTAAATCTGAATTTAAATTACAATTTTTCCTCTAATAAATAAACAAATACTCGATAATTTTCTAAAAAAACCTTTAAACTGCATCTTTTCACATTTTAAAAATTGATTTTTTTCTGACAAAAGAGATTCATCAACAAGTATTTTTTACGATAAAATAGTTAAGATTTGGAACTAAATCCTTAACTAAATCCAATTCAAAATTGATTACTTTTGTAAAAATTGACTTTTTTATGCAAATTGACCTTTCTAAAATAGATCCAAAATCAAATATTATAATTAAAGGAGCACAGGTACATAATCTAAAAAATGTAGATGTTGTTATTCCGAGAAATAAACTGGTTGTTATTACAGGTCTTTCAGGATCAGGAAAATCGAGTTTAGCTTTTGACACTTTATATGCTGAAGGACAAAGACGTTATGTAGAAAGTTTGTCGTCTTATGCTCGTCAGTTTTTGGGGCGTCTAGACAAACCGAAAGTAGAATATATTAAAGGTATTGCTCCTGCAATTGCAATTGAGCAAAAAGTAAATACAACCAATGCCCGTTCTACTGTTGGAACTTCTACCGAAATATACGATTACATCAAACTTTTGTTTGCCAGAATTGGACGCACGTACTCTCCTATTTCTGGACAGGAAGTTAAAAAAAATACGGTTACAGATGTTATCTCTGATGTTAAGGGGCTTCCTCTAGACAGCAGATGGCTGTTGCTTGCTCCTATTCATCTTGAAGAAGGAAGACAGCTGGAAGACAAACTGAAAGTACTTTTACAGCAAGGTTTTGCTCGTATTTTGGTTGATAACGAAATGGTTCGTCTTGATGAATTTTCGGCTTCAGACTTACATCAATTCGACAATAAAGACATACTTCTTATAATTGACCGTATTGTAGTTAAAGAGGAAGAAGAATTCTACAATCGTCTAGCTGACGCCGTTCAGACTGCTTTTTTTGAAGGAAAAGGAATTTGTTTCCTGCAAGAATTAAATGGCGAAAAAAGATTTTCTTACTCTAATAATTTTGAGCTTGACGGAATAACTTTTCTAGAGCCAAATGTTCATTTATTCAGTTTCAATAATCCATACGGAGCTTGCCCTGTATGTGAAGGCTACGGAAATATAATTGGTATTGATGCCGACCTTGTAGTTCCAAACACTGCATTATCTATTTATGAAAGTGCCATTTATCCTTGGCGCGGCGAAAGCATGAGCTGGTATAAAGATGAATTGGTAAAACATGCCTATAAATTTGATTTCCCAATTCACAAACCTTATTTTCAATTAACTGAAGAGCAAAAAGATTTAATCTGGACTGGAAATCAATATTTTCAAGGTCTGAATGATTTCTTTAGGGAATTAGAAGAAAAAAATTATAAGATTCAAAACCGAGTAATGTTATCACGTTACCGCGGAAAAACCAAATGTCATGCCTGTAAAGGAAAACGCTTACGCGAAGAAGCTTCGTATGTGAAAATCAACGGAAAAACAGTTTCTGATTTGGTTGACTTACCAATTAAGCATTTGGTTACATTCTTTAAAAACATTGACTTAAATCAGTACGAACAGCAGATTGCCAAACGACTAATGATCGAAATTAATAATCGTTTGTCTTTTTTATCTGAAGTTGGTTTAGATTACCTTACTCTAAATAGAAATTCTGCTACTCTCTCTGGTGGAGAATCACAGCGAATTAACCTTGCCACTTCTCTTGGAAGCAGCTTGGTTGGATCTATGTATATCCTCGACGAACCAAGTATTGGTCTGCATCCTAAAGATTCTGAAAGATTAATCAAAGTACTGCTTTCTCTTCGTGATCTTGGCAACACTGTAATTGTGGTTGAACATGATGAAGACATTATGAAAGCTGCCGATATGATTATTGACATTGGTCCTGAGGCAGGAACTTTTGGAGGAAAATTGGTTGCTCAAGGAACTTATGATGAAATTTTAAAATCAGATTCTTTGACCGCAAAATATTTAAATGGTGACTTGGAAATTTCTGTTCCGAAAAAAAGAAGGAAATTCAAAAATCATATAGATATAATAGGTGCGCGCGAAAACAACTTAAAAAATATTGATGTTACTTTTCCTTTGGATGTTCTAACCGTTGTAACAGGAGTATCTGGAAGTGGAAAAAGTACTTTAATAAAGAAAATTTTGTTTCCTGCCGTTCAGAAAAAATTAGAAAGTGCTGCTGAAAAAGCAGGGCAATTTACCGAGATTTCAGGATCTTTTTCTCACATTAAACATATTGAATACGTTGACCAAAATCCGATTGGAAGAAGCTCTAGATCAAATCCGGTTACCTATATCAAAGCGTATGATGATATTCGTGATTTGTATGCCAAAGAAAAATTGTCAAAAATAAGAGGTTATCAAGCCAAACATTTTTCTTTTAATGTTGACGGTGGACGTTGCGAAACTTGTAAAGGAGAAGGCTCTATAAATGTCGAAATGGTTTTTATGGCCGATGTTTCGCTTCCTTGTGAAACCTGCGGAGGAAAACGATTTAAAAAAGAGATTTTAGAAGTTACTTTTGACAATCAAAACATCAATGATATTCTTACAATGACCATTGATGATGCTATTGCTTTTTTCGAGAAAAACAAACAGTCTAAAATCACTCAAAAATTGCAACCTTTGCAAGATGTTGGTTTAGGATATGTTCAATTAGGACAATCTTCTTCTACTCTATCTGGTGGAGAGGCACAGCGTATTAAGTTGGCTTCTTTCCTTGTAAAAGGTGCAACAAAAGAAAAAGCCTTATTTGTTTTTGACGAACCTACAACTGGTCTTCACTTTCACGACATTAAAAAACTTTTAGCATCGTTTGATGCTCTAATAGAAAAAGGACATTCGATAATTGTCATCGAACATAATCTGGATCTAATTAAATGTGCCGATTGGATACTTGATTTAGGACCCGAAGGTGGAGAAAATGGTGGTCATTTGTTAGCATCGGGAACTCCAGAAGATATTCTAAAAGTTAAAGAATCTGTAACGGGTGTTTATTTAAAAGACAAATTGTAACATCTAACCGTTTTTAAATAATAAAGCCATAAGTACAATTGATTAGTTTGTATTTATGGCTTTATATTTTTATTTCTCTTTTTAATGTTCTTAAGCTACCAAACATCTTTCTTCAAAAGGAAGACCATCTTCATCAATAGCTACTAAAATCTTTTTCTGTTTTGAAGCCTCAAAAGTAAGATACAGCCACGCAAATGACCACAAACCAAGAGTTAAACAGAAAATCATAAAATTTAAACTGTGATTAACCACTTTTCCGCCTTTAGATAAGACTGCGAAAAGAAGCTCATCATTCCTTTCTTCTAAAGTAAATCCGTTATGAACCTTGTTTGATATCATATTAGAAAATACTTGCATGCTTTGTTCATGGCTGAGATGATTGTACTTCATAATTACTAATCTACAATTAATTCTGGTTACACTTTTATTCGTAATTTCCTGCAAAAATTTTTAATCTTAAAAAATAAAAAAATACCTACATTTAATCGTTTTCTTAGAAAAAAAACTATGTTTTAAGCAAAGTACTGCTAAACATTCATGATAAAGTTAATTTTTATTCAATTAATTACAAAGTATTCAAGTGTTAAATTTTTAAATTTAATCACTCGTTATCAATTATTTAACCTTTGTTTTTAATATTAAAAACAGGAGATTCATAATCTTCTTTTAAATAATTTGGCGGAATCGTCGTTGTGTTTCCATCGCGCAAAGCACTGTAATGCGGCGACATAATCTCAATACCGGCAGCATTAAAAGAATCTTGAATATTCTGATGAAGCGAAGAATAAATCCGCGGCTGTTTTGTTGGCTCTTTTGTATAAACATTGATTTGATACGACACATAAAAATCGTCTAAACTGGTTTGAAGCACAAATGGTTTAGGCTCTTTTTCTGTCATATCTGTCTTTAAAGCAGCATCAATCAAAGCGGCATGAATGTCTTTCCAAGGAACATCATACCCGATTGTTACTGTAGTATGAATAAGCAGTCCATTAGTCGACTGATTTGTATTTGCCGAATAATTTGTAGAAGTACTCGATAAAACGGTAGCATTTGGAATTGTAATATCTTCAAATTTTGGTGTTCTGATTCTTGTTACTAAAGCTGTTTTTTCAATTACTTCTCCACTTACATCGCCAATTTTTATATAATCGCCAATCTTAAACGGTCGCATGTACGTAATAACCAAACCTGCCACCATATTGGCAATCGCATTAGAAGAACCGAGTGAAAATAAAACCCCAACAAATACCGAAACTCCTTTAAAAATAGGAGAATCTGAGCCCGGCAAGTACGGAAAAATAATCACCAGCATGAAGGCATACATCAAAAGACGAATAATATTAAATGTAGGCAATGCCCAATCGCTATAAAAACCACTAATCTTAATATTCTCTGATTTTATTTCATAAAAGAAAAACTTAATTATTTTGATCGAATATTTAAAAATAATAATGATTACGATGATAGTAAATAAGCTCGGAAGAAAACCAACAAACCCCATAAAGGCAGATTTTGCAGGAGTTAAAATCCATCTGAGCAATGTTGTAGTATAGTCTTTTGTTGCTGGAAAAATGCTGAATAAAACAGGAAGCGAAAGATAGACTATTAAAATAAGCGTTATTATTTTTATAACACCGAAGATTCGAAGCAATAAAACCAACTGCTTCTCTGGAGATAATATTTTAATGGAATTATAACTAACTCCTTTAAAATACTTTACTCTGTTTTTTACAATATATTTTTTTATAAAACTAAAAATCCTCGACGTCAAAAATAAAACTAAGCCAATTATAAGAACCAATAACGCTGTATAGCCAATTCGTTTTGGCAATTGTGAATAATTTTCATTCTGTAAAAGTATTGCGCTTTTAATTTTATCCAGATTGCGATTGGCAATATTCTTTATCGTAGTATTTTCTGCTTTTGCATCGGCTTCTAAAACAGACATTATTACCAAATCGCTTTGGTAGACAATATCCATAGAAACATCAGAAGGAATAACTTTTATAGAGTCTTTTTCAAAAAAGGACTCATTGTACAATCTTTTAATTTTATCTGTAATGTATTGTGCCCGTTCTTTTGCAGAAAAGGATCCAACATTATGATAAATAAAAAAAAGTGTGTCGTTAAAAGGCTTTACAGGATAACCTTTTAGTTTTACTGCTATAGAATCTTTTTCAAGACTTTTCAGATTATTTTTCTGAGCAATTACCGAAAAAGAAAACAAGACAAAAAAGAAAGCTAATAACCTAAGTACTTTTATCCTCATATTCAATTAGAAATAAATTAGTTATCCTTTCTAACAAATATAGAAACAAAAAAGCTACGATTTTAAATTATTTACATTTTTCCTACAACACCCAATTAGATTTTAATCCCAATCTTTTTAAGAATGGAATCTATAACATTATTAATATCTGGAGATATCTTGAATTTATAGTTCAAATACAGATACACAATAGTTACTAATATCGATTTTAAAGCAATACTGATTAATTGGAAAAATGGAAATTCCCAGAAATAAAACACTAAAAACAATACAAATGTTAGTACCATCGAATGAATGGTCTGTTTGGTAAAAGGATACAAATCTAGCTTCTTAACTACAAAAAGTAATTTTGCCAAACTATATAATGTAATAGATAAAAGTGTTGCAAATGCCGAACCCATAATTCCGAAATGAGGAATAAACAGCATATTTAAAATCACGGTCAGGACAACCAGCATTAATCCTAAATACAATACCATTCGGTAATATTTGGTATTGAAAATAATAGCGTTGTTATTTCCTAAAATCAGATCAAAATATTTAGAAAGACCGATCATAAATACAACTGAGATACCACCACTATATTCCTTTGGAACCAACTCATATAATTGTCTGATATTCACAAAAATGCACAGCATTACAAATCCGCCGACGATCTGTAAATTAATTGACGTTTTTTTGTACAGCTGATTCAATTCGTCATGTTTATTTTCATGCATTAATTTGGCTGTAATTGGATATACGATTTGGTGCATGGCGCGACTCGGCACCGAAATAACCAAAGCGATATAAGTAGCAACTGAATAATAAGCGATATTCTCAATCTTCATATATTGATTCAGCATCAGCTTATCACCATCTAGAAGCAAATTGGCTACGCTTCCTGACAAGATAATATAAAAAGTATACTCCATTACCGCCTTTACATTTTCAGGTATTGTAATCTGGAAATTAGGCTTTTTGATATAAAATGCATAAAACATGGTTACAATAAAAGCTAAAAAGTAAATCCCTGCAGTAACGTAAACAAACTGAACCAAACTGATCCAATTGAAATATAAACCAATTAAGGCAAATGTAGAAAGCAATCTTAAACCGACTTCTTTAATAAAGTTCCCAAAAACGGAATGCATATGCACTCTCGCCCAGGCATAAAAAATTTCAAAATAAGCCATACAGATTCCGATAAACGGAATAAGAAGCATAAACTCACGAACAACTGGGTTTTCTTTCGAGACAAAATCGGTTATATCATCGTAGAAGAAGATTCCGATAAGCCCTAACGGAATACACATTAAAACGGGAAACAGTGCTGTAAAAGATAGAAACTGCTCTCTTTCTTCTTCTGTTTTATACTGCGAATAAAATTTTACAAGCGTATTTTGCATTCCAATTGCAAACAAAGGCATAATTACGTTTGCTGCAGAAGTAATATAATTTGTTAATGCGTAATAAGTTGCCCCAAGAAAAACGGGATAAAGATATAATGTATTAATGGCTCCGATACCAAAACCAATGTATGTAATTATAGTGTTTTTAAAAGACTGATTTAAGACAATACCCATTTCTTGAGTTTAGATTGTATTTTGTTTTTAATGATTATCCTTTAATCAGCTGTGCTAATTGTTTGGTTAGGTTTTTTCTCGAATATTGCTGTAAACCAATCCCATGCGATTGTAATTTCCCTTCCAAAAACTGATTAAAAAAGTCCAAAATTACACTTTTTAATTTCGCTTTTTCAGAATAATCAAAAAATACTCCAGTATTCGTCTGTGTAACGATATCAGCAAAGTCAGAACCTTGAGGCCCAATAGCAATTATTGGACGGTTTGAGACCATATATTCGAATAATTTTCCTGGAATAATACTTTTAGTATCCTCAGAATTAATTTCTATTAAAAGCAAAACTTGAGATTTTCTTTGGTGTGCAACGGCTTCTTTATGAGAAACGTAACCCACTAAATTCAAATAATCTTTTAATTGATGTTCTTGAATAGCATCCAAAACTTCCTGACTTACTGCTCCAATTAATTTAATTTCTAAATGAGATTTAAATTCCGGAACTTCTTTAAGTAATTCAACTAAAACTTCCCATAAAAATGGCGGGTTTCTATCAGACAAGAAAGAACCAATATGAGCTAAAGTGAATTTCGTATCTAAAGTCTGTTTTTCGACAGTTTCAACATCGTAACCGTTTGTAATTACCGTAATTGGTTTATTGGTAATAGCTTCAAATTCAGTTTTTGTTGTTTTACTAGTTACAATGATTTCGTCTGCAGAATTAAGTACTTTATGCTCTAAATTTTTATGTTTTTTTTCGGCGTAAGAAGATAGACGAAGTGCTTTATGATAGCCAATTGTAGTCCAAGGATCGCGAAAATCAGCAAACCATTTTACTTTTAATTTCTGCTGTAATTCAAGACCAATTAAGTGCAAACTATGTGGCGGCCCAGAAGTTACAATCGTGTCAATATTATTTTCTTGAATGTATTTTTCTAAATAAGAAACTGATGGTTTTACCCAAAAAACACGGGCATCTGGAATAAAAAGATTTCCTCTAACCCAAAGAAATGTCTTATCTAAAAAAGTCTGTTTTTTCTTTTGCGGAAAAATGCCAGAACTAATTTTCTTGGTTTTATTTTTCGAAAAAATGGAAGCCAATTGATAAGGCTCCCAAATTTTATTCTTTAAAACAATTACTTTATCTGATATTTCACTTACCAAACCTTCATCAACAATTGGATAAGTCGGGTTTTCTGGAACATAAACTATGGGCTGAACGTCAAATTCAGGTAGATATTTTACAAATTTCAACCAACGTTGCACTCCTGGCCCACCCGCAGGCGGAAAGTAATAGGTAATTATTAAAAGTTTTTTTTGTTCCATATTTAAATTATACAGAGATTCACAAAGTCAGCACTGAGTATCACAAAGATTTTTTTTAATTATTTTGAGTATCTCTGTGACTTTTTTGCGAATCTTTGCGGTAGAATTTCTCAAAATAAATCCCTGCACATAAAAGCAACAGCATTCCAATTGAACTTATTAAAGTAATTGTTCCTCCAGTTTTAATAATCTGAGGTTCAAATTTAAATTCGATAGTGTGTTTTCCAGCAGGAACTTCCATAGCTCTTAGAACATAATCAACTGGGAAATGATCTGTCAATTTTCCATCTATATAAGCGTTCCAGCCATTTTTATAATACATTTCAGAGAACACAGCTAAACCATCTCCATTATTTTCTGATTTGTATTTAATATAATTTGGCTTATAAGTAACAACTTTGATAGTTCCTGTTGTATCGAAGGCTTTCTTTAATCTCGCATTTTGGAATTTGCTTTCATGTTCGTGAACATTGAAAACGGCTACTTTTTTAGTGTCTAAAGTATTTAGCGCCTTCATTACATCGTCTGGTTTGTTTACCAGTTTTACCGACTCCACAAACCAAGCATTTCCGTTAGCATCTGGATTAACCGCAGGAATTTGGTTTCCGTCTTTATCCACTTGAATAACATACTTAACATTCAACATATTAAGCACTTCTAAATTATTTTTAGCAATTTGGTAATCATATAATTGCTGCATTCTTCTTGGTCGTACAGCACTATAACCTCCAATTGTTTTATGGAAATAAGATGATCTTCCTTGCAATTGTCCCTGAAGATCAAATACACGATAAACTGAAGTATCTTTTAAAATTTGTGCATCTGCCTGTGTTTCTTGAAAAGGTGCTGCAATTTGAACTGGGCTCACAAAATCTTTAGCAGAAACATATTTTTTATCGACAAAAAACAAATCAAAAATCATCACGATTCCAACCACAATTAAAGTTGTAGTTTGAGAGAATTTGTTCTTTACAAACATCCAAAGAACCACAAATGTCACTATAATTAAGAATCCAGATCTTAACAAATCTGCATAGTACATGGTCATTCTGTCTTCTCTTAAAGCATCAACAAATCCTGGCCCGTAGCTTTCCAAATAAACATTATCGTTCATTCCTGTAAAATGGAAGAAGCTTTTTGCTATTAGAAGAATAACCAGAACCCCTAAACCAAAAACTCCTGTCTGCACTAATGCTTTCTGCTGTAATTTCGGCTCGTCTTTAGCTTTAAAAAATGACTGTAATCCCATAACGGCTAAAACAGGGAAACATAATTCTAATATAACCTGAATTGAAGATACGGCTCTAAATTTATCGTAAAGCGGAACATATTCAATAAAAAAGTCTGTCAATAAAGAGAAGTTTTTTCCCCAAGAAAGCACTAAAGTAAAAAGCGCTCCGGTAAGGAAAACATATTTAATTTTTCTTTCGTCTATAAATAAAGCTAAAACTGCCAAAAAGAAAACTACAGCCCCAATGTAAGCTGGTGCCGAAACAATTGGCTGATCTCCCCAATAGGTAGGCATTCCCGAAACAAAATCTTGAGCTTGAGAAGCAGGAACTCCTTGTTCAAGCATAAATGCGTACATACGGCTGTCTGTACCTACATTTTCGTGGCTAGAACCTCCAAAAATTCTTGGAGCAATTAAATTTAAACTTTCTGCTATACCATAACTATATTCTGTAATATAATCTGTGGTCATCGATGCAGTGGTTTCGTTTTTAGATCCGTCTGGATTAAAAGTCAGCTCGCTTTTATCTCTGATACTATATTTAGCATATTCGTTTGTTGCCATTAAATTACCTGCATTGGCACCTAAGGCAAAAATTCCAGCAACTAATAAAACTCCACAAGAAATTAGAAGTCCTTTAAAATCTTTTTCTTTGATATAATTAAAAGCAAAATAACCTGAAAGTATCAATAAGAAAATCAATAAATAATAGGTCATCTGGAAGTGATTGGCACTTATTTCTAGTGCTACGGCAAACATAGTGAGCAGACCGCCCTTAATATACTTCTTCTGAAAGACCAGTATAAAACCCGCAATTACCAAAGGCATATAAGCTATTGCATGCGCTTTTGCATTATGTCCAACTCCTAAAATGATAATCATATAAGTTGAAAAACCAAATGCAATTGAACCTATAAAGGCTTTTAAAGGATCTGTTTTTAAAACTAATAATAAACCATAAAAACCAAGGAAATATAAGAATAAGTAATCTGCAGGACGTGGAAGAAAACGCAAAACGTCATCAACTTTACCAATAAAATCGTTCGGATAATTTGCTCCAAGCTGATACGTTGGCATACCTCCAAAAGCAGAGTTTGTCCAATAAGGTTCAGCATTTTCTACTGCTCTAAAGTCATTTTGCTCTTTTGCCATTCCGGTGTATTGAGCAATATCAGACTGGAAGATTTGTTTTCCTTGTAGAACTGGATAAAAATAAATTAATGAAACAAAAATAAAGCCCAAGATAACAAGGGCATGCGGATAGAACTTATTTACTATTTTCAATTTTGGCTAGTTTGGGTTAAAATGAATCCTAAATTTTCAGGACACAAATCTAATCTATTTCTTCGTAATCGACATACTCTCCCACTTTTTTGGTTTCGCGCGGATTTTTAGCATTAGCAGTATTAATGATTATTTCATCATTATTATTTGTATTGCGATTGTTCTGATATGTATTGCCTTGATTATACTGCTGCTGCTGTCTTTGAAAATTTTCACTAGCATTCTCTACCGCCTTTTTAACCAATACTGGCAAAAAGATTCTAGCTAAAAATTTAAAAATGTAATAAAAAGCTATAACCCACATGATGGTTTTAAACAAACCTGAAAATGATGCTTCTTGCATAACTATATATTTTTTTCCAAAATTAATAAATCCATTCCTTAAAAATAAAATATGAATCTTAAATAAATAATAAAATATGTACATTTGAAATGCGTTATTATTTTTTAATCCAAAAAAAATTATATGTCCAAAATTAAAAACTTACTTGCCCCGGTACTTTTTTTTATTCCACAACTATTTTTTGCACAATACACCGATGTTATTAATTCCAATCGTCCTGGCGAAACCATGTCAGCTTACGCTGTTGGAAAATCTGTAATTCAGGCCGAACTTGGTGTTTACGGCATTAAAGAAAAACACGATTTATTAGACTACGATGCCAGCGGGTTTGGCACTGATTTAACTATAAGATTTGGTGCTTTTCTAGAGCAATTAGAATTTATTGCAGATTTACAATATCAGGCAGAGAACTTTGATACTCCGTACACTAGCTACAAAAAAAACAATTTTAGACAGACTGTTTTAGGAGCTAAATATCTTATTTATGATCCTTATAAAAATTACAAAAGAGAAGTGAATATTTACAGTTATAAAGCCAATCGTAATTTTCAATGGCGAGAGCTGATTCCTGCGGTTTCGGTATTTGCAGGAGCAAATTTTGTTGGCGCTGACAATCCTTACTATTTTTCCCCAGATGGAGCCATTTCTCCTAAGGTTTCTATCATTACCCAAAACCTTCTTGGAGGCGGATCTTGGGTCTTTGTTACCAATATTATTGCAGATTATATCGGTACAGACTATCCAAGTTACGGATATGTATTAACTTTGACGCACGGATTTAATGACAAATGGTCTGGTTTTCTTGAAAATCAAGGATATAAAAGCGACTTTTACAGCGATTCAATTCTGCGTACAGGTGCTGCTTATTTGCTTTCTTCAAACTTACAGGTGGATGCTTCTATAAGCACTAACTTTAAGAATACGCCTTCTATTTTATATGGCGGAGTTGGAGTATCATGGCGTTATGATGGATGGTACAAAGAAAAACAGATAGAAAACAAAGCCGCAGCAAGAGCAAAAAAGAATCCTGACAATGAGAAACCAATAGATTATCAAGAAAGAGAAAGAAAACGTAAAGCGAAATACGAATAAACATAAATAACTAGATCCTTTTTTAAGGACTCTCAATACCAACTAATGATTACAATTAAAGAAGCCAAAAGCAAGAAAGAATTAACCGAATACATCAAATTTCCTTTTTCATTATACAAGGACAATCCGTATTGGGTACCGCCTATTATTTCAGATGAATTGGCATCTTTTGATAAAACTAAAAATCCGGCTTTTGATAATGCCGAAGCTTATTTTTACTTAGCATACAGAGACAATAAAATTGTTGGTCGAATTACTGCTATTATCAATTGGTCTGAGGTGAATAATCAACATAAAAGAAAAGTTCGTTTTGGATGGTTTGATGTAATTGATGATATTGAAGTTACTAAAGCACTTCTTGAAAAAGTATATGAATTAGGAAGAAAACACAACTTAGAACACGCTGAAGGCCCAATGGGATTCTCAAACTTAGACAAAGTTGGAGTTCTTACTGAAGGTTTTGACCAAGTTGGAACCATGATTACTTGGTACAATCATGAATATTATGTAAGACATTTTGAAGAACTGGGGTTTCAGGTTGAAAAACAATATATTGAGAGTATTTTTCCTTTTTCTAATGTTAAACCAGAATTCTTTCAGAAAGCACAGGAGTTAATCAAGAAACGCTACGGACTTAAAGCGCTTAATTTTACCAAAACAAAAGACATTATGCCTCACGTAGACAAAATGTTTGATTTGTTTAACGAATCTTATGAAAAACTAGCTTCGTTTGTAGCTATTTCTGATGTGCAGAAAGAGTATTTTAAAAAGAAATACATCAGTTTTATCAATCCAGAATACATCAAATTTGTAGTTGATAAAGATGATAAACTAGTAGCTTTTAGTATTGTAATGCCAAGTTTTGTTGAAGCGCTGCAAAAAATAAGAGGTAAACTATTCCCATTTGGTTTTCTGCAATTATTAAAGGCTAAAAAACACAGTAAAGATGTTGTTTTTTACCTCATCGGAGTTCATCCAGAATATCAGAATAAAGGTGTAACCGCTATTATTTTTGATGAATATTACAAGACTTTTTCTGCCAAAGGAATTCAGACTTGTATTAGAACTCCAGAGTTATTAGAAAATAATGCTATTCATTTACTTTGGAAAAACTTTGACCCAATTATTCACTGTCAGAGAAAGACTTATTTGAAGAATCTTTAAATTTAGTTTTCAGTCGCAGTCTCAGTTTTCAGTTTTAGAAAATTAACAATAAAAAAAATCCATTCGCCCCCAATAACGAATGGATTTTTTACTTTATAAAACACATCCTACTCTACTTTGCAGTCTACTTTTACCAAAGTATTTTTGGCATCAAATTTTAGCTTTGATTTATCTTTAAAAGAAACTTTATTATTTGCTTCTGCAACATCACCATATCCTTCAATAAAAGCCCCGTCTTTTTGTAGAAAGACAACTTCTCGAACAGATGAAGCGCCTTCAGAATTAAAGGTATAATCAGCAACCAAAGTATCACCTTTCATATTTCCAATTAAAGTTCCTTCGTTTTTGTCTTTTCCTACCAAATTATAGCTTAGTTTTCCGTTCACCTCTTGATGAGAATTAACATTAAAACTCATCTCTATAACGCTTCCATTAGATTTCCAAGCATAACATTGATCTCCAGCAGGCTCAACAATTTCAGCTTCTTTTGGCGGACTTGGTGTAATTTGTACCGGCTCTGTTGTCGTTGTTTCTTTTTTACAAGAAGCAAAAATAGACAGCGCTATCACAGCTATTGTAAGTACTTTTTTCATATTTATCTTTTATTTTTCTGATTATAAAATAAAGTTACTTTAAATAAAAAAAAATCCATTCGCATAACGAATGGATTCTTTTACATAATTCCCATGTTATGAGAATTTATTTTCTTAAGTCATTACGAAACGTCAACAGTTGTACGCTCTGCAATTTCTTTATAAGTTCCGTTAGTCAGTTTCTCGCGGATTGCTTCGAAAGCTGTTAACGTTTCATTGATATCTTCTAATGTATGAGAAGCCGTAGGAATCATTCTCAATAAGATAATTCCTTTTGGAATAACTGGGTAAACCACAATAGAAAGGAAAATACCATAATTTTCTCTTAAATCGTTTACCATTACCATTGCCTCAGGAATACTTCCTTCTAAGTAAACTGGTGTAATACAAGTATTTGTATCTCCAATATTAAATCCTTTTTCTTTAAGACCGTTTTGCAATGCATTTACGTTTTCCCAAAGTTTATCTTTTATTGCAGAAGATTTACGCAATAACTCTAAACGTTTCAAAGATCCAATTGTCTGAATCATTGGCAATGCTTTAGCAAACATTTGAGAACGCAAGTTGTATTTCAAATAATCAATAACTGTTTTATCTGCTGCTACAAAAGCTCCAATATTAGCCATAGATTTTGCAAAAGTAGAGAAGTAAACATCAATCTGATCTTGAACTCCTTGCTCTTCACCTGCTCCAGCACCTGTTTTACCAAGTGTACCAAAACCGTGAGCATCATCTACTAATAATCTGAAATTGTATTTTTTCTTTAATTCAACAATTTCTTTTAATTTTCCTTGCTGTCCGCGCATTCCGAAAACACCTTCAGTAATAAATAAAATACCTCCGCCTGTCTCCTCTGCCATTTTAGTAGCACGCTGCAAGTTTTTCTCCATACTTTCAAGGTCATTGTGTTTGTATGTGAAACGTTTACCCATATGTAAACGAACACCATCAATGATACAAGCATGTGAATCTACGTCATAAACGATAATGTCATTTTTTGTAACCAAAGCATCGATGATAGAAACCATACCTTGGTAACCAAAATTCAATAAATAAGCAGATTCTTTCATTACAAATTCTGCCAATTCATTTTCTAATTGTTCATGGTACGTTGTGTGCCCAGACATCATACGAGCTCCCATAGGATATGCTGCACCAAACTGAATTGCTGCATCTGTATCTGCTTGACGAACTTCTGGATGATTAGCTAAACCTAAATAATCATTTAAACTCCAGTTTAAAATATTTTTTCCGTGAAATTGCATTCTAGGACCCAACTCTCCTTCTAACTTTGGGAAAACGTAATAACCTTCTGCTTGAGAAGCCCATTTTCCTAAAGGTCCTTTATTGTCCTGAATTCTTTCGAATAAATCTTTTACCATAATATATGTAGTAATTTTTTTTACTTAATCAGCGAGCAAAAATAATCATTATTAATTTAAAATGAAGAACCTCAATTATTTTTATTCAAAAATATTATGCTTACATAAAATAATACGATTTTACGTATATTTGTTTAGTCCCCAAAAAACCTTAGCTCTGTAATTATGTAAAAACATGATTAATATCATAATAAAGGACAAAAAAGTCTTTTATTTTTGTTTAGAAATTTAAAGCAAAATAAAATCTAAATATATCATGAAAAGAACTAACAAAACCTGGATTAAAACGAGCTTTCTTATGTGCTCGTTATTTATGCTGCTGATTTTAGGTAGCTGCAAAAAAGAAGAAGCTAAAGATTATGCAGACATTATGACTGAAGGCGAAATGGATGCTGAACTTACATCTCCTCCACACGTTCCAAAACCAGTTGGAAACAGAACTGCCATGAAGCTAAAACTAAACATGGAAATTAAAGAACAAGAAGGTACAATGACAGATGGTGTAAAATATACCTATTGGACATTTGGCGGTTCGGTTCCTGGAAGCTTCATCAGAACACGCGTTGGCGATGAAGTAGAATTTCACTTAAAAAACCATCCTGATAATAAATTACCTCATAATATAGATTTACATGCCGTAACTGGCCCAGGTGGTGGAGCAACCTCATCTCTGGTAGCGCCGGGACATGAAAAAGTATTTAGTTTCAAAGTTATAAATCCCGGATTGTATGTGTACCACTGTGCTACTGCTCCTGTAGGAATGCACATTGCAAACGGTATGTACGGATTGATTCTGGTTGAACCAGAAGGAGGACTTCCTCCTGTAGATAAAGAGTACTACGTAATGCAGGGTGATTTTTACACTCAAGGTGAATACGGCGCAAAAGGTCTTCAGCCGTTTGACATGAATAAAGCGGTAAAAGAAACACCTGATTATGTTGTATTTAATGGAAAAGTAGGTGCTTTGACAAATGGCGGCGAATTAACAGCAAAAGTGGGTGAAACTGTTCGTCTTTTTGTTGGAAACGGTGGACCAAATTTGGTTTCTTCTTTCCACGTTATTGGAGAAATTTTCGATAGTGTACATATTGAAGGCGGAAGTACAATCAACAAAAATGTTCAGACAACCTTGATTCCTGCTGGTGGTGCCGCAATTGTTGATTTCAAAGTAGAAACTCCAGGAACTTTTATTCTCGTAGACCACTCTATTTTTAGAGCGTTTAATAAAGGAGCACTGGGAATGCTAAAAGTGGAAGGAAAAGAAAACAAAAACATTTACTCTGGAACTATCCAAGAAGGTATTTATTTACCAGAAGGAGGAACAATCCAGAAAATGCCAGGCGAATCTACTGCAAAAACTGCAATTCCAAAACGAACAGTTGCTGAGAAAATTAATATTGGTAAAGAAATCTTTGGAACAACATGCTTTGCTTGTCACCAATCTGAAGGACAAGGAATTCCAAGTACTTTCCCTCCTTTAGCAAAATCAGATTATTTAAATGCCGATTCTAAACGTGCCATAAAAACCATTCTACATGGTTTAACGGGAGAAGTAACCGTTAATGGCAAAAAATACAACAACGTAATGCCGGCTCAAAATTTATCTGATGATGAAATCGCAAATGTACTTACCTACATTTATAACAGTTGGGGCAACAATAAAACTGAAGTTACGCCAGAAATGGTAAAAGCATTAAGATAAACAGCAAACATTCAGCATGAAAAAATACATTTTCATACTAACTATCTTTTTCTCTGTGTTTAGTGTCATGAAGGCGCAGGAAAAAGAAATGGCTTTCATAAAAGAGGGATCTTATGTCCCTCTTTATGGAGCTGTTTCTCAAAAACCTGTTGTAGTAAAATCTTTTTACATAGACATTTATCCTGTAACCAATAGTGAGTATTTAGAATTTGTCAAAAAGAATCCTTCTTATCAAAAATCGAAGATTAAAGGAATTTTTGCTGATAAAAGTTATCTCTCTTATTGGAAAAATGATTTTGATTTTGGAAGTGCCAAGCCTAAATCGCCCGTAACAAGCGTTTCTTGGTTTGCAGCTAAAAAATACTGCGAATGTCAAGGAAAACGTTTGGCAACAATGGATGAATGGGAATATGTGGCAATGGCAGATACTAAAAAAATAGATGCTAGAACCAAAAAAGAATTCAACGAATATATTTTGTCTTGGTACGAGAAATCGAGAACGTATGAAAATGAAATTGGAAAAACTTTCAAAAATTATTGGGGAGTTTACGACATGCACGGTTTAGTTTGGGAATGGACTTCTGACTTTAACAGCATTTTTTTATCTGGAGAATCTAGAAAAGATAAAAGCACTGACAAAAACCTCTTTTGCGGAAGCGGATCTGTAAATGCATCCGATTTAATGGATTATGCCGCTTTTATGCGTTACGCGTTCAGAGGAAGCTTGAAAGCGCAATATTCAACACGAAATCTTGGCTTTAGATGTGCCAGCACAACAAAACCGAAAATCTAATTTAAAATTAGTTTACAATGAAAAAAATAGCAATTGCTTTTCTCCTCCTATTCTCATTTTACAGCTGTCAAGAAGCCGATAAAAAAGAAAGCAAAGCAGAAACAAAAAAGGAAATCAGCGATTTATCAATTTATAATCTGCCATCAAAATGGACAACACAAGATGGAAAAGATATTGAATTAAAATCACTTCGAGGAAATGTTCTCGTAATGGTAATGATTTACACAAGCTGCAAAGCTGCATGTCCTAGATTAGTTGCCGATATGCGTGACATTGAATCTAAACTAGAGAAAAAAACAAAACAGCATGTAAAATTGATTCTGGTAAGTATTGACCCTAATACAGACACACCTGAAAGATTAAAATCGTTTGCTATTGAAAATAAAATGAACCAAGATCCTTGGATTTTTCTTCGTTCATCTGAAGAAAACACGAGAGAGTTTGCAGCAGTCTTGGCTGTCAATTATAAAAAAATCTCTCCAATAGATTTTTCGCATTCAAATATTATCAGCGTTTTTAATCCTGAAGGAGAATTGGTATTTCAGCAGGAAGGTTTAGGTGTAAATAATGAAAAAACAATCGAAACAATAAATTTAGAAGCAGGAAAAATATAGATATAGTTTTTAAACACATAGAAGCATAGATTTTTAAGAAAGTAAAAAAAGATAATTTTAAAAAATCTAGATTTTAACACATAGCTATGTGCATTGATGTAAGTGAAACGCCTTTTATACGTTTGCAATCCCGATAGCTATCGGGAATGTTTCTATGTGTTTAAAATAAAAAAATCATTAGATAAATAGGTTAATTAGTAAGAAGCAAGAGCAAGTTTAGAAATAAATTGACTCTTGTTTTTTATTTATAATAAGTTAAAAGAAATATGTTGTAAAGCTTCGGAGGAGCGAAATATTTATAGAAAAAATGTAACGCGTTTATAAAAAGCTCCAGCGGAGCGAAATCTTTATCAGGTTAGAAAAAAAACTATTAGAAAATATTTCGCCCCGCTGGGGCTCTTTAATCTTTGTCAAAACGTTTTCTATAAATATTTCGCTCCTCCGGAGCTTCTTTTCTCTACTACCCAATTTTTCTATAAATATGTCATTCCTCTGGAACTTACTTACTATATTATTTTCTCTTAATTATAGAACTCATCATTAAAACCAATCCCAAAACCAAAAGAATACTAAAAATCAAAATACTTTGAAAATATGCTGGAATACTGCCTTCTCCAAAAAAGAAAAACCAGCCTTGCAGAAACAATAAAACTTCGGTTGCAATATATCCTAAAATAAAACTCTTCACTCCTATTTTCAATGATGATGAATTGGCTGAAAGCATTTTGTTTTGAAGCATAATTCCAAACAAAAATCCGGTTATGATTCCTAATGTTGTTAAGTGAATAAAACCTATTACAAAATTTCTGATTTGATGCGAAACTTCTGCCAGATTAGGAAAAAGAGTTAGCAGTTGAATTCCGACTTTCAAAAACAAAGAACACAAAGCCAAACCGTAAACCATTTTTGTGATTTTATCTAAAGTGCTTTTGAAATGATGGATTTGGGGTTTTAGCATTTTATAAAAATAAAAAAATGCCCCTAATTGCATCAAAACCCCCAAACCATTGATATAACTCAAAATATCATTTTCTATGAACCATCGAACTGGAAAACAAACCGTCAATAGAGTAGAAACAACCATTAGAAAGTAAAACTTCTTAAACTTTACCTCATCAATTTTATTTTGAAATTGCTTTAAAAACAAAGCCAAAATCGCCAGTATAAACCAGCCGTTAAATTGAAAATGAAGAAAAAATTGAATCGCAATTTGATAAAAAGCACTTTGTTTTCCTAACGTACTCACCGCTGGACCAAGACACCAAACTCCAAAAGTTGATAAAATCATAAATAGAATTGAAACCAATAAAAGTCTTTGTGATGGCGATTTATCTCTTAAGCTGTCTTTCCAAACTAAACGGCAAAAAACATAACTCAGCAAAATATGCAGAGTCGAAAAAACAATCGAAAACAAAGCATATCCTTGAATTGGAAAAGCAATCATCATTCCGATTACTGAAAATTCTGTCAGCCAAAACAAACGGTTATAAATGGGTTTCTGGCTTTTTTCTTTTGGAATAAAAAAATGAACCACCAAAACATATACGATCATATAAACCCAGCCTAACATGGCAACATGCGAATGCGCATGAAGCAGAAAACTATAGTTCAAAAGATCTAAAGGAAACAGATACATAAACCGCATTAATAATCCGAAAACGCAGGCTATCAGAAAATTAAAAAAACAGCACAGTATCCAGCTTTTTTGAGAATTCATAGATTATATTTTTATTTAAACACATAGAAACATTCCCGATAGCTATCGGGATTGCAAACGTATAAAAGGCATTTCACTTGCATTAATACACATAGCTATGTGTGAAAATCTAGATTTTCTAAAATCATCTTTTTGAGTTTTTTAATCTATGTTTCTATGTGTTTAATTCCAATTAAAAATAACATTTCTTGAAATAAAAAACACCGATAATTATCATATTTAGATATTTTATCGGTGCTTTTTCCACTATTAAAATCAACCTTTATTCTACTTCAACAAAATCTTTTTCTAAAATCACAGCTTTTGGAAACAAAATATTATTTTCCAAATGAATGTGTTTATGCAAATCTGCTTCAAACTCTTTTAGCATAGCAAAAGTTACTCTGTAAGTCGTACAAGCATCTGCTGGCGGAGTATAATTATCTGTCAACGCCGCGATTTCTCTAAAACGCTCGCCTTCATTATCATGTTCGTGCATCATCATCGCAATCGGATTTGCAACGGTTCCAAAAGATGGCTGATGTAAAACTCCATCCGTGTCTTTCGTTTTCACCATTCTTTTTACAAATGGAAATAAAACCAACTCTTCTTTTTTCATGTGTTGAGATAATTCTCCTGCACAGCCAATAAACAATTCGTTTATTTTGAACAATTCAGGATGATTTGCTCCATGAACTTTACATAATTTATCTAAAAACGGAAGCAAAACATTCGTTTTTTCTTCCACATAACGGTGATGCGTTTTCTCAATATAATCTGCCAATAAATCTAAAGGCCATGAGTTGAAATCAATACTTCCGTTATTTTCTGATTGTACAACTTGCAATACATTTTCTAGTAAAGCATCTGCATCAATATTTTGTTTTTCGCATACTTCGGTAACTGTTCGGTTTCCTTTGCAGCAAAAATCAATTCTATATTTAGAGAATACTGTAGCTGTTCTAAAATCTTCAGCTACAAATGATCCTATTGTTTTGTTTTTTAAATTTTCCATGATAATCAATTTATATTTTTTGTGTTTATTTTTTGTTTTTTAATGTCAATTCAAATACAAACCAGGCCATTGTTATAAACCCGATTCCGAAAATTGAATCTCCGATAGCACGAAGCCATTTTAGAGTAATCATTGCTGGCTGCTGCATTAATTCTGATGAACGAGCATACCACATTCCGTGACTGATACTTTCAATTGCCTGCCAAACTCCAATTGGAAGAAGACTTAAGATTGCCATCAGGAACAATCCAATATTTAAAGACCAGAAAGTGATTTTAAGCAGTTTGTTATTCCAGCTTACATTTCGGTATAAACTTCTCAGTACAAATAATACCAGACCAATTCCAAGCATTCCGTACACTCCAAACAGAGCCGTGTGTCCGTGTAAAGGCGTTGTGTTTAATCCTTGAACATAATACAAGGCAATTGGCGGATTAATGATGAATCCGAAGATTCCGGCTCCAAGGAAATTCCAAAAGGCAACAGAAATCATAAAGTAAATTGGCCATTTGTAATCGGCAATCCATTGTGTTGATTTTGAGATTTTATAGTTTTGATACGCTTCAAAACCTATTAAAGTTAATGGCACAACTTCTAATGCGCTAAATGTTGCTCCCAAAGCCATAATTGCCGTTGGCGTTCCTGAGAAATATAAGTGGTGAAATGTTCCTAAAATACCACCAGACATGAAAATAATCGTAGCAAAAAGCACATTTAAAGTCGCTGTTTTCGTTTTCAATAATCCCAAACGAACAAACAAGAACGCAATTACAACTGTTGCAAATACTTCAAAGAAACCTTCAACCCAAAGGTGAACTACCCACCATCTCCAATATTCTGCAATGGCTAAATTGGTTTGTCTTCCCCACATTAATCCAGCTCCGTAAAACATGGCAATTGCAGTACAAGAAACTAAGAACAAAATGATTAGATTTTTCTCTTCTGTTTTTTTCTTTAAAACTGGAAGTAATGGACGAATCATTAAAGCCAGCCATAAAAACAGTCCCACTAAAAGGAAAATCTGCCAGAAACGACCTAAATCAACATATTCGTAACCTTGATGTCCGAACCAGAAATTTTGAACTAAATTTAATTTCTGCATTACTCCAAACCATTGTCCAGCCATTGAACCTAAAACAATAATAAGCAAAGCAATAAACAGGAAATTGACACCAAAACATTGAAATTTAGGATCTTTACCCGAAACTGCCGGAGCAATATACAATCCTGTTGCCAACCAAGCTGTTGCAATCCAGAAAATAGCCAATTGCGTATGCCATGTTCGCGTTACAGCATAAGGCAGGATTTTATCAATCGGAATTCCGTACAAACCATTTCCTTCCACTCCATAATGCGCAGTGATAATTCCGAAAACCATTTGTAGAACCATTAGTAAACTTACAATCCAGAAATATTTGGTTACCAATCCCATAGATTTCGTTTTACCTTGCTTAATCAACGGATCTTCTTTTGGAAGCGGAAATTCTTCTTCTTCGCCCGATTTTGCATGATAGAAAACTAAGATCCCAACGCTCAAAATCAATAAAATAATACTTACTCCAGACCAAGCTAAAAGCTCTGTTGTAGCCTTATTTCCGACTAATTCATCTGACGGCCAGTTATGTGTATACGAAATATCTCCATTAGGACGATTGGTGACTGTTGCCCAAGTTGCCCAAAAGAAAAAGGCATTCATTTTATGCATTCTCTCCACATCTGTAATAGAGTTTTTCGGAATCGCATATTCTTCTCTCAGTTTATCAAATTTTGGATCATTTGTAAAAAGACCTTTATAATATTCGCTTAAATGTTCAATTGCAGCCAAACGGTTTTCAGAAATAGTTAGTGTACCAGTGTCAGCATTGTAACGATTTGTTCTTAAATCTTTCTGAAGACGAACCTTTAGAGCTGATTGTTTTTCGGCATCTAATTCTTCATACTTTTTATTGAAGTCTTTTTGAGCATAGATATCTAATATAAAAACAGCTTCTCTATGCAACCAATCTGCGGTCCAGTCTGGGGCCACATAAGCGCCGTGCCCCCAGATAGATCCCACTTCCTGGCCTCCTATACTTTGCCAGATATTTTGTCCGTCTTTAATTTCGCTTTCGCTAAAAACAGCTTTACCAGAATCGGTTACAATTTCCTTTGGAACTGGCGGTGCCTGCTGATAAATCTCATAACCATAATAACCTAGCACTGCAAATGATATACTCATTACCAATGCAAATACTATCCATAATTTTTTTTCTCTTTTCATTTCTCTTGGGGGAATTTACCAATAAAAGATAATTTTATCTTTTATTGGTCTGTAAAAAAACTCCAAACCCAATTACAGCATTTGGAGTTTTTGATTATTTACTCAACAATTAATACACCTTTCATCATGGCTACGTGACCAGGGAAAGAGCAAATAAATGGATATGATCCTTTTTTATCAATTGTAAACTCGATTGTATCTTCTTCTCCTCCACCAATTAATTTAGTGTGTGCAATGATTGAAGCTTTTTCAGATTCCGGAATATAATCAGTTGCTTTGGCATCATTAGCTTTTAAAGCAAAAGCCGCTTGGTCTGTTCCTTCTTGCAAAATCACTAAATTGTGACCCATCGCCTCTTTCGGAATTTTACCAACGTGTTTCAAAGTCAATTTGATTGGTTTTCCTGCAACAGCTTTCAATTCATTTACACTAAACTGCATTTGGTCATTTCCTTCAATAACTAAAACATTTTCCTCTGTTGCTGCTGCTACAGGAGCTTGTTCTCCTTCTGTAGACGGTTCAGTTGTTTCTGTTTGATCAGCTGGAGCTGTTTCTTTTTTACCGCAAGAAGTAACGGCTAGAAATCCCATTAGGATTAGTACTGAAATTTTGGTTTTTGTATTCATTTTTAAGATATTTAATAATGTTAATTGTTTGCATTTGTTTTAAGAAAGAAATCTCCCGATTTAACATCAGAAGCTAACTGTTCTAAAGTTGTATTGATAAGCATTTCTAACAGAAGTCCTCTTATTTTCTTGAACTCGTGATGAACTGGACAAGGGTGTTCTTCTGAGCATTCTTTTAATCCGATTCCGCAGCCGCTGTATATTTTATTTCCGTCAATGGCATCCACAATCTGAATTAATTTGATAGACTTTGATGCTTCTGGCGAAACTTCAAATCCGCCCCCTACACCTTTTGTCGAATGAATTATGCCACTTTTTGTCAAAATCTGCATAATCTTGGCTGTAAATGGTTCTGGCGAATCAATTTCTTTTGCCACGTCTTTTATTCCAACCCTAATTCCTTTAGAAGATTTAGTCGCAATAAATATTGAAGCTCTTATTCCGTACTCACACGCTTTTGAAAACATACATCCTTAATTAATTCTAGACAAAGATAGAGAGGTTTTAAATAAAAGACAAATTTATCTTTAATTATTTTTATAAAGATCAAACATTATTTATAATGAAACTAATTAATAGTCATAAAAACATATATTCATCATTCAATTCTGATAAAAACCAATTTTAATTTTAACTTTGAGAGTATTAAATTTTAAATATTTAACAAATGCCTTTAAGCAATTCAAAAGATTTAAAACTGGCAGTCCTTATTGATGCAGACAATGTGCCCTACAGCAATGTAAAAGGTATGATGGAAGAAATTGCAAAACTAGGAACACCAACTACGAAAAGGATTTATGCCGATTGGACAAAACCAAACGCAAATGGCTGGAAAGGTGTTTTATTAGAACATGCTATTACTCCTATTCAACAATATAGTTACACGGTTGGAAAAAACTCATCAGATTCTGCTCTTATTATCGATGCAATGGATTTACTTTATTCTGGAAAACTAGATGGTTTCTGCATTGTTTCCAGCGACAGTGATTTTACAAGACTTGCTGTGAGACTTCGCGAATCGGGCATGAAAGTGATCGGAATTGGAGAAAAGAAAACGCCAAACTCGTTTATTGTTGCCTGCGATCGATTTATTTATATTGAAGTTTTGGATGGCGCAACTCAAAAGAAAAAACCAAAAGCAGTTGCTGCTGATACCAAAAAAACAGTTGAAAAACCAGCAGAAAAAGCGCTTCACAAAATTGACAAACAGACTATAGAACTAATTGAAGCTACTATAGAAGACATTGAAGATGATGATGGCTGGGCGTTTCTTGGGGATGTCGGAAATCTAATCGTAAAGAAAAAACCTGAATTTGATCCTCGAAATTATGGTTATTCTAAACTGACTCCAATGCTTAAATCGCTTACCGATATTTTGGAAATCGACGAAAGAGAATCAGACAAAAAAGGAATCAAACACGTTTATGTACGTTTAAGATTCAACTAATTATCGCATTTATTACTATTTAATTTTTTAAAAACATGAGAAAAAAATTCTTCATTTACGGATTCTTATTGTTTATAATTGTTGCTGCAATTTATTATTATACTGGACGAGGCTATTTACTCGTATTTATTATTCCGCTTTTGCTAATTGTGGGAGCCTACAACGCATCTCAGGAAAAACATGCTATTTTAAGGAACTTTCCAGTTCTGGGATATTTCAGATATTTATTTGAAATGATTGCGCCTGAGATTCAGCAATATTTTATCGAAAGATCTACAGACGGAAAACCTTTTTCAAGAAACCAACGTTCGTTAGTTTACCAAAGAGCCAAAAATATTGATTCGAGTACGCCTTTCGGAACGCAATTAAACTTAAACACAGAAAATTACGAAGGAATAAAACATTCTATTTTTCCAGCAAAAGTAAACGAAGAATTACCTCGAGTTTTAGTTGGCGGAAAAGATTGCAAACAGCCTTACTCTGCTTCTTTATTTAATGTTTCGGCAATGAGTTTTGGTTCGTTGAGCGAACATGCAGTTCGCGCCATCAATATTGGAGCACAAAAAGGAAATTTCTATCAAAATACTGGAGAAGGCGGATTAACAGAATTTCACCTTGCTGGAGGCGGAGACATTACTTGGCAGATTGGAACAGGATACTTTGGTTGCCGTGATGCAGAAGGAAATTTCAGTCCTGAAAATTTCTCTGAAAAAGCGAATCTTCCCAATGTAAAGATGATCGAAATCAAAATTTCGCAAGGTGCAAAACCAGGTCACGGGGGTGTTCTTCCTGCAAGAAAAAATACAGAGCAGATTGCTAAAATTAGAGGCGTTGTGCCACATACGATGATTCTTTCTCCTCCAGGCCATCATGCTTTTTCTGATCCTAATGGATTAATTCAGTTTATCAAACAATTACGTGATTTATCTAATGGGAAACCAATCGGATTTAAATTATGTATTGGAAATACAGCTGAGTTTGAAGCTATCTGTCAAGAAATGATCAATGAAGATACTTATCCAGATTTCATTACAGTTGACGGCGCTGAAGGAGGAACAGGAGCAGCTCCGCTTGAATTTGCAGATGGTGTAGGAATGCCTTTTGAACCTGCTTTAATTTTTGTGAATAAAACTTTGGTGCGTTTAGGAATTCGCGATAAAATGCGCATTATTGGAAGCGGCAAAATTATTTCTGGTTATTCTATTCTACATGCGATTGCGTTGGGCGCAGATATGTGTAACAGCGCAAGAGGATTTATGTTTTCTTTAGGCTGCATTCAAGCATTGCGCTGTCATAATAACGAATGCCCGACTGGAGTTGCCACACAAAACAAAATGCTGATGAAAGGTTTGGTGGTTACAGATAAGTCTGAAAGAGTTTACCATTTTCATAAAAATACGCTACATGCCGCTAATGAACTTTTGGCTGCAGCTGGAAAAACATCATTTGCAGATGTTGATATTAATATTTTTATGCGCGGAGATGAGTTTACTAACTTATCAGAACTCTATTTCCCAGATAATCTTAAAAACGTTACTCAATTCTCATAAACAAAAAGCCTCTTCAAAACTGAAGAGGCTTTTTGTTTATGAGAAATAAGGCAATCAAACAACTGAAATTCATTCCGTAGGAATGTCTCATTGGTAGAATTAAATTTGAATTGTTGTTACGCGTAAGTTCCGTAGGAACGTTTGATTAACAATACATATATTCAACATAAAAAACAGGTGTCCCTATAGGACACAATGCAAAACAAAACCATTTTTTTTCTACCGATGAGATATTCCTATCGGAATATTAAAAATTGTTTATGCCTATAATTTTGCCGTTTCTTTACTTCTACCAATGAAATATTCCTAACGGAATATTAAAAATGTTTATGTTTATAATTTTGCCGTTTCTTTACCTTCTTTTGCAGTTCCTTCTAAAACTGCTAATTCTTCTTGATCAACTAATTCCTGCGCCAAAATAGCATTATTATAAGCTAAGAAATACACATCAAACTTTACTCCTTCAGCAATAAGAGAAGAAGAAATCTGGTCGTTCTTGATCATCTCTTTTAATAAGTCTGGAAAAGATTCTTTGTAGGCTAATTTATTTGCATCGTTTTCTTCTAAATTGGTTTCGATTCTAATTTCGATTTTATTATCATTCAGAAAAGCTTTTGCTGCAGTACTGGTAATACCACTTCCTTTTATAGAAACTGAATTATTGTAATTACTTACATGTTCCTGTATTTTCTGTTTGGTATTTTTACAGCTAATTAAAAATAATGCAAAAGCAAGCACGAATGCGATTTGGGTAATTTTTTTCATAATTTTTTGGTTTAATAGTTATTTTTTTAACTCAAACATAATTAATTCATAACATAAAAACAACATTCAATTACAAAAAGCATACAGATAATTCTTTGAATACAAACCAATTATCTACTTAAAAAAGCAAAATTTGTAAGAATAAAAACGTCTCATTTACACTTAATTTTAATCGCAAACATAAAAAAGTCTCTTTAAATAAATTTTAAAGAGACTTTTAATATGTAAGAATTAAAACGATTTGTTTTTCTACAAAGCTCAATCTTTTATTTCAAAAAATCTTTAAGCGATTCTCCCGTTAAGGTTTCTTTGTCTAAAACGGTATTATCATCTGCAAGAAAATAAACATCAAATTGAACTCCTTCTTCAATCAATTGCCTTGGAATCTCGTCCTTATCGATCATCAGTTTTATCAATTTTGGAAAAGAAATTACAGATGCCGATTTATTCACTTCATTTTGTTCTAAATCAGTTTCAAAACGTAATTCAATTTTATCATCGTTAATATAACCTCTTGCCGTAGTAAGCTTTACATTTTCGGCTCTAAAACTTGGAGCAATATTTTTGTTGTATGTAACAACATACTCTTGAAGCTTTTGTTTGGTATTTTTACAGCTTACAACTGTCAATACCACAATTATTGCAAAAGCAATCTGGCTTATTCTCTTTAGCATAATTTTTCTATTTTAGTTTTTGAAGTCTTAAAAGTGCTTCAAGATAGTAATAATCTGCGTAATTTATAGAACAATCTACCTCACTGTTTGCTGGTTTATGTCCTGTTGAATGCAGTAAAAATGCCGAATTTACATCATGACTTTGATAATTATCTGAAAGCGAAACAATCATCTTTTTAGCTTTCGTTAAATATTCTGCTTTTAAATTCTTGTCTTTTGTATATGAACTTAATTCTAAAAGTGCAGACGAAACAATGGCTGCGGCCGAAGCATCTCGAGGTTCATTAGGAATATTTGGCGCATTAAAATCCCAATACGGAATTAAATCTTCAGTTGTTAATTTATCTAAATAAACTCTTGCTACTTTATGAGCAAAATCTAAAAACTTAGCATCTTTTGTTTCTCTATAAGTCATTGTAAAACCGTAAATCGCCCACGCCTGACCACGCGCCCACATACTGTCATCACTATATCCTTGCGCAGTTCTTCCTTTTATCTTTTTCCCAGTTTCGTAATCGTAAATTATGACATGATAAGAAGTGTTATCTGGTCTAAAATGATTTGCCATTGTAGTTTCAGCATGTTTTACAGCTATGTCGTATAATTTTTTACTTCCGCCATTTTTTGAAGCCCAAAATAAAAGCTCCAAATTCATCATATTATCAATAATGGTATTGTGTCCTCCCATTTTATTGTGAGGCCAAGATTGAATTGTTCCCACTTTCGGATTAAAAAGTGTTGCCAATGTATCTGCAGTTCTTAAAATAATCTGTTTGTATTCCGGGTTTTTAGTCAATCTGTATCCATTCCCGAAACTATTAAAAACCTGAAAACCTAAATCGTGATCTCCTGCTTTACTTGTAGATAATGGCGTTAAAAAACGACTAAATTTATCAGCTTCTTTTTCCCATTTTTTATCTTTGGTTGCTTCATACAAAAACCACAATTCTCCAGGCCAGAATCCGCTAGTCCAATCTTTGTACCCAACAAATTTCCATTCATTGCTTCCGTTTGGAACTGTTCTCGGAGAAGTCCCATCATTTGGAATTACTTTTAAAGTTTTTGAAGCTTGTTCTGCGCAATAATCCAATTGTTTTTTAATATTAAACGAATTATTTTTTTGAGAATAGCCTTGATTTCCTAAAAGGAACAAAGCTGCAATCAGGGTAAAAAATTTTGCCTTCATGTGGTTATTTTGATAGATAATTAATTAAACCCATAAATGTATGAAATAAAGTAAATCAATTTGGATTTTGTATTTTTGTCTAACTAAATATGTACAATTGTTACAGCAAAAACCTATTTTGAACAAATCAAGAATCTATTATTTCTTAGTTTTTCTTTGCATTATTTTCGGTGGAATACTTTCAAGAAAAATCTCTTTTATTCCTTTATGGATCGGCGATTTTCTATATGCCGCGATGATTTACTTTTTAGTTCGAGTGTTTTTTCCATCAAAAAAGTTCTTCTTTATTATACTACTTTCTCTTTTTATTTGTTATTGCATTGAGTTTTTACAGCTTTATCAAAGCGAATGGATTGTTGATCTTAGGAAAACACTTTTGGGCAAATATGTATTAGGTCAAGGATTTTTATGGTCTGATATTCTTGCTTATACGTTTGGAATTGCAATTGCCTTTATTACTGAAAAATCATTTTTAAAACACTACAATCATGAATCTAGTTTTCGCATCAAATAACAAAAATAAAATTGCAGAAATTCAAAGCATGCTTCCAGAAAGCATTAAAATTTTAAGCTTAGAAGATATTAATTGTCTAGAAGACATTCCAGAAACAGCAGATACAATAGAAGGTAATGCTATTTTAAAAGCTGATTATGTAACCGAAAAATATGGTTATGATTGTTTTGCTGATGATACAGGTCTGGAAGTAAATGCTTTAAATGGAGAACCTGGAGTTTATTCTGCGAGATATGCAGGCGAGCAAAAAAATGCCGATGATAACATGGATAAGCTTTTAGAAGCTTTAAAAAATGAAGAAAACCGCAGTGCGCAGTTCAAGACCGTTATAACTTTAAACCTTAATGGAAAACAATATTTGTTTACCGGAATTGCAAAAGGAGAAATTACTTTAACCAAAACAGGCACAAATGGTTTTGGTTATGATCCTATTTTTAAACCCGAAAATTTTACTGAAACCTTTGCAGAACTGCCTTTGGAAACAAAAAATGAAATAGGCCATCGCGGAAAAGCGGTTAAGCAACTCATTGATTTCCTGAGCACCACAAAATAATTGTTTAAAATACAACATTTTAGAAGCTAAATTTTACATTTTACGACGTAATTTTTGGCGTGTTTCCTCATTTGTTGGAAAAATTTATTTTAATAAAACTGTAACTTTTTGATAATCAATTCCTAACAAATACATAATTCTTAAAATTGCATTAGTTTATCTGAATAATTAACAGTAATTTTGCACCCTATTTTAAAACACATATGAATAAATTTGAACAATTAGGATTGAATGAATCGTTACTGAAGGCGATTTTAGATCTAGGATTTGAAAATCCGTCAGAGGTACAGGAAAAGGCGATTCCCCTATTATTGGAAAAAGACACGGATATGGTTGCGTTGGCTCAAACAGGGACAGGGAAAACGGCAGCTTTCGGTTTTCCGCTAATTCAAAAAATTGATGCCGACAACAGAAATACACAAGCATTAGTTTTATCGCCAACACGCGAGTTATGTTTACAGATTACTAACGAACTTAAAAACTACTCTAAATACGAAAAAGGTATTAATGTGGTAGCAGTTTACGGAGGAGCTAGTATAACAGAGCAAGCAAGAGAAATAAAGAGAGGTGCACAAATTATTGTGGCAACTCCAGGAAGAATGCAAGACATGATTAACAGAGGTTTAGTAAACATTAAAAACATAGATTACTGTGTTCTTGATGAGGCTGACGAAATGTTAAACATGGGATTCTATGATGATATCGTATCTATTTTATCAGATACTCCAGACGAAAAAAGCACATGGTTGTTCTCTGCAACTATGCCGCAAGAGGTTGCTAGAATTGCAAAACAATTTATGAGCGAACCAGTTGAGATTACTGTTGGTGCTAAAAACTCAGGTTCATCTACGGTTTCTCACGAATTTTATTTAGTAAATGCTCGTGATCGTTACGAAGCTTTAAAACGTTTAGCTGATGCTAATCCAGACATTTTCTCTGTAGTTTTCTGTCGTACAAAAAGAGACACACAAGCTATTGCTGAGAAGTTAATTGAAGATGGATATAGCGCCGCTGCGTTACACGGAGATTTATCTCAAGCACAACGTGATGGTGTAATGAAATCGTTCCGTGGAAGACAAATTCAGATGCTTGTTGCTACTGACGTTGCTGCACGTGGTATTGACGTTGATAACGTAACACACGTTGTAAACTACCAATTACCTGACGAAATCGAAACTTACAACCACCGTTCCGGTCGTACTGGTAGAGCTGGAAAATTAGGAACTTCTATTGTAATTGTTACAAAAAGCGAGTTACGTAAAATTTCTTCTATCGAGAGAATCATCAAACAAAAATTCGAAGAAAAAACTATTCCTTCTGGAATCGAAATCTGCGAAATTCAGCTATTACACTTAGCAAACAAAATTAAAGATACTGAGGTTGATCACGAAATTGACAACTACTTACCAGCAATCAATAATGTTCTTGAAGATTTATCTAAAGAAGAATTGATTAAGAAAATGGTTTCAGTAGAATTTAACCGTTTCATCACTTATTACAAGAAAAACAGAGATATCTCTGTAGGTGGTGGCGAAAGACGTGAAAGAGGCGATTCTGAACCAAGAGAATTCAGCAATAATGGAGCAGTTCGTTATTTTGTGAACATCGGTTCTAGAGACAACTTCGACTGGATGTCATTAAAAGATTACTTGAAAGAAACATTAGATTTAGGTCGTGATGATATCTTTAAAGTAGATGTAAAAGAAGGTTTCTCTTTCTTTAACACAGATCCACAGCATACAGACAAAGTAATGGACGTTTTAAACAACGTACAATTAGAAGGTCGTCGTATTAATGTTGAGATTTCTAAAAATGACGGTGGCGGAAGACGTGACCACAACAACCGTGGTGGCGGAAGACGTGATTCTGGAAGAAGAGAAGGAAACTTCGCTCCAAGACGTGAAGGCGGATTCAGAAGCGATAGAGGTTCTTCAAGAGACGGAGGTTCACGCGAAGGCGGATCTCGTGATGGAGGTTTTAGAAGCGACAGAAACTCATCTTCAAGAAGAGAAGGCGGTTTTAGAAGCTCTGCTCCAAGAAACGAAGGTGGTTCAGATAGAGCTCCAAGACGTTCAGAAAACTTCGGAGATAGTTCAAGACCAAGAAGATCAAGAAGAGATTAATACTTCAATTTCTTAAAATACAAAATCCCAAATTCCAATTTTATACGGAATTTGGGATTTTTTCTTATATCCAATAATCTTATCAATGTCTTTGTTAATTTTCTTATAATTAAATTCCAAGACTGCGAGATATTTAATCCCTATTTACTACTTTTAGAGCTTTAAATCAGGATATGAAATATTTCGCAATTTTCTTTTTTACACTTCTCGCTAACATTGGTTTTGCGCAAGATACGCAAGATGCACAGCCAACAGTTCCACAAAGAGTTTCAGGTTACGTTATCAATGACGACAGCAAACAACCACTTGCTGGAGTAAACATCATTAACACCAACAAAGTGCGTGGTGCAAAATCTGACGAAAAAGGATATTTTGAAATTGATGTACAAGTCAACGATACGCTACATTTTTCTATCCTAGGATTTCAATCGCTAAGAATCAGAGTTACAAATGACTGGATTAAAAATAAAGTAACTAGAATTCAGCTTACCGAAAAAGCAATTGCTTTGGAAGAGGTTGTTATTGCTCCGTTCTCTCTAACAGGATATCTTGAAATTGACTCAAAATTAATTCCAACAAAAGAAAACTATCGTTACAGTATTTCTGGTCTTACACAAGGTTATGAAGCTGGAGAATATGCACCAAATGCCTTTGGAAAAGTCCTCGGTTCCATTTTCAATCCTGCCGATATGCTCTATAATTTCTTTGGAAAGAATGGAAAAGAACTCAAGAAGCTAAAGGAAATGAAAAAGGATGACACTGTACGAACACTTTTAGAATCTAAATACGATCGCGAAACGGTTGCAGTATTATTAGGCATTAGCAAAGACGAAATTCCTGAAATTATGCATCGTTGCAATTATTCTGATTCATTCATTCAGACAGCAAATGACCTCCAGATTATGGATGCAATCAGTGCTTGTTACGAACAGTATAAAGTTTTGAAACGAAATTAAACTCACAACATAAAAAATCAATCCTCATTTTTAAAACTGAGGATTTTTTTTTGTTTTAAATATAACTACTAACAACCTAAACCACAAAAAAAATGTCTACAATACCTTTTCAGACGATCGATTGGAGTCAAATTGAAAAAACAGAACACATAGGAGAAACCGGAACAGCTTATTGGCAGACCATACAATTAGGAGGTCTACGTGTTCGAAAAGTTGTTTACAGTAAAAATTATCTTGCTGATCACTGGTGCCAAAAAGGACACATTGTACATTGTTTGAAAGGGGATTTCATCAGCGAATTAGATAACGGTGAAAAAATGACATTAACAAAAGGAATGACTTATATTGTTTCTGACGATATGAGTTCTCATCGCTCTATTACAACTAAAGGTGTCGAATTGCTAATAATAGACGGGGACTTTTTAGTTTAGTCTCAGTTTAGTTTACAGTCTCAGTGTGCAGTTTTATAAAACCGAGTACTGAGACTGTGACTGAAAACTATTTATTTAACTGGTATATTAGAAAGAATTTCTAATACAAATCTCCAATATTTTTGAGCAGAAGAAATACTTGCTCTTTCATCTGGAGAATGTGCTCCGTGAATAGTTGGACCGAAAGAAATCATGTCCATATCTGGATAATTTGTTCCTAAAATTCCGCACTCTAAACCAGCATGACAAGCCACAACTTTTGGCTGTTCGCCATTTTGTTTTTCGTATATCTCTTTTAAAACTTCTAAGATTTCAGAATTTACATTTGGCGTCCATCCTGGATAAGAACCAGAAAGTTCTACTTCGCATCCAACCAATTCAAAAGCAGAACGTAACGAATTAGCCAAATCAAATTTTGAAGATTCAACAGAAGAACGTGTTAAACACCCAACCAAAATCTCTCCGTCTTTGATAACAACACGAGCAATATTGTTTGAAGTTTCAACCAGGTCTACCATATCAGCACTCATTTTATAAACCCCATTCTGAGCTGCATAAATCGCTCTGATAATTCCTTCTTGAACACCAAGCTCCATTACTTTCTCAGGCAAATCGCCTTTTACGATTTCAATAGATAAGTTTGGTTCAGTTGTTTTATATTCTGCTTTAATATCAGAAATGATTTCCTGCATATCATAAACATAAGCCTCATCAAACATCTGAGAAATAATTACTTTGGCAACACTTTCTCTCGGAATTGCATTTCTAAGACTTCCTCCGTTAATTTCAACAATCTGCAAACCGAAGTTTTCAAATGCATCAAATAACAAACGGTTCATGATTTTGTTGGCATTTCCTAGACCTTTATTAATATCCATTCCTGAATGCCCTCCATTTAGTCCTTTTACTGTAATGGTATAACCAACAGAACCTTCTGGAACTTCTTCTTCATGATACGTTCTTGTTGCTGTTACATCAATTCCACCAGCGCAACCGATATCAATTTCATCATCTTCTTCAGTATCCAAATTCAATAAAATCTGACCTTGAAGAATTCCTCCTTTTAAGTTTAAAGCTCCTGTCATTCCAGTTTCTTCATCAATGGTAAACAAAGCTTCAATTGCAGGATGCGGAATATCTTTGCTTTCTAGAATAGCCATAATAGTTGCCACTCCTAGCCCATTGTCTGCTCCAAGTGTTGTGCCACGCGCGCGAACCCAGTCACCATCAACATACATATCGATTCCTTGAGTATCAAAATCAAAAACTGTATCTGCATTTTTTTGGTGCACCATATCTAAATGCCCTTGCATAACGATTGGTTTACGGTTTTCCATTCCTGGAGTTGCCGGTTTTCTAATGATTACGTTTCTGATTTCATCTTCGAAAGTTTCTAGACCTAAGCTGTTTCCAAAGTTCTTCATAAACTCAATTACACGCTCTTCTTTCTTCGATGGACGCGGAACAGCATTTAAATCTGCAAATTTGTTCCAAAGTGCTTTTGGCTCCAGATTTCTTATTTCTTGACTCATTATATTTTGTTTGATGTTTAACAATTAACAGCTTCAAAGTTACAAAGTTTAATTGCTTTTTTGCCACGAATTGTACGAATTAGCACAAATTAAAACGGCTCTAAAACTGAATAAATCAATAATTACCGAAAATTCGTAGAATTCGTGACAAACTTTTTTCGATCATTCGATATTGTATTTATATTTACGTATCTAAAATTTACCTTGTGAAATCAAAATACGTTTTACCCTTATTTCTAATAGTTCAGATTATTTTTTATAAAATCCTTCCGTACTTTCCAGATTTTGTGGAGGGTTTTTATAGCAAAAACTTATTTGTTAGAATTTCCCATTTTTCAAGAACGCTTTTAGGCAAAGTCCCATTTTCTGTTGGTGACATCATTTATGCTCTTTTACTAATTTCTATAATTAGCTGGTTTTGGAAAATCAGAAAAACTTGGAGAACAGATTGGAAAGATCACCTTCTAACAATGTTGGGTAAGATTTCTGTTTTTTACTTTTTCTTCCATCTGCTTTGGGCTTTCAATTATTATCGCAAACCTCTTTTTGAAAAAATGGAAATCAAGAGAGAATATACTGATGCTGATCTTTTAAATTTCACTAAAAGATTAATTGCTAAGACAAATGAAGTTCAGCTTCAAATAACAAAAAATGACAGTGCTAAAGTTGTTTTTCCATACTCTCAAAAAGAATCATTTCAGTTGATTTTAAACGGTTATGATAATTTAGCAAAAGAACACCCTTATTTTAAATACGAAACATTAAGCGTAAAAAACTCATTATTCAGCGTTCCATTGACTTACATGGGCTTTGGAGGTTACTTAAATCCTTTTACAAACGAAGCTCAGATTAATTATTTATTGCCAATGCATAACTTCCCTCTCACCACATCTCACGAAATGGCACATCAGATTGGTTTTGCTAGTGAAAGTGAATGCAATTTTATTGGCCTTTTGGCTTCTGTCAAAAATGACAATTTATACTATCAATATTCAGGATATAGTTTTACTTTAAGCTATTGTTTAGGAATTTGGAAATATAAAAATGAAAAGATATTTAACCAATTAAAGAAAACCGTTCACGTTGGAATTTTAAAAAACTTTCAAGAAAGCCATGATTTCTGGAAAAAATACGACACCTTTATAGACAAAGGCTTTCATTTTTTATGGGATAATTTTTTAAAAACGAATAACCAGAAAGATGGAATGGAAAGCTATAGTAAGTTCATCGATTTGACGATTAATTACTATAAAACAAGAGAACTATAAAGTTTGCCACGAATTACACAAATTAGCACAAATTTTAGAAAACTCAACTTTAATCTATTCTGTTTGAGAAGTAATTCGAGAAATTTGAGTAATTCGTGGCAAAAAATAAAACATCAACTGTAACAAAAATGATTTCACAACTACTAATATAAATATGAGCGAAAATCTAGAACAGTCATTTGTTGCGCAGCTGCAGGCAAATCAGAATATAATCCACAAGATTTGTAGATTATATACTGCTGGCGAAGATGCTCATAAAGACCTGTTTCAAGAGATTACCATTCAGCTTTGGAAAGCTTATCCAAAATTTAGAGGCGACAGTAAATTTTCGACTTGGACATATCGTGTTGCCTTAAACACAGCGATTACCTTATACCGCAAAACCAAAAGAACTATATCGACCGTAGATTATGAAAACCATCAGCATTTTGTAAAAGATGTTGACTACAATTATGAAGAAGAAGAACAGATTAAACTGATGTACAAAGCAGTTTATCAATTAAATGACATCGAAAAGGCATTAGTTTTTATGTATTTAGAAGACAAAGATTATCAAGAAATAGCTGAAACCCTAGGAATCAGCGAAGTGAATGCGCGCGTGAAAATGAACAGAATTAAGGGGAAACTTAAAAAAATACTAAATCCTTAAAAATTATTATGAAAGAACTGGATTTATTAAAAAAAGACTGGCAAAAGAACTCTGATTCTTTTCAACAAATTTCTGAAAACGAAATCTATAAGATGATTCACAGAAAGTCATCTTCCATTGTAAAGTGGATTTTGATTATCAGTATTTTGGAAATTTCGTTTTGGACATTTTCAAACATTTTCATCAATACAGATGATGTCTTGCACAAAATGAATCACCCTGAAATTGTAACCGCCTTAGAGTTCCTTACCTATTTCAATTATGTTGTAGTTTTAATTTTTGTTTACATTTTCTATAAAAACTACAAAACAATTTCGACCACAATAGCCACAAAATCTTTAATGAGCGCTATTTTAAAAACCCGTAAAACGGTTCAATATTATGTTTGGTACAATTTAGGAATGATTGTAATTACAGCCATTTTAAGCTTCTTTATTGCTTTTGTATACAATCCAGACATGGAGTTTCTTAGAGAAAAGTTAGCCATGAACGGTAAAGCTATGTTTGTTACAATTGGTATATTATTCCTTGTAATTTTAGGCTTTTTTGGATTGTTCTGGTGTTTCTATAGAGTGATTTACGGAACACTTTTACGCAGATTATATACTAATTATAAAGAATTGAAAAAAATTGATTTTTAAATCTAATATTCATTTTCAGAATCCTTGTAACTCCATCTTCTCATTTCATTAAGTTCTTCTTGTGCTTTGATTTCTTCAGCAGGAATGACTTTTAAAAATGATGGATGCTGTTCGATTGCGTATTCTACTTTTTCAACGATTTGTTCGATCGTATCATTTTCATAATCAATATCAAGAGGTTCTTTGATGATGAAAGATTGCAGGATTCCTTTTTTCTTCATTCGAAGTCCTTTTTTGTCGAATGATCTGCGGAAACCATCAATTACAATTGGAATAACAAGCGGTTTGTGTTGTTTGATGATATGTGCAGTCCCTTTACGAACGGGTTTGAATGATTTTGTAGTTCCTTGAGGAAAAGTAATAACCCAGCCGTCTTCAAGTGCAATCCTGATATTTTCTGTATCGTTCGGGTTTACTTCTCGTTTTTCGGTAACATCAACACCTTTTGCACGCCAAGTTCTCTCGACTGTAATTGCTCCAACATAAGCTAAAATTCTTGGCAACAATCCTGCTTGCATGGTTTCTTTTGCTGCAACGTAATAAATATTCATTTTAGGTTGCCATAAATAACCGATATTTTTAATCGTGTCTTGACGTCCTGATAAACTGGCGTTAAAAACATGAAACATCGCTACAACGTCTGCAAAATAGGTCTGGTGATTGGAAATAAATAAAACATTAGTATCTGGAAGTGTCTTAATAATTTCAGATCCTTCAATCTGCAATTCGTTAAAACCTCTATATCTCTTATGAGTCATGGCACCTAGAACTCGGATTAACCATTTCTTGATGAATAATATATGCCCAAAAGGATTTCGTTTAAACAATCCCATAACTAATTTGTCTTATTTTTTTGTTAGGTCGCAAACATACAAAAATTATTCTTTTAGCAACACTATAAAACAATTTCTGCAATTAAGAGTTATTCAAATGAATATCAAATTATTAAATAAACTTTATCGAACTTATTTCACCATCGCTTCTTTTAAGACATCTCGCAGTTCGCTCAAAATCATTGCCGTGGCTCCCCAAACAATATGATTTTGAATATTAAAAGCAGGAACTAAAATATTTGCTCCATAAGAAGTTGATAATCTGGCTTCGATAATAATATCGTCATTTAAAAAAACAGACAAGGGCAGTTCGATAATTCCGGCAACTTCTCTTATATCGGGATAAAAAGAAAGTTCTTCTTTGGCAATTCCTAAAAACGGATGCACCAAAAAATTGCTTGGTGGAATATACATCGGCGAGAAACGTTTAATAATATCTATTTTATCACTTGTAACTCCGACCTCTTCATGGGTTTCTCTAAGTGCTGTGGTCTCAAAATTTAAATCTTCTTTTTCATACTTCCCGCCAGGAAATGCAATCTGTGCCGAATGAACACCTTCATAAGCATTTCTAACAATCAAAACCAGATGTGTTTTTTCCTGTTTGGGATAAAACAACATCATTACTCCCGCCATTCTGGCGTTTAACGTATTAATATCAAGATTTTTTAATCCCTCTATACGCTCTTTTGGAGCCATTTTTAAGTGCGATGTTACAGCTGGCAGCTCTACTGGAATTATATTGGGAACATATTTCAAAAAGTCTTGAAAATTCATAATCAAAGCTTATTTTTGTACTTTCAAATAAAACATAAATATACTCCAGAAAACGCAGTGCTACAAGTTTTCTACTATTAAAGCCTAAAAAAATGTACAGCAAAGAAGAATCACAAAGAATAAAAAGAGAATTTTGGGTAGCTTTTGCCGAAAAATATCCTCGTAAATGGGTACTTTATGATACAAAGATTAAAGACTTTTCTTTTAAGTTTTATGTTGACAACAAAAAAGCTCAGGTTTTAATTGACATTGAACAGCGAAGCGATGAAAAACGCATTGCTTATTTTGAAAAACTCGAGGCTTTAAAAAACATTCTCGAAGAAGAATTTATTAAAGATCTAGTTTTTGAGAAAAATTATACTCTTGAAAGCGGCAAAACCATTAGCCGAATATGGGTTGAAAAACTTGGTGTTGGCTTCAGCAATAAAAACACTTGGGATACTATTTTCGATTTCTTCAACGAAAATATGCATGCTCTAGAAATGTTCTATTTAGAATATGATGAGTTCATTAAAGATGTGGAAAATTGAGATTCTAAGATGCTAAGGTACTGATTTACTAAGCTTTAAATTTATATAACAAACCCGACAGGTTTTAAAAACCTGTCGGGTTTATTATTTTATCTAAATCCTAAAAAAACTTAGCATCTTAGAACCTTAACTACACAGTAATAATATTATACACAATTATATGATCATCGTAATTGATATAAAGCTGTTTTCGATAGTCCTGCTTTTTTCGAGTTATGATAGATAATTTACATTCTCGTCCGTCATTATCTTTGCAAATGAAAGAATAGGTAATATCAGTATCATTTTCTTCTCGTTCTATATAATCTAAAATATTGTATAGTTGAATTTCTTGAGAATACACAACAATTCTATGTTTATTGGTATCTAAAACCACCGAAAGATTTACCAAATCCAGATTAGACCATTCTCCCCATTTGCCTCTTTCATTTTTTTCTAGAACGCTAAATCCCGAAGTTTTAAAATGATAAGACTGACTCTGAACTTGTTGCAATCCAAAAACTAAAAACAATAACAATATGTAGGGGCGTAGGGAATTCATAAAATATTTCTTGCAGGTAATTAAAACTCAAATGTAATCTTTTCTTTGGATGCGGTTTCAAATTCGGCTATCATTTGTTGAACAATTTCTTCAACTGGCAAAATTTTATGAATCAGACCTGCTACTTGTCCAATTTCTAATTCTCCCTCTTCCAAATCTCCTTCAAACATTCCTCTTTTAGCTCTTGCTCTTCCTAAAAGCTGAACCAAATCTTCTTTAGAAGGGCATTTTTGATATAGGTCCTGAACATCCTGATAGAACTTGTTCTTTATCAATCGAACCGGCGCTAATTCTTTCAAAGTCAATTGCGTACCTCCTTCTAAAGTATTAACTATCGTTTCTTTAAAATTATTGTGTGATGAAGATTCTATAGAAGCAGCGAAACGGCTTCCAACCTGAACACCGTCTGCTCCCAAAATCATTGCAGCCAGCATTCCTCTTCCTGTAGCAATTCCTCCTGCAGCAATCAACGGAATCTTGATTTTTTCTTTAACCATCGGAATCAAAGTCAGTGTTGTAGTTTCTTCACGACCGTTATGACCTCCAGCTTCAAAACCTTCGGCTACAACTGCATGTACTCCAGCATCTTGCGCTTTCAAAGCAAAAGCACTGCTGCTAACCACATGAACCACTGTAATTCCTCTTTCTTTCAAAAAAGAAGTCCAAGTTTTTGGATTTCCAGCGGAAGTAAAGACAATTTTTACGCCTTCTTCGACTACAATATTCATAATTTCTTCAATATTTGGATATAACATCGGAATGTTAACTCCAAAAGGCTTGTCGGTTGCTTTTTTACATTTCTGAATGTGTTCTCTTAAAACTTCTGGATACATCGAACCTGCACCAATAAGCCCTAAACCTCCCGCATTACTGACTGCCGAAGCCAATTTGTAACCGCTGTTCCAGATCATTCCGCCTTGAATGATTGGATATTTTATATTGAAAAGTTGGGTGATTTTATTCATTAAAATTATTGCTTGATTATCTTTCCTGTTTTATGCAGATTATCGGCATCAAAACTATACAAATACAACCCGCTTTGAAGTGATTGTAAGGAAAGAACTGGATTTGAACTATTAACTTTTTCTTCTATCAATTTTTGTCCTAAGATAGAATAAATGGTTATCGATGCTGTATTATTTTCATTCAAAAAAGAAAACGAAACTTCATTTTTGGTTGGATTCGGATAAACTGCAAACGAAGCCTCCGCAATAAAACTGTCAACGCTTAATGCTGCACCAAAATTTGGAATTCCGTATCCGTAATTGTTATCAGGGTTGGCATATCTATCAGCAGATTGCAAAATCATCTGTCTTATTTCTTTATTTGTTTTTGATGGAAACGCCTGCCATAAAGAAGCGGCCATTCCTGCCATTATCGGACATGAAAATGACGTTCCGCTTGCTGTGCCAATATTCCCATTTGCATCAGAAACTGTAGCTGATACTCCTTGCGCCATAACATCTGGTTTTATTCTGTTGTCGTAACTTGGTCCGATTGAACTTGAACTAGCTCTTACTTTTGATGCATTAACAGAACCGATTGCTAATACTGAAACCGCATCTGCAGGCGAACCAATATGGTTTTCTGGCTGATTTCCTTCATTTCCAGCAGAAGCCAAAACCAAAATTCCCTTGTCAAAAGCTATCTCTGCACCGCGAGAAATAAAAGTTGTAATTCCGTTCATCTCGCTATAAGTATGATTATATCTAATTTCATCTCTATCCAAAAAATATCCCAATGAAGTAGTAATGATATCAACACCTAAAGCATCTGCTTTTTCTGCCGCTTCAACCCAAAGCGATTCTTCTAACGGAATCTCCTGTGCATCAATTTCTGTGATAAAAAGGTAATATGATGCATTTGGAGCTGTTCCCACCAAAGAATTTACTGTATACCCTCCCATAGTTGAAAGTACCGAAGTTCCATGAGAGCCACCTGTGTAAAAATTGCTGTTTCTAGTAGTATAATCGTAACCGCCTAGAATTTTATTATTATTTCTAAGATTTTCAAAAGGTTGAGCTGTATTCACACCTGGAAAACCAGCATCCATAACAGCTATGATTTTCCCCTCGCCAGTATAATTCTGCTGATGTAAAACTTGTCCATTCAACATCTGAATTTGATTTGCCGAATTTCCGTAAGAATAATCAATTGCAGTTTTTAACTGTTTGTGAACTTGGTTTACCGAAGCTTCAGAAACTCTTTTCCCTGTAGTATTTAAAGTTCTATCGGCAAATTCTACTCTAGAAACAAAAGACAGTGTCTTTAAGGCATTAATGTTCGATTGAGTCCCCTGAATATGAAGCGCATTGAGCCATTTAGACTGCGCTTTTACCGTAATTCCTGCACTTGATGTAATTTGATTTACATACGAAGTTTCCAAAGGAGCATCAGTAATATCTAAAGCAATATTCTGGTTCGTTCTTCGATCCAAAGCTCTTTGTGAAAGTTCGCTTAACGGATTGTCATAAAAAGCTTGTGCATTAGGCTTACCATTAAAATAAACCCACGCATCTTCCTGTGAAAATACCGTAAACGAAAGAAGTAATAAAAGAAAAGTAAAGTTATATCTCATCAATTTATACCATTAAGGGATTCACTCCCAAATAAAGTATAAAGCTAAGAAATTACTCCCGAACCAACTAATTCATTTTCTAAATACCAAGCAACAAATTGTCCTTCTGTAATGGCAGACTGCGGTTCTTCAAACTCCACATACATTCCGTCTTCAAACTGATACAAAACCGCTTTTTGCAATGGCTGACGGTAACGTATTCTTGCCATTACCTCCATTTTTTCTCCTGCTTTTAGCGTCATGTCTTCTCTAATCCAGTGTACTTCAGATTTTCCAACAAAAAGTGCTTTTTTAAACAAACCTGGATGCAGGCTCGACATACCTGTATAAATAGTATTGGTTTCAACATCTGTGGCAATTACAAACAAAGGATCTGTTGTCCCTCCCACATTCAGACCTTTTCTTTGTCCAACTGTAAAATAATGAGCGCCTTGGTGTTTTCCAACCACTTTTCCCATTGTTGGAATATAGTCTAGTTTTTGAGATTCTAACTTTAATCTTTCTTCCAAAGAAAGTTCAGCCGATTTCTCAATAGTATAGATAGGATCATTTTTATCTACTTGAACAATTTTACCTTCTTTTGGCTGTAGTTTTTGCTGTAAAAATTCTGGAAGACGAACTTTTCCAATAAAACATAAACCTTGAGAATCTTTCTTTTCTGCTGTAACCAATTCCATTTCAGCAGCAATTTCGCGTACTTCTGGTTTGGTTAAAGCTCCAATAGGAAACAAAGCTTTTGACAATTGCTCTTGAGACAACTGGCATAAGAAATAAGATTGGTCTTTGTTCACATCATTTCCGGCAATCAATTGATACACCGTTTTTCCATCCACTTCGATTTCGCTTTTTTGGCAGTAATGCCCTGTTGCTACGTAATCTGCACCAAGACTTAGAGCGATTTTCATAAACACATCAAATTTGATTTCGCGGTTACAAAGCACGTCAGGATTTGGAGTTCTCCCTTTTTCGTATTCGTTAAACATGTAGTCAACAATTTTTTCTTTGTATTCTTCGCTCAAATCAACAGTCTGAAACGGGATTTCTAGTTTTTCAGCAACAAGCAAAGCATCGTTGCTATCCTCAAGCCAAGGACATTCGTTCGAAATAGTAACCGAATCATCGTGCCAGTTCTTCATGAAAAGGCCAATAACTTCGTATCCCTGCTGCTGCAATAAATAGGCTGCAACACTAGAATCTACTCCACCTGAAAGTCCAACAACTACTCGTTTCATTTTAAAATGTTTAATTTTTTAAGGTTGCAAAGATACGCCAAATAATAGAAAATTTCAGCATGGTTTTCATTAGTTTAAGCAATCCCGCAGTAGATAAAACTTATTACTTTTTTAAGTACATTTAATCATACATTTTTAAAACATGAAAAAATACATTTACAGCCTGTTTTTCTTTCTTGCCTTAACTTCTTTAAGCGCACAGCGATTTAGCGCGTCTCTGCCAAATTATGAAGCGTATAAGGCGTTTAGAGGAAAACCTTTGTCTGATAAATTTTCGAATATCGAATCTGTAAAAGTGATTTATGACCTTCGAAAACAGAAAATGTATTATTTCAACAGCAGCGTTATTCCGCTTCATTACGATTTTGTAGTTAATTATTTAGGCTACAGCCAAGATCTCGAAGTTTTCAATAATGAAAATTATAGCGATACAGAAAAAAATAGAGATTTTCTTCTCGGAAATTTAAACCACATAAAAGGAACCGATAAATGGATTTTTGAACTCGCAGCTTCAGATCATATGCCTTTACCATTGATTGAACGTTTTTTTGGTATGGTTAAAAATTCCACATTTATAGGCGAAAAACTAAAATTTTATCTGAATAATCCAGAAATGATGGAATGGCTTCAACAGCAGAAATTCAAAATTCCGTGTGTAAAATCAGATTATATTTTTGGGGAAATTAAATATCAGGAAGTCGTTCGCGGCAGTAATATTGGAATTCTAAAAAAATACAAAATCAAAGAATTAGAGACTGTAAAACCTAATTCTGATGAAATCATTATTTTGGATGGAACTCCGGATATACTTCCAAACGTTCGAGGAATTATTGTAAATGAACTTCAAACTCCGTTAAGCCATTTAGTTCTTTTAGGAAAAAACAGAAAGATTCCAATAATGGCTTACACTGATATTGAAAAGGATAATAACATCAAAAAATTGTTGTCTAAAAAAGTAGAACTAAAAATCGAAGTCGATACTTTTTTTATTAAAGAAACAACCAAAAAGATTCCAGTAAAATCTGCTGGAAAAAAGAAAAACCTAATTATTGATAATAGCGTTACCGAATTAGTCAACTTATCTGAAATTCCAAAAAAGGGAGTTAATTATATTGGTTCGAAGGCACAAAACATGGCGTACTTAATTGCTATTTCGAAAGAAATTCCGTTTAAAGTTCCAGAAAATGCACATGCTATTCCGTTTTATTTTTACACAAAACACATTCAGAAAGCATCTATTTCTCCGCTAATTGCAGAACTTTTGGCTTTTCCTCAAAAAGATTCGGCAGTTTGGATTAATAAACAGCTTAAGAAGATTAGAGATGCCATCAAAAAAGAACATATTGATCCAGAATTAATTTCGAAATTGAACATTGCTTTTAAAGATGCAAAATTCAAAAATTTCAGATTTCGTTCATCTACCAATGCAGAAGATTTGGATGACTTTAATGGTGCAGGATTATATGATTCGAAAACAGGAATTATAGGCGATTCTATCAAAACTTTCGAAAAAGCCATCAAACAGGTCTGGGCAAGTGTTTGGAATGAGGCTTCTTATAACGAAAGAGAACTTTTTGGAATTGATCAGCAGAATATTGCCATGGGGGTTTTAGTACATCGTTCATTTCCTGACGAATTGGCAAATGGCGTTATTATCACTAAAAATATATTTAGAGAGAACTTTCCAGGAATTACAGTTAATGTTCAAAAAGGAGAAAACTCGGTTGTAAAACCCGAAAAAGGAGAAATCTGTGAGCAATTTGTTGCCTATCATTTTAATGACGGAAAAGACGAAACCGATTTTGATATCGATTATACTTCAAATTCAAATCTGAATAATAACGAGCCTTTATTAACCAGAAAAGAAATGAGCAATCTGTATGATGTCAGTAAAAAAATTGAAACCAAAATGTATCGCTATTGGCGCAAAAACCAATTTCATCCTGTAGATATTGAGTTTAAAATTGTCGGCGAAAAAAGAGATCTATACATCAAACAAGTTCGTCCTTTCAACGATTAATAGAATACTAATAAATCTATTTCGTTGGTTGCTGTATTGATTAAGACAATTCTAAAATCAAAATCATCAATCTTAATTTTATCTTGAATTGATTTTCTAATTACTTCTGAATTTAAAGAAAAACTATCGTCAAGCGGAATTTTCAGATCTACAGAATTCAGATATTTCGAAGCTTTTTTATTGACAATAATTGAAGCGACAATATAAAATCCGATAATAATTATTTGAAAGAACAGCAGTAATTCAATCTTTTCAAACGGATACATAATGTCTAAAATAGACAACGTGATTGTTGCAAATAGAAAGATGATTGCGTTTACGGTAAAGGATTGTGTTCTAAAACGAAGTATTGAAAAAATCGCAAATAATCCAAACCCTATTCCTACTCCAATTTCTATTTTAGTAAAAAGATAACAAAGCGAAAAAGTACAAAGCCCAACAATAACCATCAACGGATTTATGGTTGCATTATCTTTTCTGTTGGAAAAAAAATACAGAACTAAAATTGAGCAAAACAACAGTGAAAATCGTCCTAAAAGTTCATTTAAATCCATTGGTTAGAATAATTGGTTACTCAAATGTAATCAATTTATTCTTTACCTATTTTATTTTTTAATGAATGAATTCTAAACTTTTTAGACTACTACTTTTTCGGTGCCGTACCTTTTTCTGAAGCTTTATTCGTGTTTTTAGGATCACTCATATTTACTTCTTTTACCAATTTCCCTTTTTGATAAAACTGCCAGATTCCCGCCTTTTTACCATTTACAAATTTACCTTTAGAAGCAACCGATTTGTCTGAGTCATAGAAAACAGTCTGTCCGTTGTATTCATTATTCATGAAATAAGATTCTTCTAAAAGTGTTCCGTCTTGTCCTATTTTTTTATACGGTCCTTCTTTTAAACCATTTTTATATGTCATCTCCTCTGCTAATTGAGCATTTGGATAATAAATAGATTTCAAACCTTCTAGCTTTCCATTTTTATAATTCTCAACCGTCATCAAAACTTTAGAAGCTTTATGATAATATTTCCATTCCCCTTCACGAGCTTTTCCTATCTCCTTACCTTCGCTAACTTTGTTTTTGTTCTGATCATAAAAAATAGTGTACGAACTTCCATCATTTGCGCTAAAATCTCTTGTAGCCACAACGTCTCCTTTTTTAGTATCATCAAAAAATTTAAAAACACCAGTTTCTTTTCCGTGATCAAAAGTTCCTTCGTAGCGACGGCGTTTAGATTCAGCATAAGTGCCTTTCCAAAGTCCGTCTTTTTTTCCTGCTGCGTCGACTTTATTAATATCAGTTTGCGCATTCGAAACTAATGTGGTTAGGAATACTAATCCAAATATGATTTTTTTTGAGATCATGGTAAATTCTATTTTTAAGCTAAACGAAAATCTTAATTATAAAGTATAATGGTATAAAAAAATCCCGATAAATCGAGATTTTTTTATTGAGAATTATTTCTTTTTATTCTGAGCTTTTGCTGCTTCTTGCTGTTCCATTACTTCTTGAAGACGTTGCTGGAACTTACTTGGTTTCTTAGGCTCTCTTTGTTTGTTTTCCTGAATCTGAGCGTGAATCTTATCACTATCCACAATATAATTCTTGATAACAAACATAATTCCGATTGTAATTAAGTTCGAAATGAAGTTGTATAAAGATAATCCTGAACCGTAGTTGTTGAAGAAAATTAACATCATTAATGGCGAAACATAAATCATGATTTTCATCATTTTTGCCATATCTGGCATACCTTCTTGCTGAGGAGCAGCCATTTGCTGATCTCCCGAAGTCATTTTCATGTAGAAGAAAATTGCAATTGCAGCCAAAATTGGGAACAAACTAATATGATCTCCATACATTGGAATAGTGAATGGTAATTTTACAACCGAGTCAAAAGAAGATAAATCGTCTGCCCAAAGGAAACTTTTTTGTCTTAATTCAAACGCCGCAGGGAAAAACTGGAACGATGCATACATAAATGGCAACTGAATCAATGCCGGGATACATCCTGCCATTGGGTTTACACCTGCTTTGTTGTACAGTTTCATTGTTTCCTGTTGTTTCTTCATTGGGTCTTTTTTGAATTTCTCTCCCAACTCAGCGATATCAGGTCTTAAAACTTTCATTTTAGCCTGAGACAAGAATGATTTATATGTAATTGGCGACATTGCCAATTTGATGATAATTGTAAAAATAATAATCGCGATACCTAATGACAATCCGATTGTTGAACTTAAGAATCCGAATAATGGAATGAAAATCCATTTGTTGATCCATCCGAAAATTCCCCATCCAAGCGGAATAATCTTTTCGAAGTTTTTATCGTATGCTTTTAATGTTTTATAATCTGCAGGACCCATATACAAACTCATTTTGTAATCGATCTCTCCATTTGAAAACGCTAAAGGTAAATTAGCTCTAAACTGTTTAGTAAAAACAGTATCAATCTTTTCGTCTTTAACTAAATCATCAGATTGTAATTTTGAAGTTTCAAAAGGTTTTTCTGTAGATAAAATTGTAGTAAAGAAATGCTGTTTGAATGCAACATAACTAACTTTAGTAGGAGTTTCTTCTTTTCCTTGTCCGTGTGAACTTACGTTATTATATTTTGATTCTTCGTATTTGAAATCAACTTGTGCATAACGATTTTCATACGCAACGCTTTTTTCGTTTCTGTATGTTTTTAAATCCCATTGCAAATCAACTGGTTTAGCAGAATTTAAAACTCTGTTTAATCCTTGAGAACGAATATCAAAACCAACTAAGTAATCGTTAGGTTTAAGAATGTATTTATATTCTAAAAATTCATTTGCTCCAGCTTTCAAACGCATAGAAAGAACCTGGTCTGCACCAATTTTTTCTAATGTTGGTTCAAAATATAAATCTTTAGAATTTAATGTTCTATTGTCTGTAGTAAGAAGCTGTAAATTTAAATTTGAGTTGTTGTTTTTAATTAACTCAACTAATTGTCCAGAACCTTTTTTTAATCTTTCGAATTCTTTTAAAGTAGCTTCAACAATATATCCGCCTTTATTAGCAATCTTTAATCTTAATTTTTCGTTTTCGATTGTAGTAAAAGCTTCTTTTGCAGAAGGAAGTGTTGCAGAATAAGCAAATCCTCCTAAAGTTTTTTGCAATTGAGCCAATTGAACTGTATCTCCAGGAGTTACAGCTGCAGCTGGTAATGATGCAGTTTTAGCTTTATCTGCTTTTGCTTGTGCTTCTTGTTTAGCGACTAATTCTTTCTTGGCTTTTTCAGCAGCAATTTCTTTTTCAGAAGGCTGATTTTGATACATAATCCAAATCAAAATTCCAAAGATCAATACAAAACCAATGATTGAATTGAGGTCTAATTTTTTTTCTTCCATTATTAATTTAAAAAAGTTATTCGTTGAAGCTTATTAGTAATGAGTTTAACTCAAATGTTACATCTTCACAGAATATAATTATTATTTTTTATGTGCATTTACAGCAGCTGCCACAAAGTTCACAAAAATAGGATGCGGATTTGCAACGGTACTCTTGTATTCTGGGTGGTATTGTACACCAATGAAGAATGGGTGATTTTCAAGCTCCACGATTTCTACTAATCCTGTATCAGGATTAACTCCAGAAGCTTTTAAACCCGCTTTTTGCAATTCATCAGCATATTTATTGTTATACTCATAACGGTGACGGTGACGCTCCGAAATAATTTTTTCTCCGTAAATTCTGTATGCTAAAGTATCTGGTTTAATATCACATTTCCAAGCACCTAAACGCATTGTTCCTCCTTTGTCTGTTACGTTTTTCTGCTCTTCCATTAAACTTACAACTGGATGAGGCGTTTTATCGTTCATCTCAGTAGAATTCGCTTCAGCGTAACCTAAAATATTTCTAGAATATTCGATAACAGACATCTGCATTCCTAAACAAATTCCGAAGAAAGGAATGTTGTTCTCACGCACAAAACGAACTGCTTCGATTTTTCCTTCAATACCTCTTTCACCAAAACCTGGAGCAACTAAAACTCCATCAAGAGTTCCTAATTTTTCTTCCACGTTTTCAGCATTAATATGCTCTGAGTGAATAGAAATTACGTTTACTTTTGTTTCGTTTGCAGCTCCTGCATGAATGAACGCCTCTAAAATAGATTTGTAACAATCCTGCATTTCTACATATTTACCAACCAAACCAATATTTACCGTTTGTTTTGGACTTTTTAATCTTTTTAAGAAAGTATTCCAATTTTTAAGATCTGGAGATGCTTTTTTAGGTAAATCTAATTTCTTTAAAGCTACAACGTCTAATCCTTCTTCAAGCATTAAATTTGGAACTTCATATATAGTAGAAGCATCAATTGACTGAATAACAGCTTCTTTCTTCACATTACAGAATAAAGCTAATTTTTGACGTAATTCCTGAGACAATTCGTGCTCTGTTCTACAAACCAAAATATCTGCTTTAATTCCGCTCTCCATTAAAGTTTTAACAGAGTGCTGAGTTGGTTTTGTTTTCAACTCTCCTGCTGCTGCCAAATAAGGAACTAATGTTAAGTGAATCACGATTCCGTTATTTTCACCTAACTCCCAAACCAATTGACGAACAGATTCTATATAAGGTAGAGATTCAATATCACCAACAGTACCACCAATTTCAGTAATTACAATATCATAATCGCCAGATTTACCTAGCAATTGCATTCTGTCTTTGATTTCGTTTGTGATATGAGGAACAACTTGAACTGTTTTTCCTAAAAATTCTCCTCTTCTTTCTTTTTCAATAACCGAAAGATAAACTCTTCCTGTAGTAACGTTATTAGCCTGAGAAGTAGGAACGTTTAAGAAACGCTCGTAGTGTCCTAAGTCTAAGTCAGTTTCAGCTCCATCATCTGTCACATAACATTCTCCGTGCTCATATGGGTTTAGTGTCCCCGGATCAACGTTAATGTATGGATCAAATTTCTGAATAGTTGTACGGTATCCTCTTCCTTGTAACAATTTTGCCAAAGATGCCGCGATAATTCCTTTTCCTAATGAAGAGGTCACACCTCCTGTAACAAAAATATATTTTGTTTGATTCATTCTGTTGTTTGTTTGTAAGTAGTTGTGTAAAAAACTTGGCAAAAGTACAAATTTAATTAGACAATTTATCAATTCCAGAATGAGATAATTTTTAAAATTTTAGAGTTCTTTCGAATTAGATAATGGTTTAAAGCTCTGGCTTTACAAAATGAAAACTTTTTAGGATTTTGACTAAAAATTCGCAACTAATTATACAGAACCTTAGCAAATTAAAAATCCATTCAAGGCTTTCTTTTTTATATGCCAGTTAAGATTATTGGCTAAGCACCTCTTATTACCCAATACAGTAAGATTAATTGCGGATTGCTATATAACAAATTTTATCTAGAAGGAACCATTAAGAAATTAAATGTCAAGAACCATTTATCCCACAAATCAACGTTTATTCCTCCACTTTTAGCCGAAACATACACAACCAAATCATCTAAAATTGATAAAATTTCTTTTTTTATAATTTCAGCTTCTTTCTGATTTCCACTAATTCTAAATATTTTTACATCTAGTTTATTCAATTTATTAATCTGAAATAGAATAGAAATACTACCCTTATATTTCGACATAATTCCAGACCACTTAAATCTTGTATTTAAAAGACTAATATATTTAGGATTTAAACCGTTGCCTACCACTAATAGATATTCCTTTTTACCGTATAAAAACTTAGGCTTTTCTTCAACGTCATTTAAAGACATTATTAAGCCATTTCTAAAATTAGGACAGTTTTCTTGGATCATTTTTTGCGCTTCTCTATCTTGAAGCAAATAGGCTTGATAGAAATCCTCACAAGCATTTTCATTCTCACCTAACTTCAATTTTGAAGCACCGAGATTAAACCATCCATCTTTATTTGATGGTTTGTCGAGCGTAATCTTAGTGTATATTTCTTTTGCCAACGAAAAATCGCTTTCTAAATAAGCTTTTTCTCCATCAATAAATAATTGATTTATATTAACCGTTTGTGAGGCACATATTTGAGCAAAACATAGGAACAAAATTTTTAATTTAAACCTCATAATCTAAACAAAAAACAGATTATAAAGAATCATTAAAAACACTACTATTTACAATTCGTAAAAGAGATATAGAGGAAAGTTTAGGCATAAAAAAAATATTATAATTTAAAAAACACTGACTTGTACACATTTATGAATTCAGACTGGAATTCTGTGGTATCATTTTGTTTTTGAAAATTATAATATTCTATATTTCAAACTTATATAAAAAAAATCAAACTACCAAAGATTTTTCTTACTATTTAAATCGGTTTCGGATATTGTTTTTTAATATTTCGAATCAATTCTTCTAATCCGTTTAATTTCAATTCATAAATCAATTGCAATTGCTGCCCCAGCTCTCCTTTTGGAAATCCTTTATTGTGATACCACACCACATAATATTCAGGCAAATCAATTAAATATTTCCCTTCATATTTCCCGAAAGGCATTTTGGTATGGGCTAATTTTATGAGCTGTTTTTTGTCTTGATCCATGGTTTTTAAGAAGAAAGAAGCAAGAGGAAAGACTTATACTTTCTTCTTGCTTCAATTATATGCAAAGCTATTATTATTTTTCTTTTTCCTGCCACAGATTAAAAGGATTAAAAAGATTTTTTTTTATAATCCTTGTAAATATTTTTAATCCATGATAAAAAACTTAGAAGCTTAGAACCTTAGCATCTCAGAAGCTTTAAAAAAAAGAAGCAAGAAAAAAGAACCAATTATCGTCCTCTCTTCCTGCTTCAAAAATATTATTTATCACCAATTTCTAAAGACCAAGAAAACTTAGAATCTTAGCGCCTCAGAACCTTAGCAACTTAGTAGTGCCATCTCACGAAAGCCTCCATCGCAGCATAAGTTGCCAAACCTAATTGGTGATACAATTCTGCTGTTTCGCGGTTTCTATCTTCTGCTCTCTGCCAGAACTCTCTTGCGTCTGTTCCTTGGAAAACAACTCCATCTTTTTGAGATTGGTGTTTGAAGATTCCGTGACGTTTTGCCAGAACTTGATCAGGGCTCATTGGAACCGCCATTTCAACTTCGTCAATTCCCCACTCTTGCCAAGCTCCTCGGTATAACCATAACCAGCAGTCGTTCATGAATTCTTTTGGCTTTAAAACTTTAACCGCTTCAAAAATTGCATCCAGACAAACTTTGTGCGTTCCGTGTGGATCTGCTAAATCTCCAGCAGCGTAAATTTGGTGTGGTTTAATTTTCTCAATTAAATCAACTGTCAACTGAATATCCTCTGGACCAATTGGTTTTTTCTCGATTGTTCCTGTTTCGTAGAAAGGCAATTCCATAAAGTGAATTTGAGAATCTGGAAGGCCAACAAAATAACTTGTAGCTCTCGCCTCTCCTTTTCTGATTAAACCTTTGATGTATCGAACTTCTGGAATATCAATTTCACTGTTCTTTTTGTTCTGTAAAAATGCTTCTGCCTTTTTGTAGATATTATCCGCTTCTTCGCTTTTGATTCCGAATTTCTCGTTGTAATCAATTACGAATCTTGCAAAACGCAAAGCTTCATCATCAGCAACTGCAATATTCCCAGATGTTTGGTATGCTACGTGCACTTCATGCCCTTGCTCTTGCAGACGCATGAAAGTTCCCCCCATACTGATAATATCATCATCTGGGTGCGGGCTGAAAATCAATACACGTTTTTTAGCAGGCTCTGCTCTTTCTGGACGATTCGTATCATCTGAATTCGGTTTTCCACCTGGCCAACCTGTGATTGTGTTTTGTAATTTATTAAATATCTTGATGTTAATATCGTAAGCTGGACCTGAATCTGCCAATAAATCACTCATACCGTTTTCGATATAATCTGCATCAGTAAGCATTAAAATTGGTTTTTTAAGATCTAATGCCAATCCTAAAACTGCTTTACGAGTTAATTTATCTGTCCAAACAATTTTCTCAACCAACCATGGTTTATTGATTCTCGTTAGTTTTGAAGAAGCTTCTTTATCTAAAATAAAAATTGCATTGTTATGCTCTTGTAGGAACGAAGCTGGAACTCGGTTTGTAACTTCATCTTCAACAGATTTTTTTACAATATTTGCTTTTCCTTCTCCCCAAGCTAATAAGATTACTCTTTTTGCTTCCATGATTTTTTTAACTCCAAGCGTAATTGCTGTTCTTGGCGTATTATTCAAACCAAAGAAATCTTTACTTGCCGCAACTCTTGTAATATGATCTAAAGCCACTAAACGAGTTTTAGAGTTTTGAAGCGAACCAGATTCATTAAAACCGATGTGTCCGTTTCCTCCAATTCCAAGAATCTGAAGATCGATTCCGCCTAAAGCTTCAATTTTAGCTTCATATTCGTGGCAATAATCTGCAATTTGTTCTTTTGTTAAAAGTCCGTCTGGAACGTGAGCATTTTCAGGTAAAATATCGACATGATCAAACAAAAGTTCTTTCATGAAACGAACATAACTGTTGATTGAATTTGGTTCCATTGGATAATATTCATCCAAGTTAAAACTGATTACGTTTTTGAAACTCAAACCTTCTTCTTTATGAAGGCGCACTAATTCAGCATACAAACCTTTTGGAGAAGAACCAGTTGCCAAACCTAAAATACATGGTTTTCCTTCTTTTTGTTTTTCTTTGATTAAAGCCGCAATTTCTTGTGCTACCTCTTTTGAAGCATCTGTTGAGTTTTCAAAAACAACTGTGTTAATGTTTTCGAATCGTTTTTCGAAACCTGTTGCTTTGTCGATTTTACTTTTTAACATGATATATTAATTTTTATTTTTTTTCTTTCTGAACAAACCCATCGGTGAATATTTTTAACACATAGAAGCATAGTTTTTTTTCTTAATTAAAAAAGGCGTATCACTAATTTAAATGCACATAGCTTATCTATGTGTGGAAACTAGTTTCTTTTACTCTCTTCTTTTTAAAGATAAAGATCTATGTTTCTATGTGTTAAAATTTACTTTTTTTTTTAATCCTCCAATGTATTCTTCAGCTACCATTTTCTGTATTTATGCCCTTTTACAGCATAAAACAAAATCATTGCATAAGAAGGCAGTAACATTAGGTAAGCCAATTGATTTCCGCTTTTTGAAACACCTTGCATATTTTTTGCAAGATTTGCAGAATTGATGCTTTCAGTGATCATTCCGTAAAAAAGTGGAAAAACTGCTCCACCGATAATTCCCATAATCAAAATGGCACTTCCTATTTTTGTATAACCTCCTAAATCTTCTAATGCCATTGGCCAGATCGCCGGCCAGCACAATGCATTTGCCAGTCCTAAAAGTGCTACTAAAAGTATTACTAAAGGTATATTTGGAGTTCCAGGAAATGCAATCATAATTTTTGGAGAAATCAAAACAATTGCCAAAACCAGTACTAAACCAAGCATTCCAGATACCTTTAATGCAGTGACTTGCGAGACATATTTAGGAATTAAAACTATTCCAAGAACGTAACCAATCACCATTGCTGACATCGTAAATGATGTTAGTTTTAAATAGAAATTCCCTTCTTCACCATAAACTCCAAGCTGTTTCCCGAAAGCTCCAATAGAATCTCCCGCTAAAACTTCGGCTGATAAATACAGCATTAAAGTTATTACTCCTAAAACCAGTTGTGGATGTTTGAAAGCATTTTTAATCTGTTTAAAAATACTTAATTCAGATACATTCCCATCTTCATCCAAATCAATTTCTGGTAGAGGAGAAAATTTCACCATAAGAGCTAAAACAGTAATAATCAACCCCATATAAAGATACGGTGTTTGTAATTGTAATGCAAGAGAATTTAATGCGCTAGTTTTTGCAGCTTCATTCATCAAGGCAATTTTGTCTGCGGTAAAATCTTGCATATTAGACAAAACCAAAACTGTAAGCACAATTGGCGCAACAAATCCAGCTAGTTTATTTGCAATTCCTAAAACACTGATTCTTGCAGCGGCACTTTCTCTTGGTCCAATCACTACAACGTACGGATTAGATGCCGTCTGCAAAACCGCCAAACCGGTTCCCATTACAAATAAGGCTAATAAAAACAGCAGAAAGGTGCGGCTTGAAGCTGCCGGATAAAACATGAAAGCTCCCGCAGCGATAATCAATAATCCTAAAGAAATTCCGTTTTTATAACCCACTTTTTCAATGATATAAGAAGAAGGAACTGCCATAACAAAATAGGCAATATAAAATGCGAAAGTCACAAAATAGGCTTGCGAAGAAGTTAATTCGCAAGCTAGTTCAAAAAACGGAATTAATGGTCCGTTAAGCCAGGTTACGAACCCTAGAATAAAAAACAATAAGGTTAAAATTACCATCGGAACAATGGTACTTTTTTTCTCTACTTGTAATGTACTTTGAATGTTTGTCATAATTTTTGGTTGATTTAGTTATAGATTTATTTAATTCAAAATCTAAATTAGAATCAACTCTCACATTATTGATTGCGTAATTTATGCAAATATCTGCATTTTTTTTGCAAAACAAAAGTACTACATTAAATTTCCTTATTCTCTAATTTAGATATGAAAGTTTTGTTAATTTTTATTATTCCAATTTAAATCAGGGTAATATTTTGCCAAATATGTTTTTACTTCGGCAATATCTTCTTTGGCGGTTAGGTCTGGAACGTGCTCAGAAAACGGAATTCCGATCGTTGTATTCGGATTTTCTTTAACAGAGTTTAAAAGTACTGTTGGAAGTTCCTTTTCATCACGCTCTGGATGAACAGGACAGTTTTTAAGATGCATATACAAAGTCTTGCCATTAAATTTAAATGCATTCATACTGACACGAATCTTTCCTTCTGCATCTTTATATTGTTTCAAATCTTCTTCTGTAGGTTTTTCCAAAATATCCAACAGCTGATTATTCTGGTCTAATTTTGCAATGGCAAAACGCGAAATACGCTCTAACGGAAAATCCATTGCATCGCGATCATAACTTATAAAAGCATTTGGACTTTCGGTTTCTCTCAAGGCACGCAATACTTCAGCCGAATATAAATTATCGCTGTTGCAAACCGAATAAAACTGCGAATTCAATTCTGGATACTGCTCTACAGCTTGAAACAAAGCATCTGCAGTCCCAAAAGGCTTTACTCTTCCTTCAGGAATATATTGAACAGCAAATGAAATATTGAGTCCATGAAAATCATTATCCTTCGTTTTACTGCCGTAAAACTCTTTAAATAATTCTCCTTGTTCACCTATTATAATATAGATGTTTTTATAGCCTGCTTTTTTAGCATTCCATAATAGGTAATCCAAAAGAGGTCTTCCGCTTGCACCAACACCAATTAAACCTTTACTTCTTTCGTTGGCTTGTGCAATTTCTTCTGGAGATAAATTATTTGTAACCGCTTCTTTTTTCATACGAGAAGAAGCTCCGCCGGCTAAAATCACTAAACTGTCGTGCATTTTATTTTAATTTTCAATATTATCAATAATTCGTACTCCTGGATCAACATTTACCGCATACGCTTCTTGCGCTCCTGCATCTAAAATTGCCTTAATAACCACATCTTCATTCCTAGGATCGGCAATTACCACGATACTTCCGCCACCGCCAGAGCCCACGATTTTTGCTCCGTATGCTCCTGCTTTCAATGCAGCATTGACCATTGCATCAATTCTAGGAACCGTAATTTTCAGCAAATCGCGCAAAACTTCATGATGACCATTCATTAACGCACCAATTTTTTTAAGATCCAAAACTGGTTTTTCGAATTCCTTTAACGCTTCTTTAGTGTAATAATAATTCTTTACAGCCGCTTCAAAAAACGGAATTAGACGATCTGGAAGACAATTTCTATATTTATCTAAATCTTCAATTTCCGAAGCATTCAAATCAAATTGCGGATAATTGCGCTTCACCAAATCAATCGCCATTAAAGCATTTCCTTTTAATTCGCCAAGAAGTCCGATAGTCTCCTTTGGAACACCCGAAACTCCAGTAATTAATCCTTTCAGCTCTGTTCCTATAACATCAAAAGAAAAAGGTTTTTTTGTATTGATGTAAACAATATTACCAACACCAATACTAAAATGATCCATCATTCCGCCAGGCTCTCCGTGTTCTAAAACTTCAGATTCGTAGCCTAATTTTGAGAGAAATGCGGGAGTAACTTCATGATCGATTCCGAAAGCTTCTATCAGAAAACGAATCCAAGCCATCAATAAAGCTGACGAACTCGATGTGCCTGAATTAATCGGAATATCTCCAGTAATTGTAATTGTATAACCAGTTGTTGGTTTACAGCCATATCTGCGCAAAACACGCAAAGAGGATGCAAAATAATCTCTCGGTTCTAATTTTTCGAAAGTCTCATGTATATCGATGATCCGAATTTCATTAATATCAATCATATTCAGAACAAATGTGTCAGTCTGATTTTCTTTTGCTATTAATTTAATGCTTCGATCTATCGCACAGGCAATGACAGGCAACCCTAAATAATCCTGATGATCACCAAACAGACAAGTTCGGCCGGGAGCTAATGATGTAATTTTTTTCACGTAAACACACTGTGTTAAAATACTGTAATTAAGCAAATTACAATACGATTAGGTTATATTTTTATTTTAATTTTTCGGTTTTGATTTCACGAAACTAGAGATTATATTTTTATAAAACAAGAAAAAAAAGAAAAATGTGCTCGAACACACCGTTTTAATGTTCTCGAGCACATTTTTTAATTCTTACAAAAATTTTACATTTATTAACTCAAAGTTTTTATATTTGCTCATATGGATAAAAAGTACACAATTAAGGATATAGCTCAAATGGCTGGAGTTTCTAAAGGAACTGTAGACCGGGTGTTGCACAATAGAGGAAAAGTCTCTCCTGCTGCGTTGGAAAAAATCAATGAAGTCTTGAATGTTATTGACTACGAACCCAACTTAATTGCACGAAATTTAAAAAGCACCAAAGTGTACCGCATTTGCGTCTTGCTTCCTGATCCTGTATTTGACCCATACTGGCTTCCGTGTGTTAACGGAATTCAAGACGCTATAACAGAATTCAAAGCCTATAATGTGGTTATTGAAACACATTATTTCAACCCTGAAAGCACCAAATCTTTTTTAAAAACCCATGAAGCCATTGTAGCCAAATCTCCAGATGCTGTTTTATTAGCACCACTTTTCCATAAAGAAACCATAGAAATCATAAAACAATATGAAGAACTGGGAATTATGGTAAATACTTTTAACAACCAGGTTGAATCTTCGTCTATAAAAAGTTTTGTCGGTCAGGATTTATACAAAAGTGGCCGTGTTGCCGCAAGCTTAATGAATTTAATTCTACCAAAAGGTCAAATCGCCATTATCCATATTGACGAAAGTCTTAAAAACGCGGTTCACATGCAGGAAAAAGAACGTGGTTTTAGAAGCTATTTTGAAGAAAAAGACCTTTCTGACTTCTCATTAACCACATTAAAACTAAAGTACACCAATATCGAAAATAAACTTCCTGCCTTTATAATTGAAAACCCAGATTTAAGCGGTATTTTTATCACAACCTCAAAGGCATACCAAATTGCTTCTACACTTTCTAATGCAACAGATAAAAAAATTGCCTTGATTGGCTACGATTTGATTGATAAAAACGTTAGCTTTTTAAACCAGGGATTGGTTCACTTTTTAATTCATCAAAATCAGAAGAGACAAGCTTATCTAGGTGTCAGTACTTTAGTAGAACACTTTTTATTTAGAAAAGATATTCCAGAAACTATTTTGCTTCCTATTGATATTATAAATGTCGAAAATGCTTCTTTTTATGTTAGCTAAAGGGGTTTTGCCACTAAGGCACTAAGATGCGAAGGTTTTTTGTTTGAATCTCGCAAAGTCGCAGAGGCGCAAAGTTTTTTCACTTTCAAATTACAATTTCAACTGCCTCAAGCTTTAGCTGGAGGCAATTGAAATTTCTTTTTCCTTAAAAAAACTTTGAGTCTTCGCGTCTTTGTAGCAAACTATTCTTTCAAAACTAACTTCCCAAAAGAAGAAGCGATATGGAAATTTGGCTCCGCAGTATTTGGATCAACCCATGTAATCCAGGTTGGCTCGTAGTTGCCATTTTCATCTTTCGAAAATTTCGCTCTGTAAACTCCTGTTTCAAGAACATTATCATGCATTAAATCTAATTTTTTTAAAGATTCAATACTAATCACTCCTGCAACTGTAAAAGAAACTTCATCTGAAGAAGATTCCAATTTAATATGATTTTCAAGCCATTTCCATTCGTAATCAAAAATTTTATTTGGGAGAGCATAAAAATCTAGCAATCTTGTCGAAGGATCAATTTCAAGGCAGTAATACGGATTAAGCTTATCATTACTTCTAAAAAACAGCTCTACGCGATCTGAATTACAAATACTATCTACACTATCATCTTTTCGATCTATATACACTTGAGTATCAAAAACTCTAAAATTGAAATATAAGTTTGCTTGATCCCAAAGTGCACGAAATTCAATTCTCGAAACGGGATCATTATCCCACGGAGAAACAAAATCAGTTAAGCAATTTGCTTTTTCCCAAAAAAAAGAATCTAAAATCTGAGTTTCGTTCTTTTGATTTTTATCTATTATTTGTACGTGGTATTCTTTCAAAATTTCTCTTCTTAAAATCTGTTAATTTTTTATTTTCAAAAAAGGTCAAAATGACCATTAATTCATTTCTAAATTTTGACTTTTTTCTTCATGCCCAATATAGTTCAAAAATTGAATTGAAAAACAAATCAAAATCATAATTAAATCTAAAATTTTACCTCTTTTCAATATAAGAAAAGACTGTTTAATTTCTACGTTTTTAGTTTAGTGATTGCGAAATTCATAAGTTTTTAATAAATCCCTATTTATAATTCAAAAAACCATCAATTTCACACACTGCTTTTTCCAAATTATTTTAAAAATATCACAGCAATTTAAGTCAAAAAAAATGATTCATACAATTTTATGTGCTCGAGAACATAAATTTTGTGTGTTCGAGCACATTTTTTATGTTTTTTCTTGTTTTATAAAAATATAATCTCTAGTTTCGTCAGAGATTAATCTTAAAACTAAGTTAATTATGCAAAATTCCAGATGCTTTTTAAGCTTTAAAAAAGAAGATAACCGAACTAAACAGGCCGTGTTTAGGGGGAAAAAGAAGCTTCAGAATTGTATAGAAAATAACTTAGCCAACACACGATTAAAAAATCAAAATGAGTTCCACGATCTAAAAAGAAATCTAAAACCTACAAACAAAGAAAAAACAATTAAACATTAACCAAAACCAATTCAAAGTATGAAATTATTAACCCAAAAAAAGCCAAGAGATTTTCGGCTTAACAATTTATCCCGCAAAGAAATCGGAATAACAGTTCTCTCGTTATTAGTTTTTACATTTCAGGCTTCTGCAGCTTCTTCCATAAATATTTCGGAGAAAAACAATACCGCATTATTTTTTGAAAAGATTGTAAAAGGTAAGGTAACAGATCAGAATGGCATGCCTCTTCCGGGCGCCAATGTTGTGGTTAAAGGCACTAACAAAGGTGTTCAGACTGATGTAGACGGAAGTTTTGCGATTACAGTTCCTGATAATGCTACAAAACTGGTGATTACTTACATTGGCATGGAAGATCAGGAAGTAACCATTGGAAGCGCTCCTCTAAAAATTGTTATGAAAGAAGCAGGACAAAAACTAGAGGAAATTGTTATTGGATATGGAAAAGCGAAGAAAAAAGATCTTACTGGTTCTGTAGCTTCTGTTGGAAAAGACAATTTAAACTTAGGCGGTACTGTATCAAATGTTGGACAAGCACTGCAAGGGCGAGCTTCTGGAGTTCAGGTTCAACAAAACAGTTATGCGCCTGGAACAACTCCTACTATAGTTGTTAGAGGTGGGAACTCTATTACAACATCAAATGCTCCGTTATATGTAGTTGATGGTTTTATTACAAGCACTGGTGCATCTATAAGTCCAAACGACATCGAAAGTATCCAGATTCTTAAAGATGCCGCTTCTACTGCCATTTATGGTTCGAGAGGAGGAAATGGTGTTATCATGATTACAACCAAAAAAGGTGCATCTGGCAAAATGCAGATTGAAGGTGAAATCTCTGATGGTTTTCAAAATATAATTCAGGAACCTTCTTTGATAAACGGACAACAATATGCTTCTATTCAAAACGCTATCGCACTTGAAAATGGAAGGCCACCGGTTTTCTCTTCAGATTTTCCAATTGCAAATACCAACTGGTTTAAAGCAGCAACACGCCCTGGAGAAGTACTAAACAGAACACTTACTTTTAGCGGAAGCGATAAAACTTCTAAATTTTTCTTATCCGGAAATTATTTAAAACAAACCGGAGCAATAGAAAATACTGATTTTACGAGATATAGCGTACGTATTGGAGCTGAGAAAAAATTTACTGAAAAAGTAACTGTTGGAGCAAACGTATACGGCGCTGCAAGTGAAGGACATAATAGTGATTTTGGTGATAATATTTTATCTCCTATGTTTTCTATTCAGACAGCTCCGCCATCAATTCCTATTTACAACCCAGATGGTTCCTACTACAAATTCCAAGGAAAAGACAACGCTTTGGCTCTTTTATTAGAACCAACTGACCATACAATCAACAGATTGGTGAATGGGAATATGTTTATGGATTATGAAATCATAAAAGGTTTAACATACCATTTTGGAGCTGGTGCAGAATGGCAAGAAAATATTCAAGGAAAATATACTCCAAGAACACTTGTTGCAGGAGCCGCACTAAACGGTACTGGATCTGAAGAAAACAAAACCTATTTTAGATGGAGTACAGAACAATATTTGACCTATAAATTTAATATTAAAGAGCAGCATTCATTTACAGCGATGATTGGAACATCAAACCAGAAAGACACTTATGAAAGAATGAAAGCTTCTGGTTCTGGTTTTTCAAATGATATCTTAACTTATTACAAGCTTGAAAGCGCTGCAGTTTATTTGAGACCTGAAACTCAAAAACAAGAAACAAAATTGACTTCTTATTTTGGAAGGCTAGGTTACGCTTTCGATGATAGATATTTAGCTTCTTTTACGATTAGACGTGATGGTTCTTCTCGTTTTGGTCCAAATAACAAATATGGAACTTTCCCTTCTGGAGCAGTTGCATGGAGAATATCTAAAGAGGCTTTTATGCAAAATTTTGAGACCCTTTCAGAGTTAAAACTAAGAGTAAGTTATGGTATTACAGGAAATGATGGAATTTTAGACTATCAATACATGTCAAACTTATCTCCTTGGAATGTTACCATTTCAGACGGCTCTTTTGTAGGTGGTACAGAACCTAACAATTTATCAAATCCAGATTTGAAGTGGGAGCAGCAAGCTCAAACCAATATTGGTCTGGATATGGGATTCTTCAATGATAGACTTACAGCTACAATTGATGTATACAAAAAAAGAACAACAGATGCTCTTTTAGATGTGCCTGTTGGAGGATGGTGGGGATTTTCAACACAAACGCTTAACTCAGGTACAGTAGACAATAAAGGAATTGAGCTTGGCATAAGCAGTGAAAACTTTAAAAATGATAAGTTTTACTGGAGAACGTCCTTAAATCTTGCATATAACAAACAAGAAGTTATCTCACTTGCTGATAATGTTAAAATAATCAGTGTAAACACCTCTAACCCAAGCGGTACAGTTTCTGGACGTGAATTTACAAGACTTGAACCTGGAAAAGAAATGGGATTATTGTACGGATTTAAATACGCAGGAGTAATAAAAACAGGAGAAACTTATGCAGCACAGCCAGGATCTAAACCGGGAGACCCTAAATATGAAGATTTAGATGGTGATGGATTGGTTACAGCTAAAGACAGAACGTATTTAGGAAATTCTACTCCTCATTATATTGTTGGTTTTAATAATGATTTTAGATTCGGAGATTTTGATGTGAATCTGTTTTTCCAAGGTGCTCTTGACTACTCTGTATATAATATGACCAGAATGGTTGGAGAATCAAGCACAAGTACAGATGCTTTGAATAGATGGGTTGCTGGTACAAATGAAAACACTGATATTCCAAGAGATGGATATTACAAAAGCGCTTACGGTAGTTATGTAAACTCAAGATTTGTCGAAGATGCTTCTTACTTACGTCTTAAAAATTTATCTATTGGATATTCTATACCTGAAAGCCTTTTAAAACCAACCAAATTTATTGATAACATAAGATTATATGCGATAGGGCAAAATTTACTGACCATTACAAAGTATTCTGGAAACGATCCTGAAATAAATGGACATACCAATACTGCTAGAGCGCAAAATCTTGGTGGAGGAATTGATTTCAACTCGTTCCCAGCTTCTAGAACGTTTATATTAGGGATCAAAATAGCAATTCATTAATAGCTTTTTCAATAACATTAAATTTATCAAAATGAAAAAATATACAATTCTATTGCTTTTACTTGCTGCAGGACTGCAATATTCCTGCAATGAGGATCTTGATCCTACAGTATATAGCAGTTTGACGACCACAAACGGATATCAAACCAAATCAGATGCTATTGCCGCAGTTAACTCTATTTACGGCAGATTAAAGGGGCCATCTGTAGGCGATAACTTTTCTTATTGGGCTACAAGACACTTTGCTCTTACTGATATTGCAACAGATTTAGGGCATTGCCAATATGGAGGAGATCCTGGCCAATTGTCTTTGGGGGCATGGAGTTCTACAAACGGCTTGCTTTTGGAAGATTGGAATGCTATGTATAAATTAATTTCTAATGCTAATAATGCAATTTATTACATCGGAAAAATGTCTTCTATTTCGGCTATTGAAAAAGCACAGTTCATTTCTGAAGCAAAATTTTTAAGAGCTTCTGCTTATATGGATTTAACAGACTCTTGGGGACCTGTTATTTTAATGACCGAAGATAACATCGCAAATCCAAATTACTTAGAGCAAACCCCTCCAACATCTGTTGAAGAGATCGATGCATTTCTTGTAAAAGATCTTACGGAGGCCGCTGCCACTTTACCAGTAAATTATAGAGGAAATAATGTTTATGGCACTAATGATGTAGGTCGCGCAACAAAAGGTGCAGCACTTACTTTATTAGCAAAACTTTATTTGCGTAGTCATAACTGGCAAAAGGTAGTAACTTTAACTCAACAGGTAATTGATTTAAACGAATACCACCTTTTTCCTTCTTATTTAGGCTTATTTAAAGAAAGTAACAAATGGTGCAGCGAAAACATTTTTTCTTCTCTTAGTGATGCCAATACAAACGGAACTGAGTTGCTGAATCACTTTGGCCCTATTGACCACCCTGTGGTAGAAAACAGATGGCAATATTATACTGTAAACTGGGACTTCTACAACACTTTTGGAGATGAAGACGAAAGAAAACAATGTTTCTTCCCAGAATTTGAAGGAACAGATGGGTTACTCCACAAACAAGCTCCATCATTGGGTGCTCAACCACCAAAAGGAGAATTTTATATGCCAGATGTTTCTACTAGAAAATATGCTGATGATGAAACAACCACTTATTATGATGGCCATAGTGTAAATATCCTTCGTTATGCTGATGTTTTATTAAGCAAAGCTGAAGCCTTAAACGAAATCAGTGGGCCAACTCAAGAGGCTATTGACCTTATCAATCAGGTAAAAGGAAGATCGCATGCTAAGCTTTTGACTTTATCTGGTCAAACGCAAACTAGTTTAAGAGATGCCATTTTACAAGAAAGAGGCTGGGAACTTTTCTATGAAGGAAAACGCCGCGCAGATTTGATCAGAATGAACAAATATGATGTTTTGGTAAATGCGTATCACCTTAGAGTTGGAGAAGCAGCTTTAATCAAAATGCCACAAAACAAATATTATACTTATCCACAAAGTCAGGTTGACCTTAATCCAAATTTAAGCAACGCCGATAGACAATAAGGACACTCAATCAAGAATAGACAGTTAATGTCTGTCTATTCTTGATTTTTAATAACAATAAAAGTATTTTTCTGTTTCACAAAAAGGAGCTTTTCAGATGATTAAAAAAATAATAGAAAAAGGAAGTTTTATTTTAGTCTTGCTGGCATTAGCTAGCTGTTCTAAAGGCCAAATTATCTCCAATATCAATATTGGCACTCATAGCAACAACGAATTGAAAATTCAGATCGATGTTACTACGAATGACCAAGCTCAGGTATATGCAGAATATTGGTCGGACAAAGAAGGAAATCAAAATAAAATGACCTCTCCTATTTCAAAATCTGGTCTTAAACACTCGCTGGTACTTTGCAACATCACTCCAGAAACCAACTATAGTTTTCAGGTAGTTACAGTTCAAGACGGCAATAAACAAACCAGTAAAGTTTATACTTTCAAATCAAGAAAACTTCCAGAATGGCTTCAAAAACAATTCAAAGCCAATTGTCCGAAACCAGAATTCCTGCCAGAAAATTTCAAGAAAGGTTTTCTGCTTTTAGCCAAAAGAGAAACTCCAGGAACGGCTTACATTGTAGATTACAAAGGAAATTTAAGATGGTATCATACGCTTGAAGGAACTGGATTTAAAGTCGTTCATTTTACAAAAGACCAAACGATTCTTTCTATTTTAGGAACAAATGACGAACCAACAAGTTACGGAAGCGAGATTCTTGAGATCAATCTTCAAGGCGATACTTTAACTCACATAAAAAAAGGACAAGGCGATTTGAAACAGGTTCTTCATCACGAAATCATAAAAAAATCGGCTGATGAAATTGTCGCTTTAACGGTTGAACAAAAAATAATCAATTTAACTTCTATTGGAGGAAAAAAACAAGATACGATCAACGGAGACGGAATTGTAATCTTAAATAAAAAAGGAAAACAACTCTGGAAATGGAGTGTTTTTGATGACTTAGATCCGTTTAAAGATAAAGATTTGCTGAAAACCAAAAAAGATTGGACACATGCCAACAGCTTGAGCTACGATACAGATGGAAACTTTTTAATTTCTTTCTACAACAATGGTCAGATTTGGAAAATCAATTCTAAAACAGGGAAAGTAATCTGGAAATTAGGAAAAGGTGGCATAATGAAAATGGCTCCGGACACCAATTTCTCTCAGGCGCATGCCGCACATATCAATCAAGAAGGCAGTCTATTGTTTTTTGATAATGGAGTCGACATCAAACAATCTTCTGTTTTTGCCTTAAAAATAGATGAAAAAACTAATTCAGTAAATCTGGATTTTCATATAAAATTGCCAAAAGATATTTACAACGACCGAATGGGAAGTGCGTATATGATCAATAAAGAACTCTTTTTGGTTTGTTGCTCTAAAAGACATATTACCGTTTTAACCAATAAAAAAGGTGTTTTGTTATGGGCTTTAGAATCTGAAATTCCGCCATACAGAACCATCTTTATTCCTGAAGAAAAACTAAAACCTTTTCTTCTAAATTAAAAAAATAGTACCCATGAAAAAAACAATTCTTATCGGACTTTTTTCAGCATTTTCAATAGCTGTTTTCAATTCCTGTACTAAAACCAATTCTCAAACTTTAGCTTCAAAAGCAATCGAAGAAGGAGAAGAAGATGAAGGTTACATCACAATTGATACTTCTCAAATTCCAGATGATCAATTTGGAGAATCGGTTCGCTATGGTAGAGAATTAATGATGAAAACGGCTTATTATATTGGTCCAAACGGAAAAAACGGACAATATTTAGGCAATAAAATGAACTGCACCAATTGTCACCAAGATGCGGGAACAAAACCTCATGCATTCAATTTAATGTCTTCGCATGACAATTATCCACAATATCGCGGACGCGAAAACAAAGTCCTTACTTTAGCAGAAAGAGTTAATAACTGCATTATGCGTCCGCATTCTGGAAAACCGCTTCCGTTGGACAGCAAAGAAATGGTGGCATTTTTATCGTACTTTAAATGGATCAGCAAATTTGTTCCAAAAGATGGTAATTTTAAAGGAGCCAAAAATTTAGAAATCGAATTTCCAGATGTTGCAGCAAGTCCAGAAAGAGGAAAAGTTTTATTTGCTGAAAACTGCGCAAGATGCCACGGAAATAATGGCGAAGGAGTTTATAATGCAGATAAATCAGGCTATACTTATCCTCCACTTTGGGGACAATACGGTTATCAGCCAGGTTCAAGCATGCATCGTGTAATTAAACAGGCACAATGGCTAAAAAGCAATATGCCTTATGATAAAGTTCAACTAGGAAAACCGTATCTTACAGACAAACAAGCGCTTGATATCGCAGCTTATGTAAATGACGATTCACAGCATACAAGACCAAATCCTAAAACATTAGATTATCCAAATAAAATGGGCAAGCCTATCGATTATGCGCACAGTCCGTTTAATGATAATTTCTCTGAAGAACAGCATAAGTATGGACCTTACAAACCCATTATTGCTTACTGGAAAAAACAAGGATGGAAAGCCGTTTACTAAACTCAAAATATACTATTTAACCTGATTATACAATACAATGAAACTAAACCTAAACAACACAACGCTTTTAAGCAGAATAATGATAATGTGTCTTTTCGCAATCAGTATTCCGCTAACTGCACAAATAAAATATTCAGACGGAAATGACAGCTGGAATCCGAATCAATTAGGAAATCACCGTGCTGTAGTTGCTTTTTCTGGTTCAGGAAATGTTGCTAAAACAACAATCGAATGGCGAAGAAGAGACACGAATCCAGAACTTAAAAAAATTATCGTTCAAGATGCGTCTGGAAAAGAAATTCAGAACATAAAAACCGAAAATATCAATAGAGAAAACGGTACTATTTTCTTCGAACCAATTTCGGGAAAAGGAACATATTACGTGTATTATATGCCTTATGTAGACGAAGGAACGGCAAATTATCCAAAAGGAATTTATCAGAAGCCAGAAAACAAAGCCGATGCAAAATGGCTTTCTAATGTAAAAGCAAACTTAAAAGACAATGCTACTGTAACAGAAATTCAGAGCGTAAATGCTTTCAATAGTTTTTACCCGATGGAAGTGATTGCAACAACTGCTGAAACTTCAGCTCTTGTGGCAAAAAACAGCGGAAATTCATTTTTAGTTTTCCCAGAAGACAGAGAACATTCAATCAAATTAAAATCAGATTTGCCACAAAGATGGATTCAGAAAGGTGTTCAAAACAGTTTTTCTGATACAGCAATGAAAGGTGAATATTTAGCTTTTCAATTAGGAGTTTATGCTCTTGAAGATTTAAAAAACATAAAAGTAACTTTTACCAATTTAGTAAGCACAACTGGCGCAACAATTGAAGCGAAAGACATCAATTGCATCAATACTGACGGAACTCGATATGATGGCACTCCTTTCACCAATACTGTTTCTGTTTCAAAAGGAAAAATTCAGGCAATGTGGTGCGGTATTGATGTTCCGCAAACTGCTGCTGCTGGAACTTACAACGGAAAAGCAACTGTCATTGCTGACGGAAAATCAAAAGAAATCAATCTACAAATTACGGTTTCTAACCAAGTAACGAAAAACGGAGGTATCGACAGTCCAGAAAAAATGACTCGCCTAAAATGGTTAAACTCAACGTTAGCTCAGGAAAATACAGTTATTGCTCCTTATACTCCATTAACAGTAAACAATTCTGAAATTGCTTTATTAGGAAGAAAACTGATTGTAGCGCCAAACGGATTCCCAGCTCAGATTCAGACTTTCTTTACTCCAGAAATGACTTCTGTAACATCAAAAGCAAATGATGTTTTAAGCTCACCAATCGATTTTCATTTTGTTGATGCATCAGGAAAAGAAGTGCAATGGAAAAACAGCGGTGTAAAATTCACCAAAAAAGAAGCTGGAACAGTTTCTTGGGAAAATACTTCTACTTCAAAATCAGTTCAGATGGATGTTAACGCTTCTGTTGAATTTGATGGTTTCGTACATTATATCGTGAAAGTTACAGCTCTTGAAGATGTTGCCTTTAATGACATTAATTTCCAAATGCCAATGCAGCCAACATCTGCAAAATACATGATGGGATTAGGTCAAAAAGGTGGCGATCGTCCTGCAACTTTCGATTGGAAATGGGATGTTGCGCATAAAAACCAAGATGGCGCTTGGATTGGTGCTGTAAACTCTGGATTGCAATTTTCTTTGAGAGACGAAAAATACAGCCGTCCGTTAAACACGAATTTCTATTTACAAAAACCTTTGTTATTGCCAACTTCTTGGGGTAACGAAAATAAAGGGGGAATTACAATTACACCTAACCAAAAGTCGGTTTTAGTAAACGCCTACAGCGGTGCTAGAACAATGAAAAAAGGAGAAGTGTTATACTATAATTTCAATTTGTTAATTACCCCTTTCCATACAATTAACACAGATTTTCAATGGGATACAAAGTTTTACCACAGATACAGCCCAATCGATTCTATTGCTAAAACTGGCGCAACGGTAATTAATATTCACCATGCAAATGCAATCAATCCGTATATCAATTATCCTTTTATCGAATTTAAAAAGATGAAGACGTATATCGATGAAGCGCATGAAAAAGGATTAAAAGTAAAAATCTACAATACGGTTAGAGAGGTTTCTAACAAGGCTTATGAGACTTTCGCTCTTAGAAGTTTAGGTCACGAAATCTATTCTCCAGGAAAAGGCGGCGGATTCTCTTGGTTGCAAGAACATGTTGGCGACGATTATATCGCAGCTTGGTTTGTTCCTGAAATTAAAGATGCTGCAATTGTAAACAGCGGTATGAATCGTTGGCACAATTACTATGTTGAAGGTATGAACTGGCTAACTCAAAATGTTGGTATTGATGGAATTTATCTAGACGACGTCGCTTTCGACAGAATCACAATGAAACGTATCAAAAGAGTTTTGACTAAAGACGGACATCCTGGAATTATTGATTTGCATAGTGCGAACCAATACAACAAAAGCGATGGATTTAACAATAGTGCCAACTTATACATGGAGCACTTTCCGTACATCAACAAATTATGGTTTGGAGAATACTTTGATTACGAAAAAAATCAGCCTGACTTTTTCTTGACTGAAGTAAGCGGAATTCCGTTTGGATTAATGGGAGAAATGCTTCAAGATGGTGGAAATCCATGGAGAGGAATGGTTTATGGAATGACAAACAGATTGCCTTGGAGCGACGGTGCTGACCCAAGAAACATCTGGAAAGTTTGGGATTCTTTCGGAATTAAAGGTTCTGAAATGATTGGATATTGGAGCGAAAACTGTCCTGTAAAAACAAACAACGACAAAGTTCTAGCAACCGTTTATAAAAAGAACGGAACGGCTTTAATTTCAATCGCAAGTTGGGCAGATGCTGATGCAAATGTGAAACTAAATATTGACTGGAAAAAACTAGGAATCAATCCTTCAAAAGCAACTATTACGGCTCCAGAAGTTACTAATTTCCAACCTGCAAAAACGTTCACTGCAAAAGACGAAATAACTGTTCCTAAAGGAAAAGGCTGGTTGTTGATTGTCAAGTAAATTAATAGGCCAGATTAGTCTAAGCTCCAGAGGAGCGTAATATTTATAGATAATTCATTACGATTTTATAAAGCTCCAGCGGAGCGACATATTTCGCCCCGCTGGGGCTTCTATCGACATAAAATTGTATTTCTATAAATATTACGTCCCGCTGGGACTTTCAGACAATAACTACTATGAAATAACTAAAAAAAACCAAGCTCTCCATCATGAAATTTAGACCATTACTATCCTTTTTACTCCTTGGAAGCCTTTTTGTCTCAGCACAAAACAAACCCACTATAAAAGAATACAAAAAAGTATTTACCACATATCCATTCTCAGATCCTGATCCGATTCCGAAACCAGATACCAAGTTTTATCCGTATTTCCGTTTTGATGGTTTTACTGATAAACCTGTTCAGAAAGAATGGAAAGTAATAGAAATTGAAAACGATTATATCAAACTGATGATTTTGCCAGAAATTGGTGGAAAAGTTTGGTCGGCTATAGAAAAATCTACGGGAAAAGACATAGTTTACAATAATCATGTGGTAAAATTTAGAGACATTGCCATGCGCGGACCATGGACAAGCGGCGGTGTTGAAGGCAATTACGGAATTATTGGCCACACGCCAAACTGCGCCACTCCCGTCGATTATAAAATCATAAACCGAGAAGACGGAAGCATTAGCTGTGTTATAGGGGTTTTGGATTTATTGACAAGAACTTCTTGGAAATTAGACATCAATCTGCCAAAAGACAAAGCGTATTTTACCACAAATTCGTTTTGGTCTAACACAACCGAATTCGAACAGCCATATTACACTTGGATGAATACGGGAATAAAAGCAGCCGAAAATCTGCAGTTTATTTACCCAGGACAGACTTACATTGGTCATAATGGAGAATACAATTCGTGGCCAATTGACAAAGAAAATGGCAAAGATTTATCATTCTACAAAAACAACAATTTTGGCGGTTACAAATCGTATCACGTATTCGGGAAATATGATGATTTCTTTGGAGGATATTACCATGACGAAGATTTCGGAATGGGAAGATACGGCAATCACGATGATAAACCGGGCAAAAAAATATGGATTTGGGGATTGTCTCAGCAAGGAATGATTTGGGAAAAACTACTAACGGATACTGACGGACAATATGTAGAAGTACAAAGTGGCAGATTGTTTAATCAGGCGAGCGAAGGAAGTAATCTTACACCTTTCAAACAACGTTCGTTTGCACCGTATCAAACCGATACTTGGACCGAATATTGGTTTCCTGTAAAGCAGACGAAAGGTTTTGTAAAAGCGAATAATTATGGTTCTGTTAATATTAAAAACGAAAATGGCTGGCTAAAAATCTATTTTTCTCCGCTTCAAAAATTAAATGAAAAAATTGAAGTTTTTGAAAACGATAAAAAAGTGTATTCTAAAGATATTGCTTTGAATACCATGCAAACTTTCAAAGATTCTATTCAGATAAAAGTTGATTCTAACAAATTGAAATTTGTTTTGGGTGGCAATAAACTCGTTTGGAATTCTGCACCAGAAGACGGAAACATCAATCGTCCTGTAGAAATACCTAAAGATTTTGATCATAATTCGATTTACGGATTGTATCAGCAGGGGAAAAATTACATCAGTTTTAAAGATTATGTACTTGCCGAAGAAAAACTAAATGCCTGTTTAAAATTAGATGCTAACTACGCTCCTGCTCTTTCCGCATTGGCTTCTTTGCAAATCAGAAAATTAGATTACAAAGCAGCTGTTAATTCGGCAAGCAAAGCTTTATCAATAGATACCTACGATCCTGCTGGAAATTATTTTTATGCTTTGGCTAATTTCCATTTAGGAAATAATACCGATGCAAAAGATGGTTTTGATATTGCGGCTGCAAGTGTTGAATTCCGCAGTCCAGCTTATACTGCTTTAAGCAAAATTTATTTGGCCGAAAACGATCTTTCAAAAGCGGTTGAATATGCCGAGAAAAGCTTAATATATAATCAATACAATATAGAAGGTTTACAAGTTTTAGCGGTTTTATATCGCCTTCAAAATAATACTGAAAAAGCAAATTCAGTTTTAAAAACAATTACAAAATTGGATCCGCTGAATCATTTTGCTGATTTTGAAAAATACCTTTGGAACAATTCAAACGATTCAAAAAATGCATTTGTTGCTGCTATACAAAACGAAATGCCAGAACAAACTTTTCTTGAATTGGGAATCTGGTATAATAATTTAAGCCGAAAAGAAGAAGCTTTAAAAGTGTTTTCTATTGCAGAACCAAGTGCTGAAATTATCTATTGGAAAGCCTTTTTAGAAAATAAACCTGTTGATGTAAGCAAAATCAAACCTGGAACTAGTTTCCCTTTTAGAAATGAAACTGCTGAAATTTTGAAATCATTAATTAAAACAAATGATCAATACCAATTAAAATATCATTTAGGTTTAATTGAATGGAATCGTAACAGCATTTCAGAAGCTAAAAAATTGTTTTCAGAATGCGGTTCAAAACCAAATGATCCTGCGTTTTATGGAGCTAAAGCTTCTTTATTCAAAAATGATGCTTCAATAGTATTGGCAAGTCTTCAGCAGGCAATAAAATTAGATCCGCAAGGATGGAGATATCATAAAATGTTGGCAGAACATTATATCGCTCAAAAACAATTTGATAAGGCGCTTACAACGGCTGAGTCTTTCTATAAAAAACATCAAGACAATTATTTGATTGGAATGCTTTACGCTAAAACTTTATTGCTAAATAAAAAATACCGCGAAGCTGATTCGTTCTTAACCAAATTGCAAATTCTTCCGTTTGAAGGCGCAACAGCAGGAAGACAATTGTATCACGAAGCTAAATTGATGCAGGCTTTAGCAGAAATCAAAAACAAGCAGTACAAAAAAGCACTTCAATTTATTGCTGATGCCAAACTGTTTCCAGAGAATTTAGGTGTTGGAAAACCGTATGACGAAAACATAGATGAAAGACTAGAAAACTGGCTGGATTATCAATGTTACAACAGTCTTGGAAATAAAGAAATGGCTTCTAAATCTTTAGATAAAATTGTTGCTTTTCGTCCTGTGGTAGATAATACGGTTATGAACTTCCTTCCGGCAAACAACCTTGTTTCGGCTTGGGCAATTGAGAAAACTTCTTCTGCTCAGGAAGCTGAAAAATGGATTAAAACTCAGGCCAATTTATATCCGACAAATAAAATAGTACAGTGGACTTTATTGTCTTACACCAAAAAAAAATCGAATATTTTGAGTGAAGATGAAAAAGACGGTGAAGTTAGAATTATCGAAAAATTGTAAAGAACTTTCAAAAACAATAAAAATGAAAAACCATTTTTTTAAATATACATTTTTGGGTCTTGCTCTTGTGTTGGCACCAAAAATAGAAGCACAAAACAAGACTGAAAAAGCAGATGAATTATCTATTTATCGTACTACTCCTTTAAAAACACATGATTTAGTTCATACCAAATTGGAAGTTTCTTTCGATTACGGAAAACGTTATTTGTACGGAAAAGAATGGATTACTTTGAAACCGCATTTCTACGAAACCGATTCGCTTAAGCTGGATGCAAAAGGAATGGATTTTAAAGAAATTGCCATTATTGACGGTAAAAAAAGTATTCCGTTGCAATATAAATATGACAACGAAGAGCTCTCAATCGCTTTAAACAGAAAATATAAAAGCACAGAAAAGTATACGATTTTCATTAATTACACTGCAAAACCAGCAGAACTGAAAAGTAAAGCCGGCGAATCGATTACCAATTCAAACGGATTATATTTTATTAATCCTGACGGAAAAGGTGACAAACCAACACAAATATGGACACAAGGCGAAACGGAGGCTTCTTCTTGCTGGTTCCCGACAATTGACAAACCAAATCAGAAAACAACTTCTGAAATTGCGATGACGGTTGAGGCAAAATATACCACACTTTCAAACGGTAAATTAACGTCACAAAAAGTAAACAAAGACGGAACAAGAACTGATATCTGGAAAATGGAACAGCCAAATGCGCCTTATTTGTTTATGATGGCCGTTGGTGATTTTAAAATCTATAAAGATTCTTATAAAGGTAAAGAAGTCAGCTATTATTTAGAGCCAAAATATGCGCCTTATGCCAAACAGATTTTTTATAAAACGCCAGATATGATGAATTTTTACGGCAAAATGCTTGGCGTAGAATATCCTTGGGCGAAATATGCGCAGATTGTGGTGAAAGATTATTTTGGTGGTGCAATGGAAAATACATCAGCAACCGTTCATGGTGAATATGTACAAAAAACAGAACGAGAATTATTAGATGATAATCAAGAAAGTACCATTGCTCATGAACTTTTTCATCAATGGTTTGGAGATTATGTAACGGCTGAATCTTGGTCAAATTTAACAATGAATGAATCGTTTGCCACTTTTGGAGAAGTGCTTTGGCACGGACACGATGCTGGACAAGATGGTGAAGATAGATCTCGTTATGAAAAATTGCAGAATTATTTACGCTCTCAAAAAAATGGTGACAGCCCTATTTTAGCACGTTTTCATTACAGAAACGCAGACGATATGTTTGATAATATCAGCTATTCTAAAGGTTCGATTATTTTGTATGCCATGAAAAACCAAATGGGTGACGAAGCCTTTTTTAAAGGATTAAATCATTATTTGACTACAAACGCTTATAAATCTGGTGAGCCGCATCAGCTGCGTTTATCAATGGAAGAAGTGACTGGAAAAGACTGGTTGCCTTATTTTGAACAATGGTACTATAATGCTGGAAGTCCAATTCTGGATGTGACTTACAAATATGCCAATGGAAAAGTTATCATTACAATAAATCAATCTCAGGATAGTTCGGTGCAAACCTTTACACTGCCTTTAAAAGTTGATTTCTACGTAAACGGAACTAAAATCAGAAGGGATATTTTAATTAATAAAAGACAGCAAAGCTTCAGTTTTGATCTTCCTTCAAAACCTGAATTTATAGATTTAGATCCAGATAAAATCATAGTTGGAGAAGTTAATGTAGATAAAAAAACGGCCGCTGATTATCTTTTTCAATATAAAAATGCGCCATCGTATTACAACCGAATTGAAGCTATAAAATTTGCTTCAAAAGACAGAAGCCAGGAGTCACAGCTTATTTTACTAGAAGGTTTAAAAGATCCACAGGAAGATTTAAGAGTACTAAGTATCAAAGCAATTGATTTAAATGAAAAACAAACCAAAGATCAGGTTTTAAAAACGCTTCTTGATATTGCTAAAAAAGATAAAAAGACAATTGCCAGAGCAAATGCAATTGTAAAATTAGCTTCTACAGGCGATGCTTCTTATAAAAGTTTAATGGAAGAAAGCATCAAAGAACAATCATACAACGTAATTGCAGCGGGATTATCAGGATTAACAAAATATGCTCCAGCCGAAGCAGATAAAGCATTAGCTTCATTAGATGACGATACCCAAAAACATGTAACGCCATTAATGAAAAGATTTAGTAGTCAAAAATAATTATAGGAATCCTTAGAATCTGTTTTGTTTTTGAAAACCTCTCTAATTTGGTTCATTAGAGAGGTTGTTTTTTAACTAAAAATCTCAACTAAAAATGCAAAAATTCTTTTTAACATCCATCTTATTTTTTTTGTTAACCATTTGCACTGCTCAAAATAAGGTTAAAAAAATAAACGTAAAAGATTATGGTATTATGGCTAATACCAAAGAAAATTTAACTGCAAAAATTAATCAGCTTATTGAAGGATTGGGAAGCGAATCTGTACAAATAATTTTTCCGAAAGGACGTTATGATTTCTATCCTGATGCCAATTATTACAGAACTTATTATGAGAGCAATACTTATGATGCCGATACTAGAAAACTGGCCATTCTCATTAAAAACAAAAAAAATATTACGATTGATGCTCAGCAATCTGATTTTGTGTACCATGAACACATTCAGCCTTTTACATTAGATAATGCAGAAAACATCACAATCAAAAATGTAAACATCGATTGGGATGTTCCTCTAACATCTGAAGCCGAAATTATTGAAGCAGATGAAAATCACATTCTAATGAAAATTGATATAGCACAATCTCCCTACAAAATCCACGAAAAAGGTTTGACTTTTATAGGAGAAAATGCTAATGAAAACTGGGCGCTCTCTGAAGGTTCGTGGTTAATTGAATTTGACAAAAACCATATTATTCCTGCAAATACCGGTGATAATGGTTGTGTAAAAGGAGATTTAAAGAATGTAATTTACAGCGAAGTAAAACCAGGATTGGTAGTAATGAAAGGAAATTTTACCAAAACTCCCGCCGTTGGAAACTTTATAATATTAAGACACGGAAAACGTGATCACGCTGGAATGTTTTTATTTCATAGCAAAAACACTAAACTAGAGAATATTAATGTTTACCATACTTCCGGATTAGGAATTCTATCTCAATATTGCGAAAATATTGAGATGAGAAAAGTAAATATGATTCCAAATCCTAAAAAAAATCGATATCTCAGCGGACACGATGATGGTTTGCATTTTATGGGATGCAAGGGCGAGATCATAATAGATAATTGCGACGCGCAAGGCCTAATGGATGATCCAATTAACATTCATGGAACATATGTGCCGGTAATGCAAAAAATAGACGACTATTCTGTAAAATGCAACTTTGGACAAAATATGTCTCACGGATTATTATGGGCTGTGACTGGAGATAAAGTTGGCTTTATTCAGAAAAAAGAAATGAACACGATGTCTTACGGAATTGTTTCAAGTTTTGAACCGTTAGATGTAGATCATTTTATTATCAGATTCAAAGAAAAAATTCAGACCGATATAGATGCCAATTTTGTTCTGGAAAATCTAAGTTGGACGCCAAATGCTACAATTACAAATTGCTTTGTGGGCAGCAATCGTGCACGTGGTTATTTAATATCTACTCCAGGAAAAGTGGTAATATCTAATAATATTTTCGAAACCAGTGGCTCGGCCATTCTTATAGCGGGAGATGCAAATTATTGGTTCGAAAGCGGTGCTGTAAAAGACATTACCATCAAAAACAATGAATTTAGATTTCCTTGCAATTCCTCTTATTATCAATTTTGCGAAGCAATTATCAGCATTTATCCTGAAATTCCAGCACCAAATGCTTTGCAACCCTTTCATAAAAATATAAAAATAGAAAATAACAGTTTTAACCCTTCAGACTACCCTATTCTTTACGCCGTTTCTGTAGACGGATTAAGTTTTAAAAACAATTCGATCAAGCGTAGTTATGCTTTTACTCCTTGGTATCCAGAGAAATACAACTTTAGAATTGAGGCTTGCAAAAATGTAGAAATTAGCGGAAACAAAATTGAAAAAGATGTACTAGGAAAAAATATTCTTCTGAAAGGAATGCAATCAACGGAACTAAACTTAAAGAATACAGAATTAAGTGTTGAGATAGCAAAACCAAATTAAATTCTACTTCGAATTTAAAAAGAATTCACATCCTCTATAACCAGTTGAAAAAAATCGTTTATCTCATGTGCTCGAGCACAAAATTAGTGTGTTCGAGCACATATTTCTGTTTTTTCTTGTTTAATCAAAATATATTCAATAGTTTCGTTAAATAATTAAAAGTAAGGATGGTCTTATTTGCTTATCTCAAAATGACGCAACTACCTAATTAACAGTTTTCAAAATAAAAAAAAGTATTAAAAAACATATTTAGAATTAAAACCATACGTCCCTGATTTTTAAAACCTCTTCAATTCGGTTAGTTACAGAGGCAATTCAAAAAAAGAAACGAATTCATCAATCAAATGAAAAAAATTACATACTTATTACTTGCTTTGGTACTAATTTCCTTTTCTCCTATAAAAGATGCTTCTTTCGTTAAAAGAAACATAATAGAAGAGCCTAAAACAAAAATTTCACTGCCCCTTGCAGGAAATGCCTTTAGTTCTGAACATATTGACGGAAGCAATACAATTACAGATAATGGCATTGAAAATTGGACAAACCCTAATGAGTTTTTCACTTTATATTTTAAGATTTCAAAACCTGGGATTTTTCAATTTACTGTTGAAGAATCTGTTGAAGTTTTTGGAAAATCAGAAGTTGAATTTTCTATAAATAGCGAATCTAAAAAAGTAACATTCAGTTCTTCAAAAAAAGCTATTTCCATTGGAACTTGGACAATAAAAAAAGAAGGGTATGTTGCTTTAAAGATTAAAGGAATCAGTAAAACTGGTGATCGTTTTCCTTCTATAAATCGTTTAGAAATTTCAAGCAAAGATTTTGACGGAAGAATATCTTATGTGCCAAATAACGAAGGAAATTTTTATCATTGGGGACGTCGCGGACCATCTGTGCATTTAAACTACCAGGTTCCTGAAAATGTCAATGCAGAATGGTACTACAACGAAATTACTGTTCCTAAAAATGAAGACAAAATAGGTTCTTATTTTATGGCAAACGGGTTTGGCGAAGGCTATTTCGGAATTCAGGTAAATTCGGCAACTGAAAGACGAATCTTGTTTTCGGTTTGGAGTCCCTTTGAAACAGACGATCCAAAAAGTATTCCTGATTCGCAAAAAATCAAAATGCTCAAAAAAGGAGAAGATGTACATGCCGGAGAATTTGGAAGTGAAGGTTCTGGCGGACAGAGCTATTTAAAATACAATTGGAAAGCCGGAACAACATATAAGTTTTTATTAAGAGGGTTTCCTGAAAACAATAATTCAACAACTTATACTGCTTATTTCTATGCGCCAGAATTAAAAAAATGGGTGTTGATTGCAAGTTTTAATCGTCCGCAAACACATACTTATTTAAAAAGATTTCATTCCTTTTTAGAAAATTTCATTCCGGAACAAGGTAATTTATCACGAAAAGTTCTATTCAACAATCAATGGGTTTGCGATGAAAAGGGGAATTGGACTGAAGTTAATTCAGCTCGTTTTACAACAGACAATACCGGAGCAAAAGGATATCGAATGGACTTTGCGGGCGGACTGGAAAATGATTCATTTTATTTAAAAGATGGTGGTTTCTTTGACGCATTCACAACACCAAAAACAATATTTACAAGACCATTAAACAATAAAAAACCAGAAATAAATTTCAATACTCTGCCATAATTGACGAAGTATTGATCAACAAAAAACAAATTAATTTACACATGAAAACTACATTTTTTAAATCGGCAATAGTTCTTTTTCTTTTGTTTGGATGGACGATTGCTTCTGCACAAATGATTAAGACCAAAACTCCTTCTCGCCCAAAAGGACAGCAAGACGTATTAAGAATGGCTGCAGATCCAATTCCAACGGTTCGTGTTGCCTTTATCGGACTGGGAATGCGTGGTCCGGGCGCGGTTGAACGTATGACACATATTCCCGGTGTAGAAATTGTGGCGTTGTGCGACATGACTCAGGAAAATACTTCAAAATCGAATGAAATTTTAACGAAAGCTGGTTTTCCAAAAGCGCAAGAATTCTATGGCGATGAAAATGCTTGGAGAAAAGTTACAGCCTTGCCAAACGTAGATTTGGTGTATATAGCAACTGACTGGCTTCATCATGCTTCTATCGGAGTTCAGGCTATGAAAGATGGAAAACACGTTGCAATTGAAGTTCCGGGAGCTTTGACTATGAAAGAAATTTGGGAACTGATTGATACTTCGGAAAAAACGAGAAAACACTGCATGCAATTGGAAAATTGTGTTTATGATTTCTTCGAATTGACTACTCTAAACATGGCACAACAAGGCGTTTTTGGAGAAATTCTACATGCAGAAGGTTCATACATTCACGGTTTACAACCATTCTGGGGAGAATACTGGAACAACTGGAGAATGGACTACAACATCAAACACCGCGGGGATGTTTATGCGACACACGGGATGGGGCCTGCGTGCCAGGCATTAAACATTCACCGTGGTGACAAAATGAATTTCTTGGTTTCTATGGATACAAAAGCCGTTGGAAATCCTGCTTACATTAAAGAAAAATCAGGACAGGAAATTAAAGATTTTAGAAACGGAGATCATACGATGACAATGATTCGCACTGAAAACGGAAAAACAATCCACATTCAGCACGATGTCACTTCTCCTCGTCCCTATAGCAGAATGTATCAGTTGAGTGGTACAAAAGGTTTTGCAAATAAATATCCATTGGAAGGTTATGCGCTTGACGGAAAAGAGTTAAGCGATGACGTAAAACCAAACCACGAAAAATTGAGTGCGCACTCTTTTGTTCCTGAAGAAGTGAAAAAAGCATTGATGGAAAAATACAAACATCCAATTGCAAAAGGAATTGAAGAACAAGCTAAAAAAGTAGGCGGTCACGGCGGAATGGATTTCATTATGGATTATCGTTTAATTCACTGTCTGCAAAAAGGACTTCCTCTTGATATGGACGTTTACGATTTAGCGGAATGGTCTTGTTTAGGGCCATTAACAGAGATTTCTCTTGACAATAATTCTGCTCCCGTTGAGATCCCAGATTTTACTCGTGGAGGCTGGAACAAACTTAAAAAATTAGAGTTTTCAGAATAAAATAATATTGGTTAGTTAGTTAGTAAGGGACAAGAGGGCAAAGTAGATGTTGCTCTCTTGTCTGTTTTAGACCATTCGTAAAATTTACATTGTAAAAAACATGTCACTCCTCCGGAGCTTTACATTGTAAACACCTATTCTTTGCTATAAATATATAGCTTCTCCGAAGCATGCAAAAGAGATTCCCTTTAAATGGACAACATTATATAAAAACATATTGCAAAGCCCCAGCGGGGCAAAATATTTATAGCATTTCAATCACGTTAATAAAAAAGCTCCAGAGGAGCGGCATATCTTAAATTTATATTCTTTACTATAAATATTTTGCTTCTCCGAAGCCTACAAAAAAAGGAGCTGTCTTTTTGAGACAACTCCTTTCTTAATTTATTTAAACAAAAAACTAATTCCAGTTGAAAGTAATTTTCTTTTCTATTTCACTGCTTAAGCTTAGAAAAACTGGGCAAGTCATTGCAGCGCGTTCCAGAATAGTTTTGCTTTTTTCATCAGCATTGCTTTTCATTTGAAACACAATTTCGATTGCACCAATTCTTCTTGGTTCAGCATTCATAATCTTAGTTACTTCTGCTGTAGAACCCACAAAATCTACTTCCAAATCACGGGCTTTAATTCCCATAATCGTCATCATACAGCTTGCTAGAGCATTTGCTACAGTATCTGTTGGAGAAAATGCTTCTCCTTTTCCGTTATTATCTACTGGTGCGTCAGAAATAATTTCGCTTCCTGATTGCACGTGAATTGAACTTGTTCTTAAATCTCCTAAATAGGTTACTTTTGATGTCATTAATTTGCTACTTTTAAAGTTAAGTCAGTATCATAATACAAGATGTAAACACCTTTGTTAGCGTGTCCGCCATCTTCTTTTCTATAATATTGAAATTTATTATCTACTTGCTGAGTCGTCATCAAATCAGCTGTTTCCTGAAATGTTTTTCCTTGCATCAAACGCATCATCGTGTCAAACGTTACGTCAAAACCTCTAGTTGCATAAGTGGTCGGATTAGCTTTATTTTTCAAACGATACTGTTTTTCATAAATTAAAACTGGCTGTTCGTCGCTTTCACGAGTAACAGAAGGATACATCAATTTCAGTTTCACCAAATTATCAAAACTAATTTCATCAGTATCTAATGTGCTGTTTGGTTCCAAAATTACCAATTGAACCTGGCATGTTTTCTGAGAATCTAACAAAGCCTTAATCGTAGCTTTAACCATTGCTGTATTTCCTGTTTCCATTACAACATAATTCATTCGGTTTGGCAATAATAAGCTTTTTAAGTTCGCCACATCCAGACCTCCAGTTTCAGTCAGAGATGCAAACGCAACTCCTTTTTGGTTTTGTTTGATATAATTAATAACCGACTCTTTTTTCTTATCAACGACCGCTATGATATTTCCATTTTTAGAACGTATAAAATCAAAAACAGCATTTCTAATAACATCATTTGCAGGTACAGTCTGATACAAATTGTCAATTGGATTAGCACTATCTTTTGATAAAGGAGAAATAACTGGCACGTTGCTAGAACTAAGCATATTGGCCGCTACTTCTGCATTATTCTGATAAAATGGCCCAATTACAGCATCTGCATCCTGAAGTTTTGGAACTAAACTTACAATACTTGAAGTTGTTTTTGTTTCTTGCGAATCGTAAATCGCAACATCAATTGGCAGTTTCAATGTTTTGGCAGAATCAATAGCCATCAAAGCTCCAGAATAAAAATCTAAAGTCATATTTAAGAACTTGTCGTTTTTAATTCTATTAGCCGTTCCAGATGTATCGCTTTGTACCTTTGCCATATTAAAAGGAAGCAATAAAACTACTTTTTTACGCTCGTTAACACCCCTTTTTTTGGTTAATTCTACAATTTCAACATTTTCGTTTTCAGTAGATTTTACTTTATCAACAATCTTAATTCCTCCGCCAGTACTTTCTACTGGTTTGTTTACTGAAGAATCAGCTGGTTTTTCAGAAGGCACTTGAGCTGCAATAATTGGAGCAGGCGCAATATATCCAGCAGGAACTTTCAAGACCATCCCTTCTTTTACACCTTCAGAAAGTGACGGATTTAAAGCCACTAATTCGTCTTGCGATAAATGAAAAACTCTTCCTAAACTGTAAAAAGTTTCTTTTGGTTTTACCTGATAATCCATATAAGTCACCGCTTTTTTAGAAGATTCAGCTGGTTTCTTATTCTCAGCAGGCTTTGCTGTTTCTGCTGCCACATGCTCTGCTTTTGGAGCTGTTCCTTTTATGGTCAATCTATAACCAACTGGCAAACTAGAAACAATATCCGGATTGCGTTTTTCCAATTCATCAACAGTCATGTTGTACTGTTTTGCTATGCCAAATTTTGTTTCTTTTGGCTGAACATCATGATACACATATTTTTCAGCACCTTTTTCTTTAGCAGGCTTTGCCGCTGTTTTTGGAGCAGATCCTTTTGCAGGAATAACCAATTTCTGCCCAATCTGAACGCCTGTTTTTTCCAAAAACGGATTTGCCGCTTTTAAAGCCTCATCAGAGATTCCGTATTTTTTCTCAATGCTGTAAAAAGTTTCTTTTGGCTGTACTTCGTGAATAATCTCTTTTCCAGAAGTTGCAGCTGTTTTAGTTTCAGAAACTTCTTTTTTCGCTTCTCCTGTCGTAGGAATCAACAATACTGTGTTTGGGCTTAAACCTGTTCTAGCATCTGGATTCAGCTTATAAATATCATAAGGCGTAACCTTAAATTTTTGGGCAATCTGATTAATAGTTTCACCACTTGACACTTTATATTTCACCACTTTTTCCTGAGAAAAAGCACTTGAACTGATAAAGAATACAAGAGACAATAATGTTAAATAGTATTTCATAATATGGCTTAAAACAATTTAATTTCTAATTTAAAAATATTTCACAGATTTATCCAAAAGCAAAATTCGAGCCGTTTGTTATTTCATTCAAAAATCATCTCAAATCGATTTCTGCTTTGGCAATTATGATTTCTTTATATAACTCATCTTCTTCTTTTTTCTTGCATTTATAAAGCACTTCTTCCATGTTTTCGAATTTATCGCTGTAAACATAGTACGAAAGGCTGTTGATATTAAAGAAGAAACTAGCGTTAAAATCACCAGAATCAATGAGTTTCATAATAAGCTTATCTCGGTCAACTGCGTCTGTAAATATACCCAAAACTAAGTAATACCCATTCGAAACTTCTCTAAGATTATCATAAACTTCTACTTTTACTGTTTTATCAGGTCGTAACGGATTGTCTTTCAATTCCTGTTTCATTTCTTCTAGCGAAATTGTTTTTGAATTTTCGACACTATTATTTTTTTTATGCTTTTTGACTGCTTCGTCCTGATATTTCTTCAGTTTTACCAAAGCCAATTTGTCATCAAACTTTCGAGCTTCCATGCTGTAATAGGAGGCTTTGCTGATGTGTCTCTTTACTTCAATTTTTTTCTGATTGTCAAGCGAATCAATTTTTGCAATCAAAAGTTGATTCTTTTCGTCCCCTTTTTGCTGGTCTTCTTTATAGCGATTAATTTCCTCTAAAGACAAACGTTGCTGCAAAGGTTCTGTATTGGCTTTTTTCTCGCTTTCGCGGATTTTCTTCTTGTATTCCTGATTTTCCTCAACCGCAATTTTCTCTACTTTATTCATTAGGCCAGCGTATACTTTTCTGTTCTCCGCTAGTTCTTTTTTCAGTTGAGAAGATAATTCATTTGTTTTATTGATTCCTTCAGAAGATTGTTTTTCTAATCTTTTAGATTCTTCAACATTCAAAATATCCATTCGCTTCAATTCTTTCAAATCATCATTCATTGAATTGACAAGTGAATCTAATTTTGCCATTAAAACATCCTGTACATTTTTATTGGCTTCTAAAACCAAACGCAGTTTTTCAACCGAGTTTTCTTTAGAACCATTCATATCATTCAGATTCACTTTCAAATCATTAATTTTTATAATTTTCTGATTCATTTCTTTCTGAACGACTAAACGGTCTTTTAAATCTTCAATTTCGACTGTTTTGGCTTTTGTTTTTTCGACTACAACTTGTTTTTCGGCCAAAGCCAGCATTAATTCTTCGCTTTCATTTGTTGGTTTTATAGCTGCGGTATTAATGGCTAATTTATTTCCAACGATTAATCCGTTTACAATTTCAGGATTTTGAGATTCTAATTGATCAATTGAGATTCCGTATTTCTTAGCAATCGAAAACTTGGTTTCTTTTGGTTCAACAACATGAAAAACCGTTTCCTGATTGATAACGCGAACCCTTCCGTCCAGCGTTTTTCTTTTGTTTGGAATCGAAATCGTCTGACCAATCTGTAATCCATTAATTAAAATGTCTTTATTGAGGTTTTCTAAGTCCTGAACCGAAACATTATATTGTCTGGCAATACTGAACAAAGATTCTTTAGCCACAACCTGATGTGTTGTTTTTGAAGAAACAGCAATTTCTTGTTTTGAAGAATAATCTGAATTTTGAGGAATAATCAGTTCTTGGCCTATTTGAAGTCCGCTGGCCAAAATTTCCTGATTAGCATTCTGAATAGCTTCAACCGAAACGTGATATTGTTTTGATAAACCAAACAACGTTTCTTTTGGTGCAACAATATGAGTTTGCTGCTTTGAAGTAGTATTTTCTGAGTTATGAATTGGAATCTTTAAAACCTGATTGTCTTTGATTCCGTTTTGCGATTCGGGGTTGAGTTTGTAAATCTCATCTACAGAAACCTTATACTTTTGGGCTATAAAATAAGCGGTTTCACCCTTTTGAATCTTGTGCTCGATAATTGAATCTTGCGCAGTTATTTTGTTAAAAGACAAAATAAAGACAAGAGAAATTGTTAAAAGTTCTCTCATAAATAGTAGGTTATAAAAAATTAAGGCCTTACAAATGTAAGACCTTAATTTTAAATTATGCTACTATTCCCACTCAATTGTTGCAGGTGGTTTTGAACTAATATCGTAAACTACACGATTCACGCCTTTTACTTTATTGATGATGTCATTAGACACTTTCATCAAGAAATCGTAAGGTAAATGAACCCAGTCAGCAGTCATACCGTCTGTTGATTCTACAGCTCTAAGCGCTACTACTTTTTCGTAAGTACGCTCATCACCCATAACACCAACAGAGTTTACAGGAAGCAAAATTGCTCCAGCCTGCCAAACTTTATCGTATAATCCCCAAGATTTTAATCCTTCAATGAAAACAGAATCTACATCTTGTAAAATTCTAACTTTCTCTGGAGTAATATCTCCTAAAATTCTAATTGATAATCCCGGTCCTGGAAAAGGGTGTCTTCCTAATAATTCAGGATCTATTCCTAATGTAGCTCCTACTCTTCTCACTTCATCTTTGAAAAGCATTCTAAGCGGTTCTACAATTTTTAATTTCATATAATCTGGCAATCCACCAACATTGTGGTGCGATTTAATAGTTGCAGATGGTCCTTTTACCGAAACAGACTCGATTACGTCTGGGTAAATAGTTCCTTGCGCCAACCATTTTACGTCTTCTAATAAGTGCGATTCATCATCAAAAACTTCGATAAATACACGACCAATTGTTTTACGTTTTGTTTCTGGATCACTAATTCCCGCTAATTCACCAAGGAAACGATCTCCAGCATCTACTCCTTTTACATTTAATCCCATTCCTTTGTATTGATCTAATACATTTTGGAATTCGTTTTTACGTAAAAGTCCATTGTTAACGAAGATACAGTATAAGTTTTGTCCGATTGCTTTGTTTAATAAAACTGCTGCTACTGTAGAATCTACTCCTCCAGATAAACCAAGAACCACTTTATCGTTTCCTAATTTCTCTTTTAATTCTGCTACCATTTCGTCAACGAAAGCATTTGGAGTAAAGTTTTGAGGAACTTCAGCAATTTTTACTAAGAAGTTTTCCAACATCTGTTTTCCATCTGTTGAGTGGTAAACCTCTGGGTGATATTGAATTGCATAAGTAGTTTCGCCTTCAATTTTGTAAGCTGCATATTCTACATCATGCGTGCTTGCAAGCTTTACAGCATTTGTTGGAAGCGCTTTGATACTATCGCTATGGCTCATCCAAACTTGGCTGTTTTCTGAAACTCCTTCAAAGAAAGTTTCACCTTCTTTAATATAAGACAAGTTCGCTCTTCCGTATTCTCTCGTGTTTGAAGCAGCAACTTCTCCACCACTAAAGTGTGCTAAATATTGTGCTCCGTAACAAACAGCAAGTAAAGGCATTTTACCTCTAATTTGCGATAAATCAGGATGCGGTGCATCTTCTCCTCTAACAGAGAAAGGGCTTCCTCCTAAAATTACGGCTTTATAACTTGATAAATCACTTGGAATGTGATTGTAAGGAAAAATTTCGCAGAATATATTTAATTCGCGAACTCTACGCGCAATAAGCTGAGTATATTGCGACCCGAAATCTAAAATAAGTACGTTGTGTTGCATGCGCAAAAGTACTTTTTATATTCGAAATTCAAAAATCAGAACGTTGAAAAAATAAATATTTTTTTTCAACGTTCCTGTTTTTAGGTTCAAAGGTTCTGAGTTACAAAGGTTCAAAGTTTTTTTTCTTTGTCCCTTTGAACCTTTGTAACTTTGAACCTCAAAAAAAATCCAAACAATCCAAAAATTCGTATCTAACGAAAACCCAATTAAATTTAACTATGAAATCAAAAATTATTGCGCTGACTGTTTTCATGTCTGCTTTTTTCTCTTCTTGTAATACGGTTGATGATTTATTGACTTTTACGATTTCGAATAATACTTCGATTAAAATTCAAAGCACTTCGCCTATTAACTTACCATCAGAGATTATTACACCAGAAGTTACAACCAATTCTTCAGCTGAGTTTGAAAACAATAAAACAAAAGCAAGTTTGGTGAAAGATGTTAAAATTAAGTCATTAAAATTATCCATTACAGATCCGTCTGATAAAACTTTCACATTTTTAAAATCAGTTCATTTATATATCTCAACAGCAAATTCGGAAGAAATCGAATTAGCGTATGCAGACAATATTAATGTATCAAGCAATTCAATCGATTTGATTTGTACAGATAAAAGATTAGACGAATATATTAAAGCAGATAGTTACAAAATTAGAACTAAAGTAACTTTAAAAGAAACCTTAACGCAAGATGTTACGGTAAAAGCAGAAATGAAGTTTAAGGTTACTGCGGATCCTTTTTAAGGTGCTAAGATGCTAAGGTTCTGAGTTTATGAGCTACTAAGTTTAATCTTAAGAGATAAAAAAATAAGGTTCTATTTTTAGAACCTTATTTTTTTATCAAGACAGAATAAAGGCTTAGAACCTTAGCAACTCAGAAGCTTAGAAGCTTAAAAAATCACTCTTTCGTTACAACAATAGAAGCCTTAAATCCTGCAGCAAGATTATCCCAATAATCATTTGTTACTAGATTGCCTTTATCGTCGTAGACTTGTATTTCTGCTGTATTTCCTCCTAGCGAACCTATATTTAGAGCTTCAAAATCTAATTTATTAAAGCCTGGAGCAAGATTAATTTTTACTTGCTGAAAATTAGAATCCAATAAAATTCTATCACGAATTACGTAATCATTTGAAGAAACTTTTACCAAATCGCCATCAATTGCTCCAAAATCACGGAATTTGACAATAAAGTATTCTGATTTAGTTTTAAAATCTCCTAGCGAAATATTTTTCTTTACTAAGACGCCACGACCTTCACGCAAACCAGCATCTTTTAAAGATTTATCCAAATCCTTTTCCATTTTTGCTACATATCGATCGCCTGGATTAGCAAAATCGGTTTCTGTAGACATGGTAAATTTGCTTTTCTCTTCTCCAATCTGAAATTTTGATTTCGGAGTTATAGTAGTATTTTCAAAAACATTTGGAGTTTTAATCGCTGGCATATCATTAAATTCTGCCAATGGATCTTTGACTTCAGGAACTGGAGTCTTTTTAGGCTTGGCAGTAAATTTTCCCCCAGGAATAGTTTTGAATTTAGTACTAGACTCAATTTGGGCTGATACTGATATCGCAGTAAAAAATAATATGAAAAATAAAATGTGCTTCATTGAAAAAAGTATTATCGAATCGCCTTTTATAATTAATATAAAACAAAAGTCCAGCTTCACAAAAATAGTATAATTTACTTACTTGCTACAACTTTAGGAGTTTTATAACATTAAATTAAGCTAATTTTTGGAATCAAAAAACCTGCCAAGATTTTTTATTCTGTAAAAAATAAATTTCAAATCTAAAATTTATAAATTCTAAAAAATCATTTTATAAAAACACTCACTATTTTGATTATTAACAACTTATTCTTAACTTCAAGACTTTATTTACCATTTATAAAATCTCAGAAAAAATGGATTATATCGATTATTACAAAGTATTGGATGTTACTAAATCTGCAACCGAAGCAGACATCAAAAAAGCATATCGAAAACTGGCAAGGAAATATCATCCCGATTTGAATCCGAATGATAAAGAAGCCGAAAAAAAATTCAAAGAAATAAATGAAGCCAACGAAGTTTTAAGCAATCCAGAAAATCGAAAAAAATACGATAAATACGGAAAAGACTGGAAACACGCTGACGAATTTGAAAAAGCTGGCTACGATCCTAATCAGCAACAAAACAGACAGCAAGGCGGATATCAATATTCTGAAGGCGATTTCTCTGGTTTTGGAGGTGGCGATTTTTCAGGAAGCGATTTTTCAGATTTTTTCAATTCGATGTATGGCCAAAGCGCAGGCAGAAGTAGATCGCAGGCTAAATATAGAGGACAGGATTTTAATGCCGAACTGGAATTAGACTTAAAAGCGGCTTATACCACACATAAACAAAATTTAACTGTTAACGGAAAAAATATCCGAATTACAATTCCTGCTGGCGTAGAAAACGGACAAATTATTAAAATTCCGAATCACGGAGGACCAGGAGTAAACGGCGGACCAAACGGAGATTTATACATCACTTTTATAATTTCTAATAATTCAGATTTTAAAAGAGAAGGCAATAATTTATATGCCGACGCTCCTATTGATTTATACACGGCAATTTTAGGTGGAGAAACCTATATCAATACTTTTGACGGAAAGGTAAAAATTAAAGTGCCTGCAGAAACTCAGCCGGGAACAAAAGTAAAACTGAAAGGAAAAGGCTTTCCCGTTTATAAAAAAGAAAATCAGTTTGGCGATTTATACATTACGTACACCATAAAACTTCCAACAAAACTGTCGGATAAAGAAAAAGAGTTATTTGAAGAATTAGCAAAACTAAGAAAGTCATGAAAAATAAAAATTTAATCCAGATCAAACAGTTTTGTATTTACCACGAAATTGAAAATACTTTCATAACCGAACTTAATAATTATGGACTTATACATATTATAACGGAAGAAAACGAGGAATTTCTTGAACCCGAACAGCTTCCAACGGTTGAAAAAATGATCAGAATGCATTATGATCTCAAAATAAATCTGGAAGGAATTGATGCTATTGCAAACCTTTTGAATAAGATTGAAACCTTACAGCAAAACTTAAATGCGGTACAAAACAAGCTTCGACTGTACGAAGAGAAAGAAACCGAATAACGATTAATATCACAAAAAGCTTGAATTTCTGAATTGATTTCAAGCTTTTTTTTATCGCTACCAAAGCCATAATTCTTAAATTGCAGCATCTTTAATTAACCTGAATTTGCTTTTAAAACCGTACAGACAAATTCGCAAAAATTATAAAAAAATGAAAAGAGAAAACATCTTGACTGGATCTCCGTGGGAAGACAAAATGGGATATTGCCGTGCCGTAAGAATTGGCAATATTATTGAAGTTTCTGGAACTGTAGCCATTGTTGACGGCGATAAAGTAAAAGCTGATGACGCTTATGCTCAAACGTATAATATTTTGGAACGAGTTGAAAAAGTTTTAGAAGATTTAAATGTGGGAATGAAAGATGTTATTAGAACAAGAATTTTTACAACAGACGTTTCTACTTTCGAAGAAGTAGCTAGAGCGCACTCTTCTTTCTTTAAAGATGTAAAACCAACAACAGGATTTTACGGAATCAGCAAACTGGTTGCTCCAGAATATTTGGTGGAAATAGAATTTACTGCTGTAGTATAATTTTTTTGCCGCGAATTTCACGAATTTACACTAATTATTCCTATTCGCCATTTCGAAAAAGTATGGCGACAACTAGATTAAATCGTTTTTTCCTATTTTAATTCGTGAAAATTCGTGAAATTCGTGGCAAACTTTTTAGAATTCATTAATGACTTCCTTAAATCCAAAACAATTCCTGCTTTCACTTCCTAAATGGATTCTTATCTGTGTTTTAGTTGGTATATTTTCAGGTTCTGCATCTGCTTTCTTTTTAGTTTCTTTAGAATGGGTTACGCAATTTAGAATGCAGCACGACTGGATTATTTGGCTTTTGCCTTTCGGCGGATTTTTGGTAGGATTGAGTTATTACTATTGGGGAGAATCAGTTGCAAAAGGAAATAATCTTTTGCTCGAAGAATACGAAAGTCCGAAGAAAGTCATTCCTTTTAAAATGGCTCCTTTAGTTCTTTTAGGAACACTGCTTACCCATTTGTTTGGAGGATCTGCAGGGCGAGAAGGAACTGCGGTACAAATGGGAGGCGCAATTGCCGATCAGTTTACCAAACTTTTTAACCTTGATAATTCAGAACGCAGAATTTTAATCATTCTCGGAATCAGTGCCGGATTTGCTTCTGTTTTTGGAACGCCTCTTGCGGGAGCTATTTTTGCTTTGGAAGTTCTATATTTCAGTAAAATTAATTTTAAAAGCATTTTGCTTTCTTTTCTAGTGGCTTACGCCGCATATTTCACTGTAGAATTCTGGGAAATCAAACATACGCATTACAGCATTCCAACTGTTCCAGAACTTAGTTTAAATAATATTATTTTTACTCTCATTGTTGGAGTACTCTCGGGATTTGCAGCTTTACTATTTTCTAGAAGTACACATTTCTGGGGTTCGCTTTTTTCAAAAAACATAAAATATCCACCGCTTCGTCCTGTAATTGGCGGAGTCATTTTGGCTATTGCCATTGCTGGTTTAGGATTTACAAAATTCTCTGGATTGGGCGTTCCTGTTATTGTCGATTCCTTTTCAAATCCAAATCAATGGTACGATTTTCTGCTTAAAATCTTATTTACAGGTTTTACACTTGGAGCTGGATTTAAAGGTGGCGAAGTAACGCCGTTATTTTTTGTCGGAGCTACTTTAGGAAGTGCCTTGTCAACCGTAATCCCGATGCCCATTGCTCTTTTGGCAGGAATCGGATTTGTTGCGGTTTTCTCTGGTGCAACCCACACTCCTATTGCCTGCACAGTAATGGGAATGGAATTATTCGGAATTGCTCCCGGAATCTTCATCGCAATCGCCTGCACAATTGCTTATTTTTCTTCTGGTTCTGTTGGAATTTATAAATCTCAGATTGTAAAAGGTGCGAAATACAAACTGTATCAAAAGTTTCAAAAGAAAGAACTACAAAATTTATAAAGTAAAATTCCAAATTCCAAACTGGATTGAGAACTGAGACTGCGACTGAAAACTAAAATTATTTTCAGCATTACATTAAAAAAATGTAAATTCGCACACTATGAAAATACAAGATATTCAAGCGATTCAATTATTGCTTGCTGCGCCAAAGAAAATCGCAATTATTCCGCACAGAGGACCAGATGGTGATGCCATGGGTTCTACTCTAGCTTTGTACCATTTTTTACTCAAAAATAATCATCAGCCAACTGTTATTTCTCCAAATGATTTTCCTGATTTTTTAGCTTGGCTTCCAGGTTCAGAAACAGTGAAAATCTATGAAAAAGATACTCCAAACTGCATTAAAATATTAGAAGAAGCCGAACTTATTTTTACGCTAGATTTTAATGCTTTCCATCGCACTGGCGAAATGGAGCATACTCTCGCAAAACTTACCGCTCCATTTATCATGATCGATCATCATGAAAAGCCTCATGATTATGCCGCCTATACATACTCAGACACTTCGTACGGATCTACGTGTGAGATGGTTTATAATTTCATTGCCTTTTTAAACAAAAAAGAAGATATTGATAAAACCATTGCAACTTGCATTTATACTGGAATTCTGACCGATTCTGGTTCTTTCCGTTTTCCTGGAACCACTGGAAATACGCACAGAATTATTGCCGAATTGATCGATTTAGGAGTTGAAAACACTCAAATTCCAGTTTTACTATACGATAATAGTTCTTTTAGCCGTTTGCAGTTACTAGGCCGTGCACTTCAAAACATGAAAATTTTTGAAGATCATAAAACCTCTTACATGACGCTTACACAAGAAGAACTTGATTCGTTTAACTATGTAAAAGGGGATACTGAAGGAATTGTAAATTACGGATTAAGCATTCGCGGAATTGTTTTTACAGCCATATTCATTGAAAATAGAGAAGAAAAAATAATTAAGATTTCTTTCCGTTCTCAAGGAGGATTTGATGTTAATCAGTTTGCAAGAAATCACTTTAACGGAGGCGGACATGTTAATGCGGCTGGAGGAAGATCTGAAGCTTCTATGGAAGAAACAGTAAATAAATTTGAAGATTTAGTCAAAAAACTAAAATTATAACCCAAATCATGAACTACCTAAAACTTAGCATTTACACTTTGCTTTTTGCTGTTTTGATAAGCAGCTGCAAGCATCATGAAGAAGCCAGAAGACCAATTTCCAGAGCTTCAGGAACATTCATGAAGAAATCGGCTGACCGAAATAAAAAATTAGTGGCCAACGAAGAGGAAGTCATTAAAAAAATAATCAAAAGCAATCCGAAAGTAAAATATTATGCCACTCCAAAAGGATATTGGTTTTGCTACGAAGAAAAGAACGATGCAGAAACTCTAGCTCCTAGAAAAGGTGATATTGCCTACTTTAATATGGAAATAAAAGATATTAAAGGCAATAGCATTTACTCTGAATCTGATCTTGGCCCTCAAACCTATTATGTAGACAAACAAGACATTATGATGGGGTTACGTGACGGAATAAAAAGAATGCATAAAAATGAAACGGTTACGTTTTTATTTCCATCGCATATGGCTTATGGATATCATGGAGACAACAAAAAAATTGGCACAAACGAATCTTTGATCGTTACGGTTACACTAAGAAATTTTGTTCCAGATCCAACTGCGCAAACTGCAAAACCTGCTGGACAGTCTACTCAAACCGTAACACCAAAACCCGCTGCTGCAAAGCCTGCAGCACCAGCTAAAAAAGACACATTAACTCAATAAACAATATCTTAAAATGAAAAAGAGTATTTTATTATTACTAATAGCCGTAAGCTCATTTTATTCTTGTAAGGATGATCACAGTAATCTGCCAGATGGTTTATATGCCGATATCGAGACAAACAAAGGTCATATCATTGTAGAGCTTGATTACAAAAAAGCACCTATAACTGTGGCAAACTTTGTGACTTTAGCTGAAGGTAAAAACGAGTTTGTAACACATGAACAATTAAAAAACAAACCATTTTTTGATGGCTTGAAATTCCATAGAGTTATTGAAAGTTTCATGATCCAAACAGGTGACCCATTAGGAACTGGTTCTGGAGATACAGGTTATAAATTTAAAGACGAATTCTCCGATTTAAAATTTGATAAAGCTGGAGTTCTAGCAATGGCCAATAACGGTCCAGGCACAAACAGTAGCCAATTTTTTATCACTCATGTTGAGACCCCTTGGTTAGATAATCTGCATACTATTTTTGGACACGTAGTGAGTGCAAAAGATCAGGAAGTGGTAAACAAAGTAGTACAAGGTGACAACATTGTTTCTGTTACTATCATCAGAAATGGTGAAGCAGCTAAAAAATTTGATGCTGTAAAAGTGTTTCATGATTATTTTGCTGACATTGCAAAAGAACAAAGCAAATACGCTGGCGTTCAAAAAGAAAAAGTAGATTCTTATACCGCTTTAAAAGCAAAAGCAACAAAAACTACTAGCGGTTTAGAATATGTAATTACAGAAAAAGGAAGCGGTAAAAAACCTGCTGCAGGAAGCCAAATCTACATTAGTTATGCAGGTTTCCTTGAAAACGGAACTTTATTTGACACTAGTATTGAAGAAGTCGCAAAACAATTCGGAAAATTTGATCCTGCAAGAGCTGCACAGGGCGGCTACCAACCAATTCAATTTCAAGCTGGAAAAAAAGACGGTTTAATTCCTGGTTTTATCGAAGGAGTTGAACAATTATCTTTTGGAGACAAAGCGGTTCTTTTTATTCCATCTCACTTAGCCTATGGAGCAACTGGTGCTGGAGGTGTAATTCCGCCAAACGCTAATATTATTTTTGAAATCCAGATTTCAGACAAACAGTAATCGAATTATAGACTTAAAATTAAAAAGCAATGAAATTTAAATTTCTATTTTTATTTTGCTTAGCAATAGTAAATATTCAAGCTCAGACTAAAAAACCTGCTGCAAAGCCGGCACCAAAAAGTACAAGCAAGACAGCTGTAGCAGCAAATCCTGGTGACGGAGTTTTTGCAACAATCTCTACTTCAAAAGGAGATATTGTGCTTTCTTTAGAATATGTAAAAGCTCCTGTTACAGTAGCAAACTTTATTACTTTGGCAGAAGGTACAAATCCTAACGTTAAAGCATCTCTTAAAGGAAAACCATTTTATAACGGATTAAAATTTCACAGAGTTATTAATGATTTCATGATTCAAGGTGGTGATCCTGACGGAAATGGCACTGGAGGTCCAGGATATTCTTTTAAAGATGAATTTGCAGACGATTTAAAGTTCGAAAAAGGTGGTGTTCTTGCAATGGCAAATTCTGGCCCTGCAACAAACGGAAGCCAATTTTTTATTACACATAAAGATACACCTTGGTTAAACGGAAAACACACTATTTTTGGACATGTGGTTTCTGGAATGGACGTTGTAAATAAAATTGTTCAGGACGATGTGATGACAAAAATCGTTATTACACGCAAAGGTGCAGCAGCAAAGAAATTTGATGCTTTGAAAGTTTTAAGTGATGATGTTAAAAAAGAAGCGGCTAAAAAAGAAGAAGCAAAAAAAGTAATAACAGCCAAAGCTACTTATTTTAAAGACTTGAAGGCAAAAGCTACTGCCACTTCTACAGGTTTAAAATATGTAATTACTCAAAAAGGAACTGGCGTTAAAGGTGCTGAAGGTTCTACAATCTACTTTCACTATGCAGGTTATTTTGAAGACGGAAACTTATTTGACAGCAGCATGGCTCCAGTAGCAAAAACATACGGAAAATATGATGCAAACAGAGACGCTCAAGGAGGCTACAAAGCTTTTCCTTTTACAGTTGGTAAAAAAGACGGTATGATTCCTGGTTTTATTGAAGCCCTTGATATGATGACAGACGGAGAAAAAGCGACTTTCTTCTTGCCTTCAAATTTAGCTTATGGAGAAAAAGGTGCAGGCGGGGTAATTCCTCCAAATTCAACTCTGATTTTTGAAATCGAAACCTATCAAAACCAACCTAAGTAATTAGATAAGAGAAAATTAATTTTCTATACATATAAAAAGCCATCAGAATTATTTTTGATGGCTTTTCTATTTTTGAGCATTTTTATTTTTTTAAGAATTCGCAATTCAAGACTTTAAAATTCATTTTTATTGTCATTAAACCACTATTTTCAACATAGTACAATAGAATCCTAAACAAAATAGCTTACCTTTGCCGGCTTAATTTTTTTAAAACAGATAATTTATGACGACTCAAAATAATGTATTAAAAGGTGTTTTTCTTGTTGCTTTGGGAGCAACCACTTACGGAATGTTGGCTACTTTTGTAAAAATGGCTTATTCTGAAGGATACACAACTGCAGAAGTCACAACCTCACAATTTATTTACGGAATTCTAGGAATTCTTCTAATCAATCTTTTTCAGCGCATTAAAAACAAAAACAAACCTGCCGTAAAAGCCTCTCGCAAAAATATTTTCAGTTTAATGCTTGCGGGAACTTCATTAGGAATGACCAGCTTATTCTACTATTTGGCTGTAAAATATATTCCAGTTTCTATCGGAATCGTTTTATTGATGCAAACCGTTTGGATGGGGGTTTTACTGGAAATGATTTTAGAAAAAAAACTGCCTTCAAAACAAAAGGTAATTGCTGTATTTATCGTGCTTTTCGGAACTATTTTGGCTACCAATATCATCAATAATGATATCGAATTAGACTGGAGAGGTTTAGTTTGGGGAATGCTGGCTGCTGCTTCTTTTACTACAACTATGTTTACTGCAAACAGTGTTGCAACTGAAATTTCATCTGCTCAAAGAAGTCTTTATATGCTTTTAGGCGGGGCAATTATTGTTTTTTCTTTTGCTTTTGCAACACAAGTAACTGCTTTTAATCTAGAAATCTTCTTAAAATGGGGAATAGTTTTATCACTATTTGGCACTATCATTCCGCCACTTTTAATGACTGCTGGTTTTCCTTTAACCGGAATTGGATTAGGAAGTATTGTTTCTGCACTTGAACTTCCAGTTTCTGTAATGATGGCCTATGTTTTATTAAACGAAAAAGTAATCTTTTCTCAATGGGTTGGCATTGTACTGATTATTCTAGCTATAATTATTATGAATGTAAATTTCAAGTCAAAAAAATAACTCAGAATACGTAATTTCAAAAAAAGAAGATCTGTAATGCAATAATTGTTAATTTTTTTATAAATTCGTGATAAACAATTAAATATCATGATTCTACCTTGGCATTTATATTTAATGGCTTTCCTTTATATTCTTGCTGGGCTAAATCATTTTAGAAAACCTGGAATGTACATAAAAATCATTCCTCCCGCATTTAAAAACCCCAAATTAATAAATGTTTTAAGTGGTGCCGCCGAAATCATTTTAGGCATCTTTCTGCTCCTGCCTTTTTCATCTCATTTTGCTGCCTGGGGAGTTATAATGCTATTAATTGCTATTTTCCCTGCCAATTTGTACATGTTTCAAAATAAAAAAGCAGGTTTTGGTTTACCAAGATGGATTTTATTTGTACGTTTGCCCTTACAATTTGTTTTAATTTATTGGGCTTACCAATATACATTCTAAACATTAACCATTAAATTATTTTATTATGAAAAAATTATTTGCAGAGTTTTTTGGGACTTATTGGCTTGTTTTTGGCGGATGCGGAAGCGCTATTTTTGCTGCCGGAATTCCAGATTTAGGAATCGGATTTGCAGGTGTTGCACTAGCATTTGGTTTAACCGTGCTTACAATGGCATACGCTGTCGGCCATATTTCTGGCGGTCATTTTAACCCAGCGGTTTCTTTTGGTTTATGGGCTGGTGGAAGATTTTCTGCCAAAGATCTTATTCCGTACATCATTGCACAATGTGTTGGAGCTGTTGCTGCTGCTGGGACTTTATACACGATAGCTTCTGGAAAAGCTGGTTTTGCAATAGACAATACAAAAGCTGGTGCCTTTGCATCTAATGGTTTTGGAGCTTTTTCTCCTGATGGTTATTCGTTGCAGTCTGCTTTTATTGCAGAATTTGTGCTTACTTTATTCTTCTTATTAGTGATTTTAGGAGCAACTGATAAATTTGCAAATGGTAGATTTGCCGGAATTGCAATTGGTTTGGCACTGACTTTAATACACTTAATCAGCATTCCAATTACAAATACTTCTGTAAATCCAGCCAGATCCTTATCTCAAGCTATTTTTGTTGGCGGAGAGCCATTGTCTCAGGTTTGGCTATTTTGGGTCGCTCCTATTCTTGGGGCATTAGCAGCAGGTTTTCTTTATAAAACACTGCTCCAAAATCATGACGAAGCATAATAGCTGAAAAAAAATCGATATATCATCAAAAAAATAAAATATGGAATTTTTATATTTCTTACTTATAGGAGCTATTTCCGGATGGCTAGCTGGTCAGATCTGGAAAGGTGCTGGTTTTGGTTTAATTGGTAATATTGTTGTCGGAATCATAGGCGGATTTATCGGAGGATGGATTGCTGGGAAACTTGGCATTGGTGGCGGAGGCCTTCTGTGGCAAATTCTGATTGCCGTAGGTGGTGCATGGGTTTTATTATTTATAATCAGCCTCATCAAAAAATAATACACAATTATTAGTACATAATTTAATTTGAAAGAGAAAATCTGATATATTTATATTGGATTTTCTCTTTTTGTTTGGATAAAATCGACAAGAAAATTTTATTTCAACTCAAATATGTATGTATTATGAACGAAATCATTTCTTACTTCAGTACGATTCCATCGTCGCATAGAAGCCTTATTCTTGTTGGTGGCATTACCATTTTTTGGCTTATTGAAAATAGTTTTCCTTTGTTTAAAATGCAATATAAAAAATGGCCTCACGCTGGGATAAACTTCTTTTTTACTTTCACAACCATTGTGGTCAACTTTATCCTTGCCTTTATTCTAATAAAAACCGCCGCTTGGACAATCGAAAATAATTTTGGCATTCTGCAATGGCTTCCGCAAATGCCAATCTGGCTTTATACCATAATTGGATTATTGCTTTTGGATTTAATTGGAGCTTATTTAGCGCATTTGGTAGAACACAAAGTAAAAATTCTATGGCAATTTCATTTGGTCCATCATACCGACACTTGGATCGATACTACAACAGCAAATAGACATCATCCAGGAGAAAGTGTTGTTCGCTTTGTCTTTACCACTTTAGGTGTTTTAATTGTTGGAACACCGATGTGGATGGTTTTTCTCTATCAGTCATTATCTGTTATTGCTTCACAATTTAATCACGCCAATATTTCGCTTCCAGCAAAACTGGATGTTTTTTTAAGCTATTTTATTGTCTCTCCCAATATGCACAAAGTTCATCATCATTACGTACTACCTTATACAGACAGCAATTATGGAAATATTTTTTCTGTGTGGGATAGACTTTTTAGAACATTCACTTATTTGCCCAAAGATCAGCTTGTATACGGTGTAGATACTCATATGCTTCCAGAAGAAAACAATGAATTGAAAAATCTGTTAAAAATTCCATTTCAAAAATCAAGATCCTTTAAAAACAGCTAAATTCTATAAAAAAAGTGCACTTTACTGAACCAACTTATTATTTTTTTTTTTAATATTGATACAAGAATTGAAAATCAATCTATTAATAATTAACACCCTATTTTGAATTAATTTTCACGAGATGAAAAAGAGTAGCCGCAAAGAATTAACTCCGGAACAAACCGAAAGACTTGTTTCGTTAGCTTTAGAAGAAAGAAATCCATTTGAAATTATAAAAAAAGAGTTTGGATTGGCAGAAAAAGAAGTCCTGGACATTATGAAAAAGAAAATGCCTCTTGAAAAATTTGAGATGTGGAAGAAGAAGGCAATTGCAAACAAGCCAAAACCAAAACCAGTAAAAATAGATGATTTTGATGAAGATTTGGACGGAAAATATTATATCAAGAATAAATTAGACTAACATAAAGCTCCTGTTTTTCAGGAGTTTTTTTTTATATTTAAATTTAATGTGATTTTTTAGTAACTTTTCGATACTTTTTGTGTCAAATACAATTAACTAAACATATAGAAATGAAAAAAATACTTTACACCTTAGCTCTAGCGGTCACTTTTTGGAGCTGTAAAACAGGGAGCACCGGAGCCGCAAAAAGCAATATAGTTGAAGTTAATATCAATTTAACCGATGTTAAAGACGATAAAGTTTTAGTAACGGTTACTCCGCCAGCCATAAAAGCTGACGAAATTGTTTACAGTATTCCGAAAACTGTTCCAGGTACTTATTCAACAGATAATTACGGAAAATTCTCGGAAGATTTTAAAGCATTTGATGCTAAAGGAAATCCACTTACAGTAAAGAGATTAGACGATAATTCTTGGTCTATTTCAAACGCAAAAGCACTGAAAAAAATCACTTATTTGGTAAATGATAGTTTCGATACTGAAAAAGGAACTGGGTTCGGAAATGATGACGTTTTTTCTCCAGCAGGAACAAACATTGATGCGGGAAAAAATTTCATGGTTAATACTCATGGATTTGTAGGGTATTTTAAAGATAAATTAGATGTTCCGTACAAAGTTACGATCACGCATCCTGAAACGCTTTGGGGAGCAACATCTATGACAGATCAGGATGCAAGCAATACTTCTGATGTATTTACTACTTCTCGTTATGCTATTTTGGTAGAAAATCCAATTATGTATTCTAAACCTGATTACACTACTTTTAATGTAAACGGAATGGACATCTTAATTGCTGTGTACTCTCCTACTGGAAAATATACTGCTGAAAGCATTACTCCAGAGATGAAAACAATGATGACAGCACAGAAAAACTTTTTAGGTAAAGTAAATTCTACTAAAAAATATACTGTTTTATTGTACTTATCAAGTATGGCTAAAGATGATGCGCACGGTTTTGGAGCTTTAGAGCACCCAACTGCTACGACTGTAGTTTTACCAGAATCTATGCCGAAAGAAAAATTGGTAGAATCTATGAAAGATGTAGTTTCTCATGAGTTCTTCCATATTGTTACTCCATTAACTATTCACTCAAAAGAAATTCAGTATTTTGATTACAATGCACCAAAAATGTCTGAGCATTTATGGATGTATGAAGGTGTGACAGAATATTTTGCTAACCTTTTCCAAATCAACCAAGGTTTGATTAATGAAGCTGAATTCTACACTCGTATTGCCGATAAAATTCAGCAGTCTAAACAGCTAGATGATACAATGTCATTTACTGTAATGAGTAAAAATGTATTAGAACAGCCTTATAAAGACCAATACTTAAATGTATACCAAAAAGGAGCTTTAATTGGAATGTGTATCGATATTATCATTAGAGAAAAAAGTAATGGAGAAAGAGGAATTCTTGATTTAATGCACAAATTATCTGATGAATATGGTGTTGAAAAACCATTTAATGATGATGAATTATTTGCAAAAATCACGTCTTTAACTTATCCTGAAGTTGGAGAATTCTTGAACAAATATGTTGCTGGAACAACTCCAATTCCTTACGATTTCTACTTAGCTAAAGTTGGTGTTACAAAAGCAATAGAGAAAAAAACTGGAAATCCGTTTATTAAAGGACAGACTCCAAATATCACTATTGACAAAGCAACTAAAGAAATCGCTGTTCGTCCTGAATCAGAATCAATTGAATTCTTTAAAAACCTAAATTTAAAAGGTGGAGATAAAATATTAGCTGTAAATAATAAATCATACAATTTAGATAACATTTATGATTTAATTACTGAAAGTGAAAACTGGAAAGATAATGACCCGATCACTTTGAAAGTAAAACGTGGCGGAAAAGAAGAGACTATTAAAGGAACTGTAAAATTGCCATTTGAAGAAGCTGAAACTTTTAAAGCTACTGATGCTTCAAAAGAGAAACTTAAAAACGCATGGTTAAAAGGTTAATTTCCTTTTACAACATAAAAAAAAACCGACAAGAGATTGTCGGTTTTTTTATTTGTCATCCTGACGAAGGAAGGATCACACTCGTAAATCGACAAAGATTATCAACTATACTTTGTGGAGCCTCTTGTGTGATCCTTCGTTCGAAATGACGTTTTTTTTGAATTGCGTCCAGCTTTAGCTGGACGAATAAATTATAGTATCAGAGAGGGCTTTAGCCAAACAATAATTATTTGGCTAAAGCCTTTTTCTTCTCTTTATTTATAACCTCCAGCTAAAACTGGAGGCAATCCAAATTTTACCTCACGTTTCAAATAGTATCTTCGCGAAACTATTTCTTCACTGGAAATTTCCAGTCAAACTCATCTTTACTATTGATGATCGCGCCAATTTCAAACTTCACTACCTCATCAAATTCTGTTTGAAGGATAAACCAGTTGTCTTCGTTGAAGTAATTTTCGAAAGTGTCAAAAGTTTCTTGATTGTATTTAGTAATTCCTTTTGCAGCAAAATCTTTCTTTACATCAGCAATTTTTCTTCCGATTAATTTGAATCCGAAAACTTCTAAATCATTACTTGACGCTACAATATATCCTAATTTAAGATCTTCTTCCTGATAAAAAGTTAATCTTATTTTATGAGCATTGTAAACAAAAATTACGTTGTCGTCTTCGTCTTTATAGTTTTTATCAGGCTTTCCTAAAGCAGCTGTTACGTCATTCTGCTTCATTCCGAAAAGCAGTTTATCTATTCCTGATTTTAGATTTATTTTCATATTTATCTTTCTTTATTTGAAGTGCAAATTTCGTGAAGTTTTTTATTGTTTTTCCACGAATTGCACAAATTTTCACGAATTAAAATATCATCGTCTTGTCAGGCTGAGCGGAGTCGAAGCCTTTTTTAGTTAGAAAGCCCTTCGACTCCGCTCAGGGTGACAGACGTAAAACTAATTTTGATATTGCTTTTTATTAGGTTTACTGCTCATATAAAACGTAATTTCCCCTCCATTTATAACATCAGAATGTTTTAAAAATGGTTTATCTAATTGTTTTCCGTTCAGTAGAATTTTGCTCACAAAAACATTTTTATCAGATTGGTTTACAGTTTCTACCTCAAAAGTTTTTCCATTTTCTAAATTCAAAATAGCATTTTTCAGCAACGGACTTCCTAAAGCATATTCGTCAGAACCGGGAGCAACTGGATAAAATCCTAAACTGCTAAAAATATACCAAGCACTCATTTGCCCAAAATCGTCATTTCCGCCTAACCCATCAGCACCATTTCTGTACATTTTTTTCAAGATCATCCTAATTTTATCTTGCGCCTTCCAAGGAGAATCTGTCCAATTGTATAAGTACACAACATGGTGCGAAGGCTCGTTTCCGTGAACATAATTCCCAATGATTCCATCTCTTGTAATATCTTCTGTATTTTCAAAATATTTGTCTGGAAGATGCATATTGAACAATGAATCTAAACGAACTTTAAATTTCTCATTTCCGCCCATCAATTTTATCATATCGGCAGGATCTTGCGGAACGTATAAACTGTAATTCCATGAATTTCCTTCTATAAAACCTTGGCCGTGCGTGTCTAGTGGATCGAATTCTTTCTTAAATGTTCCGTCATTCAATTTCGGACGCATAAAACCTGTTTTTTCATCATAGACATTTTTATAGTTTTTCGATCTATTGATGAATTCATTGTAAATATCTGTCTTTCCTAATTTCTTTGCCGCTTGTGCAATTGCCCAATCATCATAGGCATATTCTAAAGTTTTAGAAACCGAAGCGCCACTTTTGTCTTCTGGAACATATCCTTTATTCATGTAAAATTCTAAACCATCATAATACGGCACTTTTGCAGTATTTACACAAGCTTGAAGCGCTTTTTCGGCATCAAAACTAATATTGCCTTTTACAATGGCATCGGCAACAACCGAAACCGAATGATAGCCAATCATACACCAATTCTCATTGGCATAATGCGACCAAATTGGAAGCATTTTATGAACGCTTTGGTCTGAATGTGCCAACATTGAGCTTACCATATCGGCGTTTCTTTTTGGCTGTACAATATTAAATAATGGATGCAAAGCACGATAAGTATCCCAAAGCGAATAACTGGTATAATTGGTAAATTTTTCTGCTTTGTGAACATTCATATCCAAACCTTTATAATTTCCGTCTAAATCCATGTATTCCGTTGGTCCCAAAAAGGCATGATACATTGCGGTATAAAAATTAACCAAATCTTCCTTTTGAATGGTTTCAACTTGAATTTTATTCAATTCTTTATTCCAAACTTCCTGGCTTTGTTTTTTCACTTTTTCAAAATCCCAATCAGGCGTTTCTTTTTTCATATTTTCTAATGCTCCAGCTGAACTCACAGGTGACAAAGCCATTTTAATTTTGATTTTTTCACCTTCATTCGTATCAAAATCAAAAAATAATTTTAGGTTTTGCCCTGCCATTTCTGGAAAATTCTTTGTTTGATCAAATCTTCCCCAAAAACCTCTGTAAACACTTTTTTCTTGAGCAGCTTGTCCGTAACTTTTAATGGGCTTATTGAATGACATCGCAAAATAAACCGTTCGGGTTCTCGCCCAACCATTTGTCTGACGATATCCTGTTATTAAAGTATCGTTTTCTACGCGAACAAATGTCCAAACATTCTTTTTATCATAATTATAAATTCCTGAAGTCAAATCTAAAATGATGTGTGATTCATCAGATTTTGGAAAAGTGTATTGATGCATTCCGACGCGAGTTGTTGCTGTCAATTCTGCCTTAATTTTATAATCTTCCAGAAAAACACTGTAATAGGCTGGCTCTGCTTTTTCTGTCGAATGCGAAAATGCCGATCTATAACCTGATAATGGTTTTGATGCTACACCTGGGTTTAATTGCAGTTTACCAGTTGTTGGCATAATCAAGAAATCGCCTAAATCTGAATGACCTGTTCCGCTGAAATGGGTATGGCTGAAACCTACAATGGTTTTATCTTCATACTGATAACCTGCACAATATTTATAGACTTCACCATTATATTTTCCGTTTAAACTGTAAGCAATTGTATCGGTTTCTGGACTCAATTGTACGCTCCCAAAAGGAACTGTTGCGCCGGGATAAGTATGTCCCATTTTTGCTGTTCCAATCATTGGATCAACATATTGAATTAGATTTCGATTTTGTTCCGCTTTTTTTTGTCCATTTATAGTATTGGAAAAAAGTACTAAAACCGATATAGTAGAAAGAAATTTGACGCAGTTTATCTTAGTCATATTATAGTTTTTTGTTGAAATATTTACTGTGATTTTAATTTAGAAAAGTACAACAAAATCTATTTTTAAAAAACATAAATTTAGCAGGACTCAAAAGGTTTAAATATCTTTGATATACTAAAAGCCAAACCTAAACATGAAAAAATATCTTTTAATTTTACTTTCTTTTTCTTCCTCATTTATTTTTTCTCAAAAAGTAGAAAGCCGTAGACTAACCAAACAAGAAATTGCGCAACGAGAACTTGAAAATCTAACTGATTACCCTATTTATAGAGCATTTGAGTTTAGTGATAAAGGTGGGGTTTATGAATTGGTTCTAGGTGAAAACCAAAAGGTAATTTCTAAAAAAGATACTTTAAACACAAAAATACAAGCAGTTTGTGTGATTAATGATCATGGCGGATTTTTAAATCAATGGAAAATTAATGATTTTCTTGAAGATACTCTTCCTAAAGAAACAAAAATCTGGTTCTGGACAAAATATTGCAGCACAAAAGATATTGATGGCGATGGTCTTATTGAACCTGTTATTGTTTACGGAACTCGCAACGAAGATGGCTATATAAGACGCGTAAAAATTATTACGGTTTATAAAAAGAAAAAATATGTCATTCGCGCAGTTGAATGTGACTTTGATAATTGCAGAAGTTTCGAAAAGGATCAAAGTTGGAATACGCTTCCGCAGAAAATAAAAACGTACATCAATCAATTGACTGAAAAAATGAGAAAAGAACAGAATGTGCTTTTGAAAAACGGATAAGATTTAATTGTAAATTGTAAATGGTGAATTGTAAATGATTGATGGTTGTTCATAATTCACCATTTACAATTCACAATTTACAATTATTTTTTACTCGCTCATTTCATCATAACGTTCCGGAACTTGCGGATCGTAAAGCGGACATTTGAATTCTTCCATGATATCAACTAATTTGTTCATGGTTTTTCCTTCTGTTCCGTAACAGTCAATTTTTATGCTTTGTGGAGTGGTAATGACTTGAAAAGCGCCTTTTCCTTTTGGGTTCTTCCAGCTGTTTTCATCTACTCTTTCCCAATCTGAAAAGACAGAATTAATTCTATTTACAATTACTTCAACTTGAAGTTCAGCCAGACCTTCAACTTCTTGTTTTTCAACAAGAGCTTCATAAACTTCTTGATTGTTCAAGTAGATTTCGTCTAGATATTTCCAAAAAAGTAATTCGTACATAGTTAAATATTTTTAAACCATATAAGTGATATAAGTTCATATTAAAAAGTATGGAAAAACTAAACTGAACTTATATCACTTATATGGTTATTTTTTTTAATAGTTGAATGTTCCGTATTCGCTTGTTATGGTAAGTTTCTTCTCTTCTGAAGCTTCCACTCTACCTACGATTTGAGCGTCTACATTGAATGATTTAGAAATTTCAATAATATCTTGTGCAATATTTTCTGGAACGTAAAGCTCCATTCTGTGTCCACAATTGAAAACTTGATACATTTCTTTCCAATCTGTTTTTGATTGTTCTTGAATTAGTTTGAACAATGGCGGCACTGGAAACAAATTATCTTTTATAACATGTAAATCTTTTACGAAATGTAAAATTTTAGTTTGTGCACCACCACTGCAGTGTACCATTCCGTGAATATCTTCTGGAGTATATTTATCTAAAATCTTTTTGATAATTGGAGCGTAAGTTCTAGTTGGCGAAAGCACTAATTGCCCAGCATTTATTGGGCTGTTTTCAACTTCATCAGTCAGATTTACCTGTCCTGAGTAAATTAATTCTTCTGGAACTGCAGCATCGTAACTTTCTGGGTATTTTTTAGCTAAATATTTCCCGAAAACATCGTGACGTGCAGAAGTTAATCCGTTGCTTCCCATTCCGCCGTTATAGCTTTTTTCGTAAGTTGCTTGACCAAAAGAAGCCAAACCAACAATTACGTCTCCAGCTTTAATATTTGCATTATCTACAACATCTGCACGTTTCATACGAGCTGTAACTGTAGAATCTACGATAATTGTACGAACAACATCTCCAACATCGGCAGTTTCTCCTCCTGTTGAATGAATAGTAACGCCGAATGATTTTAATTCGTTGATTAATTCTTCTGTTCCGTTAATGATTGCAGAAATAACTTCAGCAGGAATTAAATTTTTATTTCTTCCAATAGTTGAAGAAAGCAGAATATTATCTGTTGCACCAACACACAATAAATCATCAATATTCATGATTAAGGCATCTTGAGCAATTCCTTTCCAAACAGAAAGATCTCCAGTTTCTTTCCAATACATATACGCCAAAGATGACTTTGTACCTGCTCCGTCAGCGTGCATAATCAGACAGTGCTCTGAATCTTGTGTTAAATAATCTGGAACAATTTTACAGAAAGCCTGAGGAAATAAACCTTTGTCAATATTTTTTATAGCGTTATGTACGTCTTCTTTTGATGCCGAAACACCTCTTTGTGCATATCTTTTGCTAGAATCTGAACTCATGAAAATTAGTTTGTGTTGATGTGCAGCAAAGATAATCCCTTTTTTTAATTCTTTGAATGATTCGCGTGCTTGAATCAAAAAAAATTTACCACGAATTGCACTAATTTTCACAAATTTTTATTTTTTATGTAAAATCATCTAAATCAGATAATTTTTGAAAAAAAATAAATTCGTGAGAATTCGCGCAATTCGTGGCAAAAAAACTATTTAATAAAAACTATTATTTAGTAAATAATAATTCTCTGTATTTTGTTAATGTCCAGCTTTCGTCATCTACTAATAACTCTAATTTGTCACAGTGATTACGAATTTCATCAAAATAAGGTTTCACGTTATTACAATACGCTTCTGCCATTTTTTGAGCGTCAGTCAATTGATTGGCTTTCTTTCTTTCGTTAGTCATGGCCAATACTTTAGAATTGATTCCTTCAATATGACCTGAAATTTCTCTAATTAAAACAATTTGCTCTTTAGCTAACGCTTCAAAATCTTTTCCGAAGATTTCTTTTAGTCCTTTTACGTTCTCAATTAAAGTGTTTTGATAACGAATTGCTGTCGGAATTACATGGTTTCTAGCAATATCTCCTAAAACACGTCCTTCGATTTGGATTTTTTTAGTGTATTCTTCCAATTCGATTTCGTAACGCGCTTCAGCTTCTACGTGATTAAAGATTCCTAATTGTTCAAATAAATCCAATGCTTGTTTAGAAACTTTTGCTTTTATAGCTTCCGGAGTTGTTTTAAAATTGCTTAAACCTCTTTTCGCCGCTTCTTTTTCCCAAGCTTCGCTATAACCGTCTCCTTCAAAAAGAATCTTTTTAGATTGTTTGATATATTCTCTTAAGACATTGAAGATCGCATCATCTTTTTTCATGTCTTTATTTTCAATCAAATTCTCTACTTCATTTTTAAAGTCAATTAACTGTTTTGCCACAATCGCATTCAAAGTTGTCATTGCATTAGAACAGTTTGAATTTGAACCTACTGCTCTAAACTCAAATTTATTTCCTGTAAAGGCAAAAGGCGAAGTTCTGTTTCTATCTGTATTGTCTAGTAATACGTCTGGAATTTTACCAACAACATTCAATTTTAAATCTGTTTTTTCTTCTGGCGAAAGTTTTCCTGTTGTTACGCTTTCTAATTCAGATAAAACTTTTGTCAATTGTGCTCCAATAAATACAGACATAATCGCTGGTGGCGCTTCGTTTGCTCCTAACCTATGATCGTTGCTTGCTGTTGCGATCGACGCTCTTAATAAAGTTTCGTTATCGTTTACTGCTTTTATGGTATTAATAAAGAAAGTCAAGAACTGTAAATTGCTCATTGGCGTTTTGCTCGGACTCAATAAATTAACTCCTGTATCTGTAGCCAATGACCAGTTGTTGTGTTTTCCTGAACCATTTACTCCTTTAAATGGTTTTTCATGAAATAATACTTTAAAATCATGACGCTCTGCCACTCTTTGCATTACATCCATTAATAAAGAGTTGTGGTCAACTGCTAGATTAGTTTCTTCAAAAATTGGAGCCAACTCAAACTGATTTGGCGCTACCTCATTATGACGCGTTTTTACTGGAATACCCAATAACATACATTCCTGCTCTAAATCTCTCATATAAGTAAGAGCACGAGTTGGGATAGATCCGAAATAATGATCATCTAACTGCTGTCCTTTTGCAGAAGTGTGTCCTAATAATGTTCTTCCTGTCATCATTAAATCAGGACGAGAATTTGCCAAAGCTTTGTCAATCAAGAAATATTCTTGTTCCCAACCTAAAGTTGCTGTTACCTTTTTTACGTTTTTGTCAAAATATTTACAAACTTCTGTAGCCGCTTCGTCAATTGCAGATAATGCTCGTAATAAAGGTATTTTATTATCTAAAGCTTCACCTGTATAGGCAATAAAAACGGTTGGAATACATAAAGTTGTACCATATATAAAAGCTGGAGAAGTCGGATCCCAAGCTGTATAACCTCTTGCTTCAAAAGTATTTCTGATTCCTCCATTCGGAAAACTAGATGCATCTGGCTCTTGCTGAACTAATTGTGCCCCGCCAAACTTTTCAACTGGGTCGCTTCCGTCATAAGAAGTTTCAAAAAAAGCATCATGTTTCTCAGCCGTTGTACCTGTCAATGGCTGAAACCAATGCGTATAATGTGTCACACCTTTTGCCAAAGCCCATTCTTTCATTCCCATGGCAATATAATCTGCCAGCTTTCTATCTATTTTTGTACCGTGCTGAATAGCATCTCTTACTCCTCTAAAAGCATCCGAAGTTAAATATTGCTTCATTGCTTTTTCGTTAAACACATTTGAACCAAAAAGATTAGATTTTCGGCCAATTTCTTCAAAATGCACCGGCTTTCTGTTAGAAGCTTCTTGTAAAGCTTGGAAACGTAATGTTGACATGGTTATATATATTTTAAATTCGTAATAATTTTCATTAAAAAATGATCAGCAAATATAAACAATTAAAGTGCCTACTTGGCATATAAAATTCAGATTTTTAATCAATGATTTTTCAACATAAAATGCTTTTTACAAAGAATAATGAATTCAATCTGCAGAAATATAACAAAACTGTACGGTATTATTGATTAAATAAACATTTTTTCATAATTCCTTAACTCATAAATTCAAAAATGTGCCGTAATTATTACGAATTTGTTTTTTTAAGGTTATTAAAATTGCTTTTTTTGAAATATACCCCTATCAAAATTACGCTTATCTAAAAAATTATACTTCATAAAACAAAATAGCCCCCTAATTTTTGGGACTGAAAAAATAAATCTATATTTGACCCAACGAAAAAAACAAAAAAATTAATTTATATTATTATGGCTAAAATTAAGTTAGAGTACATTTGGTTAGACGGATATGAACCAACTCAAAATCTTAGAAGTAAAACTAAAGTTGAAGAGCACGAAAACTTCAAAGGAACATTAGAAGAACTTGGAAATTGGTCATTTGATGGTTCATCAACAAGACAAGCTGAAGGTGGATCTTCTGACTGTTTATTAGTTCCAGTTGCAATTTATCCAGACCCAACTCGTATCAACGGATGGTTAGTTATGTGCGAAGTTATGTATGCTGACGGAACACCACACCCTTCTAACGGTAGAGCTACAATTGATGATGATAATGATGATTTTTGGTTTGGTTTCGAACAAGAGTATTTCATCATGGATACTAAAACACAACTTCCACTTGGTTTCCCAGTTGGAGGATACCCTGCTCCACAAGGGATGTACTACTGTTCAGTAGGTGGAAAAAACACACACGGTAGAAAATTAGTTGAAGAGCACGCTGACTTATGTATCGCTGCTGGAATCAACTTTGAAGGAATCAACCAAGAGGTTGCTTGCGGACAATGGGAGTTCCAATTATTCGCTAAAGGAGCTAAAAAAGCTGGAGACGAAATCTGGGTTGCTCGTTACCTATTAGACCGTTTAACTGAGAAATATGGTTACTATATCGAATATCACCCAAAACCTCTAGGAGATACAGACTGGAACGGTTCTGGTATGCACGCTAACTTCTCTAACACAGTTCTTAGAACATGCGGTTCTCAAGAAGTTTATGAGAAAATCTGTGAAGCTTTCCGTCCTGTTACTAAAGAGCACATCGCGGTTTATGGAGCTTACAACGATCAGCGTTTAACTGGTAAACACGAAACTGCTTCTATCAACGATTTCTCTTATGGAGTTTCAGACAGAGGATGTTCTATCAGAATTCCTTTAATGACTGTTCAAAAAGGATGGAAAGGTTGGTTAGAAGACAGAAGACCAGCTTCAAACGGAGACCCTTACAAAATTGCTGCTAGAATTATCAAAACTGTTAACTCAGCGCTATAATTTAAAGCTTACAATATACTCTAAAAATGCCAGCATTATTTGCTGGCATTTTTTTTATACTAAACCCGACAGGTTTTAAAAACCTGTCGGGTTTAAATTACAAGTTATCGGCAAACTTTGTCAAAGTTTTAAGCTTTGACAAAGTTCTGATCTTAACTATTTTTCACCTTTAAAACAATTAACTCTATAACAATTAACCTTTTACAAATAACAAATATTACTTAATTTTAGAAGCAAATTTAATTTTTAAGTTAAACATCAAAACTTATCTTTGTAAATCATTAAAAAAAATCATTATGATAGTCTGGTCACTCTTTTTACTTGCTGTAGTTTTTATTCTTGCTTTAGATTTAGGTGTCTTTAATAAAACACCTCATATCATTAGCACTAAAGAAGCCAGCAAATGGACCTTGGTTTGGGTTACTTTATCTTTCCTTTTTTCGGGAGTAATTTATTGGCTGTACACCACAGATTATATCGCAAACCCAGACGATCTAAAACCATCAGTCGCTTCGATGAAGTTTATAACAGGTTATTTGATCGAGCTTTCGCTGAGTGTCGATAACATCTTTGTTATTGCTATTATTTTTGCTTCATTCAAAATTCCGCAAAAATACCAGCACCGCGTTTTATTCTGGGGAATCTTAGGAGCTATAGTTTTCCGTGGATTGATGATTTTCTTCGGAGTAATGTTGATCAATAAATTTGCTTGGACAACTTATGTATTTGGAGTTTTCTTAATTTTTACCGCTATAAAAATGCTTTTTTCTGGAGAAGAAGAAGATTTTCACCCAAAAGATTCTTTTATATATAAAGCTTTAGGCAAAATTATGCCGATTACATCGGAAACGGATGGAGAAAGATTTTTCATCACAACCAAAACTGCAAAAAAAGCAGCAACACCATTATTTGTAGCTTTAATTGTTATTGAAGTTATGGACGTTTTATTTGCTGTAGACAGTGTTCCTGCAATTCTTGCTATTACTAAAGATCCGTTCTTAGTATTTAGTTCTAATATTTTTGCTATTCTTGGATTACGTTCTATGTATTTCTTCTTGGCAAATATGCTGGCAAAATTCAGTTATTTAGAGTATAGCTTAGTTGCCATTTTAGCTTTCGTGGGATTAAAAATGCTTTTACACGATTTCTTCCACGTTCCAGAATGGGCATCTTTAGGATTTATTGCTTTATCTCTTCTAGTAGGAATTTTAGTTTCTCTTAAATTCGGGCCAGAAAAGGTTTTGAATGATTCGTCAAGTGAAGAATAATTAGCTTTCAAAACATATATGCATAAAAAAAAGGAAATCTTAGGATTTCCTTTTTTTTTATTTAATTTTCAATTATAAATTAATTGTCTTTACATTGCTATCATCAATATTGTATTTTGCGATAACAGTATTGTAATCTAAATCTTTTTTATCAACTGATTTATTACTAATTCTCGGATCATCACCAGGAACAACTAAAATACGAAATTTTTGATTTGTTCTTAAGTCAGCTGGCACCGTATTTAAATTAAATCCATCTAGATATAATTCAAAATCTACCCTGCTAAAATTAAACTTATAAGTAAAAAACAAAGAACCATCATCGTAATAGTGTGATTCTGGAATTGGACTCCAAACGGTGCTTCCATTTGCTACTCCGGTAGCTCTATAAGCCAAAACTACATCTCCAGGAAAAAGGGTAAAACCGAAATCTATAACCTCTCCATCTCCATTCGAAGCAAAGTTAACATTATTCACATCAATAACCGGAGCAACTGTTGTCTCTCCCGGAGGTCCTGGAGGCCCTTCTGGTCCTTCACAGCTAGAAAATGCAATTAAACCGATAACTGCAAATAAGGTAAGTATCTTTTTCATAATTATTTTTTTAAGGATTATACTATATAAAGGTATTCCAAAAATTAAACCAAAAAAAAGAAAAACATGATTTTTCCTCTATTTTTTTTAAATCTCACCGATATTTAACAAATCGTCTTACTCGTAAAACACTCGTAATTAAAGAGTAAACAGAAAAAATATTTTTCAAAAAAAAGCACCCGCTTTTAACGGATGCTTTAAATAAGATTTATAAATGAATTTAATTACCGGCAGAAATGATTTTTTTACTACTGCTGCCTTTATTAGTTGTAATTTGTAAAATGTAAACTTGGAATTTACCTACGTAGAAATCAATATTAAAGTTATATTCTTTTCCAAAATAAGAATCTGTATCTGTTTTTGAAGATAACAGTTTTCCTGATAGATCAAACAATTCAATTTTAACATTGCTCGCATAATCAAAGTTATAACGAATGGTAATGTAATTTTTAAAAGGAACAGGATAAGCATCAAAACCAGGTTTTTTACTTTCTTTTGCACTACTTTCTACTACAGGTTTTTCTGAAGTAGTAGGTGTCTGAGTAACTATCGATTCTTGAGTAGCTGAACAAGCAAGTGGCTGAATGTTGTATCCCATTGCGATTCTACATTCATCAAATGCATTGTTTATCAAATCTACCAAACTTGCAATGTCAGAAAGAGAAAGTCCGTAAGTGTTTCCGCCTCCTAATGCTTGATTAGCCAAGTTAAACAAATCGCCAACGGTTTTATCTCCAGCTAGTTTACTAACCACATTGTTCGGAATAGTGTAATACTTGTATTCATTACTTACTGTTCCGTCAGGATTACAAGAACGTACTTTTGGAGTTTTAGATCCGCAACCGCCTTCAGGTTGAGCAACTGCCAATACACCTGCCTGCAATTTGAATTTACTCAACTCACTATCAATACCTAAATTAAGTCCTAAAGTAATGGTTTGAGCCAATAAAGTGTTATTGATTTTTCCTTTTTTAAGATATGAAGCAGGTAATGCACTAATATGAGGATTTCCATTTGCCAACACGCTACTTCCTCCACCTCCTGGTAAAACTGCTATTACACCATTAATATCCGTTTGATTATTAGATACTAAAACAGATTTACCAACTAAACCAATTGTCATTGTTCCTCCTGGATAAGCACTTAGTGCTTTCGCAATAAGAGCTTTGGTTGTGTAAGATTGTCCTCCTGCACAGGCCATACCTCCAACATTTCCGTAAGCACCTTGAGTATAAGTACAAATAGGAGTTGTACATGGAGTGATCAAAAATGTTGATACTTTTTTAATCGTTTCACAATTGTTTGAAACAACATATTCTATAACTAATGCCGTTCCAATCTGAGGTTTCACAAATTGAGATAAATCTGTTGCCTGAACATTTCCAGCACATCCTCCTGTAAATTTAAATCCAGCAATCCATGCTACAAATGCTGCATCTGCATCTTCACCACAAACAACTGTTTTATTTGGAGGACTTGAAACATTAAGCAAGTTAACTTTAGTAATAGTGAAGTCTCTACTAATTGTAGTTTCATAACATTTATCAGTCACTTTATAGGTAACTGTTGTTGTTCCTCCCTCACACAATTTTGGTGCAACTGGACTGCCTTGGATAGCTCCTTTCGCATCACAACCACCGCTTACCTTAAAGCCTGCTTTGAAGGTCTCAAAAGCGGCATCCAATGCGGCCTGGTCTGCATAAGCGCAGGCTGAAGCGTTAACCGCTGTCGGAGCTTCAGGAGTCACTGCCGCAGGAGCTGTAATAGTGAAGTCTCTACTGATTGTAGTAGTATAACATTTATCAGTGATCATGTAACTTACACTGGTTGTTCCACCCTGACATAAGTTTGGTGCTACCGGATTACCTACAAATGCACCTTTTGCATTACAACCGCCACTTACGCTAAAGCCCTGTTTGAAGATTTCAAAGGCAGCATTTATTGCAGCCTGATCGGCGTAAGCGCAAGCCGAAGCACTAAACGGATTTGGTGATACAGGAACTACTGCCGCAGGAGCTGTGATGGTGAAGTCTCGGCTGATGGTGGTCTCGTAGCACTTGTCGGTCACTTTATAGGTAACTGTCACTGTTCCGCCGTCGCATAGTTTCGGAGCCATCGGACTG
>NZ_QJRI01000012.1 GCF_003254565.1 Flavobacterium nitrogenifigens
CTCAGCTGGCTAGAGCGCCTGCCTTGCACGCAGGAGGTCAACGGTTCGACTCCGTTATTCTCCACAGTTCCGAAAGGAAAAAAGTTCATTGACATATTGGGATAAGAAAATAATAAGAAAGTAGAAAGCGTTTTTTATTGGCAACGATAGAAAACAAAACAAAACGGATCATATTAAATTATGATTTGGTGCAATAAGCAAAATAAGGGCGC
>NZ_QJRI01000030.1 GCF_003254565.1 Flavobacterium nitrogenifigens
GGGAAGCTGAATCTGCAGAGAGATCCAAGCCGTTCTGCGTTATTTGATGTTTTGGTTGTTTTACAAAACCAGGGTCAATTGAATAATCTAAAAAGCGAAGAACTCAGAGACCTTGAGATGGGGCCTTATGAATTTTCTAATGCAACAGCCCAGTTTGATATTAGTTTTACTTTCATCGAATCAGAGGGATTGAGTTTAATAGTTTCTTATAATACCGATATCTATGAGGAGTATCTGATAGAAAGAATGTTTA
>NZ_QJRI01000140.1 GCF_003254565.1 Flavobacterium nitrogenifigens
AGCATCTCTGCTAAAGCGGCTGTCAATTCAATATGTCTACGAACGTGTATTTTTCTGTCTTCGCCTCTATCTCAAAGCGGGTGCAAAACTAAAACTTCTTTTTGTTTCTCGCAAGAAAAACTTGAGATTTTTTTTGAAGCTTTTTTTTCGCCTCATCTTTTCGTTTTTCTCACCAGTCTGTCAAGGAACTTTCCGTGTTTTGCGGGGTGCAAATGTAAAAAGCTTTTTCCTTTCCCGCAAGCTTTTTTGAATCTTTTTTTTTTCGAAAATCTCTTTCCCAAAATAAGATAAAGCTGCCGGAATGTCTAAGAGCGTTTTTCGCCGTTGCGGGTGCAAAAGTAGAACCTTTTTCCGCTTTTCCAATGCTTTCCGCAGACTTTTTTCGAAGTTTTTTTTCGATCACCCCTTAACGCACTGGAAATGAAAAATTTAACTTTTTAAAATTCAAAAAACATTTAAAGCTTTTTCCTTTAACAAAGCCTAAAACTAAAAATAAATAGACTTAGGCATCATTAAAGGTTATGGATTATTAATAAAGTTGATCATTTTTATTTTCTGCTACTTAATAAATTGGATTATAAATCCGCCTTTTGGAGCCAAGTTATACTTCCAGTTTGAAGTTAATGGATACGATTCTACTTTAAAATCCATTAAAGGATCTTTTCCTTCAGAGATAATTCTGAATTTTGAGAAACCTTTACCATATTTTTTTAAATCAATTGTTATAGACTGATTTGCATTAGTCCCATTAATACCCACGATATAAGAAAGATCATCTTTTTGACGTGACAATACTAATGCCTTACCTGGCTCTCCAATAATACATTCTGTTTTATCCCAAGTAGCAGGCATTTCTTTTAATAAGTTCTTTAATTCAGTCGGAAGTGAATTAAAAACTTCTTCTGAATCAGCAAAATGAATAACTCCTGACGTATAAATCATTGCCATAGCCAATTCATGCGTAGCAGTATTTAAACGAGTATACTTTCTAAAAGTCAAAGCAAATGGCGTGTAATCTGCTGGTCCCGCTACATTTCTTGTAAATGGCAATACGGTATTTTGCTCCGCTGCTTTCTCAGGAAATCTTGGCTCATAAAAATAGCTTTCAGTTCCTAAAATAGCCTCTGCCGTTACAAAATTTGGCCATGTTCTATGCCAACCTCTCGGAACTGTAGTACCGTGCAGGTTTACCAAAAGATGTTCTTTGGCCGCATCTTCAAAAACCGATTGCAGCGTTCCCATAACTTCTTGCCTGTCTGAGCACCAAAAGTCAATTTTAACCCCTTTTACGCCCATATCCGCCAACTCTTTAAATCTTTTCTTCCTCTTATCTGAATCAAAATATTCAGCCGAATATCCCCAAACCAATGGCTGAACTCCTTTAGCTAAAGCATGATCAATAATTTTTCCTTCTTTGTTGGCTTTTTCCCATCCAGCGTCAAAAAGCGTATATCTAAATCCAAATGAAGCCGAAACATCAGTAAACTTTTTATACATTTCTGGTGTAAAATCTTCTGGATGCGACCACCACGACCACGCCGCTTTTCCGGGAACAATCCATGAAGCATCTGCAATGAATATCACCATATGTAGCTTTTGCTGTATGTTTAGCCCCTATAATTGGCTCAAAATTTACTAATTCCTTGGGCAAAGGCCTCGGCAGTCCAAGCCTTATCCAGGCATCATACCCAACTCCCATAACACAACTGGTTCTCCCATCGGGTATCCTTATGGTATAAGAATTATTTAAATTACTAACTAATGAACAAAGTTTCTCAAATACAAGCTTTATATCAGTCTCATTCTTAAATTTCCAAACCATGAAAATAGTATTGTTATTTGGATAATCTGTAACGTTTTGCGATCTGCTCATTCTTATATCTATTTATACATTATTCAAAGATAAAACTAAAATTTCTATTTAAAAGCAGCACATTGTACAATAGGATTTATATTTTATGCAGGGAAAAATCTTTTATATCGATAAAAACAAGTTTTAAGATGCTCTACTCTTTCTCGAAAGCAACGGCTGCATTTCCTTCACCCAATGCAGCTGCTAAACCCGTTGCATCAACTTGAAGGAGATTACCTTTATGCCACAAAAGCAAACAAATTTTTTCTAATATTTTAACACAGATATTGAGCTAAAATCTGCCCTCACAATCTTCTGCTTTAAAATCCATCTTTATCCTTTGATAACTTAACAGAATTCGAGCAACAGGAATTGAACAGAATATCGTACGCCAATTTCTTCAAATCATCCAAAAAAGATGTTGCAATTTGTCCTGTTTAGGTCACGACACCAAACGGCTCCAATTGAAGACAAATTGCGTCATTTTTTTAATCTTTCTTATTTTTTATTTGTCTATAGAGCCGGGCTCCTCAGCAGCCCTAACCCAGATAGCAGTGGAAATCCTTTTGTGCCGAGGCTAGGTACAAAAGATTAGGACGTATAGAGGGGAAAGCTCCTAAAATAATATTAACACCAAACACCTTTTACCTTGATATAGGTTTCATCCAATCTCCAACTTTCCCCCACTCTGCCTTTTCTCTCCTTCATCTCTGACTAAACCAAAGGTGTAAACTTATAAACCCAGCCCTGAATAGCAGCATGGCCAATAGAAGCTCCTCCCATTTTCATAATCTCTTCAACATCCCTATAGCTTAATGTAAACCTAAGCTTAAAGTATACGGCCTGCACAATAATAGACTTCGGATAGCAATGACCTTTAGTATTCATGAGTTTAAGAGTTTAATAAGGCAAAGATAAAACTTAGCTTAGATGCGACAGAACGTCCGAAACAAGTTAATATTTTAAGGCTTATAATAAAAAAAAAAAAACTAAACGACTCTGCACTGAAGATACAGAATGGTTTAGTTTTACAAGAACCTCAAAGTCCTCAATTTTAATTTTTATCAGCAAAATAAAAGTTATGGCAAGCTATAAATCTGCTCCATCTTCAGCCACTTTTCTCCCTGTTTTGCTCCAGGAGGCGCCTGCTGAAATTTCCACATTAGCTGCTCCCACTTCTGAACATCAGGATTTGCAATATCCATCAGCTGTTTCCTCTCGGGAGTAAAAGTTTCATCCACCTCCATAATCATAAATAATCTGTTCCCTAAGAGGTAAATTTCCATAGACGCTACTCCAGCATCTTTAATGCTTTTCGTAATTTCAGGGCGTGCATTTTCTGCAAGATGATACTTTTTATATTCTGCAATAAGTTCTGGATCATCAATCAGATCGCAGGCATAACATATCCTTTTTAACTGCATATCTTCCTTGCTTAAAGTTTACATTCTATTTTTTTTCCTTTATAAACCAAAACTTTTTTAGTGCCATCTGGCAGCACAACGCTAAAAGTCCTTTCGGATAACATGCCTTTATATTTTCCTCTTCTATTGGAAAGCGTTAATTTTTTCAGCTTATCATTATATGTAAAATCAATTTCTGTATAGGCACCTTTTTCATAATTGTAATTATCAAATTCATCTTCATAAAGGGTAAAGAAACCGTCCTTTCCCGGATATACTTTTATTTGAAGATTGTCCCATTTTTTTTCCTCAGCAAACTGCACTTGAGGTCCAATTGGAATAATAGCGCCTTCCCTAACAAACAGCGGCATCATATCCAGCTTTGTTTTTCTGGTAATTTCCTGACCGCCCTGCAGTTTTTCATTTGTCCAGAAATCGTACCAGCCGCTTCCAGCGGGAAGATAAACGATTCTTGATTTTTCTGCTGTAAAATCTACACTCTGCTTTTGATTCTCGCTTTCTTTTATTTTTTCGGGTGTATATTGGGCATGAACCACTGGCGCAACCAAAATAGATTTTCCGAACATAAACTCATCTTTAACATCCCAGCTCTTGGAATCGGCGGCAAAATCCATAAATAATGCCCTCATAAAACTGGAATCTTTATGGGTCACTTCCCATGATGCCGAATAAATGTAAGGCAATAAGGAATAACGCAGATTTATAAATTTCTCAATCGCATCATATACCGGTTCCCCTTTCTGACCAAAATTATAGATCTCGCGAGGTATATCTGTACCATGAGAACGCATCATCGGGTTAAAAGCTCCAAATTGCAGCCAACGAACATAAAGCTCGCGAAACAAAAGGCTTTCTGCTCCAGAAACTTCTCCTTTTTGGTTGTAAGCACCAGCAAAAAAACCGCCTATATCAGAATTCCAATGCGGCATGCCTGTGAGAGTAAAATTAAGTCCTGCCGGAATCTGTGCACGCAGGTTTTCCCAGCTCGATTCTACGTCTCCTGTCCAAGTATTGGCGCCATAACGCTGCTGGCCAGCGAAAGCAGATCTTGTTAGAATGAAAACCCGTTTATCTGAAGTCTCTTTTCGCTGATGATCGTAAACCCCGCCCACAGCCATAAGAGGATAAGCATTTCGCACTTTTCTGAAAGTCCCCAAATATGTTTTGGTATCATAATCTTCCGGCTTTACCCAAAGATGATCCGGCTCAGTGGAATCCATCCACCAGCCATCAATTCCTTTTGCAAAAAGGCCTTCACTTGCATATTTCCAATAAATGTCTCTTGCCTTTGGGTTATAGGCGTCATAAACGCGCACTCCTGAAGGATAATCTTTTTTTGGCGGAAAAATTTCGCTGCCAGATTCTGGCCAAGTTAGGAAACCAAACAGCATTCCGTTGCTATTCAGCTCATTATAAGGCTTTGTTTGAGGTCCAAATGAAGACCAGATCGAAATAATCATATGGGCATTCAGGCCATGAACTTCATCCACCATCTTTTGAGGCTCGGAAAATTCAGGATTAAGAAACTCCATCGCATTCCACAGATAATTATTCCCCCAATACTGCCAGTCTTGAATTATTCCGTCTAGGGGCACTCCCAGCTCGCGGTATTTTTTTACCACCCCGACTAATTCGTTCTGGCTCTTATAGCGTTCTTTGCTCTGCCAGAAGCCATAGGTCCAAAGCGGGAACATGGGCACTGTTCCGGTCAGCTTTCTCATTTGCGAGATCACTCCATCGGCATTTTTACCATACATAAAGTAGTAATCTACCCCATCGCCCACAAGAGATTCAAAAGAAGTCCCGCTGGCATTGTCTTTAAATTCTGTCGGAGCATAATTATCCCAAAAAAGGCCATACCCTTTTACAGACTGAAAAAAAGTCACGGCATCTTCCGTATTTCCCTGTTCCAAACGATAATTTTGATTTCTTTGGTTTAAATCTCCCCTCTGGTGCTGTCCTAAACCATATATAGGTTCTTCTTTCTCCAAATCAAATGCCTGATAAACGGTATAAGAATCGGTATCGGTATCTTTTACAGGTTTAAATTTTGTTCCCTGTTTTTTCTCACGAAGCAAGATCTGGCCTGAACTTTCAAATGAGATTTCTCCAGTTGGAAACTGCACCGTAACATTCAGACTTTCGGATTTTAAAACCAATTGGCCGTTTTGGCTTTTTACTGTAAAAGGAGTTGCCGACGGTTTCATGTTTACCGAAAGGCTTTCTTTGGAATAGACTCCCGCTGCCGGATATTTTACAACTCTTACAATCGAAGGAGTGTAAAACTGAATTTCTATTGTATTTCCATCTGCTTGCGTCTTGATTCCCAGATTGTTTTTCTCATATTTCTGGCCGTAGCCAGCCGCACAGAAAAACAGCGGGCAAATTAATAGATAAATAAATTTCATTTGGTTTAAGTTATTTTAATTAGTAAGATTATGCTAAAATATATTCGCTCTTTATTGCTTCAATTCTGGATAAATCCATAATGAGCCCTAAAGATTTTAGTTGGTTAACAGAACACCGCCATTACAGGGAACTTTTATTGGCACTCCAATCTTTGATCTGTATTTAATGTCCATAATTTTTCCATTTAATAATTCATCATCCTGATAATATCTAAGAGTGGTGCCCTCCGAGATCATCGGCAGCTTTAATTTTAGTTCCAAAGGTTCTTTCTGCGCATTAATTCCGGCGATATACCACTTTGCCCCTTTTCTTCGGGCCAGCACAGCATATTTGCCTGGGTAGCCTTCCAGAAAGCGGACCTCATCCCAGACCGTTGGCAC
>NZ_QJRI01000149.1 GCF_003254565.1 Flavobacterium nitrogenifigens
AGTGATATGCGTATAAATCAATTATTAGTTTGAATTGGCTCCAGCTTTAGCTGGAGTTTAAATAAAAGGAATCGAAATGGCTTTAGCCGAACATGCGTGATTTGGCTAAAGCCTTATTCTTACGATGATTAAAAACCTCCAGCTGAAGCTGGAGGCTACTCATAAAAAAATGCTGGAATAAATCGCGTTTACGATTTGTCCCAGCATTTCCAATTGAGTTAGTTACTTAAATTATTACAATACCACCAAAGGAGAAATTACACCAAGCATAATTCTTCCGCTTGTGGTATTAGATTGTCCTAAATCTGTTTTAGCATAATCGCTGTAATTATAGAATCGCTGCACATAAGTGGCAAAAAACTTTAAATTGAAGTTTTTGATGGGATAAAATTCTACAGTCGGAATAATGCCATATGCAGTACGAATTCGGTTTGAGCTTATAGAAGGATCGGGAATATCTTTCCACGAAGCCTTACTTGTCATTCCGATAATCGTAAGTTTCCATTGTTCATTTAGCGAATATACAGTTCTAAGCCAATGTTCTAGATAATACACATTTTCTGCAGCGTGATCTAAAACAGTATCTGGAATAATAGTACTCACAACTCCAGTTCGATCTAAATCTTCGCTACTCCATTTGAAATCATATTGAAAAAGCCATTTTTTGCTTCGAAACTGATTTCCTAATGCTGTATAATACATATTTACCGGTCTTCCATTTTTTGTGGCTTCCTGAAAAATACTGAAACTGTAAATGGTTTTAAATTTTCCGTCTAAAAAACTTCCATTCCAGTTTCCAACATAAGCGGCAGGAAATTTGGCTTCTTCTACATCTGGTACATTTTGATATAGTTCAGAAAAAGTTTTGGTTCTGGAGTTTAAAATCTGTCCAGAAAAAACATGATTCGCATTTAGTTTCCAATTCACCTGAACTCCAGTTAAAAAGTTATCCGAATTATCCACAATATCATTGTATTGATAAATATCAATCGGATTCATATCAAACTCGTACCCACCCCAGTTTGCTGTCATTTTTCCAATTGCAATACTGGTTCTTTCAGATATTTTATATCCAATAAAAGCCAAGTCAGTAGAACTGCTGATGTTATCTGTTGATTGCGGTTCAGTTTCTTTAGTATATCGGTCTCGAAATCTAAAAAATACTTTGTCCTTATACACTTTTCCTTTTACTTCCAATCTAAATTGGTTTACTTCGAATTTACTGCCAGTGTAATTTCCGTCATCAAAATAGGTGTTAAAACCTACTTGAGTATTGAAAATTAAATCAACATTGTTTAGCAAATCAACTTTGGTTGCTTTTATTAAAGGCGTTTTATGATTTAGGATCGTATCGGTCTGTTTTTCCTGCTGTGCATAAGCACCTGCTGACAGAAAAACGCTCAAAATTATAAAAGTTAAGACACGCATAATTTACAATTTCAATTGATTAATACTCAAAGAAATACTCCTGCAGTTTTTTACTGTCAGTAGTTTGGGTAAGTCCTAACATTAAAAGAATTCTTGCTTTTTGCGGAATTAAATCATCTGCGACTATAGTGCCAAGCTTTTGATCATCGGTCTCATCAAATAAAGTAACTCTTCCAGACGGTACTCTAGAAGCTCTTGCAACAGCAATTCCTTTTTTAACAGCGCTTGCCGCAGCATCGGAGTTTACTTTATTTAGATTTCCGTTACCTAAACCGCCCGTAACGATTCCTTTTACTCCAGAAGCCACATACGCATTTATTGCAGTTGCAGGCGCATCAGCATATAGTTCTACAACAGCCACTTCTGGTAAAGTTGTTAAACCTGTGATATCAAACGGAGTGCTTTTATTAGCTTTTCTTACCGGAGTTTCATAAAGAGAAACTTTTCCGTCATAAACCTGTCCGATTGGACCATTGTTAGGCGCTGTAAATGCATTTAAGTGTGTTGTACTAGTTTTTACGGCACTTCTTCCTGTAAAAATATATTCATTAAATACCAATAAAACACCGCTATGCGCCGCTTGTTTTGAAGCTGCCAGAGTTACTGCATCATATAGATTCTTTGGACCATCTGCACTAATGGCTGTTGCTGGACGCATAGAGCCAGTAATGATTACAGGTTTGTCAGATCTTACGGTTAGTGATAAAAAATAAGCTGTTTCTTCTTGCGTATCGGTTCCGTGTGTGATTACGATTCCGTCGGCTTCGTTATTTTTATAAATTTCGTTGATTCGTTTATTCAGCTTGATCCAAATATCGACAGTCATGTCCTGACTTCCAACATTTGAAATCTGTTCTCCTGAAATTTCTGCAACTTTGTCAATTCCCGGAACGGCAGCAATTAAATCTTTAATTGGCAATTGTCCTGCGGTATAAGCAGAACGATCTGCTGAAGCACCCTGTCCCGCAATTGTTCCTCCTGTTGCCAATATTTTGATTCTAGGTAATTTTTGAGCATAAATACCTGTTACTAATAAAACCGATAATAATAATGTAAATAAATTTTTCATAGATCAAATGTGTTTAATTTCAGATTACTACTATTTTTTTGAGTTTTCCCAGCTGGTTACATATTCCAATAAAATTTTACGGATGTTTTTTCCAAGAATCAGATAACTATCCGTTGGAAGATTGGCAAGAGAAACTCTGATACTCCATTCTGGTCCAGCAAAACCGCCTCCATTTAAAAGTACAATGGCTGTTTTTTCTGCCAAACGGAATAAAACATCAACAGGTTCGAAATTCGTTTTCAGCCAATTGGCAAAATCGTCTCCATAAAAGTGTTTTGCGGCTACCATAACATCAATTTCAGAATAATATCCTGCACGCATTGGGTCTTCAAGAATTGGCACTTCTAGTCCTTCCCATAATAAGCCAAGACGTTTGTGAATAATAGACTGTGTAAGCGTTTTATAAACATCTTGAGTGTCTAATAGACAAAATGCAGAGAAAAGCATCATTTGAAATTGCTGAGGCAAGGATAATCCTGCCGTGTGGTTTAAAGCTACTTGACGGCTATCGGCAACCAATCTGTCAATAAACTTGATTTTTTCTGGCTCTAATGTCAGAGAAGAATAGCGATCGTGTAGTTCTTTTTTAAGTTCGGGACTTAAATTGGCAATTTTTTTATCGAAAATATTGTCTTGATGAACTGCGATTGTTCCAAGTCTCCAGCCTGTACAGCCAAAATATTTTGAGAATGAATATACTGTGATGGTATTTTGCGGAATAATGGCCATTAACGATCTAAAATTATTAACGAAAGTTCCATAAACATCATCCGTAATAATCATCAATCCTGGATTATGATTTTTTACGATATCAGCAATATAATTGAGTGTATCGATACTCATTGCAGAAGATGGCGGATTGCTCGGATTTACCACAAAGGCAACCTTAACTGCTGGATCTTTTAGCTTGTCTAATTCAGAATTTGGATATTGCCAAGTATGGAATCCGTTTTCGCCAACTCCGCTTGCTTCTACGTAAACGACATCAAATTTGTATCGATCTAATTCCGGAATTTCGATATAAGGTGTAAAAGTAGGAGTGAGCAATGCTATTTTATCACCTCTTTCGGTAAGATGGTTTTGCATTAAAGAATCAAAAATATAGCACATCGCTGCAGTTCCTCCTTCAACAGCAAAAATATCATACTTGCCTTTGTCGTTTCCAGTACCGCACATTTCCTGTACTAAATAGTCGTGAACAATAATTTCTATCTGACTTAGCATACGATCAGGAACAGGATAATTAAATCCGATTACAGCTTCTATCCATTCACGAATCCACGCATCACCATCAAAATCGTGTTTGTCTACACCATAATGATATGTTTTTTCTAAAAGCGATGCAGCAGGAGAATCTTTATGTTTCGCTAAAAACGCTTCAAAACGAGAAGCTACTCCGCTTTTGTTCTGTACAATTCCGGCTAAAATGCCTTGTTCTTCCATAACATTGCGACATTCTTCTAATGCAAATTGTCCGAAAAGGAAAAAAGCTTCTCTAGGAACGGTAGCAATCCAGTTTGGGTTTCCTCTTCCTGCATTAAGCGTTATCGCTGTCGATTTAAGCGCGCTTTCTTCTGCCAGATGAATTAATTCATTTTTAATTTCAAATGGACTGAGGGTCTGAAGTGTTTTTTCTACCTCTCTTGATGTTTTTATTTTTGAAATATCAATTGCCATAACTAAAATGTTTTTTAGAGATTATATAAAAAATTCGACTAACTCATGATTAAAATAATGACGACGCCCCATATAATGAGCAGCGTATTACCAACGGCATAGGTTACAGTGTAACCCAATGCAGGGGTTTTGCTCTTTACAGCGTCTTGTAAAGCTCCTAAGGCGGCAGTAGTTGTTCTTGCCCCAGCAGCGCATCCTAAGTTGATGATAGGATGGAATTTGAAAATATACCTTCCGATAAGAAGTCCCAGTATTAACGGAATCGCCGTTGCTGCTGCACCTGCGATAAAAAGTCCCCAACCTGCTTCTTGAAACCCAACAATAAAGCTTGGTCCAGCTGTAATACCCACAACGGCTATAAAAATGTTTAATCCAACATTATTCATAATCCACAAAGCAGGTTCTGGAATTCGTCCAAAAGTTGGGTGCTGACCTCTTAACCATCCGAAGAAAAGTCCAGAAATTAAGGCACCTCCACTGGTACTTAAGCTTATTGGCACTCCGCTAATTTTAACGGTCAATGCACCGAGTAATCCGCCAAGAACTATTCCTAAACCAACAAAAGCCATGTCAGTTGAGTTTGTAGGACGGTCTGGATAACCAATATGCACAGCAACTTGATCTACATCTCGTTTGATGCCCACTAATTCTATCATGTCTCCTTTTTGCATAACCGTATTGGGCAATATAGGCATCTGAATTCCAGCTCTTTTTAATGATCTTATTACAACACCATGCATATATTTTACATGTCGTAAATCAGCAAGGGTTTTTCCTATCACTTCTTTTTTTACGATTAATACACTTAAGACTTCTACTGGAAAATTAAGAAGCTCGATATCCAGCACTTCTTTTTCATTTACAGCGACATAGTTCATCATGTATTCTCTTCTTCCGCCTAGCGCCACAACATCATTTTCTTGAATTACAAATTCTGGAGTAGCATCTATGATTTCTTTTCCTCTTCGGATTCGTTGTATAAACAAACGTCTGCCTTTGCTTTCAAGTTCATTTTCAATCTCTAAAACCGTCTTATTGCAGGCATAAGAGTGTGAAGCAATCTGATAAGCATTGTATATTACGCGATCATAAGCAGAGGCAATGCTTGGATCATCACCAATGGCATCTCCACCAAGCTGAATTTCAAGTTCTTTTGCTTTTTCTACCAAATTGCCTCCTAATAATTTTGGTCCGATAGAAGCCAATAGCCAAGCAGATCCAGCAGTTCCGAAAATATAAGTAACAGCATATGCCACTGGGATTTTATTAATTAATGCCGTTTTCTGATCGGCAGGAATTCCGAGCTGATTGATCGTGTCGGATGCAACACCAATTACAGCAGATATGGTTTGAGAACCCGCAAGCATTCCTGCAGTTAGACCCATATCGTATCCCATAATTTTGCCGATAACATAAGGACATATCAAACATAAAACACAAACAATTGCGGCATAAAGCATTTGAGGAAGTCCATCTTTTTTTAGGCCTCCAAAAAACTGGGGTCCAACGCTATACCCGACAGCGAAAAGAAACATTAGAAAAAATACTGATTTTACGTTGGGAGAAATGACAATATCTAATTGTCCTACTAAGACTCCGACCAGCAAAACACTAGTCACAGTTCCTAAAGAAAAGCTTCCAATTTTAAATTTTCCAATAAAGTAGCCTAAAGATAAGGTTAGAAAAATGGCCAGTTCGGGATAATCTTTTAATGTAGTAATAATCCAATCCATAAGTATTTGTTTTTAGTATAGATTTATTAATAATTGACTATGTAAATCGTAGGAGTAGGAAAAAGATTGGGGAAGTTTTTTTAGAACAGATTTGTTAGGTCTTTCAAAAATATACCATAAAGTGAGAATAATTGCATAAAATGGAAGGTGGACATGTTCCAAATTATAATATGAAACAAGAAAAATTGCAACTTAACATTTTGATAATTAATGATTTTAAATGGAATGTCTTAGGTTTTTAGGAATTTAAGGAAATGAAGAAGAACTAAAAAAAAATATATTGAAGTGAATATTCATAAAATAATGTGAAGGTTTAAGAATTATGTTCCAAGAATGAGCTTTCGAAAAAAAATGTATTCTCGTTTCATATTATAATTTGCAACCAGTTTAAAAAATCTTGCTTCCCTAATAATTGTAATTTTCTCTATCAAAAGAAAAGGGATCTTGTTGTTAAGAAAAGTAGAACGATTAATCATTTCTACTAAAGCTTTTTGTTCAGATTTCAAACAAACCACATTTAATTAAAATTTTAAACCATGAAAAAAAATGCCTTAAAATTAATTTTTGCAGGTCTGTTATGTTGCACTGTCATAGGAAACATAAACGGGCAAACTAAGAAGAAGCCTAACATCATTATGGTAATTTCAGATGATACTGGTTGGGGAGATTTAGGAGTTTATGGTGGAGGAGTCGGACGTGGAATGCCAACACCAAATCTAGACAAAATGGCAAAAGAAGGTATGCAGTTTTGGTCCTTTTACGGACAACCAAGCTGTACGCCTGGAAGAGCTGCCATGATTACTGGCCGTATTCCTAATAGAAGCGGTATGACTACAGTTGCTTTTCAAGGTCAGGGAGGCGGACTTCCTGCAGCTGAATGGACATTGGCATCTGTACTTAAAAAAGCAAATTATAAAACCTACTTTTCAGGAAAATGGCACCTAGGAGAGGCAGATTATGCTATGCCAATTGCTCATGGTTTTGATAAAATGCAAAATGTAGTATTGTACCACTTGAATGCTTACACTTATTGCTTTCCTTCTTGGAATCCGGATATGGCACCTGAGATTAGCGACTACATAAAAAAAGCGACTAAAGGAATTTTAGAAGGAGAAGCAGGAAAACCAGCAAGAGAAGTAAGTCCGGTAACTGAAGAAAATATTGCAGAACTGGATATGAATATGGTTGACAATAATTTAAAACAGCTGGATGAATATGGCAAATCTAAAGATCCATTTTTTATGTGTATCAATTTTGCTAAAAATCACCAGCCAAACTTGCCTTCTAAACAGTTTGCTGGAAAATCTCCTGCAAAAAGTAAATATGGCGATGCTGTTGTAGAAATGGATTATAATGTTGGACGAATTATGGATAAAATCCGTCAGCTTGGAATTGCAGATAATACAATCGTAATTTATACTGTTGACAATGGAGCTTGGCAAGATGTACATCCAGATGCTGGTTATACGCCGTTTAGAGGTTCTAAAGGAACAGATCGTGAAGGAGGAAGCAGAGTTCCTGCAATTGCATGGTGGCCAGGCCAGATTGAAGCAGGAAGTGTAAGTCATGATATTGTGGGTGGTTTAGATTTAATGGCAACATTTGCAGCTTTGGCTGGAGTTGAATTGCCTAAAAATGATAGAGAAGGAAAACCTATCATTTTTGATAGCTATGACATGTCAAATGTTTTGTTTAAAAAGGGAAAACCGCTTCGTGACAGATGGTTTTATTTTACAGAAAACGAATTATCTCCTGGAGCTGTACGTATAGGGAAATGGAAAGCAGTATTTAATACACGCGGAGATAATGGCGCGCAAGCAGGAAGCGATACACCAGGACAGCAATTGGGCTGGAGAGGTGACCAGACTTATGTAGCAACTGTTCCTGCTGTTTACGATTTATGGCAAGATCCGCAAGAGCGCTATGACCTTTTCATGAATAGCTTTACAGAAAAAACATGGACAATGGTAATTTTTGACCAAGTTACTCTTGAACTGATGAAAACGTATGCTACAACTCCGCCAAGACCACAGCAAAGTGGTTCTTATGGAGGGCCAATGGAAATTGGTAAGTATAGAACTATTGAGCAAGCTAAGCAATTGTTGAACAGTAAAGAATTGTCACTTCCGCCTTTAAGCGTCGATCCTAAACAATAAAATTTTTAAAAAATTAAAAATTAAAAGGCAATATTACCTGCTTTAATAATTTTATAGATAAGCAAAACCATGTACTTTTCAAGAAAAGACATGGTTTTCTTTTTTTATTAGTTATGCGTATATTTGAGAGAATAAAAAATTAAAAGCCATTATGAAGAAAATAGGATTTTTATCATTTGGGCATTGGTCTAATCATCCATCATACAAAACTCGTACAGCAGCAGATACCTTGTTGCAATCTATCGATTTGGCAGTTGCGGCTGAAGAAATAGGAATAGATGGCGCTTATTTTCGTGTGCATCATTTTGCACAGCAGTTGGCTTCACCTTTTCCTCTGCTTTCGGCTGTAGGCGCTAAGACTAGCAAAATAGAAATCGGAACAGGAGTAATCGATATGCGATACAAAAATCCAATGTATATGGTTGAAGATGCCGGAGCTGCCGATTTGATATCAGAAGGACGTTTGCAACTCGGAATAAGCAGAGGATCGCCAGAACAAGTTATCGATGGCTGGCGTTATTTTGGCTACGAACCAGATGCAGGTGAAACCGATGCCGATATGGGGCGTAAAAAAGCTTTAGAATTTTTGGATAAATTGAGTGGAGAAGGATTTGCAGAACCAAATCCGTATCCGATGTTTCCAAACCCGCCTGGATTGTTGCGCATTGAACCGCATTCTGAAGGATTAAGAGAAAGAATCTGGTGGGGAGCCGCGTCAAACGCCACGGCAATTTGGGCAGCCGAAAATGGTATGCATCTTCAGAGTTCTACACTTAAATATGACGAAAATGGCAAGCCGTTTCATGTTCAGCAGGCAGAACAGATAAGATTATATAAAGAAGCTTGGAAAAAAGCAGGACATCAGCGCGAAGCGAGAGTATCGGTTAGCCGTTCGATTTTTGCACTAGTTAATGATCAGGATAAATATTATTTTGGCGGACAAGCAAAAGGCAATGATAGCTTTGGTTATATTGAACAAGACAAAAGAGCTATTTTCGGTAAAAGCTACACGGCTGAACCCGATAAACTCATTGAAGAGTTAGCTCAAGATGAAGCGATTCAGGAAGCCGATACTTTGTTGTTGACTATTCCGAATACTTTAGGTGTTGATTATAACATACACATTCTATCCTCTATATTAGAACACGTTGCACCTGCATTGGGTTGGCGATGAGTTTTTATAAAGAAAGAAAAGCCCTCTGTTGATGAAACGAGGGTTTTTTTTTTATTGAATTTTTGTATCTATTAAAAAGATAATTTAATCAACACACCTAAGACTGCAGCAATTAAAATAATATACGGTTCTTGAATTTTTTTGATATAAATTAAAGAAAGAATGCTTGCTAGAGCTATCAGTATTGTTGAAACATCTACAATGCTTCTTTTGGCAATAATGATGACAGAACCAACTAAAGCTCCTACTACAGCAGCCGTTATTCCTTCAACAAATGCTTTGACAGGTTTGTTGTTTACAATTTTCTTAAAGAATGGCGCCAAGGCAATGGTAAAAAGATAGCAAGGCAAAAATGTGGCTAAAGCGGCAGTTATTGCGCCTAAAACGCCATTTACCAAATACCCTATAAAACCAACCGTTATTACGACAGGGCCAGGCGTTATCATGGCTATGGCAACCGAATCTAGAAACTGCTGTTCTGTGAGCCACTTATTTTCAACAACTACTCCCGAATGTAAAAAAGGAACGATTGCAAGACCGCTACCAAATACAAAAGCGCCCGCTTTAGTAAAGAATATGGCAATTTTCATTAAGGTTGAACTTTCATAATTCCAAAAGCCAGACGAAATAAGAATTAAGACATTTGTGGTTTTGGCAATCTTAAAATACGGACGAGCCTTTATCAGCATGTAAACAAGTCCTGCGGCTACAAATAATAAAATATGCTCTTTTTCTGTGATGTAAGTTATTACGATGACCGAGGTAAAGAAAAGCCATAGAATCCATTTTTCTTTAAAAGAACTCAGATTCAATTTTCCGATGGATTTTATAGTGAGTTTATAAGAACTCAAAGTAATGATTCCGATAACGGCAGCACTGACACCATAAAAAATGGACTGAATCCATACCAGTCCGCCATAAGCTTGGTAGATTATTCCGAGGAGTAAAACCATAAGAAATGACGGAGTAATAAAGGCAAAACCTGCTAAAGTAGCCCCAAGAATATTATAATGAACATAACCTACATATATTCCAAGCTGTGCCGCTAAAGGACCTGGAGCCAATTGAGCCAATGCTAAACCTTCTTTGTATTCTTCATCAGAAATCCATTTTTTGTTTTCTACCAAATCTTTGTACATATAACCCACGAGTGCAACTGGTCCTCCAAAACCAATTGTGCCAAGTTTTAAAAAATAGAGTATTAATTCTCTTAAGGTATATTTCGGTTTTTCATTCATATTGAGATTCTTTTAAAACAGCTCTTTATTTAATTATAAAACAAAACTACAATGAAAGTGCCCCTTTAAATAGAATCTTATTTACCTTTTGTATGCAGATTACTTTTTATTGTTTTTTTTCTAGCATTGACATAAAAAAAGGTTTCACTTTATAATTTGGAACCTGTTTAGTTGTGGATTCACTTTTTATGTTTTTTAACTGTGTTAATTTTAAAACTTCATCAATGTAAATAAAAGAAGTATTAAGGATTTGGAATCTTATTTGTGTAATTATATATAATAATAAACTTATGTGTACTAGAATACTTTATCATGGCTTAGACGAATTAATATTAACCGCTAGATCAATGGATTGGAGTTCTGATCTTCATACAAATCTTTGGCAGTTGCCCAGAGGTATTAAGAGAACAGGAGAAGAAGGTTCACAATCTATTAAATGGACTTCAAAATATGGAAGTGTTATATCAGCAGTGTATGATATGGCAGCAACTGACGGAATGAACGAAAAAGGATTGGTAGCAAATTTATTATGGCTCTCAGAATCAAGGTATCCCGATTGGGATGGTAAAAAATTAAAGCTAACTATGGCAGGATGGGTGCAGTATGTTTTAGATAATTTTGCGACTGTTAATGAAGCTGTAATTGAATTACAAAAAGAGCCTTTTGTGCTTACGACCGGTGCAATGCCCGGAGAAGGACCAAAGGCGACTCTGCATTTATCGATCTCGGATATTACAGGAGATAATGCAATTTTTGAATATATCAACGGAGAATTAGTGATTCATCATAGTCCAAAATATACCGTTATGACTAACTCTCCAATATTTGAAAAGCAACTTGCATTAAATGAGTATTGGGATTCTATAGGCGGGCTTACAATGCTGCCAGGTACCAATCGTGCAGCAGACCGTTTTGTGAGGGCTTCTTTTTATAGTAGTATTTTGCCAAAAACTAAAGAAGCTTCTACTGCAGTAGCAGCCCTCTTAAGTGTAATACGAAATTGTTCTGTACCGCTGGGTATATCGACTGCAGATCAGCCGAACATTTCTTCTACTTTATGGAGAACAATATCTGATCAAAAAAACTTAGTTTATTATTTTGAGTCTTCTCAAACACCTAATACTTTTTGGGTAGACTTTAAAAAAGTTGATTTTTCTGTAGGTGCTCATGCCAAGAGACTTAATCTAACAAATAATGAAGTATATGCAGGTAATACTACTGAATCATTTGTAGAATGTGAACCTTATAAAATTAAAGGAAGTCCAAAGTAGATTTACAATTAGGAATCAATATTAAACGAAAGAAAAAGGGTAATAGTGTCTTTTTGCGTTTTAGAATTAGAAAAGCTGGCTATTCTTAGAGTAGTTGCCTTTTCAATCGTTAGCTCAGATTTGTAATCTGTGCCCGCAAAGATTGGATTGGACACAATGCAAATCAAAGAATTTCAACTGTGTTTAATCATGCCTCTCCATTCCCTTGTTCTTTCTGCTGTAATTTTTTGAGTTTAACTTTTAATGGATCATCTTCAGCTAAATAAATTAAAAACAATTACTCTGCGTTTTCAAATTTTGACATATACATGTACCAATTCCATTCCCAAGAATTTCCATTGTCTTCAGAGAATGCTTGGCTCCAAACGGGATTGTTCCTATCTCTTGCATCCCAACGAAAAATCACTAGAATATCCTTTCCATTAAAAATATCCTTAGTAATGAAATGGCCAACATTATTTTCAAAAGAACCCAATACAGGCTCGTCTAATTTTCCTTCATTAGAATCTGCCCAATAAATGCTCCATAATTTGGTCTTAGGATTAAATAATCTGACGGTCATTCCCTCAAATGGTTGCCCATCAAAATTGGCTAGAAAATTATCAATATTGCCAATTCCATTGAGTACTTTATACATTTCTTGAGTTGACTCAAATTCGGTCCATTCTGTGCAATTGGATAATCTGGAATTAAGTTTTCTGTTATGGAGTTTCCACTTTCCTTGAAAAAAGTCAAAATCATCTTTGGAAGAAGTAGGAGAAGGTTCAATTATTAAGGCTCCATTTGCATCAAAATTTATTTTCGGTATTTCTAAGTCTTCAGTTGGTATCATTTTTCAGCTTTTTTGTTTAAAAGTAGTAATTGATTATGAATAGTTATCAATGATTGCATCGAAAATTTTAATGCAGATGACATACCATCAATTTCTTTTTGCTTTATTTGATATTCAGTTTTATCTGTATAATGCGTAATTGTTACCAAAAGGTTTTTATCTTGAAAAACAGGAAGTCTAGGAAAATCATTTTCGGTCATTTCACTAACCCATAAAGAAAAATCAGTAATATTTAAAGTTTTTAGAAACGGTATATACTCTTCGTCAAATAACGTACTAACTTTTTCAATTGTGTTGTTGCAAATGTAAAAATCAACAACCGTATAAGGCTTGTCAGTTTTAAGAGCTTTATTTTTATAGAAAGGCTTGAGCAAATAAACATTGTCAGAGTTTATCATCATTTCATTTGCTTCTCTTCCATGTTTTTTCCACGTATCGCTTTCGCAGTAAAACTCATTGAGAAATTTTACTCTTGTTTTCATATCCTTAAAACCGCGAAACCAGACAAATCTATCGTTGACAGAATCGATTTTAAATTCTCCTAAAGTGTATCCGCCCAATTCATTCATTGGATTGACAAATTTGGAGTGAAAATAATCGCTGAATGTATCGGCTAAATTTGGTTTGAGCAAATAATTTCGAATTTCCAACACATTAATATCTTCTGAGTATTCTTGTTTAGTATAAGCCATATTATTTTCCTTTAAAAAGATATGCAAAGTAAATTAATTGATATCTTTATGGCAAGTAGGTACAATTTTGTAATCTACATACTAAAAGTATAGTTATGCTGATTATCAGTAATTTAAAAATGAAAAAATGACAAAAAAAGATAAATCTGCTTATTGTCCTGTTGATTATGCTTTTCAAAGAATTGGTGGCAAATACAAGGGAAGAATTTTATGGTATTTAAAAGACGGCATAATGCGATATGGCGAATTGAAAAGAATTGTAGAAGGAATAACTCCAAAAATGCTTACTCAAACGCTTCGGGAGTTAGAATCTGATGAATTGATTAGAAGAAAAGTTTATAAGGAAGTTCCGCCACGTGTAGAATATCGACTTTCTGAAACGGGAAAAGAACTAGTACCGTTTATTGATCAAATGAGAATCTGGGGAGAAAAACAAATGGCTTTAGATTAATTTTTTAAATAACAACTTCGATGTTTTTACTGGTAATGATAAAAAGCATCGAAGTTGTATGGTTTATTTTTTTCGGTCCAAATTGCATTTTAAAGTTTATAGATTATAGAGCATCCCAAGAAGCGCTCGGATAATAAATAGAACTTGTTACCGGAGCTGTCCAGTAGTCTTGGCTTCCACCACGGAAAGTGTGAAGACTTACAGCATTTACATTTCGCTTAGAATCGTTAGTTACCCAGCGAATTTTTTCGTTCAATATTTCTGTACCATTTACATAATATTTTACATATCCATCTGTATTTGATCCAGTATTTAACTTCACAGATATTTGGCAGTTATAAGTCACACCTTCTTGAATATAGTATTTTTTGCCAAAATCGTTTCCATATTGTCCAGGCTGATCTCTGTAATATACATAAGGCTGAAGATAAGCGCCACTTCCTTTAGCAGTGTTTGATCCATTTGGACAATACCACATAAATCTAGCACTTCCGCCATTTCCATCCCATGCAGCATCGCCACCTGTGTTTTGGTCACCAATTAAGATTCCATATCCGCATTTTCCGCCTCGACTCCAATAGAATCCGTTATTAAATTTCATTTGGAACCAAACTGTATAAACGCCAGTTGACCAAACACCATACGATGTACATAAACCACCAGGGCAAGATAATGTATTGGTTTGCAATGTGATGGTTCTTGCTCCAGCTGTACCTTTTGCCGTTGTGTTGCTTTCAAGTGCCGAATTAGATCCGAGAGTATCTTTACTTGCAATTTGTTGTGCTTCTTTTTTAGCGGTTTGGGGTACATTTGCGTCTTCTTGTTCTTTTTCGCAACAAACAAATACTAATGCCATGGTAAATAGCACACTGGTTAATTTTAAGAAATTCTTCATTTTTTAAATTTTAAGGTTAGTAAACAATTAGTTAGTAATAATAGATAGTAGATTACGGTATTTGGAACCGAAAGTGTAAAGTTGGATAATAATAATTTTGGAGGGGTGTAATAAAGTACGTTTTTACGTACACAGAAATACAGGCTATATTTTTAGAAGAATTCTGAACGTTATTTTTTAGTGAAATGTCTAGGCGAAGTACCGTATTTATTCTAAATAGCTGTACTATAAAAATTTATATAAATAAAAAGATTCTTTTTATTAAATTTATTGTAGTTAAAACCTCATATTGAAAAATGTGATTTAATCAATAAAAGACATTTTTTGTAAAACTACCTGAGTTATAAGGATTTTAAATGCGAGAAATGTTTGTGAATAGATTTTGTCTATTTCGGAAGAAGTATTTACGATCTACAGCCCTAATTTTCTCTTTCATTAGTTTGTAATTTAGTCAAAAATAAAAATTTTTCAACTATGGATAATCAATCAAATGACATTAGCAAATGCCCTTTTCATAATGGGAGCATGGACAAGCAAGCAGCTTCAGGCACAAAGAATCGTGACTGGTGGCCTAAACAGTTAAAGGTAAATATCCTAAGACAAAATTCGGCATTGTCGAATCCGCTGGATACCGATTTTAATTATGCGGAAGCATTTAAAAGTCTTGATCTTGAAGCGGTGAAGAAAGATTTGCATGCTCTTATGACTGATTCACAAGATTGGTGGCCTGCTGATTTTGGTCACTATGGCGGACTTTTCATACGTATGGCATGGCACAGCGCGGGTACTTATAGAGTGCATGACGGTCGAGGAGGAGCTGGAGCTGGACAGCAGCGATTTGCACCACTTAACAGCTGGCCTGATAATGTGAGTCTCGATAAAGCAAGAAGGTTGCTGTGGCCAATAAAACAAAAGTACGGACAGAAAATCTCATGGGCCGATTTGCTAATCTTAACTGGAAATGTTGCTCTTGAATCAATGGGCTTTAAAACATTTGGTTTTGCAGGAGGACGTGCCGATGTATGGGAAGCAGACGAGTCTGTATATTGGGGATCTGAAACCACATGGCTAGGAGGTGATGAGCGTTATAAAGAGGGATCTGAAGGAATTCCAAAAGATCATGGTGTTGTGTCATCAGATGACGATGCAAATGGAAATATTCATAGTAGAAATCTTGAAAAACCTCTCGCAGCTGTGCAAATGGGGCTTATATATGTAAATCCGGAGGGGCCAGACGGAAATCCTGACCCAATTGCAGCAGCCAAAGATATTAGAGATACTTTTGGACGTATGGCAATGGATGATGAAGAAACAGTGGCATTAATTGCTGGTGGACATACTTTTGGTAAAACTCATGGAGCAGCTTCTTCTGATCATGTGGGTGCTGAGCCCGAAGCGGCTGGTTTAGAATTGCAAGGTTTAGGCTGGCAGAATGGTTATGGTTCAGGAAAAGGGCCAGACGCTATTACAAGTGGTCTTGAAGTGACTTGGACAAAAACGCCAACACAGTGGAGCAACAACTTTTTCGAAAACCTGTTTGCTTATGAATGGGAACTTTCTAAAAGTCCAGCAGGAGCACATCAATGGGTAGCAAAAAATGCTGAGGCAATTATTCCTGATGCTTTTGACCCTAACAAAAAGCATTTGCCAACAATGCTTACTACCGATTTGTCATTAAGACTAGATCCAGCTTATGAGAAAATCTCTCGCCGATTTTTAGAAAATCCAGATGAATTTGCAGATGCTTTTGCTAGAGCATGGTTTAAACTAACGCATCGTGATATGGGACCACGTGCTCTTTATCTTGGTTCTGAAGTGCCTGCGGAAGAATTGTTATGGCAAGACCCTATTCCTGCAGTAAATCACGCACTTATTAATGATCAGGATATAGCACAGCTGAAAGAAAAAATATTAAATTCTGGTTTAAGCATTTCCCAATTAGTTTCAACAGCATGGGCTTCGGCTTCTACCTTTAGAGGATCAGATAAACGAGGTGGTGCAAACGGTGGACGCATAAGACTTGCACCGCAAAAAGACTGGGAAGCAAATAATCCAGCTGCACTTAAAGTGGTTTTAGATAAGTTAGCAGCCATTCAAAAAGAGTTTAATGATGCGCAGAATGGAAAAAAAGTTTCATTGGCAGATTTAATTGTGCTTGGTGGTTCTGCTGCTGTCGAAAAAGCTGCTATAGACGCTGGAGCTTCAGCAGCTGTACCTTTTTCACCTGGACGTATGGATGCATCTGCAGAACAGACAGATGTAGAATCATTTGGATATTTGGAACCAAAAGCGGACGGTTTTAGAAATTACAGAAAAACAAAATCATCTGTTTTAACAGAAGAACTTCTTATTGATAAAGCAAATTTATTGACTCTTACTGCACCAGAATTAACTGTGCTTTTAGGAGGGCTTCGTGTTTTGGACATTAACACGGATGGAAGCAAAAATGGCGTTTTTACCACTAGACCAGGCCGATTGACAAATGATTTCTTTGTAAATCTGTTAGATATGAACACAAAGTGGCAATCAGTTTCTAATGATCAAGAGCTTTATGCAGGAAACGACAGAAGAACTGGACAGCCTAAATGGATAGGAACACGTGCCGATCTTGTTTTTGGTTCTAATTCAGAATTGAGAGCAATTGCAGAAGTATATGCAGCTGCCGATGCACATGAAAAGTTTGTACAAGATTTTATTGCGGTATGGACTAAAGTAATGAATCTGGATAGATTTGACTTGAAAGCTTAATGCAGCCGAAAGGTATAAACTAAAAAAGACGCCGTCATGGCGTCTTTTTTTGTATGGTAGAGGAGTGAGAAATGATCGAAAAAAGATAAAAAACTATAAACCTGTTATTATAAACTCACTTCTGCGATTCATTTGATGCTGTTCTTCTGAACAGTCTACACCATCTGAACAATCGTTTACCAATTGAGTTTCTCCATAACCTCTGGCGGTTAAACGATTTTTAGCCACGCCGTTTTTAATGAGCCAGTTTAAGGTGGCTTTTGCTCGCTGGTCAGATAATTTTAGATTATACTGGTTTGATGCTCTGCTGTCGGTGTGGGAACGAATATCGAGTTTCATAGTTGGATGCTGGTTTAAGACATCTAATATTTTTTCCAAATCTATGGCTGCTTCAGTGCGAATGTTGTACTTGTCCAAATCAAAATAAATCATTTTAATGCCAAAACATTTCCCTAAATCGTCTCCAATTGTAACCTTACAGATTGATTTATCTAATGCAATAGGCAGATGAGTTTGTCCAGAAACTTTACCAATTGTTACCATTTCTTCTTTTGTTTCATATTCTATTTTTTGAGCACGTACCATGTAAGTTTTGCCGCATTCTACAGAAAAAGTGTACTCTCCTTTAGAATTGGAAACACTCGATTTTATAATTTTTTGATTTTCATACAAAGTCAATTCGGTTTCTGGCAATATCGCACTGCTTTGAGAATCGGTTACGATGCCGTTTAATTCTTGTAAACACTTTAGTGCGCGTGTTTCCATAAATTTATAAATATCATCAGAACCTTGCCCTCCATCTTTATTGGAACTAAAATAGCCTTGTTTTGAAAAGGGGTCAATGGTATAAGCAAAATCATCTTTTGGTGAATTAATATCACTTCCAAGATTCTGAATATCATTAATACTTCCGTTAGATTGCATTTGTCCCACAAAAACATCTAGACCACCAAGTCCGGGATGACCATCTGAGGCAAAGTAAATTTCGTTTTCGCTGGTGATGTACGGAAAGGTTTCTTTGCCTTCCGTATTAATTGGCGTGCCGAGATTCTCAGGAGACCCGAAACTATTGTTGCCTTTAATGCTTACTTTATAAATATCCGACTGTCCAATAGTGCCAGGCATATCTGATGCAAAATACAAGGTTTTCTCGTCAGGGCTTAGGGCAGGGTGAGCTGTGCTGTAATTATCGCTTGTAAAGGGGAGCGCAATAATGTTGCTGAATTTTTCATTATCAACATCGGCCTTGTAAATTTTTACAAGTGTAATTTCATTATCATCTTTTCCTTTTTTGCCATTGACAAAGTTATTTCGAGAAAAATATGCTGTTTTTCCATCTTTAGTAAATACAATTGATGACTCGTGAAAACGGCTATTCAGCAGTGATTTAATTTTATTTGCTTTCGATGTTGCGCTGGTTGTTGGATCAATGTCTGCATTGTAGATATTGGTAAAATATTCCCCCGTCCATTTGTGTTTTCTCTGCGTAAAATTTCCAGTATCTCTAGCCGAAGCAAAGTATATTTTATTTTTAAAAACAAAACTTCCATAATCGGAGTATTTAGAATTGATACCAGCATCTTCAATTTTATAGCGTCCAGAATTGGCTTTTATCTGCTCCAGATAGTTGGGATTTTCTTTGTAAAGCTTTGCTCTGGAATCGGTTTTATACTTGTCGCTGAATTCATTTAAGATTGCAGTGGCTTTATCGTTTTGTCCAGCTGACTTTAAAGATTGTGCATATCTGTAATAGTATTCGGCTTCGGGAGCTGGATTAAGAGCAAAAAGTTCGCCGTACCATTTAGAGGCTGCTTCGAATTCTGAATTGAAGTAATATGAGTTGCCAAGTTTTTTAAAGAGATCTTCAGATTTGTATCCTTTATCAGCCAATCTTTCATACGTTTTGATTGCATCTATATAAGCATAACCATCGTATTTTTTATCACCCGATTTCACTTTTGATTCTTGTGCATAACCGCAAAAAATATTTAGAATTATTAAGCAGAGAAGTCTATACTTTTTCATAGCAGTTTTTTTTAGAAGAAACGCGGAGTGGTCATTTTAGCATTGTTTTTGAAGAATTCATAACGCAGAAATATCTCATGTGATCCTGAATTGTAATTATTCAGGTTTGAGGTTTCGCGGTCGTATCCATAGCCCAAGTAGAGCCCGTCTGTAATTTGAAAACCCACCATAGCACTTAATGAAGCACTCCATCTGTAGGCAACGCCAACGACAAAACGGTCGATAAACATAAAATTGGCAGAGATATCGACTTGAAGCGGTGCTCCTTCGACCATTTTAGCCAATACAGCAGGTTTAAACTTGTAATATTGGTATTTATCTAGGTTAAAAACATAACCTCCCATTAAATAGTAGGTAATTTTGTCTTTATAAATAGCCACGTCATTATCATCGTATCGGTTGGTTTCGATAAAATTAGGAACCGAGAATCCGATGTAAGCTTTGTCTGAATGCCAGTAAACGCCTGCGCCCACATTTGGAGAAAATTTATTGTCTAAATCTTGAAACTGAGGATCTCCCTGGTCTTCAGGATTCAGCTGGTTGACATCTAGATTAAAAATATTGGCTGTTCCTTTAACCCCAAAAGAAAGCTTAAAATCTGCTGAAGTCTGTATAGTGTAAGATACATCTGCCGATATGTTGTTCTCATTTGTGGGGCCAATTTTATCATTCACTAAAGAAAGGCCGAGACCAAGCCTGCTGTTGTTAATTGGTGTATTTATAGAGAAACTGCTAGTTTCAGGCGCTCCGTCTAAACCTACCCATTGAGTCCTGTATAGTCCAAAAAGGCTCAAAGCTCCTCGCGATCCTGCATAAGCTGGATTGATATTGATGGTGTTATACATATATTGTGTATACTGCGCATCCTGTTGTGCATAACCTGTAAAGGTTATAGACATAATGCTGAAAAAGAGTAGTTTTATTTTCATAACAGAATATTTATGATTACTGTTTTTGTCTTACTATTGCATGCTCTATAGCAAATAAGATTTTGTATCGCAAAATCTATTTATCATTTGTAATATATAAATAACCAGTATTCTCAATTATAGTATTGTTTTTATTGTATTTTAAAATATAAAAATACGTTCCAGCAGGAAGTCCTTGGCTTCTTTTTACAGTGCTTCGCCCATCAGAAAAACCTTTAAACATTACATCAGTTTCATTGTAAGAGGAGGCGTCAAAAACTTTTACTCCCCATCGATTGTATATTTCTACCCGGTTATCTGGATATTTATCAATTCCTTTAATATAAAAGCTGTCATTAATTCCATCGCCATTTGGAGATACAGCATTGTAAATAATGAGATCAGAATCTGGAGTGATCGATTGTTTTACAATCGCAATTGTAAAGAGACCATAGCCGCCAACTTGTGTTGTTACTAGTTTAGAATAATGGGCTCCTGTTAAAAGATCGGTTGTGGTTCCACCTTCGTTTACCCATTTTTGGCCGGCATCGTCCCAACGTACTATTCCTAATTTTGTATTTGGGTTTTCTTCAAAAAAAGAAGGGGGGGTGGTATTGGTATCAAGAGTTAGGCTTAAAATAATTTTTTCTGAACCCTGATCCTGAGTCAGATTCCAATATTCAACTTCATCAATAGATATAATGGTGTCATCTTTATTGGTATAAGGATGTTGATTTCCTGCATTTTTCAAAAAATACTGTGTGGTGTAGACATTATTGGTATTTGCCCCTTTATCGTGATATGATGGCCTAAAATAAAACTGATCTCCAACAGGAAACTCAAAATCAAGATTACCTATATTCTCTACTTTACCATCAACAAAACTCAGATTGCTGGCATCGCTATGAAAAGCATCTTGATCAAAAATCATTTTGCCATTAAAACTGTCTGCATCAACGATTCCGTTTTTAAATTCGGCATTTTTACCAATTTCAATCGTAGTATTGAGATGAAAAGGAACTAGTTCTGATGTATTTTCAAAAACGATATTTTGAAAATGTGCAATCTCAGCACCTGAAATAAGTTGCTGCTGTGTACCTACGAAAAAAGTTTTTCCATTGCCAGAATTAGTATAAGTAATTAATCCGTCATTATTAAAATTAGCATAAGCGATAAAATTGCCATCTATTAATACATCACCCGTTGGTTTGTTATCAAAGTTAAACAAGGTTGAAAGCTGCGTATTTGGAGCAACCGATAAATCTCCTGTATTGACGGTCTGTGCCGTAATTTGACTGGTAAATAATAGAGATAGAAAAATTGCTGTTATATAAATTTTCATCATGATCTGACATTTATACGTTAAATAATGCACATCTCTCTATTGTTATAAAGAGATATGCATTTTAAATTTATATTTAAGGAAGCACATAACTAGAGTTAATATTATCCTGCACATATTTAATAGCCCACGCCATAGTATTGGCATACATGATGCTATTATAAACTGTAATTCCGGCATTATACGCTTTTGGCAATGGTTGTCCGGTACCTGCAAATTTTGCTGGCCAAGTAGTAGTTGATGTGTTAGAGACTTGCCCAGCAGTCCAGCCAGCATCTCCAACAAAAATGTAACCTAGTGTATTGTGTTTAAACGAGAATATTCTGGTTGCATTCCCGTTTTGAGTTGAGAGACTCGTTACATTTGCAGGGAGTCCAGTAACATAATAGGAATTGTTTACATCACTTCCCAGATCGAATCCAGTAATGGTTCCAAAAGGTCCTTGCAAGACGGGATCTGAAACACTTAAAACTGGATTGGTATATGTTGTTCCTGTTCCAGAAACCACTGCTGTTGAAGAGCCGCAAATAGTATTAATTAAGTTGGCAGCTCCTGCTGAATCATTTTCTTGAGAGTGAATTAATACTCCTTTTTTGTTCTGAACAAAATCATTTAAAATAGTGATTGATGTTGCGTTTGGTTGGTAATTGTATCCAATTACAATTATATCAATATTATTATTGTTGATTAAATTCTTTAATGTAGTGCCTTGATTGGTTCCTCCATTTATAATCGTGATTCCCTGTACCTGATAGGTTCCCGTAGGACTGAAGTTTGCTGTTGAAGCTAATATGGCTCTTGAAGCATCTCCCGTTCCTGCTGATCCTGGCTGATACATTCCATCTCCGAGTCCTAGTACTTTCATGGTACGGAAAACAAAGGTTATGCTTTTGTTACAAGCGGTACCGCCATTGGTGCTATTGGCAGTTACTGCGTATGAAAAAGTTCCTCCAGAAGTTGGTGTGCCAGTAGCAGTCATGATTACATTTTGAGGCCCAATGGCGCTAAATGTTCCCGTTGCCGAAAAACTGATTCCGTTTACTGTATTTGTTGTAATACTGTATGCTCCTACATAGGTCACATTTACAGGAACTGTCATGGTATTTGAGGCCGCCATTGCTATACCCGGTGCGTAATTACCCGCTGTAGTAATTCCGGCACAATTTGTAGTGTAGGTTACAGGTTGTGCACCTATGGTTACATTTAATGCACATGTTGCAGCAGCTCCTGGAGTTCCAGAAACCGTTAGGGCGGTTGTACCAGAAGCTGTTGGAGTTCCAGAACCTGTTAGGATAACATTCTGCGCCCCCAGAGCAGATAAAGTTATCAATCCTGAGGTAAACGTTATGCCGTTTGCGGTTGTGGTGGTAATGGTGGTTTGTCCAGTTGCGGTTACATTGATGGGTAATGTAATAGTATTAAGTGCTGTTAGAGGTACATCTTGCAAATAAACTCCGTTTTGTGTTGCTGTACCGCAATTAATTGTATAGGCCACTGCTTGTACCGTAATTGGAATACTTGTACAGGAAGCTGCGCTCGACGCATTAGAAACAAGATTAAAATTATTGGTACCCGATGCATTCGGGGTACCTGTACCTAAAAGTTCAACGGTCTGATTTGTGCCTGAAGTTGTAAATGTTCCGGTGCCGCTAAAAGAATATCCGTTTACGGTATTTGTATTCATACTCCAAAAACCTGCCATTGATGGATTAACACTTACCGTAATTTTATTAGCTGATGTTAACGGAACTCCAACATAATAATCTCCCAGCTGATTTATAATACCACAGTTTATGCTATAATCGACATCCATAGGTGTTACGATAATATGTGGAATACAACTACTTGTTTTTCCGTTTAATATAATAGTTACCGGATCTCCTGGATCCGGATCTATTGTACCATTTTTTGGTGTTCCTGTCCCAGGTAGGTTTAATACATAAGTGCCTGCAGCAGGAAAAGTTCCGCTTCCACCAAAATAATACCCATTAGTTGTAGTGGCCGAAACGGTATACACTCCAGGTTGTGTTACGGTAACAGGCATTCTGAGATAGTTGGAGCCTATTAGAGGCGAACCGGCATTATAGCTTCCAGCAGCCTGTACTTCTCCACATTTTTCTGGAGAAATTTCAAACACCGCAGGAGGTAGTGTACCACAAATGCTTAGCCATATATTTTGAATTTGGCTCCAATAATCAAAACATCCTGTTGTGGTATTATAGATTAACAATCCATCTGTTAGATTGGCAGGTGGTATTTCGTCACGTTGTGCCGTGGTTAATCTTGAAGTCAGCATTCCTTTATTGTTGCTTTCTAATTCAAAAATTGCTCCTGGCTTGGCTTTTTCGGGGCTGGTGCTTACCGTTCCGTCTTTTATTTTAGTATTGTTTACCTGAGCAGTAAGAGAACAAAGACTGAACAAAATAAAGCATACTGCAAAGATGTTTTTTTGGGTTTTATATAATGTTATTTTCATAATCTTAATATTTTAGTCTGTAATACTATTCGTTGTCATTTCTTGTTTTAGAATTTTTAAAACATAATAAATGGCATTAATTATTCTTTTCTGCTATTAGTTTTTCCAGCTTTTCAAGACGTAAATTCATTGCTTTTGAAGCTTCTTTCAACTCCTTTATTTCTTTGTCTTTTGCTTCAATCTCTTTATTTTGCTCTATAATGTGCAAATAGATTTCTTCTGTTTTTTCTAATAGCTGAATAGATAATTCAGACATATTAAAAGCGTATCCTTCTTTTGTTTTTTCGAGTCTGTTTATTGGAGTTATCCCCGGAAGATGATTGTATTTTTTGATGTAATCTTCAATTTCTGGCAGACGTTTAAACTTGTAATCGGCCTTGATTTCAGATTTTCCTTTAAAATAATCCTCAAACACATAATCGGCGTAATAGGTGTTTACTGTAGAAATGGCACCATTAACTCTTAGTTTTTCATTAGGTGCTCCAGATGCAGTTGTATATCCGATTCCTACCCATCCATTAGTATAAATATCTTCTGTATTTAATGTAGCTCCCATATGGGTAGCTGTACTAAACCAAGGCTCTTTTACAGCTGCACCTAAATCTAGCTGTGTTAATACTTTATCTTCGTTTGTATAATCTAGAGTTCCCGTTGTGGCATTTACTTCTAAAGTGGTTATTGTTTCTGACTCTCCAATTAAATCCACCATTTTAAACTCAGTAGCATTTCCATCTTCATCATTGTAAATTAACGAATGATTTGCTCCGTCATAGACTAATGATGTTAGGGTTTCTACTCCTTTTACCAAAACTGACAAGTCGATGGGGTTAGGTGTATTGGTTTCGTCTGTATAAGTCAAAGTATGCACATCGAATAATTGCCCAAACTGATCTGTCACTTGTGTTACCACATCTTTTAAAGACGTGATAGTCTCTTTAATTTCGACTGGTGTTCCTGCAGCTTCATTGGTATAACTTGCAATGGTATTTCCAGTAGTTACAACTGGGGTTATAGTTGTTATAGTTTCATTAGCTTTAATTGCTGGAGTTAAATCCAGAGCCGTACTGGCAATACCGTTTACAGTTGTTGTCAAACTTGCTCCTGCTAATGAAGTTGTATTGCTATTAATGATAGGAGCACCTGTACTGGTAATACCGTTTACGGTTACTGTTGAAGTATTTACTGCCGAAGCATTCGAAACACCGCTTACAGCATCTGATGTTGCGGCTACTCCGTTTACCGTTGAGGTTAAAGTATTACCCGCTAAGCTCAAAGTATTGGTAGTTGCAGCGGTAATAGCTGGGGTTAAATCAAGAGCGGTGCTCGCGACGCCATTTACTGCTGTATTTAAAGTAGCACCAGTGAGTGATGTTGTATTGCTGTTTACAATGTTAACTGCAGTTCCTGTTACGCCATTTACAGTGGTAGTTAAACTATTTAGTGTTGAGTTATTTGATACTGTTGTAGCAGGAATTAAAGAGCTAGGGGTTATGGTTCTAAAAACTCCTAAAGCATCTGCTACTATAATATTATCTGTTCCCGATACACTGGCTTGTAAGCCTTCGGCGCGAATAGGATCAACTCCTGTAACAGGTTTAATGTGCATGGTGTTTGTGGGAGCATCGGTGCCAATACCGACATTTACTGCGTCAGCATCGATTCCTCCCAAGACTAGACTATTGTCAGTGGCAACTCTTGAATTATTACCAATTGCCGTAGCATTGTTTACAATTGCGCCTGTACTTGGGTTGGCATTGTTTCCAATAAATGTATTTCCAGATCCTACAGTACTTCCAGATCCTGCAGCAAATCCTGCAGCAGTATTGTTGCTTCCTGTGGCATTTGCTGTAAGTGCGTTGTATCCTACCGCTGTATTGTTATTTCCTGTTGTATTTTCGAGAAGTGATGAAGTTCCAAATGCAGCATTAAATTGCCCCGTAGGATCACTGTTTAAAGCGTTGACCCCAAAAGAAGTATTATTAACTTGAATTTTTCCAGATACTATAAAGTTTCTTTTGAAAACTAAATCGGCATCGTCATGTGTTCCCAAAAAATGCACTTGTGGAATCGTTCCAAAATTACCGTTAATGCTCCAGTTATTAAAATTTAATTCCTCAGGCTTAATTGTTCTGATAATTCCTCCTCCTGGATCTGTAACCAAAATTTCATCCATTGGCATTCCGTGCATTAAACCAGTAATGGATAAAGTATTTGCAAAATCTGTGGCAATTGTGGTTGGAACCATAAGAGTTCCGCCTAATTGCACATTTCCATTTGCGGCTGTTAATCCATTATCTGCACTTATCAATACTGGAACAGCAGGAGTCGAGGCAACCCCATTTACTGTTGAGATCAATTCTCCATTTACTGCTGTTAGCGTATTGGTGGTTGCTGCTGTGATAGCGGGAGTTAAATCTAAGGCTGTACTGGTTACACCGTTTACAGTTGTTGTCAAACTTGCTCCTGCTAATGAAACGGCATTGCTATTAATAATAGGAGCACCTGCACTGGTAATGCCATTTACGGTTACTGTCGAAGTATTTACTGCCGAAGCATTCGAAACACTACTAACAGCATCTGATGTTGCGGCTACTCCGTTTACCGTTGAGGTTAAAGTATTACCCGTTAAGCCTAAAGTATTGGTAGTTGCAGCTGTTATAGCTGGAGTTAAATCTAAGGCTGTACTGGCTACTCCGTTTACAGTTGTTGTCAAATTTGCTCCTGTTAATGAAGTTTCATTGGTATTAATAATAGGCACTGCAGTTCCTGTTACACCATTTACCGTTGTGCTTAAACTATTTACAGCACTTGTATTAGAAACAGTTGTTGCTGCTGTTAGGGTAGTAGGAGTTAGTAAAGCACCACCGTCTGGCCCCACAGTAATAATATTGGAAGGGTCAGTGCTAATTACATGAGAATCAGAAGAAACTCCATCTTCATTAATAAACGATATAATTCCTGTCATTGGATCCTGAACTTGTTTGGTAACTGTCTGCTGAATCTCAACTGGAGTTCCGCCAGCTTCATTGGTATAAGTGGCAATAACACTACCCGAATTAACGATTGGGGTTATAGTAGTTATAGTTTCACCTGATTTAATTGCAGGGGCTAAATCAAGCGCGGTGCTTGCAACCCCATTTACAGTTGTTGTTAAGCTAGCTCCCGTTAATGAAGTTGTATTGCTATTGATTATAGGAGCACCTGTACTG
>NZ_QJRI01000004.1 GCF_003254565.1 Flavobacterium nitrogenifigens
ATGACCGGATTTGCGAGAACAGGTCCTAGTTATGAAACTTCGTATATGTTAGATGATGCCGTTGGAAAAAATGGCTGGGGAAATGGATACACTTTTCCATGCCTGTTTAAAGTAAACGGCGGATGGGTACTGATTTCTGAAACAGGAGTAGACGGCGGCTATTGTGCCAGCCGCTTGATAGGACATGAGAACGGATTGTATTC
>NZ_QJRI01000127.1 GCF_003254565.1 Flavobacterium nitrogenifigens
AGGAATAAAGCTCGATAGAAGTGAGAACATGATTGTAGCAATCCTTGGAATATTAAAATCAGGAGCTGCTTATGTTCCTATAGATGTTAATTATCCACAAGACCGCATTGCATATATCGAAGAGGACAGTAACTGTAAAGCGATCATTGATGAAGAGGAAATGATGTTGCATAATTTGGAAAGATTCAGATTCGGGAAAGAGAACCTGAATACTATTATTAAGCCAAATGATTTGGCATACGTGATCTATACCTCTGGATCTACAGGTCAGCCTAAGGGAGTTATGATCGAGAATAAAAACTTATACAACTACCTGAAATGGTGTTCTGATTTTTATTTTGAGAATCAGCAACAAGGTGATTTCGGATTATTTAGTTCTTTGTCTTTCGATTTGACTGTTACCAGTATTTTCCTTCCATTAATTAGAGGCCATAAGATAAAAGTATTTAATAATAATTGGAATGCACATGAAATATTACTGGATTATATTTCGACTTCAAATGCCTTGGATATCGTAAAATTAACCCCATCTCATTTAGAATTATTAAAAGATTTTGACCTGAAGGATACACCGTTAAAGAAAATTATAGTTGGAGGAGAATCATTACTTAGCCGACAAGTAGACGAAATTCTAAAAGTAAACAGTGAGTTAGTGATCTATAATGAATATGGTCCAACAGAGAGTACCGTTGGCTGTATGGTTAAAGTAATATCCAAAGATAGTCCCGTAACAATTGGAAAGCCGATTTCCAACACCCAGATTTACATCTTAGATGATTGTTTAAATCCTTTAGCTGTGGGAGTTACCGGCAAGCTTTATATATCCGGCGCAGGCGTGGGGAGAGGTTATTTGAACAAGCCAGAACTGACCCAGGAGAAATTTATATCTAATCCTTTTATAGAAGGAGAAAAAATGTACGACACTGGCGATTTGGGCCGTTGGCTGGCTGACGGTGATCTTGAGTTTTTGGGCAGAAAAGACCATCAGGTAAAAATAAGAGGATACAGGATAGAACTTGGCGAGATAGAGAATGCGATTTCGCAGTTTTCTGAGGATTTAAAACAAGTGGTAGTAGCGGCAAAAGAATCCAATCAGGAGAAAGTACTGATTGCTTATTTTACAACTGATGGCAGTATTGATAAATCAGAATTGAGGGATTTTCTTCAGGAG
>NZ_QJRI01000050.1 GCF_003254565.1 Flavobacterium nitrogenifigens
TCTTGAAGCGCTCTCGCATCCTGTTGCAGGGTCTGAGATTGCTGCATAATATGTACCGCTTGTTAAGGCTGTTGTTGGAGCAATCACTGTTCCGCCTGTTGAAGCTGTGTACCAAACGATGTTAGATTCATTTGTTTGGATACTTGCAAATGTTGGCGCATTTACCAAACAGAAGTTTTGCGTTCCAGCAGTCACCAATGTTGGAGTTCCCGGATCATTTACAATCACATCAACTGTCAATCTTGAAGCGCTCTCGCATCCTGTTGCAGGGTCTGAG